>NZ_BAABHD010000005.1:0-572331 GCF_039541915.1 Nibrella saemangeumensis
CGGTTCTATTTCCAGAGCCTGTTTGGCAATGATGCGTTTTAATCGTTCATTTTCCTCTTCTAGGGCTCGAAGCTGAGGCTCCACTCGGGGATAGGAATCCCGCAAACCCGCAGCGGCGGCCGCTTCCTTACCCTTGTTCAAATAGCGGTTTCGCCACTTTCGCAAGAGAGAAGGGGATAAATTATACTTGCGGCAAATCTCGGAGTGCCCATCGCGCAGGGACTCCTGAACGATAGAGTAGCGGTCTTCGGGGCTGAATGTTCGTCTAGTTTTGCTCATTGTTCCTGAAGTTAAAAGGACTTAATTGTTTTTACAATTTTGTCCAACTCTTCAGGGGGCTAAGACACTTACTGCCGCTTATCCCACCAGACACGGCTCAGGTACGTATCGCCGTTGGAAAACCGGGATGTGGCCTCCTGGTAGTTGGCAGCATTGCGAATTCGCTCGGTACTGGAGTATACGCCCCGGCGCGGGATCTGCCCATTCGTTGTGCCCGGATTGGGACCGGGTTTGAGTTTTGGGTAACCGGTTCGTCGCCATTCGGCATAAGCCTCGTAGTGCCGCATGAACAGGCTGAGCCACTTCTGCGTCATGATCTGCTCCAGCTGCTGCTCCTCCGTGCCCGCCAGTTTTCCTTCACGGCCAATGTATTCAGCAATATCGGCCTCCGCTATTGAGTAAGGCTGAAGCTGCATGGTAGCCCGGATACCAGCCTGGTAAAACCCTTCGGCCTGCGCCGGTGTTAAGCCGCCCCACCCCAGCAGGGCAGCTTCGGCCTTAAAAAACGCCATATCCGAAAAAGTCAGGAAGTAATAGGGAAAGGTGGCCTTCCGGTCGTTGAAAACGGTGTTGTTGGCATAGGAGTAATCATCCCGGTTAATAATGACGTTATTCCCCAATGCTACGCCTAATCCACGATAAATGGGCTTCCCTGCTTTTTTGGAATTTTCCGTAGGTTCAGCAATGCGTGGTAGGCGGGGGTCCTTTTTGTCCTGTAATACGTCAACCAAGGTATTAGCGAGTTGGTTGAGTTCCTTACTGCTGTTATACCCTCCGATGATAGGATGATACCCAAACGGATTACCATCCTGCGTAACGGTGGGCATGGCGGCATTGTCCGCATTGCTCTCAATGATGGGTCCGCGCAGAGCCTCCTCCACCGTTTTTCGGGCCAGGGCGGGGTCCGCAAACCGGATGCGCATACCCATCCTGAGTTTAAGGGCATTGCCAAACTTACGCCATTTAGCCACATCTCCTTTGTAGACGAAATCCGCATTGCCGTAGGAGACATCATTGGCATTTAACTGACCTATGGCAGCGTCCAGGTCCGCGATCAGCGCTTTATAAATATCTTCCTGCTTGTCATACTTAGGTAGCAAAGCCAGGTTGTCGTCCTGCAAACCCGCCTGCGTGTAGGGTATATCGCCCCAGAAGTCGGTCATCCGCTGCCAGTAGAAGATCTCCAGTATTTTGGCGATGGCCAGTTTCGTGCGTCCGTTGGGTAATGTCTCCTGCCCCTTCAAGAGCTGATTGCGGATCTGGGCCAGGTTTTTGATAAGCTCATAATGGGTGGCCCAGTTACCGGTCTCATACAGATCCCGGTCTTCCAGGTACTGCGAGGGGGCCGACAGTGAGCCACTAGCCCAGTGTTGCATCCAGGACCCAACCTGCCACCAGTTTTGCCCCTCCGCCAGTAAGCCACTCAACTGCGACTGTGAGAGGATGTATTCGGCCGGCACATTACGGGGAGCCGTAGGCGATGTATTGATCTCTTCAAAATTGTTGGTGCAGGCTGTTATGGACCAAAACAGCCCGGCTACCGGCAACCATTGTTTTATAGTCAGACGTTTCATAAGGTTATGGCTTGAAGGTCAGGTTAAAAATTGAGGTTTAAGTCAACACCAAGGGTCCGCAGCAAGGGTAACGAATGTTGTTCCATACCCATCGTACCCGAGTTCACATTGATTGACGAGTTTTCGGGTGAAAAGCCGTCGGTATGCCGCTCCAGATAGCCCAAGTTGCGGCCGTACACAGAAATGACGGCCCCTTTCAGGATTTTGTTGTTTTTGAGCAGGCCACCCGGAAGCTGGTAAGCCAGCCGGACTTCCCGAATGGCAATGTAGCTGGCATTGTAGAGAAACTCTTCGGCAACCGCGAATCCCTTATCTGAAGCAACCCGGTTCCAGTAGGCCTGCGCCGTAACCGGAATGTTGTTCGGCTCGTTGGTGCTGACCCACTGATTACCTTCCCGCCGGGCTTTTACGCCGGGCACCACCAACCCACCTTCCCGGCCTTCCAGTGTGCGTTTGGAGGTACCGTAGGCAGCCTCCTGAACCCTTCCCTGCGAGAAGATCTGTCCTCCGCGTCGAATGTCGATTAGCGTACTCAGCGACAGTCCTTTGTAAGAAAAGTTATTGGTCAACCCACCGATCCATTTCGGCGCGGCATTACCGATGGCCAGCGTACCAATGCTTTGAACAATAGGTAAGCCTTTATCGTCGATCAGCCGGTTTCCGTTCTGGTCTTTCAACCAGGCATAATCGGCCGCTTTCAACTGCCCATAGGGCTCTCCCGGCGCGGCCACAACCCGGATATTCCGGTCAGACCCGACTACGATTTCGTTCACCCCATCGATAAGCTCCAGCACTTTATTGCGGTTGGCCGAGAAGTTAAAGGCAACATCCCAACCGAATCCATTCGCCACTTTCACCGGCGAGCCGGCAAGCAGGAATTCAACGCCTTTATTTTCAATTCGACCGGCATTTGTCAGCTTGTTGCGGTAACCGGTAGATTCGGAGATAACAATGGGCAGAATCTGGTTGCTCGTAACAGAATAGTAGTATGTAAAGTCGAGACTGAGCCGGTTCTTGAAAAATCGTAATTCGGCGCCGGCCTCATAAGACGTTTTCAACTCGTTCTTGAGGTTGGGGTCCACAATGGTGTTGGTATAACCCGCCAGCGGCTGCCCCAGAAAGGTATTGGAATTTAAACTGTAATAACCGGTAGTTGAATACGGATCACCCGAGCGGCCGGCCTGTGCGTAGGAAGCCCGCAGTTTAAAAAAATCCAGCGCCGGTACCCGCAGGTTAATGGCGTCTGATACCGCCCAGCTTACCCCCACAGACGGGTAAAAGTACGAGCTGTTGGAGATCGGAAGCGTGGAGGACCAGTCATTACGGGCCGACAAATCGAGGAAAAGGTAATTTCTGAACCCCAGGCTCGTCTGAGCGTACAGCGAGTTAATGACGGATTCGGCGACCCCCAGCCTGGGAGTATTCAGCACCGTTCGGCCCACAGCATAAAGCCCCGGGATGCTGAGCTGAGAGCCAAAGTTGCCCGTGATGCGGTAGCGGTTACTCAGGTGGTTGCCTCCGAAGTTTGCGTTAAGCGAAAAATCGCCAAACTCCCGGTTGATCATCAGCAGCGCATCGATGTTCACCGTTTTGTTGTATTCAAAATTCTCGAATACTTCACCGGTCTGGGAGGTACGGGTACCGACTGCTTTCCAGCCAAACTGCCGTTCGTAGTAGAAATCAGTACCGTAGCGTAGTTGCGCGTTTATCCCTTTAGTCAGTTCATAATTGAGCTTGGCATAAGCGATAATGCGGTCACGGGTATCTTCGTTATGCGTATTGTTGATCGTCCAGAACGGGTTGGAGGTAACCGAATTACTTTCAAAGATCTTTTCTCCGCCGACAAAGAACCCATTACCCCCCAGGTCCCGCGCCAGCCTGATGTCCTTGGCGTTGTACTCGTACCGACGCAGGCCATCCATGCTCAGGCTGCGGGGAACGTACAGAAAACGGTACACCGGATTCATACCGTCATCACCCACGTAGGGACGGTTATTTACAAATTGATTGATGTAATTAACTTTAGTGTCCAGGTTCAACCCCTTCGCAATATCCGTCGAAAGCCTTACCGTTACCGAGTTTCGGTTCAGACGGTTGGTAGGTACAAAGCCCTGATTGGTCAGATTTGACAACGAGAAATAATAATTGATCCGTTCTCCGCCCCCATCCACACTGACGGTGTTGACCGCCTGTTTTTCGGGTTGAAAAAAAGCTTTATAAGGGTCTTCAACGGGTGAATACCGAACCGTATCACCCCACATATCTTCTACCTGCTGCCCCTCCATCCGCGGCCCCCAGCTCCCCCGGGTCGTTGGATTCCTGCCCGCGCTTAACTTAGGGATACCACCGGTCAGAGCAGGCGTGTACGGAACCACCTGACCATTGGCTTGCCGGTAAAAGGTAAACAGTCCATTATAACCCTGTCCATATTCGTTCTGGTAATCCGGTTTTACCAGGGCATTGCCGACGGAGTAGCTGCCGCTGTACTGGATCGACGGTTTTCGATTGCGCCGGCCGGATTTGGTGGTAATAATGATAACGCCATTGGCTCCCAACTGCCCGTATAGGGCCGCACCGTTAGGGCCCTTCAGAATCGTCATTGACTCAATATCGTTGGGGTTAATATTTGAGATACCATCTCCTCCGTCAAGCCCACTCTGCAACTGGAATGAGCCGATGGCCCGCCGGTTCGAGTTGTCGATGGGCACTCCGTCAATGACATACAGGGGCTGCGAGTTACCCGAGAGGGAGGAGTTACCCCGGATGATGATGCGTGAGGAGCCCGACATACCTCCCGCCGAGGACGTAACCTGAACCCCGGCTACTTTGCCCGACAGGGCCGTGGCCATATTGGCCTCGCGGGATCCGACCAGATCGGTACCTTTAATTTCACCGGCAGCATACGTTAACGCCCGCTTCTCCCGCTGGATACCTAATGCGGTGACCACTACCTCGTTGAGCGTTTGATCGCCAGGTCGTAACTGAACGTTAATGGCACTTTGATTGCCTACGACAATCTCCTGCCTGTCGTAGCCGACAAAGCTAAAAACCAGGATGCTGTTGGCATCAACCACGCTGAGCCGGTAATCTCCCTGTGCGTCGGTAGTCGTTCCCCGGTTTAATCCTTTTAAAGCAATGCTAACGCCAGGCATTCCGTCACCCTTGTCATCGGTCACCCGGCCCGTCACAACTCTTTCCTGAGCGTTGGGATCAGAAACGGGTTCGCCAACTGGCTTCATTACGGGGTCCTTTTGAGCGGCCATAGCAATCCGGCTGTACGCCACCTCGCTATGTCGCTGATTCAGTCGTTCCTGGCCGGACTGGCCTTGTGCCGGCACAACACCGGACACCCAAACGAGCAATCCCGGAGAAAAGCACGTGATCCGCCATAAAAAGCGGGCAATACCATGAGACTTGTAGACCTTATTCATATTGGAAGTTGTAAAATGTGGAAAATGAGAAGTTCTGCTACTTTTCAGGTAGTGCTGGCAGGAGGCATTCCTGGGGCCGCAAGCGGCCTGACGTTTTTGAGGCAAGATTGTCTTTTGTGCATACTGGCTGTGGAGTAAGGGGCGGTGAAGCTAAATTAACAAACGGTTTGATGTTAGGGCGTACGCAACAGAAATAATTTAACAGTGACAATTTATTCCCCTAATACGCTATAAACAGATCTTGTAAAACGCCTGAACGCGCTACGAACAAGCCCATTAAAAATAAAAAAGACTTCGCCGGTGAAAGCGAAGTCTTTTTTATTTTATGCTATCTTTCTGTATCTGCAACGGTGTCAACGCACTACGCGTAATGAAGGGCAGGATATAATCCCGGTAAAATTCAGTGGAGGCCTTAAAGGAGATAGTATGCCAAAATTATTTACGCTCATCTGGCTACTGTTACTGCCCGCGACGCTGGCCTATGGTCAGGCAACTTGCGGAAATATCGGGTTTGAAAATGGCTCCCTGAGCGGCTGGGTGCTGACCAACGGGCAGGTGGCAGACGTAGGGGTCCAAACCTTCTTTCAGAGCGAAGCAACCGGCATTTTTGAGAATGGCCACCTGCTAACCCAAACCAGCGACGGCAACGATCCGAAAATTACCGGTGAGCCCATACCCATGGTGCCACCCGGCAGCAACTACGCCATCCGCATCGGTAACGTGACCCGTGGCTCCCGCTTCGACCGGATTAAAACCTCCTTTGTGGTAACGGCCGACAACACCCTGTTCCAGTACCAGTTTGCCGTTATTCTGCAAAATCCCAATCATCAGCTCCATCAGCAGCCCGGTTTTAGCATTAAGGTGAGCAGCCAGAGTGGAACCATAGCCTCGTGCAGCTTTTATGAAGTAAAAGCGACCGGCATCATTACCGGGTTTCAAGCGCAGGGCGATATGCGTTACCGCAACTGGACCACCGGGGCCGTTGACCTCCGCAATTACATCGGCCAGACCGTTACCGTGGAAGTAACCGCCAACGGCTGTACGGAACGTCGCCACTTCGGCTACGCCTACTTTGACGCGCAATGCCTGAAATCGGAGATAAAGCAGGACCTGTTCTGCCCGGCCTACGACCAGAACATGCGGCTAAGAGCCCCCGAAGGCTTTGCCTCCTACGTATGGAGTAACGGCGCCACCACGCCGACAATCAGCATCAAACCGAAACAGGGTGACCGCTACTGGGTAAAGGTAAAGCCTTTTTCCAGCCTGAATGAGAGTTGTGAATATCAACTGGACCATGTCATCAATTTTGATGTTCCCGGTGAGCCGCCCCACCAGACGGTTTCCATTTGCGAGGGGGATGGCTATACTATCGGCGATTCGACCTACCGCAAAGCCGGAACCTATCTGAGCCGCATCAAACGAGGGCCAAGCGTGTGCGACAGCCTGGTGCGCACAACACTCACCGTTAAGCCATTGCCCCGGAGCGCCCACAACAAAACCATCTGCGAGGGCGAAAGCTACACCGTTGGCACGGCCGTTTACAGGGCGACCGGCACCTACGATACCCGGCTTAGCCGTACGTCTCCGCTTTGCGACAGCATCGTGACAGTGCGACTAACGGTGCGTAAGGTGGATCTGATCCTTACCGAAGATCAGTATGTACGGCCCGGCGACAGCATTCAGCTCAAAGCCGTGGCCCTCCCCACGGGTACCTACCAGTACAACTGGCTTTCTCCGCAGGGACTCTCCTGTCCCACCTGCCCTGTTACCTGGGCTAAACCGGACGAGACCACCCGCTACACCCTGACGGCAACCGACACCGAACTGAACTGTCAGCATACAGCCTCGGTGCTGATCAAAGTCGGAATTTGTATGGTTTTTACCCCAAATGCCTTTTCCCCCAACGACGATGGGGTAAATGACGTTTTCTACATAATCGGCTCGCCATGTATCCGCCAGATTAAGGACTTTGTCATCTACGACCGGTGGGGTGAGGTAGTTTTCCGGCGGCAGAACTTCCCGGCCTCCGAACCCGGCTATGGGTGGAATGGGACCTACCTCGGGTTACAATCCGGCGCAGGCTCCTACCCGTTCAGGCTGGAAGCTGAGTATGAGAACGGACGCATAAGCAGGCATCAGGGATCTGTGCTGCTGATCCGGTAACCGCGACCGCTCAACGAATCCACTCACAATCGGGCTGCAGCCATTCCTGACCAGGGTCAATCGGCTGCCCATCGGGCGGAGTCTGCGGAGAGGTCAGCGGAACCTGATCGGGGTTCTGCTCGTACTGCCGGATCAGCCAGGCGGTAAATGAGTTGGCAGGTACGGCCGGCAGGCTCTTTATTTTCATGATGCCGTCATGCGCTGCGGCCCGGACGGCTCCATGGGCGTTCTTATCCACCGCCAGCTGGATCAGTTGCTCCAGTACTTTACGCTGAACCATACGGCTGATTTCCCCCTCATACGTTTGTTCCCAGGGTGTATAGGTCTGCCTGATTAATCGATCAAGAACATAGGTAAGGCTGAGGGGCGAGGGCTCGTTCCTCCTGAATAGTTTTTGCTGCACCAGCCGGGCGCAACGCTCCGGGTTCAGCAGCAGCCGCAGGGTCATCCCGGCAGCCGCTTCGGCGGGAGCCATCGCGTCAAACACCAGTCCGGTATGTCGCTTGAACACTTCGCGCGGGTTTGGGTCGTAGCGGTAAGCGCGGGGCGGAATCAGCTTCAGGACCGCGTCGGGCACCGTCAGAAACGAGGGGTCCAGCGTCGTCAGCAACGCATCCAGGGCTTTAACCTGCTCGGCCGCCGGAACCGGCGACAGCACCGGCTGACCATCACCCCGCAAGGCAAAAGAGTAGTTAACACCACCGATTACTTTGGCGGCCGCTTCGGTCTGGTACCGGTGAAACATATACATCGGCACAAAGACTTCTTCCAGCGTGGTCATGGGCGTACCCGCCGGGATCTTCTTCTCGTTAAAATTCTTCAGCGCTTTCATCCGAACCAGGGTAACCCGCTTGAGTTCATCCACCGCATTAGCGCCATTATCCCATAAATGCGTCGCAGGCGAAGCACTCCCTTCCGGACGGGCATCCTGATCGGTCAGGAACGTCAGCCCTTTGGCGTGCATCTGCTGCACAATGCTGTTCAGCTCTTTTTTCTCGTCGGCTCCCTTCGGAAATTCTTTGTAGCCGTAGATAATGCTCCACTTATCGTATTCACCTATTTCTTTGGTATAAGCATCCGACAGGTCGATCCGGGCTCCTTTCAACTTTGCTACCATGTGCGGGTAGTCCATTACCGACGCCTGTTTCTGGGTACTGGCCACGTAATTATGCGGTAGGCCCAGCGTATGACCAACTTCGTGGGCTGCCAGTTGCCGCAGCCGGTCGAGCGACATCTGCATCATCTCGCCCACGTGTGAGGTGTCGGTTTCAAAATTCCCCACCAGCCCCTGGGCAATCAGGTAGTCCTGCCGGACCCGCAGCGAACCCAGCGTTACCTTGCCTTTAATAATTTCGCCGGTACGCGGGTCCAGAATGGCTGCGCCGTATGACCAGCCCCGGGTGGAGCGGTGTACCCACTGAATCACATTATAGCGGGCATCCATCGGGTCAGCATCGGGTGGCAGGAGTTTTACCTGAAACGCATTCCGGTAACCGGCCGCTTCAAACGCCTGATTCCACCAGGAGGCACCGTCCATCAGGGCCGAGCGGATAGGCTCCGGTGTGCCAGGGTCCAGGTAGTACACAATTGGCTTGACAGCTTCGCTCACCGCAGCCGACGGGTCTTTCTTTTCCAGCCGGTGCCGGGCAATGTATCGTTTCATAATGGGCTGGCTCACCGGTGTCGCATAGTCGAAGTACTCGATACCGAAGTAGCCAATACGGGGGTCAAATTCACGGGGCTTAAAACCGGCATCCGGCAGTTGTACAAAAGAGTGGTGCTGCCGCATGGTTACCGCGTTGGCAGTGGGCACCACCGAGCGCAGATACCCACCGGGGCTGTCGCCGGTGAGCGTAATGATCACTTCCAGTTCGGTATTTTGCGGAAAATTTTTGGTATTGGGCAGGTAGACGGCGCACCGGCTCGGGTCCAGGCGGTAACTACCCTGCCGGCTCTGGCTGATGTCCTGCACCGCGCCCACGGCGTCCTGCATCAGAAATGGCGTCAGATCCACCAACACGCGATTGCCTTCTTCGGCCGTCACCTCAAAGCCCCAATGCACCGACTGGGCAAAGGACTCCGCCACCGCCCGGCGTTCGAGCGGATCGTTACTGATCGCCCGGTACTGGTAATTCGGCTCGACCATCAGTACTTTAGGTCCGTTCCGCTGAAAGGTAATGATGTGTTCGGTGCCCAGCCGCCCCCGATCCAGACCAATGTCATTGGAGCCAATGCCGGAGGCCAGCGACGGGTAATAGAGTAGTTCGGTATCGAATTTATCGATTTCGAGGTAGACTTTGCCTTTTTGGGCATCCCAGTAGAAAGGCAGGTAGCCCGGCTGTTTGGCCATGCCAGCGGTAAACACCGCAATTGTTGGCGCTTGGGCGTAGGCTTTACCGAGCAGACTCAGCACGCCAATAAGTAGGTACAAGTAGTTCATCAGGAGACAAGTTACTATCCCCTAAACATACTCATTTTTACCAATCCCCACAAAACAGCAAAGCCGCCCGGAAATACCAGACGGCTCGCTATTTAGTAACGGGTAAGGGGACCTGGCTAAAACCGCCAGGATAACCTCAAACCTTATGAATTAATTACCTGCCTGTTTAGCCAGCAGGTTAAAGAACTGATCCAGCTTCGGCAGGATGATAATTTCGGTACGACGGTTGATCTTGCGACCAGCCGGGGTAGCGTTGGTTTCCTTCGGAATAAACTCCGAGCGACCACCAGCCGTCATCCGATCAGGGCTAACACCAAACTTGGTTTGCAGCAGACGAACCACCGACGTAGCCCGCATAACGCTCAGATCCCAGTTGTCTTTCAGGAAGTTCGTAGAGATGGGCACTACATCCGTGTGACCTTCTACCAGGATATCCAGCTCTTTGTGATCGTTCACCACTTTGGCGATCTTACCCAATACAGCTTCGGCCGGGTTCAGCACTTCGTAACTGCCCGAACGGAACAGCATCCGGTCTGACAGCGACACGTATACGACACCCTTCTTCACTTCAACCTGTACATCCTCATCGTTAACATCGCTCAGCGAACGCTTCAGGTTCATAACCAGCGCCAGGTTCAGCGAGTCTTTGCGCTGTACGGCACTGTTCAGGTTACTGATGTATTTGCTCTGATCATTCAGCGTCTCCAGGGACTTACGAATGCTCTCGGCACCAGTCTTGCTGATAATAGACAGCTCAGACATCCGGTCCAGCAGGTTGGTGTTGGTTTTCTTCAAATAATCCAACTGTGCCTGTAGGTCTTCCACTTGCTTCACTCTCCCCTGAAGGTCGTTTTCTCTGCTCTTCAGGTTCGCTTGTAGTGTTGCAATCCGTTTGTCACAATCGTTCAGATCAGCAACGGCCTTATCGCGTGATGCCTGCAGTTCGGCATACTGCGTCTGTAGCTGAACGAACTTCTTTTTACTCGCGCACGACGAAAGAATCGTGACGGCAACTAACGCAAACATGAATTGTCTCATTCGTTTGGAGTGGGCTAAGGTTAAAAATTATGTTAGATGTCGAATTTTATTTTCCGGCCTCAAAATTACGACACATTGCTAAGTGAACCAATTATTATTTGGAAAAAACACAGCCCCTTACCTAATAACTGATTGACTAACAAAAAGTTAGGGTCTATTAGAAATTCATTAGAATTATAATGGATGACCCCTTAGCCTATTTTCAGGTATGAGCGCTGTAACCTATTCATTCTCAGCGATGCCAGCCAAAAAACTTCACGCCCAGGGCAACCGGCTACAGATTACCGGAGCTCAAACGTAACCTTAACCTGCGCCGGAATGATAATTTTTTGAGGAATGTCCAGCAACCCGGCCTCGGCACTAGCTTTTGCCGTACCATACCCAACCCTGTCAAAAGTAACATTGTACTGACGCTGCAGCACCGGGTCGGTCTCTTCGGTATCGCGTACGCTCAGCACCCCACCCAGCGTACGGCCGGATGCCTTCGCCATAACAGCCGCTTTTTCACGAGCTACCTCAATGGCCTTTTCAAGTGCCAGTACCTTACTCTCATCCGCTTTGGAAGATCCAAAAGCCGCGCTAAACTGGTTAAATCCGGCACCAATCAGCGTCAACTGTAAATCAGGATACCGCTTCAGGTCTTTGAGCTTGAAGATTATCTGCTGCTCGGTGATAACCTCCTCCTGGCGCTGACCCGGCTGCGGGTAATAGTTCACATTTTTATGCACATTCAGCAGGGTGTAGGTAATGTCTTTCTCCTCAATGCGAAATTCCCGCAATACCTGCACCAGTTTCTGCTCAGCTGCTTTATGCGCATTATAGGCTTTGCGGGCATCAACAGGATCGGTATAACGCAGGGTAACAGAGACCTGCACCTGATCGGCCGGCAACTCAAGTTTTGCATCACCCAGTACAACAATCCGGTTGACGGGCAGATCGGCGGTGACAGCACCGGGTTGGGCGTAGACCTGCTGCATAACCAGCAGGCTAATCAGTAGGGCGATAAGACGCATAATGGCGGGATGGGGTTATAATATGATAGCGATTGGCTATGTAACGTACGATCAAGGCATTTCTTATTAAATTCTAATCAGTTGTTAAGTTGGCTCTCAGAAGTGAAGGCGTATTTGCACAGACCTAAACAAAGTGATAGTTAGCGATTAACAAACAACCTGCAACTTTATGAAAATGCTCCTGAAAACGTTGATGCTGGCCAGCCTTACCGGGCTGAGTCTGCCATCAGCCAGCGCCCAGACGGTAAACCAGGCAACGCGTCAGGCGATGACCGATCTCGAAGCCAAACGCCCCAAAAAGGCAGAACAGGCCCTGCAACAGGCCGCCCAGCAACAACCTTCGCCCGAATCGTATTTTTTTCTTGGACAGTATTATCTAAAGAATAACCAGCCCGACAAAGCTCAGGCGGCTTTTAGCAAAGGAGCCGAGCTGGATGGTAAAGGCTACCTGAACCGGATCGGGCTGGGTGGTGTAGCCCTGCTGCGCGGAGAAACCAGCCAGGCCGGCGAAATTTTTGCGGAGGCCGAAAAGAAAGCAAAGCGTAAAAACCCCGACTGGCTGTACCGCATGGCGCAGATGCACGTCATGCTTACCGACTCCAGCAAGCGCAATCCCCAGGAAGCATTGCGCCTGATAAACAAAGTACTGGATGATAGTAAAGTTGAAAAGAAAGCAGGGTATTATATTGTCAAAGGAGATGCCCTGCAGCAACTCAACAAAGGGGGAGAAGCGGTTTCCGCCTACGAATCAGCTTTGCAGCTGGACGCGCAGAATGCCTATGCCCTGACCCAAATCGGCCGTATTTTCAAGAATGGGAAAAATTATACCGTAGCGCGGGACAACTTCCTGAAGGCCCTGTCTATCGACTCGACGTATACCCCGGCTTACGACCAACTGGGCGATCTGTATTTCCTGGGTCGTAACTACCGGTCGGCCGCTCATAACTACAAGAAAGTGGTCGACAATTCAGAGGCTAACTTTGACGATACCTTCCAGTACGCCAAAATGGCATTTCTGGCCAAAGATTACCCCAACATGATGGCCTACCTCGACCGGATTAAAGATGATCCGCAGTTGAAAGACAGCAACCCGGTCCGCCGTATGTATGCCTACGCTTACGTAACGGAGGATTACAAGAAGTATGACGAAGCGCTGAAACTGATGCAGGAACTCATCAACAGCACCAAGGAGGACGAACAGTTCACGATGGACTATGCCGCCATCGGCCGCTCCTACGCAAATCTGGAAGGCGAGGGCAACGATTCGCTGGCCATCGTGTACCTGACCAAAGCAACGGCCGATACGACCGAGAACCTTTACGACGATATTGCCAGCATCTATTACGGTAAGATGAAGAAGTACAACGAGGCAGCCCGGGCGTACCAGAAAGCCATTGAGTGGAAAGAGGCCAATAATAAGAAACCCGTTAGCCAGGACTACTACAATGTCGGGCGGAGTGCCTACTTCGGCTTTACCATCAACAAAGACAGTACCCTGACCGGCCTGGCCGACTCTTCGTTTGCCAAACTGTATGAGGTAAACCCAACCTATACCCGTGGCTTGCTCTGGCGGGCACGCATCAATCGTTACATGCCGGATGATAGCGCTAACCAGCGGGCGACGGAGTTCTACCAGACCTTCGCGGAAGTCTCCGATACAGACTCGCTACGGACGGCCGATAAGACGCTGGAAAAAGACCTGACCGAGGCTTATGGCTTCCTGGGCTATCAGGCCTACCAGGAAAAAGACTATGATAAAGCCGTAGCGTATTTTAATAAAACCCTGGCGCTGGACCCGGAGCATAAAACGGCTAAGCAGCTCATGGAATTTATTGACAAAAACAAGCTGGCAAACACCGACCGAAAAGCATCGGACGAAAAGACAGCTTCCAGCAAGTAGTGAGTGATTGGACATCAGTAGTATGAGAATGCGTAATTCAGGCAACAGGCTCCCCCAGGGAGCCTTGTTCTTTTACCCATGAATCTTTTGTTTGCAGCACGGTGTAAATGCCAGCCGGACAGAAAAATTAGAACTTTTCTTATTTTTCTTGTTAACTTATAAACACGTAAACAGCAGACCATATGGAGGAAGAGAACGGACGAAGCAATGTCCTTACCTGGATATTGGGAGGAATTGCTGCCATTGGGATCATAACTGCCATTTATTTTGGCGTCAAGAAGAACGATCTCCAGCGGGAGAAAGGCCAGCTTAGCAGCCGCGTTGACTCGCTGGCTACGGTGAAACAGCAGATTCAGCAGGAACTGAATCAATATACGACCCGCTACGAAGCCGAGCATAAGCAAGCCGAAGAATTGTCTTCTAACCTGGAGGAAACGAACAGCCAGCTTGCCCGTCGGGAAGCCGAGCTGCGTAGGCTACAGCGGCAGAACTCAGCCAGTCAGCAGAACCAGCGGCAATACGCCAGCCAGGTTACGGAACTGAATACGCAGATCGCGGGGCTCAACAGCCAGCGCGACTCCATGCAGACCGAACTTTTGGCGCAAACCAACACCAACCAAAGGTTGATGACGGAAGCGGAGGGAATGCGGACAGAAAACCAGCAGTTTCGCACTAAGCTGGAAGCGTCGGAAACGCAGAACTCCGTGCTGCGAAATGCCCTCACCGCCGACTACTTTACGGTAGAACTGCGCAAACCGAACAACAAAGTAACGGCGAAAGCCAAAAAAGTACACCAGGTAGATGTATCGATGCGGGTTCCGAATGCCTTTGGTGAGTTTATGACCGGTCGCAAAACCGTATACCTGAGCCTCACTGACGAGCAGAACAACGCCTTACCGGGCGCTCAGGAAGGTATGGTTACGGTAAAGCAGGCAGGCGCCGATACGCCCGTTCGGGTACATGCCACCCAGGCGGTTGACTTTGGTTCATCGGGGCAGCCGATTAAGTTTTCATTCACCCTGCCGGAGGGTCTCAAACCGGGTACGTATAAGGCAGCTGTCTACGCCGACAATGCCTATCTGGGAACAACCGGCTTTACGGTTCGGGATAGTTTCCTGTTTTTCTAGACAGACAAAACCTGTCTTAAGCAGAAAAGCCGGCAGAGTGCCGGCTTTTTTTATAGTTCACTCATTGTTACCAGGGGTATGTCCTGTGTTGCCGTTTCTTTCAGTGGGATGTACGCCTTACGATCATACTGGTAGCCGTCTTCGCAGAGTGGCCAGAGCATCGGGGCAAGAAACATCGTGGTCGCTTTAAAGCCCTGCACAACAGCCGCCATATTGCCGGTCCCTTTGGAGAGGTCGGCTTCATTCTCCATCTCATACGGTCCCGCAAAGCCCCGCTCCCGCAGCACATCACAGAACGCCCGCCAGTCGTGATCGTCGGAACCGCCAAAGCCGGGCATCAGGCACTCATAGTTCAGACGGGCCCATTCGTGCGCCGGCAGGGGTACACCGGCCCGTTTGGCCAGCTCCTCCTCCACGGTCTGCATGGAGTACATACCCCCCCAGTACGTTCGGGCTCTGTTCTGCAGGTTGCGGGTGGCTTTTACGTGAATGCGCTTCAGCCGGTTCATGTCTGTTTCCCGGATCACGTCCACGGGATTGGTATGCTGCCAGACATCGTGCGAGGGATCGTAAATTTCGCCGTGGTTCGGACTGGGAATGAGCTGGTACATCAGCTTCCGGGCGGCCAGCACGCCGGTCAGGTTATTGAACGTACTGGTGTAGGTCGCCGGTTGCCAGCCTTCCATGGGACAGTTTTCATACAGGATAGTTACGCCCAGGTCTTCGGCGTATTTGATGATCGGGGCAAACACGCGGGCATATTCCTCCAGATTTTTTTGAAACCCACCATCCTGGCTACCCAGTTCGTGGTTGTAGCCGACAAACGTACCTACTTTAACATCGTTCTGGTCGCCCCCCAGCAGGTGCGCCATCCGGATCAGGCGGAGCAGGTGGTCCTGATTTTTCCGGCGCTGTCCCGGATCACCCCCAATCAGGTTCTCAAACGCGCCGATCGACAGCCGCAGTCCATTCTCGTTAAAGGTCTCCAGCAGGCGTTTGGCGTCGTCCAGCGAAAACGATTCGTAGTTCAGGTGTGTAGCAATATGGTCGCTACGGGTACCGTCGCGCCGGAATACGCACAGGTCAATGCCCTGCGCACCAATGGCAACGGTTTTATCAATTACTTCATTCAGGCTTAGTTGGGGAAAAGCAGAGCTCATCACCCAAATGGGGTTGTTTAGGGCAGACATAGTGCTGTTGCGATTTTGTAGGTGCAAGATAGGAATGTTTACTGTTTGAAGTTTCAGGTTCCAGGTTTGGCATTTAGATGAAACAACTTGAAACATGGAACCTGAAACCTGAAACATTAGCTCTAAACGGGCAGTTTCGCGAAAAAACCACCGTATGTCATCACCAGTATCCATTGTCTGGCTGCGCCGGGATCTGCGCCTGCACGATCAGGCCGCTTTGTATCATGGGCTCAAAAGCGGCCATCCGGTTATTCCCCTGTTTATCTTTGACCGGCTGATTCTGGACCCGCTGGAAGACCGGAGTGACCGCCGGGTAGCGTTTATTTATAAGCAAATCGTTTATTTGCGGGAGCAGTTGGCGCAGATGGGGGTACCCATGCTGGTGCGCTACGGTCGGCCGGTCGATGTCTGGAAACAACTCCTGGAGGAGTATCCAGTAGCGCAGGTATTTACCAACCACGACTATGAGATCTACGCCAAAGAGCGCGATATCATTATCCGCAACCTGCTGCACGACCGGGGTATCGGCTTCCATACCTCAAAAGACCAGGCGATCTTTGACCGCGAGGAGGTTCTGACCGGTAATAAAACGCCCTACACTGTTTTCACCCCCTATAGCCGGCGCTGGCACCAACAGCTGAACGACTTCTCCCTGAAGTCCTACCCCACCGGGAAATACGTTGCCAATTTCTGCAAAGCTGCGCCCTTACCACTCCCAACGCTACAGGAGATGGGGTTTGAGCCCGTCAACGAGTCGTTCCCCAGGCCAGCGGTCGATGAAGCGCTGTTGAAAGCCTATCAGAAAATGCGCGACTACCCGGCCCGCACCGGCACCAGCGAACTGGGCATTCACCTGCGGTTCGGCACCATCAGCATCCGGGAACTGGCCCGACAGGCGAGAGAGACCAGCCACACGTTCTTAAACGAACTATGCTGGCGGGACTTTTATTTTCAGGTGCTGCATCACTTTCCGCACGTAGAGCGGCACTCGTTCCGGCGCGAGTACGACAACATTCCCTGGCGGAACAACGAAGAAGAGTTTGAGCGCTGGTGTACCGGCCAGACTGGCTACCCCCTTGTGGATGCAGGCATGCGCCAGCTGAACGCCACGGGCTGGATGCATAACCGGGTGCGGATGATTACGGCCAGTTTTCTCTGCAAGCACCTGCTCATCGACTGGCGCTGGGGCGAAGCCTACTTTGCCAGAAAACTCCGTGACTACGACCTCTCCGCCAATAACGGCGGCTGGCAATGGGCGGCCGGCTCAGGCACCGATGCCGCTCCCTATTTCCGGGTGTTTAACCCAACCCTGCAAGCGCAAAAGTTCGATCCCAAAGGTGAATATATCCGAAAATGGATACCCGAGTTCAACAGCCTCAGCTACCCCGCTCCGATGGTAGACCATGCCTTTGCCCGCCAGCGAGCCATTGACACCTACCGGCGGGGACTTAAACCCTGACCGGCCCATCAGCCAATAAGGGCCATTGCATAAGGTAATCTGGTGCTGTAAAGGCAGAGTGAGTATTTTTGGAAAATACCCCTACCATCCGGCAACATGAATGATCTCTTTCTGGTACGAGCCATCAACGAAGGCATACAGAATAACTTTACCAGCCTGGTCGACGCCGTTGTCTGCGCCCACAAATCGGGTAAGGTGGTTGTTCACAGCAACAGCGGCAACTACTGGGTAGTTTCCTTCGCCAATGCGCTGGTGCTGGTCGAAGCCGGCTACTCAATAGCCTCTTTACCCGAGTCGCAATTGCAAGTGAACGAGTAAGGATCAGTTAAACCGCCCGGCGTATTTCTGGAAGATGTTATTGTATTCGGAGAACCGCTGGGGTTTGGTGATAAACAGAGCTGCCCCCAGGGTATTGGCCCGGTCTTTATCTACCTCGTTTGAGGAGGTAGTGAAGATGATGACGGGCACATCTTTCATAGCCTGATTGGCTTTCAGGTTGGTCAGCACTTCAAACCCGTCAATACCCGGCATATTCAGATCAAGAACGATCAGGGTAGGATTCGTGCGGGCCTGTCCGATCTGGCTAAGGAACGTACCTCCATCCTCAAAAGACTGGAGTTTGCAGTTCGTACAGTTACGGACGATCGTTTCCTCAATGAATAAACGATCATCCTCATCATCATCAACAATGAAAACCTCAGATTCTCTTTTCACTGATATAGCTGGTTAGAAGTGTTTCCTGCAATCGCGGTTTCCGGTCAAAACCGGCCCCCTAAACCCTTTTCTGACTAAAAAGAAACCCGCTAATTAGTAAAAAACTAGCGGGTTATACATGATTCTGTGTGCGCTCGAAGGGAGTCGAACCCCTATCTTCAGAACCGGAATCTGAAATTCTATCCATTGAACTACGAGCGCATTCCGGACAACCTTGCGGCTGAATTGGGATGCAAATATAATCCCCCTTTCAACAATTCGCAAGCTACTTTCCCGAAAAAAGTGCCTTTATACCTGTTCCAGCGTCTTGTAGTCCTGCACGATTTTCAGATAGAGCAAGTGACCAAGCACCCCATGAAGGTTACTGACCAGCCGCTGCGCTTCCGGAAAGCTGGTGACATACAGGTGCGTATGCTCGTTCTCCGACTCCTCACCGGTCGGGCGGTTGTGCAGAGCCTGTATCTCGCGGGCGGACATCCGGCGTTCGGTATAAAAGAAAAAAAGCGCTTCGTCACTGGTCGAGGTCGCCGAGTACAGGCCTTTCGGAAATAATTCCCGCAATTCGCCGGTGGTAACTACCAGACCGGTTTCTTCCTTCAGTTCACGGGCAGCGACTTCAATGGGTTCTTCGCCTTCGTCAATCATACCGGCCGGGTGTTCGTAGGTTTCCGAGCCGTCGCAGATGCGTCGCTGCCGCACCAGTAGCACTGACTTTTCCTCGGTTTCTTCATCAATCAGCACCACCAGCATGGATACGGCATGGCCTTTCAGCATACAGACGGGCGGTAATTTAGTACCTTCGGGTGTTTCAGCCTCCACTTCAACCAGGGCGTAGAGTACCTTACCGTCCTGGGTGCGTTTGGTATACTTCTCATCAACCGAGCGGATTTTAACCTGGTTGGTCTCCAGCTTCTGCCGCCAGTTCTTATATTTCTCTGCTTCCTCTAACGCTTGCTTCTGTGCCATACTTCGCCTGTTTACCAGTCTGATTTTCAATCCACCATGCCTACAGCAGCCGCATTGTCTCAAAATCCCCCACCGTTTTCAGGTACAGGAAATGAATGAGCAACCCGTTTATGTTATTGACCAGTTTGTGGGCTTCGGGCAGTGTAGCCACTACGGTTGTAATGCGCTCAAACTCGGAGGCAACGCCCATGTTCTTGTGGTGAAAACTCATGATCTCAGCGCGGACCATTTCTTTTTCAACAAAGAAGTAATGCATGGCCTCGTCGCTCGAGCCAGTACTGGGAAACCACAGCCTGTTGTTCAGTTTGGTCAGCTCCTCCGGGGTTACCTCTAGCCCAATCTCCTCCCCTACTTCGCGGGCACCTACCTCGGCTGGTTCATCGTCTACATCGACCATACCGGCCGGGTGCTCATAGGTCTGAGAACCATCGCAGACGCGTCGCTGCCGCACCAGTACCACAAATTTCTCCCGTGTATCTTTATCGACCAGCACCACCAGCACCGATACGGCATGGCCTTTCAGGAAAACAACCGGTGGTATTTTGTCACCTTCCGGCGTATCGGCATCAATGGTTAGCAGCGCAAAGAGCACTTCGCCATTGTGCCGCCGACGGACGTATTGTTCCTGTACGTCATTGAGCTTTATCCCGTTTATCTCCAGCTGTTGCCGCCAGAATCTGAATTTATGGGCATCGGTAAGGGCTTCCTGTTTTTTGGTCATAACTGCGTTACTGTCTGAAGTGGTTATAGCTAATGGAAACGGCTTGCTGGCAAAGGTCGTTTAGCACCTGCCAACAAGCCGTTAAACGCTGGATCTAGCTTCGCGGTTTTACTTTTCCGTCAGCCGGGCCGAAGATTACCCGACCGGCTTTGCGCCGGGAGATGGGCTACTACTTTGTCGTTCCCACCAGTTCCGTGATTAACCGATCTGCCTTGTAGATGTGCCGCATGGCCGCAATAATGCCGCCGGTATGCACCGAAATACAGCGGTTTACCTCTGGCACAAAGATGAATGAACCGGGCAGACTCTCCATATTTCCATCGAAGGCCAGGCCAACCGCTTCCCGGTTTTTGTTGATGATCGGGCTGCCGGAGTTACCACCAATGATGTCATTGGTGGAGATAAAACACATCGGCTCACGGAGCAGGGCCATTGGCGGGTTTTTCCAGCGGTCGGGTAGCGCCCAGGGGGCTTTCCCGTTGAAGGAGTAGTACCGGTCGTATAATCCGGCATACGTAGTCATGATTGGGGCCTGAGTGCCGTTGTAGGGATAGCCTTTTACAACGCCATCGTTAATGCGTAGCGAGAAGGTTGCATCGGGCGGGAACCCGGTGCCGTATACATCGTACAGCAGCCGGCCGAGTTGCTGGCGCAGTACTTCCTGCCGGGTGCTGACCTGCCGGGCGGTGCCGCTGGCGGTCTGGTACCGTTTTACAGCCTGCCGGGCTACCTCCAGCAGCGGATCGTTAGACGTCGTAATCGTCATAGCGCCCTTGGTGATCAGCTCCTCAACAAAGGCCGGATTGGTCAGTTTGGTTTGCGACAGCAGGTACGCAGCCGCTTCTTTGGGTGACCGGCCTCCCAGGGCGGCTTTGACGTATGGGTCATTGATGCCCAGTGCCGTCTGCACCTCACTCAGGTGAGCAGCCAGGTACGCTTCTTCCAGCGATCTTGACTTCACCACGGGCGGCTCCAGCATGGTACGGATACGATCAGCCATCTGCGGCTGACCGTTGATAGCATCCCCGTACATGGCCAGCAGGTAGGCAAACGCGAGAACCTCCCCTTGTGCCAGCGGGTTGGGTGCCAGGTAGGTATTGTCGTTAAATACTTTCCGGAGTTGCCCCGTATTGGCCGACAGATCCTGCCAGACAGCCATGCGGTCAGTGGCTATGTTTTTGGTGCGGGCGTCGGCCTGGAACTGCCGTTCAAAGGCTGCCTTCCGGGACAGCAGGTACGGATCACGCAGTCCGGCCAGTTGCCCGCTGTAGGCTTTGTAGCTATTCTCAAAGCTGAATATTTCGTTTTGAATGCTGTCGTTTTTTGCCGTGGCATTATACGCCTGCAAGGCGCTGGACCGGTTGCGGAGCAGCTGAAGGATGTACGGCATCCGGAAGTCGCGGTCGTATTCCAGTTCCGTCACGGTTTTCAGCCGCTCGGTATTGCCGGGGTTACCCGTGACGAAGACCGGCTCGCCATCGCGGATACCATTCGGGTTAAATTTGAAATAGTGCGCCGTCCGCAGGGGCTTGCCATTATCATACACCCGGAAAAACGAACAATCCAGCGAATAACGCGGATACGTGAAGTTGTCCGGATCGCCCCCAAAAAAGCCCAGCTGCAATTCGGGCATAAAGACCAGGCGTACATCGTTATAGCGCTTAAAGCCGTACAGTGAGTACCGGCCGCCATTGTAAAAGGTAATGGTCTGCAGTTCCAGCCCTTTCCAGCCTTCGCGGTTCTGGTATTCTTTTTTTATGTCGTCAAACGCCTGCTCTCTGGCCTGCAACTGGGCCTGTTCGGCGGTGTTGGTCCCCATAGCCGACTGCACCCGGCTGGTAATATCCTCGATCCGCACCAGTTGATCGACAAACAGGCCCGGCACCTTACGCTCCTCCGCTCCGGTTTTGGCAAAGAACCCTTTGTTGACCAGGTCTTCGCCCTTGCGCTGCACCCCCACGCCCGATTCGCGGGCGCAGTGGTGGTTGGTCATCACCAGGCCGTTGGGCGACACAAACGAAGCCGAACAATAATCGGCAAAGCGTAGCGATGCGAGCCGCACTTCCTCAAACCATTTATCGTCGGGAGTGAAGTTGTAGGTCTGGCGGAAATATTCCTTCGGCGGGTTGTCGAAGGTCCACATCTTGCCCATGTCGAAGCGCCCGGCTTTGACGGTATCCGGATTCAGGGTGGCCTGCTGGCTCTGGGCCGCAATGCTCAGTAAGCTAAGCAACAAGGCTCCGGTCAGCCTTGTTTTAGCGATCAGACGTTGACTCATATAGGAATAATCAGGCAAACATAGTTTCTACACCAGTAGGGTAAATGTAAAACTTTCCGACATATGAAGAAATGATTTACCCCATTTCGTTCTTCAGCATGAACTCCTGTGCCTGCTTATCGCCTGGCCTGACAAACGGCCGGATGATCAGCCGGGTACCTCGCTCGTAAGTAAAGAGCCGGTACATCCAGTTGGTTAGTACAATGAGTTTGCTTCGGAACCCAATGAGGTAGTAGATGTGGACCACCAGCCAGATAATCCAGGCAAAGAATCCGCTCAGATGGCGGTTACCCGGCAGATCGGCTACGGCCCGGCTGCGGCCGATGATCGCCAGTGAACCTTTATCGAAATACTCGAACTCCTCCATTTTTTCGCCCCGGAGAGCCCGGTTCAGGTTTTTGGCCAGCAGCCGGCCCTGCTGAATAGCCGGTTGCGCCACACCCGGATGACCGTTGGGGTACTTATCGGTCTTCATCATGGCTATGTCGCCGATGGCGTAAATGTCTGGAAATCCTTCCACCTGATTGAAGCGGTTCACCAACACCCGGCCGCCCCGCGCGACCACTTCTTTCGGTAAGCCATCAATTAAAGCGCCCGTTACCCCAGCGGCCCAAACCACGGTATGCGACCGGATCTGCTCACCACCTTTGAGCGTAACCACTTCGCCATCGTACGCTTCAACCAGCGTATTCAGTTTGATATTAATCCCCATCTCGGTCAGATACTCGTGGGTCTTTTTGCTCGACTCCGGCGCCATCGGCGGCAGCACCCGGTCCAGCCCTTCGACGAGGTAGATGTTCATTTTGCTGAAATCCAGCCCTGGATAATCGCCCGGCAGCACGTGCTTACGCATTTCGGCCAGCGACCCGGCCAGTTCAACACCCGTCGGACCAGCACCGACAATCACAAAATTGAGCAGCGCCTGCCGTATATCGGGGTCTTTGGTAATGCTGGCCTGCTCGAACGACTGCAGCAACTGACTGCGCAGGTTGAGCGCTTCGGGGATCGTCTTGAGCGGAAACGAGTATTTCTGTACCTGCTCGTTCCCAAAGAAATTGGCTTTCGTACCGGTGGCGATGATCAGGTGGTCGTACTTCAGTTCGCCGATGAGCGTCACTACCGTTTTGGCTTGCGGATTGACGCCGGTTACCCGGACCAGCCGGAAATGGAAGTCTTTGTAATCTTCATCGAAGAGTTTCCGCAGCGGCTCGGCAATAGAATCGGGTTCCAGCCCGGCGGTAGCTACCTGATAAAGCAGCGGCCAGAAGCCGTGGTAGTTCTGCTTGTCGAACATCACGATCTGGAAATCTTTATTATTGAGGTGTTTGGCGAGATTAATACCCCCAAACCCCCCGCCGATAATGACCACCCGAGGCTTGGTCGTATCCGGAATATTTAAGGAGAGGTTTTCAAACTTTAACATAAAAGCCGTTGATGTTATATTCGGGAATCAGTGGCTGACAGCCAGTTTAAGTATCTACCTGATTCCGATAGATTTGTTTATTACCATAACTCCCAAAAGCCTAAAATGGCTAAAGGAATTACCAACGACCGTTACTACTTTTTCCTATTTTCAAATCCGGCAGAAATTAAATAACCGGCAACCATGCAGCTTTAGACCAGTTCGTACCTATCTTTTGAAAACTGATTTGCCCTTTACGCAGACACGTCTCCGATGTACAGCCTTATAACCCTGCTTCTGGCTTTGTTGCTTAACAGCACCGCACCTACTGATGATACGCCGGCAAAGCGTCGTACCAAGCAACGCGTCTACCGAACAGACCTCGGCGATCATATTGAAGAGATTACCATGCACGACCGGCATGGGAAAGTAGCGACCGTCCGCTGTTTTGACAGAACCGGTCAGCGTTTATCCGAAATACACTACCAGGACTACCCGCTACGACTCAGACACGGACAAACCCGGTTCTGGCATAGATCCGGACAGCTCCAGTTGGCATGTGACTTTAAGAAAAGCCAGTTTAATGGCCCTTTGGCCACATATTATGAAGATGGTTCGCTGAAGCGCCGGGAACAGTACCGTAATGGTAAATTACGCACCAGTCAGTGCTTTTCGCAGGACGGCCAAGCCCAGCCATGTAAGCCTCTGTTGACCAATGTCGAATTTGCGGGAGGCCAGGCCGGGTTTGTCGCCTTTCTGCGTGACCGCCTGGACCACCGGCGGATTAATCTCGTTGATGCCCCGGCGTTTGTGACCCTGAGAGCTACGGTGCATAAGGATGGGACCCTATCGGGGCTTGGCACGCTGTATAATGTAACCCTGCGCCCGGAACCGGAACAGGTCCTGAATCAGCAGTTTGTCAATGCTATGGCCACTATGCCTCCCTGGAAGCCGGCCGAACTGGATAACATACCCATAGAAGCATATATACTGATAAGTGTTTCGTTGCGGAATGGGCATGTTCACCAGGTCCATTACGAGGTATATGCTTTTTGAAGCGAAAAGCACTTGATGGTCAAATCCGCTACTTCAAACGCCCGACATACAGCGACACGTTCAGACCAGCAAACGAACGTTTGGCATTCAGGTTGCCAAAGCCGGTAACGCCGATGCCTATATGTTTCAGGGAAGTAATGTAACGCACTTCGGCGGGTAGGCCTATTGTCTGGTACGGCACATACTCGTAAACCTGCCCCGTGCCCATAAGCGGATCAGGATCAGAAAACAGGTACTTACCCCGGTTGTTGCCCCAAACCCGGCTCAGACCGGCCGACATCCGGAACTTACCGATCCGCAGACCGTACAGCAGCCCTATCTCGCTTACCTTAATACCCGGTTCGACCATTTGCATGAGTTCACCACTGACGGAATACCGGGCGGTAAGCACCGTGGGTATCTGGCTAAACTCATAACCGGCAGCCACCATGGCGCTGGGCAGGTGGGTTTTGCCCACGCCCCCGCTCAGCCAGAATTTGGGAGGAGAAGTGGTTTGGCCGTACGTACAGCTACCGGAAAGCAGAGAAAAGAAAAGTAATCCTTGTGTAATCGTTTGTTTGCGCATTCGGAGGGTGAAAATTGGCGCAATATAAGTAGTCTACTCGTTAAAGATTAAACTGCATTTTGGCTTCAGTTACAGATTTGCCCTAGTTTACCTGTCGCCATGTCCCGAATTAGGTCAGCGGAACACTTGAGCTTTATGTATTCATCCGGGTCATACACTTTTCCATCGTTCAAATCCAGGAGAAAAACCTTGTTTCTCTCCACAAACCAAAAGCAATTCCTGATATGCCTGACGGAAAACAGGAAACTAACTCTTCTCCTCGCTAGCAACTCGTATCCCCGCTTCAGGGTGTAATTTGCGAACCTTATATGGTCCTCCTGGGAAGGATCAATATGGCAGGGAGTAGTATCTCGATGAAACACCGCATCAAAACAATCGACGGTACCATCGAATCTGCCATTCCGAAACAACAGGGCTGCTTCAATCGGGTGTTCTTCATTTGGCACCAGGTAATCGACAATATGTTGGGATGAGTCGTAGCCGGCAGCTTCTTTAGAAATGAAAAAGGAAGGGAGTGG
Organism: Nibrella saemangeumensis; assembly: GCF_039541915.1. Classification (NCBI taxonomy): domain Bacteria; kingdom Pseudomonadati; phylum Bacteroidota; class Cytophagia; order Cytophagales; family Spirosomataceae; genus Nibrella; species Nibrella saemangeumensis. The sequence continues at coordinate 25,835 of NZ_BAABHD010000005.1, forward strand.
GACAAAGGTTAATTGACTGGCTTCCAGATAGGCCTTAAGCCAGGAGACTTCTTCACCCTCTTTCCACAGGTTGATAAATTCTTTTTTAGCCAGCTTTTTACAGTACCTGGTTATTTGTCTCTGATTGGGTAAAACACGTTGGCCAAAGCTATTCGCAAAAAGGCAAGTTGTCAAAAAGAGAATAGCCAGCTTTTTCATAATTGATTTAAGCAACTAATATCAATTTTTTAGCTACTCGTATATTTCCCTCCGATGCCCCATGACAATTGCCTCAACAACCACCACTTTGTCGTAAATATCATAGATAATCCGGTAATCTCCTTTTCTGATTCGGTAGGCAGTACGACCTTTCAGCTTCTTATAACCAGCAGGCCGGGGATTTTTAGCCAAATGCTGAATGGTTTCCAATAAAGGAAATGCAAGGTTGTCGGGAAGCTTGTCCAGCTGTTTTTGGGCAGTACGTTTTAAAACGACCTAATACTTAGCCATTAGTACGCTGCTGCCGCTTCGTCAGGTACTCAGCTAAGGGCACAGTTTCTTCCTGACGGGCTTTTACCTCATCATATAGTCGGATATCATCTAATTCTTCTAGTTTCTCCAATATTCCCTGTCACAATGGCTACTTCAAACGACCAACGCACAAGCCTGAAACTGGCGCAATATACGCTTTTTAATGCCTTGCCCCCTTGTTCGTCTGCGATACAATCGCGGACGAGCAAAACACTGCTTCCTCTGAGGGTGGTTTCAGGGGGTTCTCTTTTAAACAGGTGCTAAGTCCCGTTCACCTGTTAATGCCTGCTTCCTTAGCGCTTTTTTGAAAAGTATACTTTGCAGGACACCGATTGTTAATAAAACCAGCCAGTCTATGGATATTACGGCTAATTCAAAAATGTATTCGCGGTGGATTCCTAACGTGACTGATATGAGAGCAAGAGACAAAACGGTAAGCCAAAATCCGGCAAGTAGCACCCACCGACTGATTTGTTCCAGTCTGTCTTTTCGGGAATAGGTGAAGGCAATGAACAGAAACGACACGCTCATCAGGAGGTACCCCAGTTCTTCCAGGGCGATGAAAATCCCGTGGGGGTTGTATTGCGTTAGCAGCGCAATGCCATCCGTTTCACCGTTTAGTAAACTCGGCTGGATCACAGAAAGCTGGATAAAATAGTCAGCGACCAGCGTGAGGGTGGCTATTCCGGAAAAGGCAACACCCAACTGGCCAAACAGCTTTCTATCTCTGGGAGCATAATTATAGACGCAAACCATGAATATCAGGTAGACCAACGTCAGCAGAATGGCTGGGTACATCCACAGGTAATCTCGGGGAAACCGGGAGGCTATATCGGAGTAAGGATATTCATAGCATCCTTCTGTACAAAATGGCCCGGATAACGGCGGAGTCATCAGGGCTATGCCGAAGGTCAACGCCGTTAAACCGGTGGTCAGTATGGCGATAAAATAACCAAACCGGTTCAGAATGAATGATTGATCTGTGCCTGTCGTCTGCTCGTGTGTCATGGCTGCTTACCTAAATGGTTTTATAGGTCAAAAGTAAGTTTAACCAGCGCGTTAGCTACGTGTAACATACTGATAATCATTAATCATATTCATGATAGTAGTCATGTCTCTTACTCGTCGGCGATTGCACCGCGGACGAGCAGGGATATAATCGCGAACAAAACATCGTGCCGTTTTGGGAGTTTTACAGGCAGGCAACTGCTTTGCTGCCGTCTTGTGTAGACTGTACTCCAGGCCTGGCAGTAAAAGCTTCACTGGTATAGGTTATTGAAGATTCACTGATGTATGAAAATTGCGCCCCTACCCGGTAATGAGATTAGCCGCCTGAAAGCGCTGGCAGAATATGAACTTCTGGACACGCTGCCCGAGCAGGTTTACGATGACATTACGCTGATTGCATCGGAGATAACCGGCACACCCATTGCCTTGCTAAGTCTGGTGGACGAAAACCGGCAATGGTTCAAATCCAGACAGGGACTAGATGTACAGGAGACACCCAGGGAATACTCGTTTTGCGCCCACGCCATTCTGGATCCCAACGAAATGATGGTGGTTGAAGACGCCCGGCATGACGAGCGATTCTACGATAACCCCCTCACGACGGGACATCCACATATCGTTTTTTACGCGGGTGTACCTATTGTTGATGCCGGTGGGCACGCTATGGGCTCGCTTTGCGTGATCGATAGCCAGCCGCGAAAACTGCCCGAGAGCAAACGGCGGGCGCTTAAGGCACTCGCCAATGTGGTGAAGGCCCAGTTTGAACAACGCAAAACCCGACTGGACATGGACCGGGTGCATCAGGCGCTAAAGGCTGCCACGCCAGCCAGCAGGAGCCAGCCAACCGTTTCGGCGCGGGCACACCGGCTGATCGAGGAGATAGAGTCGGGTTTGCTTTCCCTGTCGGCCGGCAGCTTCCGTACCGAGCATGCTTCCCAACTGGCCTCCCTGCAACAGGCGCTTCACGACCTGAAAGGGGACCTGAACAATACAGACCAGTAACATTCCGGGGGATTGAGGCCCGTAAAAAATGAGTCGTGATTAACCTGTTTCTGGTGGGTTAGTCACGACTCATTTTTTACGCCCTATACGGAACTTAATCCCGTAGAGAAGTATTTTGCTATTTAGTATACCAACTTTATATACTAGCGAAAAGACAGGGAAAAGACCACTTCTCGGGGGTATTTAGGGGAAACCCTAAATTTCGACCAGATGGGGTTTTCACTATTCCGAAAGCGGGCTCATCAGTCCTATTTTTGCTAAACAATATTCAATTTCTTCATCACTAACTAACCCTTGCAACAATAACTGAGTACATGATACGAGTGCTGATCGCCGACGACCATAATGTGTTCGTGGAAGGAATTGAGTCGCTGATCTCCGGATCGTCGGTAGTGGAAGTAGCGGAGCGCTGTTACGATGCGCAGTCGGTTATGCAGCAACTGGACCAGACGCCCATTGATGTCGTATTACTGGACATATCATTCCCCCAGATTGAAGACGGCCTGACGCTTTGCGAGCACATTACCCGCACGTATCCGCAGACGAAGGTGATTGCGCTGACCATGCACGACGACGCCAGTCTGATCAAACGCGTGGTGAAGAAAGGTGCCAAAGGATACCTGTTGAAGAATACGACCAAAGTGGAGCTGTTGCAGGCGATTCAGGCGGTGTATCAGGAAAAACAGTACTTCAACGAAACCATCACCAACATCCTGCTGAACGACGAGCCGAAGCTGAAGAAGCCGGCATCAGGCATTGGCCTGAAACCCAACCTGACCCCCCGCGAATCGGAGGTGCTGGCGCTCATCGCCCAGGGATTTACCACACAGCAGATGGCCGCCCAGTTATTCGTCAGTGTCAAAGCTGTCGAGTTTCACCGCAGCAGTTTATTGATGAAGTTTGGTGTTCCAAACACGGCGCTGCTGATCAAGACCGCCATGCAAATGCAGTGTATTGACTAAACCCGTAAAGACGTACTACCGCAAGCCCCTATGTCCCTGCTGTCTTTGTACCGGAATGTTTGCCTGGCTACGCTGCTCCTTGGTCTGAGCGGCTGGGGCCGGTCGGTACAGGCTGCGCCGGATTCTTCGTCCATTGACAGCCTTAAGCAGCAAATCAGTCAACTGGTGCAGGACAGGCAGTACGACGAAGCGGCAAAAGCCTATGTGCAACTTGGAGCCCTCTACCAGAAACAGTATGGCTACAACAAGCATACGCTGGATGCGTACACCAACGGACTGAACTACTACCACCAGCTTGGCGATTCATCCGGCTATTATAACCTGCATATTACCATCGGTGATTACTATTCGGAAGATGCTTTTATGCATCCTTATGCCCGTCAGTATCTGAACCGGGCCATGCAGTACTTTAAGCGGGTAAACAACATGCCGAAGCTTCTGGAAAGCCGTTTAGGACTCGCCAACCTGGAACAACGGAAAGAACCGATAGCCAAAAACCTGATTACGGAGCTGCGGGATATTGAACAACTAAGCGCCCGGCACAGGCAGCCGTATTTTCAGGCTTACGCGCAGAACCTCCTGGCCAACACCTATAACCGGAACAAACAGCCCGATTCGGCCCAGTATTTCGCCAGCAAAAGCCTGGTCTTGTCCCGGCTGGTGAATGTTTCCTGGCTAATCGCCCTCAACTACTTTTATCTGGGTCTGGTCGAGCAGTTCAGGAATCGCTCGACCGAAGCTATCAGGAACTACCAGCAAAGCTACCAACTCGCCAAAGCCGAAGGCAACATCGGTTTGCTGCGGGAACTGTCGCGGCACACGGCTGATAGTTACTCCCGCATGGGCGATTATAAAAATGCCTACGCTTCTTCGCTGAAGACGCTGGATTTTACCAACGAACTGAACTCGTGGGAGCAGACCAAGAGTATTCGTCTTAAAGAACTGGACGCCCAGATTAAGACCCTGGCGGTGGAAAAGCAACTGGCCGAGGAGCAAAGCCAGCACCAGCACGTACTCAACTCCATGCTGGTAGCGGGTCTCATCATCAGCATCCTGGGTGTTATTGCGCTGTTCTATCTCAGGCGGCAGCAGAAGCTCATTACGCACCAGCAGGCGGTAATTGCCCAGCAGCAGATCCGGCAGTTAGAGACCAAGTCGCTACAAGCCATGATCGAGGGGCAGGAAAGTGAGCGCAGCCGCATAGCCCGCGACCTGCACGATGGTCTGGGTATTCAGCTATCCCGCATCAAACTCTTTGTGGAAGCCCATCAGGAGCTCTTACCCCTCTCGGTGAAAGAGCCGCTGAACCAGTTTCTGGATGAGGCCTGCAAAGAAACGCGGCTAATCTCTAACGACCTGCGGCCGTACGCGCTTTCAATGTTCGGACTACTTCCGGCGTTGGAGGACCTGGTGCAGAAACTGAACTTGGTGAACCAGACCCGACTGACCATTGAGCATTACGGCGAAGTGCCTGACTTAAGCGACGAAGCCTCGGTAATGATCTACCGGGTGGTGCAGGAATTGCTGAACAATGCCCTCAAGCACGCTCAGGCAGACACTATTACGGTACAGATCATGACCAACGACGAAGCAGTACTTATCAGCGTGGATGATGATGGCCGGGGCGGAGATTTTGATACGCTACCGTCGAAGGGCAATGGTATTGCCAATATTCACTCACGTATAGACTACCTCGGTGGACACGTGGAGTGGCATAGCGAACCCGGCAAGGGAACGTCGGTGATGATCTCGCTGCCTATGAAAAAACTAGTCCTGAACCCTCAACCCTTCTTAGTGTGAAGGCTTTTATGAACCATTTAACCAGGCTTTTTTAGAACATATGTGCTTTTTGTCATCCTGAACTAATCTAATTTATTGCCGGAGTACGCGTTCTCCAACAGAACTCTCTTTTTCCTTCTGGCCTGTCTTCAGCTGTTTGCTCCCGGATTTAGCGTCCCGGCGAGTGGCTATCGGTTTGCGTCCTGAGAGAGCGTTCTTGCTGAGAATCACTAGTCAAAACAATCAATATACCCAATCAAAATCTAACTTTTTACTTTTCTAACCAATGATAAAACATGTGATTACGGGGTTCCTGATCATGAGCTGCTGGATTAGCGTCTCGGCCAAGGACCGACCCGAGGTCAGGATCAGTACCCACCGGCCCGCCGACGTAAAGCAGGTAATCAAAGGGGTTGTTCGCGACGAAAAAGGTGAAGGACTACCAGGTGCCGCTGTTGCCGTGAAAGGCACGCAGATCGGCGCCACTACCGACGTTGAAGGCCGCTTTTCGCTGAACGTACCTGCCGGTGCCAAAACGCTGGTTGTTTCCTTTATCGGAATGAAAACGCAGGAAGTCGAAATCGGCTCCCGCACGGAATTTGTGATTACGCTCCAGACCGGCGATCAGTCGCTGGACGAGGTAGTCGTAATCGGTTACGGTACCGCCAAGCGTTCCGACGTAACATCGTCCATTACGACCCTGAAAGGGACCGAACTGAAAGACCTGCCCGTAGCCGGTGTCGACCAGATGCTGCAAGGGAAAGCGGCCGGGGTAACGGTAACCAGCAACGGCGGTCAGCCGGGTGGTGGGGTATCCGTGAAAGTTCGCGGTGTTACATCCATCAACAGCAACGACCCGCTGTTCGTGATCGACGGTGTTCCGTTCGTAGGTGGTAACACCTCTGCTAACACCGGTTTTGCTGGCTTGGGTGGTAGCGATGGCCAGACTGGAAACAGTGTAATGGCGATGCTGAACCCCAACGACATCGAGTCGATTGACGTCCTGAAAGATGCGTCCGCCCAGGCGATCTACGGTTCGCAGGCGGCCAACGGGGTAATTCTAATTACTACCAAAAAAGGTAAGGCCGGCGAAGGTAAGATCAATTACGAGACCTATTACGGGGTGTCGGAGGTAGCCAAGAAGCTAGACCTGATGGACCTGCGGGAATTTGCCCAATACCAGAATGAAGTCCTGCCGCTGATCGGCAACCCGCCGGCGGCTGAATTCAAAGACCCGTCTATCCTGGGTCGGGGTACCGACTGGCAGGACGCTATGTTCCAGCGCGGCCGCATCCAGAATCATCAACTGAGCTTCCAGGGCGGTAGAGACAAAACGACGTACTACCTGTCGCTGAACTACTTCGACAACAAGGGTATCCTGCTGGGCTCCGACTTCAAACGGTATTCAACCCGCTTCAGCCTCGACAACCAGTTGAAGACCTGGGCCAAAGTGGGTCTGAGCGCCAACGTATCGCGCAGCATCCAGAACGTAACGCTGGCCGATGCCGCCGAAAGTACGATCTGGTGGGGTGCGGTTACCAGCCCGCTGGTACCGGTGAAAAACCTGGATGGTTCCTGGGGTGGTGGCGAAACCGTTGGTGGTGTGCAATACAGCAACTCCAACCTGGTCGGAAACAGCCAGTACCGTGGAAACAACAAGACGACCAACAACGTATTTGGTAGCGCTTACCTGGAACTGGAGTTCCTGAAAGGCCTCACGCTGCGCAACGAATTGTCGTACTCGCTGGGCCAGAACAACAACACGGCCTTCCAGAGAGCCGGTAACGTGGGTGGTACATCCTTCCGGAGCAAGCTGATCGACTCGCGGTCGGACAGCTACTACTGGTCACTGACAAACTACCTGACCTACAACAAGTATATCAACAAGCACAGCTTCCAGGCTACGCTGGGCCACCAGGCACAGAACTCATACTGGCAGGCAATCTCGGGTACGAAAGTAGACCTGCAGGCCAACATCTTTGACCTGAACACGGGTAGCTCCGACCAGACTACCTGGGGGTTGAACGGCGGTAAAGGCCACTGGGCGATGGAATCGTACTTCGCACGGGCTAACTATACCTACGGTGACCGCTACTCCGTATCGGCCAGTTACCGGGCAGACGGTTCGTCGAACTTCGGCCCGAACAACCGCTGGGGGTACTTCCCGGGTGTATCGGTCGGCTGGACCGTTACCAACGAAGAGTTCGCGAAAGGGGCCTTCCAGAACGTGGTTAGCTACATGAAGGTGCGTGCCGGTTATGGTGCCGTAGGTAACCAAAACTTCCCGAGCGGAGCGCCAAACCCGGCCTATGTGGGTGCGGTACAGTTCTTCTCCGGTCCGGTCGGTTTCGGTTCATCCAACATGATCAATGGTATTCCGAACCCGAACCTGAAGTGGGAGTCGGTAAAGACAACCAACGCCGGTGTTGACCTGGGCTTCCTGAACGGCCGCATCGACGCGACCATCGACGTGTACAAGAAGGTAACGTCGGACATGATTATCTTCCTGACGGGTCCGAACCTGATCGGTGTCGGGGATCAGTGGGATGACCTGAAAGCTCCGCTGGGTAACGCCGGCCAGATGACCAACACTGGTCTTGACCTGGGTCTGACGACGACCAACATCAAGAACAGTAATCTGACCTGGAAGACCAACGCCGTGTTTACGCACTTTAAGAACACCTACGACCGGGCGGCTAGTGCAGCCTCGGCTCTGGATGGTAAAGTGTACTACAACAACTACCTGATTACGCACACCACACCGGGCAACGCGGTAGGCTCTTTCTGGGGCTTGGTAACGGATGGTCTGTACCGTACGCAGGAGGATCTGGCGAAGGCACTGCCGCAGTTCGGTTACAAAGTGAACCAGAACGAAACCTGGTTGGGCGACATCCGCTTCAAGGACATCAACGGCGACGGTAAGATCGACGCGCAGGATATGACCTTCATTGGCAGCCCGCTGCCGAAGTTCACCTGGGGTCTGACCAATACGCTCAACTACCACGACTTCGATTTCAGCCTGTTCTTCCAGGGTAGCCAGGGTGCCAAGGCCTTCAACTTCCTGCGCTGGCAGTTGGAGGGTCTGAGCAACGGCTGGTCGAATCAGCTGCGCACCGTAACGGACCGCTATACGGAGAACAATGTCGACGGTAGTCTGCCACGCTTTACGGCCACCAACCGGAACAACACGGCCATGTCAGACCGCTACGTAGAGGATGCTTCCTACGCCCGGATTCAGAACATCACCCTGGGCTACCGAGTGCCGGCCGCGATCCTGAGCAAAGCCCGTATCGGCAGCCTGCGCGTGTACGGTTCCATTCAGAACCTGAAGACGTTCACGAAGTACTCAGGCTACGATCCGGAAATTGGTGCGTTCAACAACAGCATCAAGCTGATGAACGTGGACATGGGCCACTACCCGAACCCGCGTACGTTTACCGTAGGGGCGAATCTGCAGTTTTAAAATTTAATGATTGAATTAATGAATGATTGAGTGATTGAATAAACTATAGTGAGTATACGACCAAGGACTATGCTTCACATATTCAATCATTCTATCATTTCATCATTCAAACTTAATGTAACATGAAAAAAACAACCATATATGCCCTGGCTCTTTCGGCGGTCATGCTGGCCTCCTGCAAAGAGAGCTTTATTGAGCGGCCGTCGCTCTCGGGCACCACAACGGGTAACTATTATAACAGTGCCGAAGAAGTTCGGGCCGCTACCAGTACGCTGTACAGCGGTCTGCCCTGGCGGAACTACGAGAGCCGCGCGCAGGATGCCATCGGCGACGTAATGGGTGGTAACATGTTTACCTACACCGATGTCGAGTACCTGCGGTTTACGGTATCGTCCGCTTCAGATCGTATTGGTGCGGCCTGGGGTGCGTTTTACAAGATCATCGGCTACGCCAACGTGATGCTGAAAACGTTTGAGGAGAAAAAAGCCGCCGGTGGTAATGCCGCGTATCTGGACCCGGCCATTGCCGAAGCTCACTTCATCCGGGGTACGGTGTATTTCTACATCGCCCGTACCTGGGGAGCCGCTCCGATCATCACCGATCCGGGTGAGACGGCGCTGTCGGGTAACTTCAACATTCCGCGTTACCTGCAGAAAGACGTGCTGCGGTTTGCGCTGGAAGAACTGAAAATGGCCGAAGCGGGCCTGCCGGAATCAGACGTACCGGGTCGGGTGACCAAGTACTCAGCCAAGGGGATGATGGCCAAGCTGTACTTGTACCAGAAGGATTACGCCAACGCCAAGCTTAAGTCGCAGGAAGTAATCCAGTCCGGCAAATACAGCCTGGTGAGCGATTATAATGGCATGTTCACGAAGGCAAGCCTAAACAATAATGTAGAGTCGCTCTTCTCGATTCAGCACCAGTTTGCGCAGGACCCCTGGGGAACGGGTAACATCAAAAACCCGGATCGTGGTCCCGGCAACCTGCGTACGGCCGAAGCCGATGCCTGGGAAATGTATGTGCCATCGGTTTCTATCCTGCAGGAGTATGAGTTTGGCGACCTGCGCCGGAAGTGGTCGGTGATGGAGCACGGCTGGACCAACCCGAACTGGAAGCCGCAGCGCGTGAATGCCCCGAAGTACAACGCGTTCATGGCCAATGGGTACAAGTACGATACCCTGCAGCCAGCCGCCGATGGTGGTCAGCTGAGCCCGACCCGCTCCAACATTGCCAAGTATTTTGCCGGTCCGGGCAAGAGCTTCGGTGGTGAGCCGGTACTGGGTCAGAACTCCGGTAACAATGTAGTGCTGCTGCGCTACGCCGACATTCTGCTGATCTACGCAGAAGCGGTGTTGGGTGAAAATGCCTCTACCTCGGATGCGAGTGCACTGGAAGCCTTAAACAAGGTGCGGGTTCGGGCCGGTTTGACGCCGAAGACGTCGATCACGAAGGATGATATCCTGCACGAGCGCCGGGTGGAGTTTGCCTTCGAGGGCGACTACTGGTACGATGTACAGCGCCAGGGTTTTGCCAAGGCAAAATCCATTATCGAGAAGCAAAACCGGGGTACCGCCCAGAATCCGGAGTACATCACCAACTTCACCGAAGACAAGATGTACCTGCCCATCCCGGCCGGCGAAATCATCCAGGACCCTGAGTTGGGCAAAGACCCTGTTCCGTACTATAAATAATTGTTTCAGGTTTCATGTTAAGCACTTTGCCAGACTTGAAACCTGAAACCTGAAACTCTAAACAAATGAAATTAAATAAACTCACCAAACTCGCAGCTTTGTCGCTTCTGACAGTGGCGATGGGTGCTCAGTTAAGTTCCTGCGTGGAAGATACCGACGGCCGGCCACAGGTAAGCCCCGGCAATCTGGAAGTATCCAAGATTTTCCCTGACTCGGCGGCTGGCAACGCGGTTGTTACGCTACAGGGTAGCGGTCTGGGCGACATCCGGACCATCGTGTTCGAGAAGCAGAACGTACCGGCTGGTTTCCAGCCTACCCTGAATACCGACGGCGCGCTGATCTTCCGGGTACCCAATGATGCCGTAGGCGGGGTGCAGAAAGTCACGTTTACCAACAGCGCCGGTAAGTCGGTGTCAGTGCCGTTCCGCGTATTGGCTTACCCAACCATTGCGGAAGCATCTGACTATATTTTCAGAGAGGGTACTGTAGTTACCCTGACAGGTAATAACCTGGACGATGTGACGGCCGTTGCCGTTACTGATACCGTGAAGAAGATTTCGGATGCGGTTACCATTGTGTCGAAAGATAAGAAGCAACTGGTAATCAAAATGCCGGTGACTACGCTGGATCGGGGTGTGCTGAGCATCACCAACGGAACTGGTACCATGAAAACCAAACAGGAGTTCATCAACGCCACGACGGCCCACCAAATCTTTACCGATGCGTATGGCAAGGGCTACCAGGACAACTCATGGGGGGATGCCGGCGCTGTCTCGACGAAAGAATTTAAGACGGGAACCGCTTCAGCCGCCAAGACCTACCAGAAAGGCAACTGGCACCTGATTGCGTTTGCCAACTGGGGTGCTCCGCTTACCTACTCGGCCGATTATACCTACATCACCGGTTGGATTAAAGGCGGGTCGGCCGACTACTCGCTGTATCTGACTACCGATGCCGGTAAAGGTGGATACGGTGATTACAACGAGAAGAACCGGATTGATGTCAAAGCCAATACCTGGACGTTCTTCAAGCTGAAGCTGTCGGATATTGACTTCTGGGTTCCCGGCAAGAAACTGACGCAAACTGCCTTCCGGATTAAAGGCCCGGACAAACAGGACGAAACGTTCTACTTCGACGACATCATGCTCGTTAAGTAATTCTGACGATTCACATGCTTTTAAATCAGCAGAGGCAAGCCACGACTTGCCTCTGCTGATTTAAAGGAAACACGTTCCGGATATACCCTTATACATCTCACCTATGAAACGCTTACTCATCTTCCTGCTCCTCACCCTCAGCACAGCCACGTTCGCGCAGGTAAAGCTGGCCCGCATTTTCTCCGACCAAGTAGTCTTGCAACGGCAGCAACCGATACCCGTCTGGGGCTGGGCTAAACCCAACGAAAAAGTGAGCGTAACGCTAGCCGGGCAGACCCAGAGCGGCAAAGCCGGTGCCGACGGCAAATGGCTGGTGCGTTTTTCTCCCCTCGAAGCCGGTGGGCCTCACCAGTTGACCGCTACGGCTAAGTCTGGCAAAGCGGAGGCTGGTGATATCCTGATTGGCGAAGTATGGCTATGCTCCGGCCAATCGAATATGGAGTGGCCGGTCAAAGCAGCAGATAATTACCAGGCTGAAAAGAAGAACGCCAATTTCCCGCAGATCCGTCACTTCAACGTAGCCCACGACCTGGCGCTTACTCCGCAGGCCGACCTGACCAAAGGTGAATGGAAAGTCTGCTCGCCCGAGACCGTCGGTGACTTTACGGCCATCGGGTTCTTCTTCGCCCGCGAACTGGTCCAAAAGCTGAACGTACCGGTTGGCTTGCTCCACTCCTCCTGGGGCGGCTCGCAGGTAGAAGGCTGGATCAGCAAAGAAGGGATGATGAGCAACGACGAACTTCGGCCCGTGGCCCAGCAACTGTCGACCAACTGGCAGCAGGCCGACAGCATCGTAGACTACAAGCTGCGTAAACAACTCCTGAAAGGGGTTGACAACCTCTACCTGACAGCGGCCGACGAACAGAAATACCTCGACCCGGCTTATGACTTCTCCACCTGGCGCACAGCCGATCCGTTCGGTCAATGGGACTGGAAAGGTATGCAGGGTTTCCGGGGCCAGGGCTACATAGCCCGGCAGATTGAGATTCCGGCCGATATGGTGGCCCGGCAAACTACCCTGGGTCTGGCCGAGAACGACAGCCGGAACGAGATTTACATCAACGGAAAGAAAGTTTACGAAGGAACAGAAACCGGTAGCCGGAAAATTACCCTACCGGCCAATACCTGGAAAGCAGGTCAGAACCAAATGGTCGTGAAATATGGTAATGCGGTGAAGCTGCCCTGGTTTGGTCTGGGGCTGATGGGCTCGCCGAACGACCTGTACGTGGCTGATGGAACCCAGCGGATTAGCTTAGCCGGTAACTGGCGTATGATGCCGGCCTTCGCCGAAAAGCACGAGTATTCCCGCTTCATGAACAACGTTGCCACCAGCATCTACAACGCCATGATTGCCCCGCTGGTACCGTTTGCCATTCGGGGTACGTTGTGGTACCAGGGCGAATCCAATGCCGGCCGGGCCTACCAGTACCGCCAGAGCTTTCCGTTGCTGATTCAGGACTGGCGCAATAAATGGGGCACCAATGGCCGCACCTCGGACTTCTCGTTCTACTTCGTACAGCTATCCAGCTACGGCGGTAATCAAAGCAGCAATCAGGGCAGCGGCTGGGCCGAACTCCGCGAAGCGCAGACCATGACCCTACAAGTGCCGAAGACTGGTATGGCCGTTACCACGGATGTGGGAAATCCCAAAGACATTCACCCGACCAACAAGCAGGATGTCGGGCACCGGCTGGCGGTGATTGCCCTGAAACAGGACTATGGTCAGAACATTCCGTACAGTTCACCTATGTACGAGGGCGTTTCGTTCCAGGGCGACAAGGCCTTTATCTCCTTTAAACATGCGGATGGTGGTCTGATGGTGAAGGACAAGTACGGCTACCTGAAAGGCTTTGAAATTGCCGGAGACGACAAAGTCTTTTATTACGCCAAAGCCGAGATCCAGGGCGACAAAGTGGTTGTTTCGCACCTAAAAGTCCCGAAACCAGTAGCCGTACGCTATGCCTGGACCGATTCGCCGGATGAGGCCAATCTGTACAACGGGGCCGGCTTCCCCGCTAATCCGTTCCGCACCGACACCTGGCCGGAGGTTACCCGAAACGCCAAATTCGACTAAGTCAAGCACCCAAATGCCATCCTCTTTTTTGTCTTTACTAGGTCGAACGCTGTTGGTGGGGCTATCCCTGACTACCTTCGCAAATGCCAGACCCAAACCCCGGCTGATCGACGCGAAGGCTACAGCGGAAACGAAGGCGCTGTACCACAACCTGCATAAGCTGTCCCGGAAGCACGTGCTGTTCGGGCACCAGCACGCAACAGAGTATGGTCACGGTTGGTCGGGCGAAGACGGTCGCTCCGATGTTAAATCGGTAACTGGCTCGCATCCGGCGGTTATCGGCGTTGACTTCAGTGGCTTATCCGGTCGTTCGCCGGCGGCTATCAACCGCGCAAAGGAATCGTTGCGGAAACATATTGCTGCTACCTATAACCGGGGTGGTGTGGTAACGGTAGCCTGGCATTTCGCCAATCCGGTAACGCCACAGACCGGTTTCTACTGGAAAGATTCGGTGACGGCTCCTGCCGTGGCCAGACTGATACCGGGCGGCTCGCACCATGAGCAGTACAAAGAGATTCTGAAGACGGTGGCTGATGTAGCCACAACAACAAAAGGCAAAGACGGCAAGCTGGTGCCGATGCTGTTCCGGCCGTACCACGAGTTCGACGGGGGCTGGTTCTGGTGGGGTAAGCCGCATTGCAGTCGTGAGGACTTTATCTCGCTCTGGCGCTTTACCGTAGGCTACCTGCGCGACAGTCTGAACGTTCACAATTTCATCTACGCGTTCTCGCCCGACTGCCAGTTCAACACCGAAGCCGCCTATCTGGAACGCTACCCCGGCGACGAATGGGTCGATATGGTGGGCATGGACAACTACGCCGACTTCGGCCGCAATGGGTGCTACAATGTCGAAGCAGGTATCAGGAAACTGAAGATCGTTTCCGACTATGCTGAAAAAGCCGGTAAGCTGGCAGCCTTCACCGAAACCGGCCTGGAATCTATACCCGATACTAACTGGTGGACCAACACCCTGCTGAGAGCGCTGAAGGCGGAGAAGATGAAACTATCTTACGTGCTAGTCTGGCGCAATGATTCGCGGAGTCCGACGCACTACTATGCGCCGTATCCCGGCCACAGCAGCGCCCCCGACTTTTTAAAATTCTACCAGGACCCGTTCACCAAATTTGAGGCTGACCTGCCAGCCATGTACCGCCGTAAGTGGTTGTTTTTCTTTTAGCAGTAGTTGTCACCTTTTCGTAAGCGGCTCCTCAGCAGGGAGCCGCTTTTGTTTACCATCAACGACACTTTAACGGTATTTTCTACCAGTTCAACGGCGTATATATACGGGTGGTGGGAAGCAGCCTGGTATTATGGCAGGAAGGATAATAACTTTACCGTACCAAACGCACCAAAAACACAATCATTAAACACTAGCTGTCTCATGGAAGCCAATCGCCTGCATCAGCCCTCTACTTCATCGGTACGCCCTTCGTTTCCTGCCGGTTATCAGCGGGGAGGTCAGCGGCTCGCACTGCCTTTCCTGAATCGGACAATCATGGTGTCCGTTGATGATGTAGTTTGTCTCGAAGCTGAAGGTAACTATACCTTCCTCTTTACCCGCGATGGCAAGCGTTACCTGGTGTCCAAGACGCTGAAGGAGCTGGAGCAGGTGCTGGACGAGCGTATGTTTGTGCGCATCCATAAGTCGTATACCATCAACCTGGCGTATGTGCAATCGGGTTTGTTCAACCGGGACCGGATACTGCAGCTGGCTGATGGCCGGGAGGTGCCCATCTCACGCCGACGGATGAAAGAAATTACCGATTTGCTGTTCCGCTATATGCAGACCGTTGCCGTTAGCTAATTGACGTACGTATTCTATAAAAAGACCGGCCGGACAAAAATGTCCGGCCGGTCTTTTTATACCAGGTATAATTGTAAATCGCAGGCGTATCAGGCGGGTAATTCGATAGCTTGCTGGGTAGTTTCCAGCACGACCATCTGTGGCATGGGTACTTCAATAGTGGGTCTCCGCTTCATATTCTTCAAAGCCTCCTGTCCCGTATTCCACCGGAGCCATACGTTCTCCTCCCGCACTAGAGCCGGATCTCGGGGCCGGTCGGGTAACACAAAATATTCCGGCATACGGGCGGTCATCAGGCTAACGATCTTTTCCACCGGTCCGTGCAGAATCATATGCGGAGCCGATTTCGCGACGCCAACCAGCGCCCGCACCATGGAGAATGTATAAAAAGCGCAGTCGATGTCCTGGTGACGTACCGGCACGCCATCGTGCAGGCGTTGCAGGTTTACGCCACCATCTTCCAGCCGGTCCGAGACCGGCGCGTGACCCTCAGGTTGGGGAAATACGGTATCCAGTTTATGCTTGAACTTATGCCACCAGGGCGGAATACCGCTGGGGTTCAAGGTGTCGCAGAAGATGACCCGCTGAGGCAGGTTCGGTTGCTTCGGATTCATCAGCAGCAAAGCAGCCCCTAAATGGCGGTCATCGGCGGCATGGCGACGTTGAATCAGAAAGCAGTGAAGTTGCGCATCTCCTTTTTCCTGCAGGTGTTCCGTAGCCGTTTTTACGGCCCGCAGTGAGTCCTCCATATACCCTTCGGTCACTACATGCACCGGGAGGTGGACATAGGGCCAGGCTTCCTGCCGGAGTTTGCCCCCTAACAGGTTCAAGGCCGTTTCGTCGGAGCGCCGGGTACCAAAATACATACCGATGTCTTCCCGCACTTGTTCGGCAGGCATAGCCGAGTAGTCAATGGTGTCGCCGTCTGCCTCCTGGCGGCTGGGAGGGCTATACCGAAACGGAACCTCCAGGTGTTGCCGATGTGCAGCCAAGTTGTAGATACGCCGCTCGTACCTTGCCAGTAATGGCTCATAGGCGTCGGGTTCGAAGTATACTTCGGTGATGGGGCGAAGGAGATGACGGGCAATACGCTCCTGATCGAGTAACTGCTGAAACGCATCATCCCGGTGTTTAAAGAAACACCGTAAGGCGCCCTGTTCGATAAAAGCTTCAACATCGCTTTCCAGATCCGGAAGATGTGCCGATACCGTGCCGTGCTCAATCCAGTCCCGGAGAAATTGTTTAACGGAAGCATCAAACGCCAGGTTCGCCTGCGCTGCTTCCTCTTTGGTATAGCCGGTGGGGCTTGTTGGTTGACTACCTATCAGACGCGCCTGCTCCAGGGGCATCCGAAACGCTACATTCATAGGGTATACTTACGGTTATGGTACAAAGGAGCAACCAGCCCCTCACCAATAAGCCGTAAGCCTACCTTTTGAGAAGAATCACCGGGGCAGCGGGGGTAGCCAAACCCAACGGCCTCCGAAATCAGCTCATGAATAAGTTTCGTCTGTCAAGTGAGTAAAGACACTCTGCCACTCCAGGCTACTAAATTAACCTAAGATTTTCGGATTTGATTCATTTCCCGAAAATCTATTTTTTTATCCCTGTCAAACGGGTAAAACTGCCAGCATTAGCTTGCTGGCAGTATACATATGGCAAAATCTACGTCTTGAACGTTATATTATATACGTCAACCCAGAGTTAATCAGCAATCCAGAGCGCCCAGCGAATTCTTTAGTTGACAAATTTCTGGGTGTAGTGGAAGAGCAGATCCGTAATTTCTTTCATCCGTCGGCGTGAGATGGGCACCTCCCGGCCATCAGCCAGCTGCAGTATCCGGTCCCGGTTGAACAAACCCGATTGCACATACGCCAGGTTGATGGTATACGACTTATGGATGCGCACAAACATACGCTCGTCCAGCACCTGCTCCAGCTCCTTCAGCGTCTTGGACACCAGGTAACGCTTGCCATCGCGGGTAAACACATACGAGTAGTTGCTCTCTGCTTCCAGGTTGACGATATCATCTACTGATACCATAATGGTCCGGTTAAGATGCGGAATGGCAATCCGGTGGCTTCCCCGCTGGTAACCGGCGGGAAATGAAGGACGTACCATTGAGGCAGAAGGCTGATGCAGGCGATTGGCTTCCATGTGACAACTAGTGTTTAAGATTGTGGTGTGGTGTGTGATTGATGGATTAAAATTATCATTATATCCCCCCTATCGCCATATGTATTCCGTTCACCCGTGTATAAAGGGGGTTGAACTGGTAGAAAAGCGGCTCAAAACGTGGCGGGCGTAAAATACAATTGTTCCTTTGGCTGGTCTATTTTGCAGTAGCTTTACCGGAAGCGGCTATTTTTGTGTACAACGCTCTTTACCCTTACACCTGCACATGAGATTTACTGTTTTATCCCTGACTGTGGTAGCCCTGGCTCTGCTGAGCTTTGGGGCTCATTATTCGTACAAACCCGTCCGCCTGTTCGACGGAAAGACCTTCCGGGGTTGGGAAGGCGACACCCTGAATACTTGGCGGATTGTAGATGGCGCTCTGGTGGGCGGTACCCTGAACACTACCCAGCCCCGCAACGACTTTCTGACCACAAAAGCCAGCTACGGTAACTTTATCCTTCGGCTGAAGTTTAAGCTGCTGGGTACCGAAGGATTTATTAATGGAGGTGTACAGTTCCGTAGCCAGCGCCTGACTAACCCCGCTCACGAGATGATCGGATACCAGGCTGATTTAGGTGATAAATACTGGGCAAGTCTGTACGATGAATCGCGTCGCAATAAAACCCTGATCCAACCGGACCCGGCTCTGGTAGCCAGAATACTCAGGCGCAACGACTGGAACGATTACGAAATCCGCGCCGAGAACCGCCGAATCCGCCTATACCTGAATGGTCGTCAAACCATAGATTATACCGAAGCAGACCCAACCATTCCACAAACCGGCCTGATTGGCCTGCAGGTTCACGGCGGTGGCAAAGTCCAAATCTATTATAAGGATATTACGATCGACGAGTTGCCGTAGTCTTCAGTAGCCAGTTCTCAGTGGGCAGAAAAGCAGACGCCGGTATTCTGCCCTGCCTACTGACCTCTGCCACTTGACGCACCATTAATGACAATTGACCCTCAGGAAATACCGTTCCGTGCCAACTTCTTTTCCTGTTTACAGCAACCTGTTTACTTTTGATTTAACAGAACTGCCTTACTAACAGATAATTATTTATCTTTAGCCGGGTGTTGATCGGTAAGGCGGGGCAGGCAGTTAAGAATTGATCTATGAGACACGTCGCTGCTTTATGGTGCTTTTTATGGCTGGCCGGCCCTGCTTCGGCCCAGCGTGCGCCATTACCCGAACTTAACTTCGACCGGCGTAGCGATAAAGCCTATTTAGACAGTTTAAAGAGTGTTGGTGTACGACACCTGAAAGAGGTAGATGGGTTGCCGCGTACCGTCCTGAACGACTCCCTTAAGCTGGAAGGCCTGCGGTTCATGGCCCTGGTCTATAAACAGGTGCAGGGTTCGGCACGGGACAGCCTTCACTACTATGCCAGCAGACTGGTCACGCAGGCCATCTCCTACAACAACCGGGTGTATGCTGTCCGGGGACATATGCTGGATGAGTACTATTTCCGGGTATTTAAAGGGGATTACCCGAAGGCGCTCCAAATCAACCAAAAAGCATCAGAACTGTGCGTAGGGCTGCCCAGAGAAACGTCTCCGCTCTGGCAGGTGCATATGAATATGGGCGACATACACCTCCTGCTTAAAGCGTATGACATGGCGCTCCAAAGTTACGAGAAGTCGTTGGTGCTGTTACCCTATAATACGCTAGTGAAAGAGCGGAATCGTAAGTTGCTGATCAGTCAGGTACTTAGCCAGATGGGCGACGTTTATGATAGCCAAGGGCGGTACGACGACGCCCGCAACAGGTTTGAAGAAGCGCGTACCATCGCTTACCAGACCAATTCACAGACCAACATTGCTTATACCAATCAGCGCTTAGGGGAGTTCTTTATGGCGCGTAAACAACCCGAACAGGCCACCCGCTATTTCGAAGAAGCCTTAACCATCTGGAACCGGCTGGGAGATGTGCCCGGACAGGCATCCGTCTGGTCGCGGCTGGCCGAGGGGTACCGGCTGCTGAACCAACTCGACAAAGCCATTGAATACGGAGAGAAATCGTTGAAAGTAGCCCGCCAGCGGGATAGTAAGCGCCTGTTGCAAATGGCCACATCGGCCCTGTATCAGGTATACCGCGCGGCAGGCAAACCGGACAAGGCACTGGCTATGTTTGAAGAATTTGTAGTCGTGCGCGACAGCCTGACCAGCCAGAAACGCATCGACGAAATTGTTGCGATTCAGAAACGTTACGATATTGAGAAAGTACAGGCAGAAGCTGAAAAACAGCAGTTGATTCAACGACAGCAGTTGATGAATATCCGCCGACAGGTTGAACTGGATCAGTTAAAGGCAAAAGTGGAAGCAGAGCAACTGGCCGCTGTAGTGCGCGAAACCCAACTGAAGCAAAAAATAGAGGCAAGCCGGCTGCGGGCCGCCAACGAAAAAAATCAGCTGGAAAACAGAGCCCGGATAAATACGCTTAACCAGAATCTCGAACAGCAGCGGTTGACCCGGCAATTTCTGGTGGTTGGTTTATTGATGCTGCTGGCTTTTCTGGCGGTGTTTATTCGTAAAAACCGCCAGATTGCTCACCAGAAGCAGCAGATTGAAGGACTCAATCACGGGCTGGAAGACAAAGTGCGGGAACGCACTGCCGAGCTGGAAGCCGCCAACCACCAGCTGCTGACCAAAAACCGGGAAATTGAAGAAGCCCTGCTGCGCGGTCAGACGCAGGAGCGCAAACGCGTAGCCGCCGACCTGCACGATAACCTGGGCGGTATCCTGTCGGCTATCAAAATGAGCCTGTCCGCCCTCAACGCTACCCGGCTTTCCGAGCGGGAGCAGCACATTTACGAAAACCTGATGCACATGACCAAAGAGGCTTATGCCGAAGTTCGTTACCTGTCGCATAACCTGCAGCCGCAGGAACTGGAGAAGCAGGGGCTGGCCAAAGCCCTGATCCGGCTGGTCGACAAACTGAACAATACCCAACTGACCCGTTTCAAACTGGATGTGGCCAGTTTGCCCCCTCTCGATAAAAACACCGACTTCCAGTTGTACTCCATTTGCCTGGAGCTCTGCAACAACATCCTCAAACACGCCAACGCGACCGAGGCCGAGATAACCTTCCGGCGCATTGGCAGCGAGCTGACCATGGTCGTCAAAGACAACGGGCGGGGCATAACCACCTTAGAATCGTCGGGTATGGGCCTGCAGAACATTCAGGAGCGGACCGAAGCGATGCACGGCCGGCTGGAGGTCGTTTCAGAAACCGGTTCCGGCACTACGTTCCTGTTTATGTTACCGCTTTCTTCTGATGTAGCGATGGCGTGAATCTGAAATGTGCCCAAAGTTTCGGACCTTTGCGGCTCACGTTCGGAACACAATCGCATGAAATTCAAGAAACACGTCTTTATCTGTACCAACCAAAAGCCGGCTCCCAAGAAAAGCTGCGGAGAAGAACATGGGCTGGCCCTCGTCGAAGCGTTTAAACAAGCACTCAAGGATCGTGGTTTACAAATAGACATTCGGGCGCAGAAAGCCGGCTGTCTGGATACCTGCGCCCTTGGCCCGTCGGTGGTGGTGTACCCGGATGGTGTAAACTACGGTAATGTTCAGCTTTCAGACGTTGACGAAATCGTAGAAAGCCACCTGGTCAATAACCAGCCCGTCGAGCGGTTGAAGCTTACTTTTTAGTTACTGTGGGGCAGTTCAACTGCCCCACAGTAACAATTACTCGACTTTATGTATAAGCATCTCTTTTTTGATTTAGATCATACACTTTGGGATTTTGACCGGAATTCAATTGAGTCGCTGTGCGAGATGTACGAAAGTTTCCGGCTGGCAGAGGCAGGCATCACGTCGGTGGAGGAGTTCTGCGAGCACTTCCTGCAGATCAACAAAAAACTCTGGGCCGATTTTGACCGGAATATTGTAACCCATACCTATATCCGGGAGAACCGGTTTCCGCTGGTGTTTCAGGCGCTGGGCTTACCCGATACGGCGGTATGCAGCCAACTGAGCGACGAATACCTGCGACTACTGCCCCGCAAGCCACACCTCACCGAATCGGCCAAAGACGTGCTCGATCACCTGAATGGCCGCTACGAGTTGCACATCATCACCAACGGCTTCAACGAGATTCAGGCGATCAAGATGGAAAGCTCGGGGATCACCGATTACTTTAACCACATCATCACTAACGAAAAAGCCTCGTCGAAAAAGCCCGACCGGCGCATTTTTGAATTTGCCCTGGCGGTGAGCGGAGCGACCGTCGGAGAAAGCATCATGATCGGTGACAACTACGAAGCCGACATCCTGGGCGCACAGACGGTGGGTATGGATACGGTTTTTTATAATCCGGCCGGTCTGGAAGCGCCCCAAAAGCCGACCCACGATATTCGCCACTGGAACGAGTTAATGGCTATATTGTGATCCCGAAGAACGTATATCAACAAACATGCTGTTAGAAAACGCAACCGCTTTAGTGACCGGAGGGGCGTCTGGTCTGGGAGAAGCTACTGTCCGTCAGTTTGCCGCTGGCGGAGCTAATGTGGTCATCCTCGATATGAACGAAGAACGCGGCAAAGCGCTGGCCGACGAACTGGGGGTAAATGTCCTCTTCTGCCGGACCGATGTGTCCAGCGAGACCGACGTACAGGCCGCTATTGACCTGGCCGTACGCGCCTTTGGTGGCGTCCACATCATCGTCAACTGCGCCGGCATTGCCGAAGCCCGGAAAACCATAGGCAAAGTCGGTGATACCTACGGGCCGCACTCCCTCGCAGCGTTTGAGAAAACAATCCGGGTCAACCTGATTGGTACCTTTAACGTAATTCGCCTGGCAGCCTTCGCTATGGAGAAGAACCAGCCCAATGAAGAAGGAGAGCGGGGTGTGATCATCAACACAGCCTCGGTGGCCGCTTATGATGGGCAGATTGGACAGGCGGCCTATTCAGCCTCTAAAGGCGGTATCGTGGGCATGACCCTGCCGATTGCCCGCGACCTGGCCCGCACCGGCATTCGGGTAATGACCATTGCACCCGGCCTGTTTGAGACACCCCTGCTGGCGGCTTTGCCCGAAGAGGCCCGTCTCTCGCTGGGGCAGCAGGTGCCGTTTCCGTCGCGGCTGGGCCGACCCAAAGAGTATGCCTTACTGGCCAGGTCCATTGTGGAAAATCCCATGTTGAATGGTGAGGTCATCCGGCTGGATGGTGCCATTCGCATGGCGCCGAAATAACTTAACCCTATACGTATGCAAACCTTCGCTACCCTTGCCGACCTGAAGTCCTGCGTCGGACAGGAGATCGGCACTACGCCGTATCTCACCGTTACGCAGGAGATGATCAATGACTTCGCCAAAGCAACGCTCGATTTCCAGTGGATTCATATTGATGTAGAGAAGGCAAAGACCCACTCCCCTTTTGGAACGCCCATTGCGCATGGGTTTCTTACCCTGTCACTAGCCCCTAAATTCATGTCCGATTTGTTTCGGGTGGCGTCCGTAAAAATGGGGGTAAATTACGGGGCCAACAAAATCCGGTTTACGTCGGCAGTACCCTCGGGCAGCAATGTCCGGATGAAAGCTACGTTGCTGGAAGCCGAGCCGGTAGAAGGGGGCCTGCGGATCACTATGAACTGCGTCTTTGAGCTGGAAAAACAGCCTAAGCCGGCCTGTGTAGCCGAGCTCATTTCTCTCTTGTTTGAATAAGTCCGCATATATCCTAAAACCACCATAGAATGCCACGTTTACAGGACCGAATTGCCATCATTACCGGAGCCGCCCGCGGCATCGGCAAAGCTGCCGCCGAAGTCTTTTGTCAGGAAGGAGCCACCGTCATTATCTGGGATTTACTGGACGTCGGCGAAGAGACCGCCCGGACATTACGGGAACAGGGCCACCGCTGCGAGTTCATGCAAATCAGCACCACCGATGTACCGGCCATTGAAGCCGTCACGCGGGAGATTGCCGACCGCTACGGCCGCATTGACATTCTGGTGAACAATGCCGGTATCACCCGCGACAAAACCCTGCTGAAAATGTCGCACCTGGAGTGGCAGCAGGTTATCGACGTAAACCTGACGGGCGTATTCAACTGCACCAAAGCCGTTGTGCCCTATATGGTTGAAAACAAGTATGGCCGCATTATCTGCACATCGTCTATTGTGGGCGTGCATGGTAATTTCGGGCAGACCAACTACACCGCAGCCAAGGCGGGTGTAATTGCCATGTGCCGCACCTGGGCCAAAGAATTGGGCAAACACGGCATTACGGCCAATGCGGTAGCGCCCGGCTTCATCAAAACCGATATGACCGATGCCATGCCCGAAGAAATCCGGCAGAACCAGATCAAACTGATACCCGCCGGCCGAATGGGAGACCCCAAAGACATTGCCAACGCCTACCTGTTCCTGGCCTCCGACGAAGCGTCTTTCGTGAACGGACAGGTACTGGGCGTCAACGGCGGACAAGCTTCCTGATACCATAAAAAAGCGGGCAGCACACTCTACGAGAAGTGCTGCCCGCCTTATTTTTTGGCCTGAGCATGGCTGTTACATCATCCGCTTTACCAGATCATCGACAGTGATGCCTTCGGCTTCCGCCTTGAAATTCCGGACAATCCGATGCCGTAGAATCGGCATGGCTACCGCCCGTACGTCTTCAATATCGGGCGAATACTTCCCATTCAGCAAAGCATTGCATTTGGCGGCCAGAATAAGCGCCTGCGACGCCCGCGGTCCGGCTCCCCACTCCAGGTACTGATTCGCTTCGCCCGAAGCCAGTTCGGTATTCGGGCGGGTTTTGTGTACCAGTTTTACGGCGTACTCAATGACGTTATCAACCACGGGTACCCGGCGCACCAGGTGCTGATACGCCTGAATTTCTTCACCCGAAATCACTTTCTGCACTTCGTACCGCTCGTCGGAGGTAGTGCTCTTCACAATGTCCAGTTCCGACCGGTACGAAGGATAATCCAGCCAGATATTGAACATGAACCGGTCGAGCTGCGCTTCCGGCAGGGGGTAGGTTCCTTCCTGCTCAATTGGGTTCTGGGTGGCCAGTACGAAGAAGGGGCGCCCCAGGGAGAACTTATGGCCGGCAATCGTAACGGCATATTCCTGCATGGCCTCCAGCAGCGCCGACTGGGTTTTGGGTGGCGTCCGGTTGATCTCATCCGCCAGGATGATATTGGCAAAAACCGGTCCTTTAATGAATTTGTAGTTACGCTCCTGATCCAGCGTTTCGGAGCCGAGAATGTCCGACGGCATCAGGTCAGGGGTAAACTGAATCCGGTTGAAACTCAGGTCGAGGGCATTGGCGATGGTCTGGATGAGGAGCGTCTTGGCTAGACCCGGTACACCAACCAGCAGACAGTGTCCCTGGCAAAAGATAGCGGTGAGCAGCAGCCGGATCGTCTCGTCCTGACCAATAACTACCTGAGAAATTTCACTTGTAAGTTTTTTGTACGAATCGTTGAGGGCTTCAGCAGCCGCAACATCTGATGTGTAGGGCACAGGGTGTCAGAATTAGAATGGTGAATGAATAATCAGAACTTACTAGTTAACCATGTGAGCAATCAGGAAAAAGTTGTATGGGCAGGCGGCAATACGCTTATAAAAGAGTGCAACAGTTAGCTAACTGTTGCACCGTATTTATTGTTCATTACGGTCCGCCGTCGCGGTTCATTAATTCCCGCCGGAGGAAGCTGCACTTTCCTGTGACGTTCCGAAAATACGGCAACTGTTGTATTCCGGGTCTACCGTAATATATACATCACCGACTGACTTACGGAACCAGTCGTCGATGGCGCGATTCTTTTTATTGGCCATCACGATGTTCTGTAACTTCTCGAAATCGGTTTTGAAGTCGGCCGTGTGGGGCGGAACCTTGTTCTTAAAGTACAAAATCCGCATGGCACTTTTTCCGTCTTCTGTCCGGTACGGCATCGGCACGGTCACCGAGCCTACCTTCATGGAGTCGAGCATCATAAATAGGCTGTAGTCCATACTGCCATCCATGGGCATCATAGAGCTCCCCGATTCCGGATCGCGGATCAGGCCACCGGCATCCGACGTACCTTTATCTTCCGAATGTAATTTAGCCGCTTTCGCAAACGTCAGGCTGTCGGCCACGATCAGTGTACGCAGGCTGTCGAGGAAACTCGTCGGATCCGTCAGGTCCAGCCGGTTGTAGTCCGGACGCAGCAGAATGTGCCGGGCATGGTACTCAGCTCCGCGTGTTTCAACCAGTTGGATCAGGTGCAGGCCAAACTCGGTCTCCACGATATCCGACATCTCACCCGGCTTCAGCTTTAGGGCTGCACCTTCAAACGGAGCCACCATGGCGCCCCGTTTTGCGTAGCCGAGGTCACCACCGTTTTGGGCAGATCCTACATCCTCGGAAAATTCTTTCGCCAGTTTGGCGAAGTCTTCCCCTTTCTGTACCCGTTCTTTCAGGTCCAGCAGCCGCTTGCGCAGTTCGTCCTTCTGCTCTTTGGTTATCTTGGCAAAGCGGACAATATGCCCTACTTCTACCTCGGCGGGCATATACGGTAAGCTATCTTTGGGGATGGCATTGAAGAACTTCCGGACATCGTTGGGGGTTACCTTGATCTTCTCCGTAATGGTCGACTGCATCTTCTGGATGGTCATCTGCTCTTTCACCTGCTGCCGCAGTTCGCTCTTAAGCATCTCCAGACTTTTGCCATAGGCTTCCACAATATTCTTCTCCGAGCCAAACTGCTGAATCATGTACGACATCCGGCTGTCGAGTTGGTTATCCACCAGCTTATCATCGACAAACACGGAGTCAATCTCTGATTTGGCCAGCATCATTTTCTGGATAACGAGGCTTTCGAGCAGCTGACACTTGGCAGGTGGCGTCTGGTTCTGCGCCACGTAATCCTGGTAGGTCCGCTCCAGGTCGGACTTAAGGACGTAGTAGTTATCGACTTTCGCAATGATCTTGTTCAGGGTAATGCCCTGCCCCTGCGAAAAGGCCGGAATGGTGAGCAGACAGCTCAGCAAAACTCCCAGACTTATGGTAATTCGTTTTTTCAGCATGATAGTATGAAATAAGCGGGAATGGTCTATTTGATCAGTTTGCGCATTTCGTCTTCGTTAATCTGCACCGGAAAGCGCTGTTTCAACTGCGCCAGCCACTGCTTCTCCAGAAAAGCCTGGTAATCGTTAATGACCGCCCCCCGGGCCTCGTCAAAAGTCTTTAAGCGGGGTTTCTCTACCCGATTTATAATAACCAGTACCGATTTATTATCCGGATGCAATATCGTGGTGCCGGGTTTCCACTCTACCGAGTCCAGGTGCGGGTTGGTTCCTTCGGCAAATACGCCCTCTGTAATCGTAACAGCATTTGCATTTTTCGCGTTCAGCACCTTCTCCACGTCTTTTTTGGCCGTCGAGAAATACTGGAACGTGATCCGGCGCTGGTCGGCGGCATCTTTCGCACCGGCCTTGCTACCGGGCCGGAAAGCGCCATGGTCTTTTTCTATAATACGCAGCACCGATACCCCATTGCTCATCAGGTAGCTGACCACCGAACGGATACGACCAGCTGATACCGTATCTTTCTCGGAAGCCTCGCGTGAGCCGGACACTTCAATTACGTACTCCGGATTACGCACCATTGTCACCAGAATATCATACAGAGCCTCTTTCTGTTTAGTATCCAGTGTTGTCTTATTTCTGGCGTAGACGATCTCCGGAGCCGACCGCCGGAGCTGATACGGACTGCTGGCCAGGGTCTGCCGGGCCTGCTGAAGCATGTCATCGTTGCTGGCTACAACCACCGTGGCAAACGCCCGCTCCGGAAAGCCGTACTTCTGTTTGTTCTGCTCGTAGTACTGCCGCTGGCCCAGCGAATCGGCCATGGATTTCTCCCAGACGTTCTGCTCCATCATCTGCGACAGCAGTACGCCATCGCGGATCTCGTTCAGCAGCGCCCGGAACTCCGTGTACTTGTTCTCCAGATTAGCCTCTTCGACGGCAATTAGCTGGTCCCCAACAAACCGGTCGAATAACCGCTGCATAACCACTCCTGGTGCTGAACCGGCCGTCCGGGGTTGCTGCTTCTGACGGACATAGGCAAAGAACTGATTTACCGTAGCCGGCTGGTTGTTTACGCTCACCAGGGTCTTTCCGTCCAGCGAAGCCTCCAGCGGCTGCTGGTAATTCCACTTGCCCTGTAGCAGGCTGCTGTCTGCTTTGGCCAGCGCGGCCTTCAGCACAGATTCGTTCGGCTTAACTGAATACTCTTTCTGGAGTCGCTGAACCGTTGCCTGCCGGATCAGATCGGCCCGGGAGTCGGTTACTACTTTCTGGCGTAAGGCGGGGGCCAGCTCCGTATAGGGTTCCAGGGGCTTCCGCTCAACCAGCTTCAGAATATGCCAGCCATAGTTGGTTTTTATGGGTTTGGAGTAGCTGCCCGGTGTACTCAGGCCAAAAGCAGCATCTTCAAAAGTGGGTACCATCTGGCCGGTAGCAAACGTTGGTAGCAGACCGCCGTTGCTCTTCGATTGGGCATCGTCGGAAAATTCCCTCGCCAGTCCATCGAAAGCGCCACCCTTCTGTAGTCGGTTATATATCTCATCAATGCGGGCTTTGGCGGCTGTCTGCCCGGCCTCATCGGCGCTGGGACTGATGCGCACCATAATATGCGCCACCTGAATCTTACCCCGGCTCGACCGGCGGTCGTTTACCTTAATCAGGTGGTAACCAGACCGGCTGCGCACCGGCTGCGAAACGTTCCCCACGGGGGTAGTATAAGCGGCTGTCTCAAACGGATATACCGTCTGAAACGCCGAGAAATACCCCAGCGATCCGCTATTCTGGACAACGGTCGGATCTTTGGAATACTGACGGGCCAGGGCGGCAAAGTCTTCTCCTTTCAGCAGCCGCTCGCGCAGCCCCTGAACCGTCTGGAAAGCCGCCAGCGTATCGGCCGGGAGGGCATCCTCCGCCACCGCAATCAGAATATGTGACGCGTTGACTTCCTCCTGCATCCGCTGATAAGCCTCTTCCGAAAGCTGTTCCACCAATGCTTTGTCCGTCAGGTACGACTGCGCCAGTTGTTTGCGATAGGTTTCAATTTCTTCGCGGAACGACTCGGTGGTATCCCGGCCTTCCTGCTCGGCGGCCAGTACCTTCAGTTTCAGATTCGTGTACAGATCCAGGTAGCCTTTCAGATCCGTCCGCTGGGCGGAGTCACCGGAAATCTGGTTTTTGGTATAAGACTGAAAGAAATCGTCGGTGGTAAACCCTTTGTTGCCCAGGGTCAGGATAACCGGCTCAGCGGGAGTGGCTTTCTGAACCGTTGGCGCTGCGGTTTTACAGGCGGCTACCAGAGCCGATATCAATAGACCACTGGCTACGCGGCCGGACATTTTGTAAGAGGGACGTAACGCAGGGAATTTAAAAAACGGAATGCGATAAGAATGGGTACGCATGGAAACCTTTTTAAGACTAAAACAGCCGCTCCGGTTGGGGTTCGGCTGGTGGCGTTTACATGTTCAGTAGCTTCTGAATCGAACAGGTAAGTGGTAGTTAAGCCTGTTTCGATAACGAAAGATACAACCAATTATTGATTCTTCGGCTTGATTTTAAGGGTTTTTAATAATTCCGGGCCACCTCTTCCACGACCGACTCGCCCGACGAACCGTCACCGGAGGTCCACTGCCAGCGCTCATGCAACCGCAATCGCCCATCGGACAGGTATTGTGGTACAGAATGGCAGCGGCCGGTCATCAGCTCACCCGCCTGGTTGACGTGCTGATAGCGCATATCAAGGCTGTTGTCGGGATTCACCGTCGCGATCAGAAAGCCCTTCACAATAGCGCCCCCCGCATAGTCGGCCCAGACTATTTTCCCTTCCTGCTGATAGTTGAAAAGCGTTTCGGTCCCAACCTCACCATTTTCGGTATTAGCCACCGACCGAAACACCTTTCCCTTATATAGCTCTTCACCCATAACCGCCGGACGACTCTGTCTAAATGCCTCCCGTTGAGACGTTACCTGCTGTGGTATCCAGCGTCGGCTCCTGCTGACTAAGGCAGTGGAAACTACCCAGTCCCCAGATGATTTCGGTGGAGTCAATACCAACCACCTTGCGGTCGGGAAAGCACCGCTCCAGAATATCAATGGCTTCCTGGTCCTTGTCGCACCGGAAGGTAGGTACAATGACGGCCGCGTTACAGATGTAAAAATTGGCATAAGAAGCCGGCAGGCGCTGCCCATCGATGATAACCGGGTCCGGCATGGGCAGTTCAACTACATTCAGTTGCTTGCCGTTGAGTAGCCGCATCTCCTTCAGGTCGACGTGGATGTCGTGCAGAAACCGGTAATTGGGATCTTTCGGATCGGGTTCGCAGGCGGCCACCACGGTGTCCTCGTTGACCCAGCGGACGGTATCATCAATGTGACCGTCGGTATCATCACCAACAATCCCTTCCTCCACCCATAACACCTGCTTTACCCCGTAGTAGTCGCAAAGGTACTGCTCAATCTGCTCCTGGCTCAGGTGAGGGTTCCGGTTTTCGTTCAGCAGACACGCCTTGCTGGTGAGTACGGTACCATTGCCGTTAAACTCGACCGAACCGCCCTCCATCACAATGCCGGCATTCACGTACGGCAGCTTCCGGTAATGAGCAATTTCGATGGGTATCAGATCATCGCGGTCATAGGGCGGGTATTTAGCCCCCCATGCATTGTAGCCCCAATTGACAATCAGGCGCTGACCCAGATCCGGGTTGATCAGAAATGCCGGGCCATGGTCACGGCACCAGGAGTCGTTGACGGGGTGCGCCAACAGTTTAATATTGGCCAGGTCAACGCCAGCCATCAGCAGCCGCATTTTCGCCCCCTGAATGATATACTCGTTGTGGGCATTGATGCAGACTTCTTCGCCCTCGGCAATGGTTCTGATAAATTCTAAATAAGCCGGAAACATGAGCTCCTGCCGTTCTTTCGACCAGGACGCTTCAGTATGGGGCCAGCTTAGCCAGGTAGCCGCGTGCGGGTGCCACTCGGCCGGAAAGAAAAAGCCCTGCTGGGCGGGAGTTAAAGCCATCGATTAACTGAATTTTAGACTTGCTGTTTAAGCAGGTTGCAAAGATACGCTTTCAAAGGATTAACTCGGATTTGAGTGGGAATGATTCAGGCTGAGAGGGAAAAGTTAGTGGGGTAATGGGGCATAAGAAAAGAAGACGGGCTCAAGCCCATCGGTACGTAGCGATGGGCTTGAGCCCGTAACCTGGTTAACCAATGAACTAATTCACCACTCAACCAACCCTACGCCTGGGGCAAACTCAGCAGGAAGCCAATGGTAAAGTTAGCATCCCAGTCGAAGACGAACTGATTGCAGCCGGTAGCGTCGGCAATGGCTTTGTAAATTGTCAGACCGGCTTTGTTTTTGGCGTTGTCGCCCTTGTAGCCGGATGGTGCGTTCAGGACGGTATACCGCTCTTTGCCGTTGCGAACCTGCTTGGCCAGTTCAAACGGTACCCCACCGATGATGAAGCAGGTTTTACGGTTATCCGACGGTATTTTGGAGGCCTGCTCTTTTACGCCATTATACACGGTTTCATCACTGGTATTGTTCTGGTAGTATTTGGAGCCGTAGGTTTCTATTGCCGAAATACGCTCACCTTCTTTCCAGGAGATCTTCGTGTTTCCGGAGCCAATGTCGGTCACAAAGGCACTGTTTTCGTACTGTGCCGGCAGCACCGACCGCAGGGCATATTTTCCCTCCTGCTCGGGTGTTACGGTGTTCACTACGTAGTTCAGCGACTTCAGCGCCCGGATGATCTTCTGCGTATTTTCGGCTTTTACCGCTCCGGAGCTCACCACAAAGTGAATGTCGCGCCCATTGACACCATAGTCCAGCATGCCGGCGATGTACTTCTTCAGGCCCTCGCGGATGTCGAAGTCGGAGGCCATGTTCTCAAGCACCAGGCTGTTACCAAACTCCGCTTTTTCCAGCTTCCAGTTTTTCTGACGGTCGAGGTTGATAATAAAGGAGTTGAACCCACTAGCCCCCAGTTCAACTACCCCTTTGAGCCTCCCGTTGGTTGGCGCAGGGGGTGTGTAGGCAAACCCGGCGCGGTCGGCGCTGGCCGTTACCTGAGGAGCCGCTGCCGATGATTGCTCAGAGGATGTGCCCTCCGGACCAGCCGAAGGTAACGTTGGCGAGCCTGTTTCATCTGTTTGCTCAGTCGTTTCGCGGGCAGGAGCCATTTTGCGGAGCAGTTCATTGCCCCCCAGCATTCTGAATCCAAAATATAAGGCCGCAAGAATCAGGGCCGTTACGAACAGCCTGCCGGCTACGGTTAAACGTCTCATGTTGGTGAACGAAGTTGAAAGGTTGAGAAATAAACGGTTAAGATAAATTTAGTCTAACAGGCTGCGGTAGCCTTCATCTTTCGGCGGATTGACCGGCCGGGCCTGCATTGCCGGCGTTGCCACCGGCGCATCCAGTTGAATAAGCTTGAAATCACCTTTGTTATAGGCTTCCAGCAACTTCTGCCCCTTGTCGGACATGATACCGTTCTGAATATCGACCGAGTTGATAAAGTCCATCGACAGGTCCATGGCCCGCTTCATTTCGCCAAGTTTCTGGCTCATATCATCCTGGATGTACTCCATCGACTGGTCAAAGTAAAACTTCTTGTCCGGATTACCCTGGAAGATACTGACAGCGGTTTTGAGGGCGTTGGAGCTTTCCTTCACAATCTTGTATTCGACCTCCTTCAGCTTAACCTTGATCTCGGTTTCCCGGATGATGTAGTCAGCGCTTTTGTTGACCTTCTCCATAAACTCCAGCACCAGTCTGATGTTCCGTTGCAACGGCAGTAGCTTTTCGTTCATTTCCTGCAAACCCGCGCCTTCGATGGTTGCCAGCGAAGCGGCTTCCCGCATACCGGGCCGGTCAGACAGGCTGTTGGCCTTGTTGGCTTCGGCAAACTTCTGCTTAATCAGGTCGTTATTGTGGGTGATCTGCTTGTTCAGCTTCACCAATTGCCCCTGCAACTGATTGATCTGCCCCTGCATCTTCTGGCGCTTGTCTTTCAGATCCTCAATGTAGATTTTCATGATGGCGATCGGATCGAGCTGGATTACCACGCCCGTGATCTTGCGCATTAGTGTCTTAAAGAGAAAGAATACCGCTGTCCGGACGTCCTTACTGGTAAACAGAAAGATCAGCAGGCCCAGAGCCGCCAGCAGCAAGGCCAGATATAAGGTATTCTCGGTCACTTCAATCAGAAAAGCGACTACCCGGTTGAAATAGTAGAGGCCAAACCCAGCGATAGCGGCCAGAAAGAAGAAGCCCGCTATACCCTCCGGGCGGTTCCAGAAGGAACGTTTTTCCACGTCGGTGGTACTACTGCCACCGATTTGCGAAAAATCAGGAGTTGCCATTGTCTTGTTGGTTAGAATAGGGTTGAAAGCGTTTATTTACGTTACTTCAGGTAATTAGCGATCTTGGTCAGATCGGCTTTAATCTGCTCCACGAAGGTATTATACGTCACCTCGTAGGTTTGCCGGTTCTGGTTTATCTTCTGACTCTGTTCGTCAATCTCCGCGCCGATTTTGCCCAGCCGCTCGTTGTTGGCATTGATCTTGTTCTGGAGTTCCAAAATTTGCTTTGCCAGGTTTTCATTCACCGTCTGAAGCTGCTTTTGCTCATTTTGCAGCCCACCCACTCGTTCCGCCAGCGCATCATTAACACTCTTTCGAAACGATTCACGATCGGCGTTCAGCGCGCTCAAATACTGATTGGCGGTATTGGTCAGTACGCCCACATCGGTTACCCCACCCATCGCTTTAAAGCTCGCCCAGGCGGCCTGGTATTGTTTTTCTTCACCCAACCCCAGGTTGGATAAGTTGCGGAGCGTTTCGCGGAATTCAAAGTAGTCGGGTCCCTGCGGGTTGGTTTTTTCCAGCACGGCGGCAAAGTGTTCAATGAACTTGGTCTCCGATGACGAAGGCCCACCCGCCGGCGTCTGGTTTACGGCATTGGGCGTACCCGTACCAGGTACGGAGGTACCCGGTAGGGAAGCTCCTGTGGCCGCTGCCGGCCCCGCTATGACAGGGGCATTAGGTTGCGCCGACGCGGATCCATTATCCGGATCTTCTTTCACAAAAAAGCTCAGAATTTTCCGGCCTATACTCTTTTCCTGTTCTGGCATGGTTAAGAATCGTTGTTTTGATAGGACAATATTACAAGGTAGGGAATAAACCGCATATCGGATTCCGATGAACGGTTACGGGGCTTGACAATAGTACCAAAACCGGGCCGGATTTTACGCAGTATGGGCAGAAAATCAACAATAGATCAGCTACTTACATAAAAAAAGCCGGGTTATGCACCCAGCTTATCAGTATAGTCAATCTTAGCCAGCGTACCGGCTTACTCATCTATATATCGTTTCGTGATCGGCTGGTAGCTATCGATGCGCCGGTCGCGAAAGTATGGCCAGGTCGTACGGTATTTATCAGACAACGCCAAATCTACCTCCTGCACGTGGACGACCTCATGGTCGTGCGGAGCCAGGTACAGCAGCGAACCGAACGGATTGGCTACAAACGAACCGCCCCAGAACTGCTGGTCGGCCTCGCGGCCCACCCGGTTCACGGCCACCACGTGTACGCCGTTGGCGATGGCGTGCGACCGCTGAATCATTTGCCAGGCGTTGTACTGCTCGTCATTCTGCGTTGAATCCGGTTCGTTGGTATCCCAGCCGATGGCCGTCGGGTAAAACAGGATTTCGGCTCCCATCAGCGCGGTAATGCGGGCGGCTTCCGGATACCACTGATCCCAGCAGATCAGCACCCCAATGCGGGCGTATTTGGTATCAAATACCTTGTACCCCATATCGCCCGGTGTGAAGTAAAACTTTTCGTAATAGCCCGGATCGTCAGGGATATGCATTTTCCGGTATTTGCCCAGGTAAGTTCCGTCGGCATCCAGTACGGCGGTGGTATTGTGGTAGAGCCCTTGCGCCCGTTTTTCAAACAACGAGGCAATAATCACCACTCCACACTCGCGGGCAACGTCCGACAGGCGGTCGGTCGACGGTCCGGGAATGGGTTCGGCCAGCTTAAAGTTGTCGTGGTCTTCTACATCGCAGAAGTAGAGCGAGGTAAACAACTCCTGCAGACAAACGATCTGGGCACCTTTGGCGGCTGCCTCCCGAACGCCCTTAATAGCCTTTTGCAGGTTGGCTTCCACATCGGCCGTACACGACATCTGCACTAACCCAATATTCACTTTTTTTGCCATAGTCAGAACTCGATAGAATCTACGGATGTGATGGTATGTATCCGTATATTAACCATTTTGCTTCTGTTTTAATTCCTTAATGTCAAAGTCAAAGGACAGCTCGTTCATGCATTTGAAATGCTTCAGCGGGCACTCGGCATAACCCAGTTTAGAGCACGGGCGGCAGGATAACGCGTTATTTTCCAGAATAACGTAGCTCGTCTTGTATGGGTACATACCAAACAAAGGCGTGGTATTCCCCCAGAGCGAATAAATCTTCTTTTTGAGCGCAGCCGCTATATGCATCAGCCCCGTATCGTGGCTGAACACCACTTTAGACTGCTGCAGCAGCGATGCCGACTGGTTCAGGTTGTACTTGCCGCAGGCGTTGTAGATACGTTGACTACCCAGCGCCCGCTCGATGGCGTCGCCGTTTTCGGCATCTTCTTTCCCGCCCAGCAACACCACCGGGTAGTTGATCTTGCGGCATAACTCGATCATGCGCGGCAGGGGTAGCTTTTTGGTATTATGCTGCCCCCCGATGGCATAGGCGACATACCCAGGCTGATGGGTA
This sequence comes from Nibrella saemangeumensis, assembly GCF_039541915.1. Lineage (NCBI taxonomy): Bacteria > Pseudomonadati > Bacteroidota > Cytophagia > Cytophagales > Spirosomataceae > Nibrella > Nibrella saemangeumensis. Next base: position 61,267 of record NZ_BAABHD010000005.1, read on the forward strand.
CGCGGCAGCCAGTCCTGCTCAACAATGTCTTTGTACGGGATAAAGTAGTCGAGCCCTTTGCCGTCGTTTCTGACGCCCAGCGGCTGCACCGTAGCCATGTACCGGTCCACGATATGAACGTTGGGCAGCGTATTGATCTTCAGCTGTACATAAAGCCACTTCTCCCAGTTGAGTTTCTCAAAGGTGCAGGCTTTTACCCCCAGCAAACTCAGTTTGATCAGGCGGGTCCGGAGGTTGTTGTGCAGGTCAATAATGTAATCGTACTTCTCGGCCCGGAGCTGTCCGATCAGCTCATTCAGGCTTTTACCGAGGTAAAACTGCTTGTCGATATACGGGTTGTCGGCAACGATGGACCGGTACGTTTCTTTGGTGCAGAAATGAACCTCCGCCCCCGGATACTGCTGTTTGAGGCAGCGAATCACGGGCGTCGTCAGCACAATATCGCCGATGGACGAAAAGCGAAGAATCAGAAACCTGGTGGATGAAGTACGCATTACGGCAAAATTACAACACTCGGTTCAGAGTACCGTAATAACGTAAGCGACCGGCCTTTATGTTTCCGGTTCCCTTATTTACCGGCTCAAGGCTACTGGAACCACTGAGGTTTGACGGCGGTCCGGTATTCATTGTTCTGGCAGGGCACACAGGCAGACGGCTGAGGGATATTCGGCGTCCGCTGTATTGGCGGATTGCCGATACCCTGGGTACGCTCCACCGTAAGCGGCACAACCGCAATTCCGGCAGCCCCGAAATAACCGAAGACAATCTCGTCGGGGTGGCTGATACAGCGGACATTGCCCCGTACCGATGCCGGAGCGGCATCAAAAAGGCCGCCGGTATTCTGCGTCAGCTTTTTTACGCTGTTCATAAACTGATACGCTCCCCGGCTGAGCGACTGTTGTTCGATTTCGAGGTAATAGGGAGCAAACGAGGTAAACGGCACCCGCAGGATAAACTGGCGGCTGATGGCCTGGCCGTTGATACTGGCATCGGAATTGACGTTGATGCAGTCGTAGCATCGCACAATATCCCAGCAGGGCGAACAGCAGGAAAAATCGGTTATGATCCCGGTTCGGGGATTTTCGATGGACTGACAGACCACAATGGGTTCGTAGTGAGTCCAGATCCAGCGGTAGTAATCGCCTGGGGCTTCGGGATCTTTTGTGTCGACGTATACATCCCAGCCGCTGATTCTATCGCTGGTCAGGCCGTAAGGGTCCTCCCTGAACTCGGCATACACGTTCTGAATCGGCGGAGTGGCTTTGAGCAGCTCCGGCTCCGATTCGTAGCGTTTGCCGTCGCGGGTCTGGATGGTCAGCCTGTATGTGCGCCCGGCTGTTCCCTTTATACCGCTGACACTGGTCTGATAGGTTCCGCCAACGCCCACTTCCCGCAGCACCTCCTGGTTACCGGCATTATCGCTCAGGGTGACGGTAGCCCCGATGACCAGCAGATTGACGCTTTTGAACGAATAATCAGCTGTTTGGGTCAGTTTAACCGTATAAGGGCCAGGCTGATCGGTAATGAGCCCTTCTACCACCAGCGCACTCGGCATGGTCTCGGTTTCCGGCTGATAAGGCGTAACACATGACGATAAGGCCAGCAGGAGACTAAGGAAAGCGGTAAGGGAAGGGATTGAGTCGAGCATAACTAGTGTCGGGCCGGAGGCTTAGAATTTAAAATTGTAGGTCAGCGACGGAAACGCGGTGCCGAAGATGGCGAGTTTGGACGCATCGGTAAACGAGCGGGAGTTCAGCTTATAAAACACCGAGTAGGCGTTCTTCCGGGCATACACATTATAGACGGAGAAAACCCAACTGCTCTGCCAGCGCTTCTTCTTAGCCGGGTCCTGCTCAAACTGCATCGAAAAATCGAGCCGGTGGTAGTCGGGAATACGCTGCTGATTGCGGTCAATGTAAATCGGTACAACAACGCCGTTGACCCGCGCCCGTGCATACGGCTGCGTAATGGGTCGCCCGGTGCTGTAGGTGAAGTTCAGCGAAACATTGAAGCGGGCGCTGGGCCGGTAAACGGCCGCGATGTTCACCGTGTGGGGTTTATCGAAATTGGCCGGATATACGTTGCCGTTGTTTACCCGCTCCTCCAGATACGGCCCATCAATGGTCAGGAACGTGCGGGCGTAGGTGTAACTGGCCCAGCCGGTCCAGAACCCTTTGTTTTTCCGCACCATAGTCTCCAGACCGTAAGCCTTTCCCTGCCCTTGTAATAACTCTGTTTCCGGAAACCGGGTCAGCAGCAGTTGGGCCCCGTCTTTGTAGTCGATGGCATTTTGAATCAGCTTGTAATACACCTCTGCCGACAGCTCGTACATATTGGTGGCGGTGTTCCGAAAATAACCCAGGGACCACTGATCGGCGATCTGGGGTTGAATGTACGGATTGCTGAGCGCCCAGCGCGCAGTAGGCAGGGCTGCCGTGGTGTTGGTAATCTGGTGAATATACTGCCGCAGCCGATTGTAGCCTGCCTTGATGGATTGACCCTCCGCCAGGGTGAACCGCAGGGCCAGCCGGGGCTCAAAACCGCCGGCGCGGTGGAAGATAGTGCCGGCTGAGTAGGTCTTCACCGACGCTACGGTTTCATCTTCTTTTGGAATACCCTCCTGGTAAGTGCGCACCGTGGCCGGTCCCTGGGTCAGCAATTCCGAGTAGCGGAGGCCGGCCAAAACGGAGAAGTTCGCGTTGACGGTCCACTCATCCTGAATATAAGCTGCCAGCTCATAGGCCTGCTCAAGGGGCAGTATAACCGGGAGCACATTGGAAGACGTACCAGGAATCAGCTGGTTGGGCTGAATACGGTAGTCAATGACACTTACCCCTCCCTGGACACTATGGGCCTCGTTGACCAGAAAACTCAGGTCGGTTTTTAGCTGACGCTGCTGAATTTCCGACTCCAGCCGGAAGGCGTTGGCCGAATCAGGTGAGGAGTTTGTAGACGCGTAATGGCTGACAACAGCCGTAGTAGCTAGATTGAAGCGATCATTAATGAAGTAATTCCAGCGCAGGGTGCCGTTTAGCGTCCGGTAGTCGTAGCGGGTAGAAGAGGCATTCACTTCAACGGTAGCTAACGAATCAGACGCTAATTTAAATACATCCTTACCGATATATCCAGTAAAGGTCAGCGTATGGTGCTCATCGAGGAGGTATTTAAGTTTGGTTGTAACGTCGTAAAAGTTGGCGCGGGTGTCGCGCAGATTGGTGGGCCCTATTTTAAATAAAAAGTCGTTAATGGCCAGCCGGGAAGCCGCCAGTATAGAGAGCTTGTTTTTAATAAGGGGCCCCTCCACCCCCAGGCGGCTTGAGACCAGCCCGACACCACCACTGACCGACCATTTCTGATTATCAGGCTCTCTGACCTTGATATCCAGCACGGATGAGGCCCTGCCGCCGTAAGCCGGCGCAACACCGCCCCGGTGCAGGGTAACGTCGCGCACCGCATCCGGATTGAACACTGAGAAGAACCCCATCAGGTGGCTGGCGTTGAAAATCGGGGCATCGTCCATCAGCACCAGGTTCTGGTCGGTGCTGCCCCCCCGGATGTTTAGTCCTGGGGCGCCCTCCCCTACCGTACTGACGCCCGGCAGCAGCAGCAGACTGCGAACGACATCTACTTCGCCCATAAAAGCAGGAATCCGCTTGATGTTGCGAATACTCATCTGCGATACCCCAATCTCGACTTTGCGAACGTTGCGGTCCGGCGCTTCGGTCGTTACCGTTACCTCTTCCAGGCTTTTGGTATCGTCTTCCAGCAGCACGTCCCGATAGGTATGCTCCCTGATCGTGATCGGCAATGCCACGGGCTTAAAGCCAACGTGTGAGAACCTGACGGTGTAGGTACCGGCCGGAACCGAAATGATGAAGTAGCCGTCTTTGCCCGTTGTTACACCCCGGCGGCTATCGCTGATAAATATGGTTACTCCCTGAATGGGTTGTTGGGTAACCGACTCCCGCACGTACCCCGTCAGCGAGTACACGGAACCGCTGGTCGATGGCTGAGCAATAGTACTATAGGTCAAACTAAACAGGCATACCAGAAATAGAAGAAAGCGCATAAAGCAGGGTTAGGGAAACATCACTTCCGGGAAAGCAGGTAATTTACACTTCCTTACTCAATTTGCGCTTTCGGTCCTGCAAATAAGTCTCCATTTCACCCAAAGATAGTGTATTAAAGGTCATGTTTTTGGTCAATCCCCCTTTCCGGCCTACGGCAAGTCCGTAGCGCATGTCCAGCAGCCCGGCCATTTCGTGGGCATCAGGGTTGATGCTGAGCATCACCCCCCGCTCCATAGCGTAGTCGATCCACCGCCAGTCGATGTCGAGCCGGTACGGGCTGGCGTTGATCTCGATGACCACCTGGTGCTCAGCGCAGGCATCGATGATGGCGCGGTGGTCAATCGGGTACCCTTCCCTGGCCAGCAGCAGCCGGCCGGTGGGGTGACCCAGTATGGTGGTGTGCGGGTTTTCAATGGCCCGCAACAGGCGGGTGGTGGCTTTTTCGAGCGACATGTTCAGGTTCTGGTGGACCGACGCTACCACGTAGTCGAACGACGCCAGCGTTTCTTCGTCAAAATCCAGTGAGCCGTCACTCAAAATATCGGACTCCGTGCCTTTAAAAATGCGGAACGAGGGGCTGAACTGCGCGTTCAGCCGGTCGATTTCCTCCTGCTGTTGTCGTACCCGGTTTTCATCCAGCCCTTTAGCGTAATTAGCAGTCTGAGAATGGTCGGCAATCCCGAAGTAGTCGAAGCCCAGTTCACGGCAGTGCAGCGCCATCTGCTCCACGGTATGCTTTCCGTCTGACCAGGTGCTGTGGTTGTGCAGAATACCCCGCAGGTCTTCCCAGGTAACGAGTTCATCGTTGCTGTGCCGGGCGGCCCAGTCAAAGGCACGGGCGTTTTCGCGCATCTCGGGCACGATGTAGGGTAAGCCGGCCCGGCTATAGATTTCTTCTTCAGTAGCAACCGGTTGGGTGAGTGCTACCTGCAACAGTGTTTGACCCGAGGAGCCAGGCTGGACCAGGTGCGATTCGGTAGCGGTATGGATGAACAGGCGCTGATCTATCTGGTTTTTTGGGTATAGCAGCAGTTCAACCAGTACGTCGCTGCCCTGCAATTCACCCCGCCAGGCAAACGGCGACGATAGCGCTTCGTTCTGCGTCAGGAACGATAGTTCGGCCAGGTCCCGCTGGGCCGCTACCGGATCAGGCGTTTCAATGAGTAGTTGCAGGGTATCTACCTCCTGCGCCTGCCGGCGCACCTGTCCGCTGATCTCTACCCGCGCAAAACGCTTCAGCAGTTCGTCGCGGAGCACATTGGCCAGGGCCTCGGCCCGGTCCATCCGCACCTTACCCGACTGGCTCTGCATAAACTCCAGCGATTGCAGGATCTTCTCCTGCATCTTTTCGCCAAAACCTTTGATCTGGGCGATCTGGCCATTCTCGCAGGCAATTTTCAGGTCTCGGGGGTTATCAATACCCACTTCCTGCCAGATGGTTTTTATTTTCTTAACGCCCAGCCCTTTGATCCGGAACATCTCCAGCACACCCTCCGGTGTACGGGCCAGCAGTTCATCCAGATCCTGCAGCCGGCCGGTTTCCACAATCTCCCGGATTTTGCCGGCCACCATTTTGCCGACGCCGGGTAGTTTGATCAGATCGGCCGCTGACAGCTGGGCAAGGTGTTCGGTGGTTTTGTCCAGATTGAAGGCGGCAGTCTGGTAGGCGCGGACCCGGAAGGCATCGGCATCGTGCAGTTCCAGCAGGCGGCCGGTCAGTTCCAGTATATCAACAATTTCGCTGTTGTCCATGGCGAGGTAACGCTAAAAGGGGTAATGTGTCCGGGTAATTCAGGAGCAAATTAACGCAACCCTGCTCATTTTCGCCCGTATAATTTTGCAGCGGGTCCGGTGCAGCCTCAACCGAAAAAGCCACGGCAGGTAATCCGCCGTGGCTTTTCATTAAGAAAGTTGTTTAGCTAGAAACTGGCCGACACGTTCAGGAAATAATATCCCCCATTGAAGCCAAACTGGGTGGCTGCCCGGCTGTAGATAAACCGTCCGAACGAGGAGTTATCCAGTACGGCCGCCCCGAACCGCTCCGGGGTGGGATACAGGTTCTTGGTCAGCTTATCCGGGTAGACATCCAGAATGTTGTTGGCCCCCAGCGTCAGGTTTATGCTTGGCAGAATGCGGTACGAGACGTTGAAATCCGTGACCAGTTTGGGACTGAATACCTCATCCAGCAGCGCATTGGCGGGGTCCAATGTCACAACTTCCCCGAAACGGGTAAAGCGCAGCACCGCCCCGAACTTGTTCAAGCGGTAATTCACGTTCAGCGACAGCTTGCTACGGGGCTGCGCCGATGTAAGCCGGGCGCTGTCCTGCCGGTTAAACAGGAAGTTCCCGAAGGTAGCATCGTTCGGCAGATTGGTCGGGCGTTGAATGGCACCGGTCAATTTCGTTTCGTTAAAATTGGCCGCCAGTGTCAGGTCCAGCGAGCCCTGATTCAGGCGCGGACTGGTAGCAATCACCACGTCGATACCGCGGGTCCGCGTATTCACGGCGTTGGAAAAAAACTGAGCGGAATTGACTTCCTGTTGCCCGGCACCGTTCAGAATATTAGCCACAATCAGACCGGCCCCGGATGTGCCGCGGGAAAACTGATTGCTGTAGATGATCCGGTCGCGGATGTCGATCTGGTAGGCATCAACGGTAATACTCAGGTTTGATACCGGCCGGGACGTAATACCCACGCTGTAGTTGACCGACCGTTCGGCGGTAAGTGATGGTACCCCAAAGGCCTGGGCTATCGGACTATCGTTCCGGAAGGTACCCGTCTGGCGCGGTTCCACCGACTGACCCGTCGACACAAAGACGGTGCTTACGGCGCTGAAATACCGCTGGTGCAGTGAGGGAGCCCGGAAACCGTTGCTGATGGTGCCGCGAAGGGAGAAGGCATCGGAAAACTTGTAGCGGGCCGCCAGCTTACCGGCAAAATTGCCGCCAAAGTCACTGTAATTTTCGTAGCGACCGGCCGTATTCAGCAGCAGGTTGTCGTTTATGTCGGTCTCAATATCGACGTAGGCTCCGGCTACATTCCGGTTAGCGTTGATGGCATTGGCCGGCTGGTAACCAGGAAATACCTGAGAGCCTCCGATCCGGCTTGGATTTGCCTCGGGAGCAAAATTACGATACGAGGATTCTTCGCCTGCTTTAATGCGGTACATGTCATACCGATACGTAGCGCCAACGGCTACGTTGAAGGACTTCAGGCCAATTTGCGAGCCAAAATCTTTGGCCACACTGGCGTCGGCCGCATTCTGGTAAAAACTCAGCGTACCGGCATAAAAGCTGGTCTGGGCGCTGGCTCCCTGGGCAAACTGGGAGGCATTGTTGGAATTGGTCACATCGAAGCGGAAGGAGTTACCGCCGAAGACATTGCTGATGTCCCACCGCCAGCCGTTCGATTCGCCATTCACGCCCACCAGCAGCGACTGATCATTAATGATCGATTCAATATTGGGCAGGAAACCATTGGGGTATAAAGGCGCAATGACCTGCGACGTCTGGAAGGGGTAGCGGTAAAAGCCGGCGGCCTTTCCCTTCCGGTAGTTGATGCCGCCACTGGCGTAAAAGCCGGCTTTCGCACTGATCGGTATCCGGGAGTTCAGGAAGAAACCAACGTTATCGACCTGCGAATTGCCGATCTGCATGTTGTTGGAGAGATCAAAATTGTTCTGCTGAATGAGCGCCTGATCCTGATCGTATAAGGTACGCCGGCGAGCTACATAAGCGGCATCGGTCTCTCCTGTGTTCCGGCCAACGTTCCAGTTTACATAGACAGGCCCGGTATAGTCGCCGACACGGTTAGTAGCCCCCCGGCGACGGAACTCACCGGTCAGGCTCAGGAAGCCTTCGTTGCCGATCTTAAAGCCATGATTGACGCCTACCTGCGCTACCCGGCCATCGCCGGCGTACTGCTGCCCAAGCTGGGCGTTCACCGTGGTGCCGGGCCGTTCTTTCAGCCGCAGGTTAATCACACCGGCGATGGCATCGGAACCGTACTGGGAAGATGCACCATCGCGCAGCACTTCAATACGCTCGATCGCCGTAGCCGGAATGGCGTTCAGGTCGGTACCGACGGAGCCGCGGCCAATGGTGCCGTTGATGTTGATGAGAGCTTGGTTATGCCGGCGCTTGCCGTTCAGCAACACCAGCACCTGGTCCGGCCCAAGCCCCCGGATGGTGGCCGGGTCAATGTGGTCGGTACCGTCGGCGATGGTCTGGCGCGACGAGTTGAACGAGGGAGCAACAAAGTTGATCTGCTGCGTCAGGTCTACCTGCCCGGTGGCCTGCAGGTCGCGGGACTGAATCACGTCGACCGGCGCTACGGTTTCGGTGCTGGTCCGGGCCTGCGTCGAGCGGGAGCCTACCACCACCACCTCAGTCAGACTAGCCAAACTCTCCTTTAGGGAGATGTTTACAGTAGCCGTTGTCCCGGCGGTAACCTGTACGGGAGCGGTTTCGGTCTGGTAGCCGATAAAACTCACGCGGAGGGTATAACTGCCGGGGTCCAGCCGGAGCGTAAACTGCCCCTGGCCATCGGTTGTGGTACCGGTTGTTGTGCCGACCACTACCACCGAAACGCCCGGCAGGTTGGTACCGGTAGTGGCATCCATTACCCGCCCTCGAACACTTTGCGCCAAAACGGCGGAACCAGCCAGCAACAAAACAGCCACTAAATTGATAAAGCGGAAATTAAAGTAGTTTTTATACATAGGGGAAAACATAATTGTAGACTGACATAGCTAAACCCATTAATGGAGGGGTAATGTTTTAAAATTTCCTGAAAGACACAGCTTTTGCCCGAACGTTGCAGTGTCAATACCACATACAGGACAGCCCCCGTGCGGTTGCGCCGTCCGACAAACCGGATCAGCACAACCGCAGGGGGGCTGTCCTGTTAATAAGGTCAGGTGCCGTTACCGCACCGAAACAACTTCGATTTCAAACGCCAGCGGAGAATACGGTGGAATTACATACACACCGTTGCTCGAACGACCCTGTGTACCATAGCCCTGCGCCGAGGGGAAAATGATAAGGGCTTTCTCCCCAACCCGCAGTTTACTGATGCCTTCTTCAAAGCCCGCCACAACCTGCCGCTGACCCAGCGTCACATCAATGGTGCCTTTGTCAAAATCCGTTTTACCCCGGAGCAACCGGCCGGCATAGTTCACTTTCACCGTCTGGCCGGTCGCCAGGGCGGCTCCGGTGGGTACGGTCGTGGTCTTAACCACCCGAACGCCATTGGTTGTTGCCTCGGATACGGTCAGCTTCTGCCGGTCCAGGTAATCCTGAATCTGCTGATCTTCGGTACGCGCCCGCAGCAGTTGCACATCAAACCGAACAGCCGAGTTGGCGGGTATCAACGGCTGCGCCCGGCTGCCAAAAGCCAGGTAAGCAGGCATCAGCAGTGTGGCCTTTTCGCCTTCCCGCATCAGCGACATCCCTTCTTCCAGGCCCGGCAACATGGCCCCTAAGCCGAAAGGCAGGTAGACGGCCGTATCTTTTTTAGAACTATCGACTTTGACATTACCTAGGGTAAACAGCTTGTAATTAAACTCCAGCTCATCGCCAATACCCGGCTTTTTGCCGTTGGGATTTGCCGTGGTAATGACGTAGTAAAGCCCGGAAGTGGTTCGCTGGGCATTCAGATTATTCTGCGTGACGTAGGTTTTAATGTCCGTTTCGTTCTGCTCGGCGGCCGACTGGTCGGGGTCAACATAATTGGTTTTACACGCGCTTAAACTTACCAGTACCGCAAGGCCCCAAAGAGCGACAAATCTTCTTAACATAATTTGATGTAAATAAATGGATAGTAGACTACTACCCTGGACTCCATAAATAATAAAAACGTTGCAATGAGCAGCAAAATTACCTGAATTTTCAGAACACTACTCCTTTGCCTTCTTCCAGCGCCTGAAACTTTTCGGGCGGAATTCCCTGCTGTTGAAGAGCCTTGCGCAGATCGGTCACGGGCTCCGTCTCGCCTTCGTCGGCCAGCGGAAATGTCCCGTAGTGGATACCGATACTTTGTTGCGAGCAGACATCTTTGTGAATTTCTACTGCTTCGGCGGGTGAGCAATGGACCGGAGCCATAAACCATGTCGGCTTGTAGGCACCAATGGGAATCAGCGCCAGCCGCATGGGCCCGTACTGCTTGCCAATCTGCTTAAAAAACTGCCCATAGCCGGTATCGCCCGCAAAGTGGAGTTTGCCGGCCGTCTGGTTATCCACCACAAAACCGCACCAGAGGGTGGCATTGCGGTCAAACATGCCCCGGCCCGAGAAGTGCTGCGCCGGTACACAGTGAATGCGGGTCCGCTCATTGAACGGCTGCGACTGATTCCAGTCCATCTCTGAGATGTTGCCAAACCCTTCCCTGTCCAGCAGGGCTTTTACGCCCAATGGACAAAAAATCCGGGGCTTATCCCGTTTAACTAGTTGCCGCAGCGTGGGCAGGTCCAGATGATCCCAGTGGCTGTGGCTCAGCAGAATAATATCGATGGGCGGCAGGTCTTCGAGCCGGATACCCGGTGGGCGGTTGCGCTTCGGTCCAATCCAGGTAAAGGGGCTGGGCCGATACGACCAGACCGGATCGGTCAGCACGTTCAGGCTGTCGAACTGAAGTAGTACCGATGAATGATTTACAAACGTCACGCGCAGATCCTGGCCCGGCACCCAGTTCGGCGGGGGTGGGCCGGGCGGCACATCGCGGTAAGGGGCCCATTCCGTGCGGTCGCGGTTCAGCATCCAGCTCAACACGTCTTTAAAGCCACGGGGCTCCACCTGATTGGGGTTAAAAAACTGCTGACCGTCGAAATGATCGCTGACCGGACCCGTGTATTTCGGACCGGAGATGGAGTAGCCGATGGCAACAGCAATAACCCCGGCTACAAGTATCAGGCCCAGCAAACCAAGGGAAATTTTGGCGATCATAGGCAGAGAAGAAGGTTGTACCAGCAGCCGGAGCATTTCCCTCCGGCTGCGGCTTATAAGAACGCAATCAGGGCAGAAGAACCTGGTCAATAATATGCATTACCCCGTTGTTGGTGGCAATATCGGCCGTGCGAACGGGTATCAGTCCTGTATTCTTGGTCCCCCTGACTGAAACGCCGGTAGTTGATGCCGCAACGGTGATCCGGTTGTTGCTGAGCATTGTCGCCAACTGACCCGACTGAAACTGATGCGAAAACAGCACGCCCGGTACCGCATGGTACATCAGCAGATTAACCAGTGTCTGCGGATTGGCACCATTGATACCCGCTTCGTTATAGCCAGCCGCCCGAAAGGCCTCATCGGTAGGTGCAAATAGGGTAATCATGGGAGCATTGGTACCGCCCGTTCCGCCCCCATTCAGGGCGGTCAGAATACCCGGATTGACAGAAGCCGCCCGCATAGCCGCTGCTACCAGCAAGTTCAGCCCTCGGGCCTGGGCGGTAGCCATGGCGTTGCCGGCAGCGGGGTTCAGTACCCGGTCAATGACGTGAATGATACCATTAGCCGCCGAAATCGCCGTCTGGCCAATGCGGGAGCCATTCAGAAAAAGCTGGTTGTTGCTATTGGTAATAAACGCCGTTGTTCCGCCGGCCGTTGCTACCGGGGTATTGGTACCACCGGGTATGTCGGCGAGCGTGACCAGGTTGCCCAGCACATGGTACTGCACGAGCCGGCGTACGTCGTCGGCCGGCAAGGCGGTGATGGCTGCGGGATCAGCGTAGCCGGACGCCCGGAAGGCAGCGTCGTCCGGCGCGAACATGGTCAGATTGGCTCCTTTTAGCGCGTCGGACATGCCGCCATGCAGTATAGCGGCCCGCAGTATGGTGAATTCGTTGTTTTCCAGAATGACATCGGCAATGGTTTTGGGCTGCGCGTCCTCGTTTTGCTGGCAGCCGGAGAGCAGGAGCATCAGCAGCGGCAGCAGAGCAAAAGAGCGGCTGAGTTTACCGGATAAAAGCATGTAGCAGGTGTGTTAAATGGAACCATGACAAACATAGAACGAAAAACTGGTATAAGTCTGCATGAAGCGGTAAATAACCCCTTGTAAAAGCCGCTTGTTTTAAATTGGCACCGGTAAAGGCTTATCTACCGATTTGGTATGTTTTGAAACGGCCTGGCGTTTATGTAACTTCGCAGGCTGTTAATAACAGTCTGTTAATATTTGTTAAAACCTCCTCGGCTGGATGAAAGAACACATTGACCGGAGCAATCTGCCTCAACATATTGCCGTTATCATGGACGGGAACGGACGCTGGGCGAAACGGCAGGGGGCAGCCCGGGTATTTGGGCATCGAAACGCAATAAAGGCAGTTCGCGAGGTGACAGAAGGATGTGCGGAACTGGGCGTGAAATACCTGACCCTGTATGCGTTTTCGACCGAAAACTGGAATCGGCCAAAAATTGAAGTCGATGCCTTGATGCATTTGCTGGTGCATACAATACGCGATGAGATTAAAACCCTGATGGACAACAACGTCCGGCTGGCCACCATTGGCAATACCGAAAGTCTGCCGAAAGACTGCCAGCGGGAGTTACTGGAGGCCATGCGGGCCACTGAAAACAATACCGGGCTAACGCTGGTGCTGGCGCTGAGTTACAGCGGCCGCTGGGAAATTCTGGAAGCTGTACGGCACATTGCCGCCGAGGTGCGGGATGGTCACCTGCAGGTAAGTGACATCAACGAAGCCATGTTCGGCGGGTATCTGGCGACGCGCGATATGCCCGATCCGGAACTGATGATCCGGACGAGTGGCGAAATGCGGATCAGCAACTTTTTGCTCTGGCAACTGGCGTATTCAGAACTGTATATACCGGATGTGCTGTGGCCGGATTTCCGGAGAGAACACCTGTATGAAGCAATTATTTCGTACCAGAAGCGCGAGCGTCGCTTCGGTAAAATCAGCGAGCAGTTGGTCAGGTAACGGTTCCGCAGCCGTGCGGCTGTCGGAGTACAGTTCCAAACATCGCAACAAAAAATAGATAAGTAGCCTCACGGCAACCGCAGCAGCGATGCAGCGTTTTTACTTACTGGAATGGATACATCTAATTTGAAGCACGTTCTCACTACCTCTTTATTGAAAAAGGCAGTCCGCATCACCCTGTTATTGGCCATCCTGCTGCCGGTCAGTCTTCAGGCCCAGGTACGGGTAGGCGTTGGCCGCCCCACTACTACACCGGCTGCCCCGCCCAACGAACTGACCAACTACGCGGATCCCAAAGAGTACACAATTGCCGGTCTGACCGTTACCGGTACCCGCTACCTGGATCCGAACTCCCTTGTGTCACTGACGGGTTTGAAAGTAGGCGACAAGGTTCGGATTCCGGGCGATGCCGACGGTTCGGCCATTCGCAAACTCATGGAATCGGGGCTGCTCGATGATGTGGAACTGGTGGTGACCAAAATAGAAGGCAGTGATATCTTCCTGAACGTAAAGGTACAGGAGCGGCCCCGTCTGTACCGGATTACCTATGCCGGTATCCGGAAGGGTGAGCAGGATGCACTGAAAGACAAGGTGAAGATCAACATCGGTAAGATCATCACCAACACCATTATTAAGAATACGCAGCTGGCCGTTAAGAAGTACTTTGTTGATAAAGGCTTCCTCAATACCAAAGTAAAGATTACTACCATCCCCGACAGCAGCCGGAACAACGCGACCATGCGGGTTCTGGTGGATAAAGGGCAGAAGGTAAAGATCAACCGCATTGAATTTGCTGGTCAGGAGGAAGTACCGGAAAGCAAGGTGCGGATGAAGATGAAGAGCACGAAAGAGAAGCGTTTCGGACGGCTTTTCACCCCTTCCAAGTTTATCCCGAAAAAGTACGAAGAAGACAAAGAGAAGCTGATCGAGTATTATAATAAGCTCGGTTACCGGGATGCCGTCATCGTCGATGATACCATATTTGCCCACGATAACCGGTCGATCAACATCCGCATGCAGCTCGATGAGGGGCAGAAGTATTACTACCGCAATGTTTCATTTGAAGGCAACTACCTGTATACCGATGAGCGGCTGCGCGAGGTACTGGGTATCAAGAAAGGGGATGTCTACAACCCGGAAGACCTGGAGAAACGCATGAACGGGAATCCGGGGCAGGATCTGAGTTCGCAGTATATGGACGACGGCTACCTGTACTACAGCGCTACGCCGGTAGAAAAAACCATTGATGGCGACTCCATTGATCTGGAAATCCGGGTTTTCGAAGGTAAGCAGGCGACGATCAACCGCATTATTCTGAACGGTAATACCAAGACCAGCGACCACGTGGTGATGCGCCAGATCCGGACGCTGCCAGGTCAGAAGTTCTCTAAAACCAACATCATCCGGACCCAACGCGAATTAGCCACGCTGGGTTACTTCGACCCGGAGAAGATCGGCATCAACCCCGTGCCGCAGCCGGATGGCACCGTCGATATTGAGTATTCCGTGGAAGAAAAACCCAACGACCAGATCGAGTTATCCGGTGGCTGGGGCGGTTACATTGGTTTTGTGGGTACGCTGGGACTATCGTTCAACAATTTCTCGGCCAAGAACATCACCAACCTGAACGCCTGGCGGCCACTACCGGCCGGCGACGGACAGCGACTGGCGATACGCTTCCAGGCCAACGGCCGGCAGTTTCAGACCTACTCGGCTACCTTTACGGAGCCGTGGCTGGGTGGCCGCAAACCCAACTCGTTCTCGCTGAGCTGGAGCCATACGATCTTCCGGTCGTTCAGCCAGTTAGACCTGTTTACCCGCTCCATCCGGGGACTGCAGCCTATAGGTTCGTATTCCAACACCGCCTTTACCCTGGGGCTGGGCCGGCAACTGAAAGTGCCTGATGATTTCTTTACGCTGAGCAACTCCATCAGCTACCAGCGGTACAATCTGAACAACCTGGATTTGTTCTACAATGGCTACCGGAACGGTATTTCCAACAACTTCACGTTTAATACTACCCTGGCCCGCAACAGCATCGACAACCCGCAGTTTCCGCGGGGTGGTTCATCCTTTACGTTAAGCGGGTCCTTTACGCCCCCCTATTCGATCTTCCGTCCGGTCGATTACAAACCGGCGGCCGAAGACCGTTTCAAGTGGGTGGAGTACCACAAATGGATGTTCGACGCGAGCTGGTTCCAGACCGTCTTCGGTAAACTGGTGCTGAACGCCCGCGCTCATATGGGCTTTCTGGGCAGTTATAACGCCCGCACCGAAATTGGTCCGTTTGAGCGTTTCGTACTCGGAGGTTCCGGGTTGGCCGGTCAGGGTACGTTTGCCCTGGCGCAGGACATCATTGGTCTGCGTGGCTACCAGGATCGTAGTGTCTATACAGCCGATAATAACCGCGTGGTTGACTTTAACCAGCGCAATCAGGGCGGTGTCGTCTACAACAAGTACGTTATGGAACTTCGCTACCCGGTATCGCTCAACCCCTCGGCAACCATCTTTGTGCTGGGCTTTCTGGAGGGCGGTAATAACTGGGGCAGCTACCGGCAGTTTAACCCCTTCGACATCAAGCGGTCGGCCGGTATGGGAGCCCGGATCTTCATGCCTGCCTTTGGTCTGATCGGTATCGACTACGGCTGGGGCTTCGATGAGTTGCCGGGTGTACAGAAGAAGAATACCGGTCAGTTTCACTTTACCATCGGCCAGCAGTTCAGATAAGAAAACAACCCGTCTGACGTTTAACGATAAAGTTGGCACCTGCTTTAAACCTGGGGCAGAACGGTTTGTCTAAGGACCAAAGCCCGGCGGGAATCAAACTGTCAATCAAATTGTTATCAATCCGGCGCTGCCAAAAAATACTTAGTGACCGAATGAAAAAAGGATTGGTTTTCCTAATTTTGCTCTCCGTTTGGATGGCAGCCCCGGCACAGGCCCAGAAATTCGGGTATGTGGATACGGAGTTTGTGTTCAGTAAGATGCCGGATTACCAAAAGGCGCTGACGGAAGTTGACAAGTTTACCGAAAAGTGGTCGAAGGATATTCAGGACAAGTACTTAGAGATCGACAAACTCCACAAGGCATACCAGGCCGAAGAAATTCTGCTGACTGAGGACATGAAGCGGGAACGCCAGCGGGTTATCAGTGAGAAGGAACGGGAAGCCCGTGAGTACAATAACAAGGTTTTCGGCTACGAAGGCCTCCTTTTTACCAAGAAAAAGGAACTCATGAAGGGTCCAATGGAGTTAGTAAATAGAGCAATTGAAAAAGTGGCGGCCCAGAAAAAGCTCGATTTTGTCTTTGACAAGGCCAGTGATTTTGTCATGTTGTACACCAACCCCCGGCATGACTATACCGACTACGTAATGGAAGAATTGGGGTTGGAGACCGACAACAAAGCTAATCGAACTACAGCCGCCGGCCCTGCTAACCAGCCTTCCGTCGGTACCGGAACGACTCCGGGGAATGCATCAAACAGAGTAACCACAAAACCTAAATAGTAAATTACAAAACAGAATGAAGAAAAATCTGGTCATGGCGTTCGTTGCAGCCCTTATCATGGGTGGTCTGGGCGCACAGGCACAAGCGCAGGCTCAAACTCCGGTAAACCCGGCAGAATCCTCAACAACCGCTGCGGGACCGCTTAAGTTGGGCTATACAAACATTGATTACATTCTGTCGCAGACTCCGGAAAGCAAGGAAATCCAAAATCAATTAACCATCCAGCGCACACAATCTGAAAACGAGATGAAGCGCCTGATGAAAGAGTTTGAAGACAAACTGGCTACCTATGAGAAGGGTGCGGCTCAGATGTCGGATGTCATTCGTGCCGATCGCGAGAAGGAACTGCAAGGGCTGCAAACCCGTATTCAGGAATTTCAGCGTAGTGCAGAAAGCCAGTTGCAGACCAAGTATCAGCAGTTGGTGAATCCGGTTGTACAGAAAATTCAGACCAATATTGATGCGGTAGCGAAAGAAAACGGCTTCACATACATCTTTAACCTAGATGCTGGTGCTGGTACGACTCCGATCCTGCTGTTTGCCCCGAAGGAAGGTGACGTAACAGAACTGGTCCTGAAGAAAATGGGTGTGAATCCGCAGCAGCAAAATGCGTCGGCCACTACCGGTTCTGCTCCGGCGACAAACCGCCCGGCGGCTACCCCGGCCAAGCCAACTACGCCTGCTCCGAAGAAGTAATAGGTTTTGCCTATCGTAAAGATGCCAGCCGAAACCGGTTGGCATTTTTTATTGTTGATTGGGTAAAGACCAATGAATAGCATAGAGTAAAAATAGTGCAATAAAATATTACTTATTCCTCAAAAAAACTTTAAAGTATTATATTTACAGGAAGCACATAAAATCTAAGTGCTACTTTTGCGTTAACAGTATGACCATTAGTTTGACTTACCCGATATGTATCAGCACACAAAGACACTACTGGGTCTAAGCCTTTTCTTAACCTACTTTACCAGTTCCGCACAGGATAGTAAACCATTACCGTTACAACTAGTCTTACCACAGCAGCGCGGCTGGAATACCGTTGCGGAAGGCCAAAAGCTCCAATTCGACCTGAAAGCTACCGGAGCTCCGGCAGACAGCCTTGTCTTTTCCATTGCTCAGGGAAAGCTGGCCGGTATGCAGTGCGATTCGCTGGGGCAGTTTAGCTGGACGCCTGGTTTCGAACTGGTCGACCGCACCGAAAACGTTAAAACAATTCCGGTAATCTTTGAAGTACGCAACAATCGGGGTGATGCCGTCACACAAACCGTGAACTTCCGGGTGACACATGTCAACCGGCCCCCGGTCATTGGTGAGCTACGCCCCTTTTATGTGCGTTACCGGACGCAGAATGTTTATAAAATGGACCCGGCCGTAGTGCGCGACGAAGACAACGACCCCCTGGCGTTTATTCCCATTGCAGATCAGATGCCGGAAGGCACCAAGCTCTCTTCGCAGGGTGAATTAACGTGGACGCTCTCCTTGAACCAGTTCAACCAGCTTAAGAACAAGCCCATGTACATAGAGTTCTGGGTAGAGGACCAACCCACTAAAAGCCGGACCAAGGGCAGGTTGAAGGTTGAGGTAACCCAGATGGATCTGCCACCCGATATCGCTATTGTCCCGAAAGAAACGCAGTACCGGCTGAAGGAAAACGCATCCGTCAATTTGAAGTTTTACCTGTCGGACCCGAATGGCGACGACGACATTACCACGTTCGATTTTCTGTCGGATAACCAGCAGGTGCCTAAAAACGCCCTGGTACGCAATACCAACAACCAGTATGAGTTTATCTGGACGCCCGGGTACGATTTTGTAAAAGACCCATACGATTCGCTGCGGATTCAGCTTACCTTCTTTGCCCTTGACAAATCTCAAAACCGGGAAGAAAAGAAAGTTTCCTTTACGGTAGTAAATACCATCAATGAAGCGGAGAAGGATCGCTATTACTATATACAATACCGTCAGGCGCTGGTAAGCGCCTGGAACCTGCTCGAACAACTGCAGGATAAGGAAGAAGAGCTGAAGAAAGGCTACAAGAAAGCTAAAAAAGGTAAGCGTGGCCGTTCGGTAGCCAATGCCTCACTGGGGGCAATTACGGGGGTAACACCAGCCATCACATCTATTAAAGCCACCACCACGGCCCAGCAGAATCAGCGGCTGATCTCGGCCATCGGCGGCACCGCAGTCATGACAATGGGTACGCTGGAAGCTACCGAGGTAATTGGCAAGTCGATGAAAGACCTGCTCGACCGTTTCAACTACGTGATGAATAAGAAAAGTGAGCTGCAGAATAAAGGGGATGTATTTGCCAGAGAGTTTGCCCTGAAGTCGTCGCGCCGGTCACCTGAATTTGTTAAGAAGCTGGACGACTTTCGGGCGGCCATGAGCCTGAGTGGTCTGGTTGCCCTGGAGTTAGACGCTAACTGGCAGAACAAGAAAGAAGCTAACGACAAAGCGCTGAAAAAAACGTTTAAGGACTTTGCCCCACTAGAGGAAAGCGAGTCTGTTGGTCTGAAAGCAAGTGTGGGTAGCTCGAAGTAACCCTGACTAATTAGAGCCATAAGAAAGGCCCGGCATTAGCCGGGCCTTTCTTATGGCTGGTCAGCATCTTTTCTCCGCTCAACGGGCACTTCCGGCTCGGATGAGAACGGCTCCGGATCAGTAGCAGGCTCGGTGTCAGGAAATACCTCAGCCCTGTTTTCTGCATTCTCAACTGTGGCAATTTCCGGGTGACTGGTCGCGGCAGACTCTCCGTAAGGATGCGTATGGTAGGTATCGTCCAGTTCGGCAGCCGGTACAATGTCTACCTCCTCCGGATGGGGCTCACCCTGGGGCAGCATTCCCTCTTCGTCAGTATGTTCTCCGAAAAAGCGACGCTGAAAGAATAGAATCATACAGACGCCGATAAAGATGCAGGAGTCAGCAATATTAAAGATCGGGGTCGAGTAGTATTGTCCACCCCAGAGCGGTACCCAATCCGGAATAAAGCCCTCCCAGACATCAATGAAAATCATATCGATTACCTGACCATGAAACCAGGGCGTTGGTGAGCCATATGGCGCATTACCCAGCAGCACCCCATAAAACGTACTGTCGATTACGTTACCAACCGCCCCGGCCAGAATCATGGCCATTGCCCACAGGAGCCCATCCGGCGCACCCCGCTGGGCCAGGTAAACCAGGTACCAGCCAATACCCGCCATTGCCACCAACCGAAACACGCTCAGCAGCAACTTGCCATATTCATGGCTGAGCTGCATTCCAAAAGCCATACCGGGGTTCAGCACATAGTGAAGTTTAAACCACTCGCCAACGAGTTTAATCTGACCAGGAAAACCGGGTTCCATATAAAAGTGGACCAGAAGTTTCACCGCCTGATCGAGAGCGATCAGAAACAGACTGAGCAAAAAGAACTTTAAAGGGCTTTTATGAATCATCTTGTAAAAATACGTAACTCCGGCCATGCTGCCGGAGCCGTTCGGTTTCGGTTGCCGAATCTCGTTCGTTCGCCTGACACGGCGTTCCGGCCATGCTGCCGGAGGTATATTAACGGCCCCTGCGCCGGGCCAACTCTTTCTTTACCAGGGAGAATTCGCGGCTGCTCTGTCCGGCAATCGATTTATTCTCTTCAGCCCGCCGAAACAGGTAGGGCATCACTGCTTCCACCGGTCCGTAGGGGACATATTTTGCTACATTGTAACCCGCATTGGCCAGATTGTAGGAAATGTTATCGCTCATACCGAGCAACTGGGCAAACCAGATATGCGGGTCATTAACCGCAAGCCCCTTCTCTTTCATCTGGTCAATACAATAGTGGCAACTATACTCATTATGGGTACCCAGACAAATGGAGACAACATCCCGGTTGGCCAGGCAGAAATCAATGGCTGCGTTGAAATCGCGGTCGGTTTCTTCTTTTGTCGCGTGAATCGGGTCCTGATACTCCTCTTCGTGCGCCCGCATGCGCTCTTTTTCGAGGTAAGCCCCCCGAACCAGCTTGGCACCCAGGAAATAGCCTTTCTGGCGAGCGGTTTCGGTCTCTTTTATCAGCTTTTCCAGCGACTCCCAGCGATAAAACTGGTAAGTATTGTAAACGACAGGACGCTCATGGTTATACCGATCCATCATAGTATACGCCAGCGTGTCAATGGTATCCTGAATCCAGCTCTCCTCGGCGTCAATGAAAATCTTGACGTTACGCTCATAAGCCCGGCGGCAGAGCGAATCAACCCGCTGCCGGATACGCTCAAAAGCAGCCTGCTCCTCGTCGGTCAGTGCATCGCCAGTCTGAACAGCCTCCAGCAATTCGGTGGACCCCAGGCCGGTGACTTTAAAAACAGAAAACGGAATATCCGTTGATTCGCTGGCCCGTTCGATGGTACGCAGAATTTCGAGGGTCGTCTCATCAAAACAGGTTTCGCTATCCTCGCCTTCCACCGAATAATCCAGAATGGTACCAATACGGGCGCCGTGAAGCTGCTGAATAGTATTTTCGCAATCACTGATAGTCTCTCCTCCACAGAATTGTTCAAAAATCGTCTTTTTAATGAGATTTTTTATAGGAAGATGGAGTTTGAATGCAAATTTTATAAAAAAAGTGCCTAAATTTACCAGCCATCCCTTATTCATCAACGCAAACAACCAGTAGGTTTTCCTTAATTTAAAATCCGACTGGGTGGAAAAGGCAATCGAAGTGTCCTCAAATGAAACAGGCTTCACCTCAGTGAGCCGTTGGGCAGTTGTCGGCATAAGATTACTTCTATTCGACATAGTGGTGCTCCGTAGTGACGGTGCTTCTCTAAACAGTGTCGGTGTAAGTCCAGTTAACAGGCCCGTTAAGCCGGGCACGAATATAAAACGAATTTTTAATAAACAAGGTTAAAAAGGACTAACCCACACGAAATCAGCAAACTAATAAAGGTACAAAAACAGATGACGAAATCAGCCTGAATTTCAGTGATTTCCCTGCAAATATACCATAAATTCGCATTGAAAAGTTCCTTATAGAAGAGTAATAGTAATCACCTGAATACGAGTTTGTCATGAAGCCAGAATTAGCCGTTGAGCCGCTCGAATCGTGGATACAGACCGACGGCAAACCGTTGATCATCGCCGGCCCCTGCAGCGCCGAGACCGAAGAACAACTTTGTGAAACGGCCCGCCAGTTAAAAGAGCTGGACGCCGTTCACGTGATCCGGGCCGGCGTATGGAAGCCCCGTACCCGACCGGGTAGTTTTGAAGGGATGGGCAAAGCGGCCCTGCCCTGGATCCAGCGGGCAAAAGCCGAAACGGGTCTGCCGTTTGCGGTGGAAGTGGCCACGCCGGAGCACATCGAATTAGCCCTGAAGTATGGTGTAGATATTCTTTGGGTTGGTGCCCGCACGACCGTTAACCCCTTCAACGTACAGGAGATTGCCGACGCCCTGCGCGGGGTAGACGTACCAGTGCTGGTGAAGAATCCGGTTAACCCGGATCTGGCCCTGTGGGTGGGTGCTTTTGAGCGGATCGCCGGAGCGGGTATCACCAAACTGGGTGCCATTCACCGGGGCTTCTCGACCGGCGAAACCAGCAAGTACCGCAACGTACCCATGTGGCAGATGGCCATTGAACTGAAAGACATGTTCCCGCAGTTGCCGATTATAGGCGACCCGAGCCACATGGCCGGTAAGCGGGCGTACCTGCAGGAACTGGCGCAAATGGCCATGGACCTGAACTACGACGGTCTGATTGTGGAGTCGCACATCGACCCGGATAAAGCCTGGAGTGATGCTGCGCAACAGTTAACGCCAATTGCCTTTGGCGAAATGCTGGAGCATCTACAGATTCGTCAGGTGGAGTCACAGAACCTGGAGTTCCAGGGTGCCATGGAGCAGATCCGGGCGAAAATCGACAACATCGACCGGCAACTGATCGAAGTGCTGGCGGCCCGTATGGCCCAGGTGGAGAAACTGGCCGAATACAAGCGCGACAACAACGTAACCGTTTTCCAGCCCGACCGCTGGAAAGAAGTCCATGAGACCCGCGCCAAACTGGGCAAGAAAATGGGCCTGTACCCCGAACTCGTGGAAGAGATTTATAAGATCATCCACATGGAGTCGATCCGGAAACAGACAGAAGTGATGAATAGCAATATTCAGAGCGCATAGTATAATCTTGATTTAAGAAAGCCCCGGTAAAGCAAACGCTTAGCCGGGGCTTTCTTATTTCTTCAGGGTGAGGGTAACCGTAGCGCGGCTGTAGGCACCAAAGCAGCCCAGGCCACCTTCGATGTTACCGGAGATAAGTACGGGTTCGGCAAAGGGATTACCGCCGGTCTGGTCCTGCCGGATGACCGTTGTATGGTAGTCAAAATAGTTCTTTTCGGTATGGAGCAGATGGGCCGTAATGGTGTACTGCCGGACAGCAGTTGTCGGTACCTGACTAGTCACCGGTAATTCACCCCGCGACGAGGAAATAGTCTGGCCATCCTGATTTCGGTCAGACACCAGTAAACTGCTCCGGCCGAACGACAGCGGTTCGCTGGCCGTTCCCCGGGTAGGGTCGATACTATAGGATACATCACCGGCCACGCGGTAATAATTGGCTTCACCGGCCGGGTCCTGCCACGTCAGGCGAGTGTAGTATACCATCTCCCGCTGGTTGGAAAACAGGCGGGTGCTCACGGCCGAATCAACCAGAGCGGTAGCGATAGGAATAGCCCTGGGGACGGTACAGACAGCCTCCACCCGCCGGTTATCGGACGTACTGACCTGCAGGCGGTAGGTTTGCCCCGCCCGGATCGGAAAGGTGCGGCTGCTGGTGGTATAAGCCCCGTCCTGTGTATTGTAAGGTATGGTAATGGAGCGGGACCCATCTGATAGGGTTACCGTGGCATTGGTCAGGATCAAACGGGTACCGGGGTTCGTACCCAGCACCGGTCTCGACTCACCGACCGCCACCGCCAAAACGGAATCCTGCGGGGAAATAAAACTATGGACCACCAGTTTCTTATCCACAACGGGTAACCGGCCGGGATCGACCTCCTGCACCAGGCTATCGCAGGCGGTAAGGACTAACACCGCACAAACAGGCAGCCAACGGAGTAGCTTAGTCATCAGAATTTAAAGTTATAGCTGAACGATGGAACAATGGGAAATACGGAGTACCGCTTCAGCACAGTAACGGGTGGCTGGCCCTGCCCCTGCTCTTTGGTATCCAGATCGTAGTAGAACGGATTCCGGCGGTTATACAGGTTGTAGACACTAAGCTCCCAGGTGCGCTCGTGATGACGCTTCTTCTTGTGGAACTGGATACTGAAATCCATCCGGTGATAAGCTTCCGCCCGGAAACTATTGCGGGGGCCATACTCATTGACCAACCTGTTGCTACCAAAGTACTGGTTACCGCCCCGGCGCGAAATGGTATTGGCCTGATGCGGATAGGCCGCATATTCGGCCAGCGGAACCGTCAGGGCGTTTCCGGTTCCGTACACCCAGGTGCCGGCGAGGGTGATGCGGGGCGTCAGCTCATAAATACCCACCAGCGAAATATCGTGCCGGCGGTCGTAGCGGGGGTAAAACTTGCGGCCGAAGTTCAGCTCCGGAAATTGCCACTGCGTCCAGGAGAGCGTATAACCCGTCCAGCCAGAAAACCGTCCCACCTTCTTTTGCAGCAGAACCTCGGCTCCGTACGACCATCCCCGACCCGTGGTCACGTTGTCTTCCCACCGCACCTCGTTGGCCGAATTTGGGTCGTTAATTAGCAAAAAGCTGGCCCCTTCACGGTAGTTGATAATGTTGTCCATGGTTTTATAGTACCCCTCGATGGTCAGCGTCAGGCCTTTCTCGCTGAAGTCTTTGGCAAACCCGGCCGCTACCTGCTGCGACTGCTGGGGTTTTACGCGGTCGGTGGTAGGTACCCACAGGTCGGTGGGCAGGCCGATGCCGGTATTCGACAACAGGTGAACGTACTGGTTCATCAGCGCGTAAGATGCTTTCACTGACAGGTCTGGTCTCAGCACGAAAGCCGCCGACAGCCGGGGCTCGGGCCGGATGTAGCTGACCTCTTTGTGCGCAAAATGACTGAGCCGGAAACCGCCGTTGATGCGCCAGCGGTCTGTCGGCTTCCAGGTATCCTCCACATACAATCCCGACTCCACCACATTAATAGCCTCTACCTCCCGTTTGAACTGGGTGACTTCGGTATCCCGCAGCACAATGGCGCTGGGCGTAAAGCGGTGAAAGATCGTCTGTAACCCAAACTTGAGCGAATGCTGAGGGGTAGGGTAAAAATCAACATCGTACTTGGCCATCAGGTCGCGAATGCCGGAGTCGTATTGCAGATTGTAGGTGTCTTTGGTTCCGTCGGCGTTGTTGGTTTCATCGCCCGCATAAATCCGGAACAGATAATTGCTGAAGATGACCGATGTATTGGCAAAGAGTTTCTCCGAAAACAAGTGGTTCCAGCGCAGGGTGGCCGTTGCATTACCCCAGTTCAGGCCGGCGTTGGTTGAACCGTTATCTTCTTTCTCCCGGCTGTAAAACTGGTCCCGTCCGAAATAGCCACTGAGGTACAGCTTGTCTTTTCGGCCGAAGTCATAATTGACTTTGGCGTTCAGGTCGTAGAAATAGTAGCCGGCCACCACATCGCCTTCACTCTGCGCTCGGATGAGGGGCCGGGCCACCAGATCAAGGTAAGTCCGCCGGCCCGATACCAGAAACGAGGATTTCCCCTTCTGGATGGGACCTTCGACCGTTAGCCGGGAGGCAATCAGGCCAATGCCGCCCTCACCATGAATTCCCTCCTTGTTGCCATCCTTCATGTTCATCTCGATCACCGACGACAGCCGGCCACCGTAGCGGGCCGGAAAACCGCCTTTGGTCAACTCGACGCTCTTGAGGGCATCGCCATTGAAAACCGAAAAGAAGCCGAAGAGGTGATTGGCGTTATAAACAATGGCATCGTCCAGGATGATCAGGTTCTGGTCGGGACCACCCCCGCGAACATAGATACCCGTACTGCCCTCAGAGCCTTTCTGCACGCCCGGCATTAATTGCAGCACCTTCAGCACGTCTTTTTCGCCTAGTAGCGCCGGTATTTTCTTGATCTGCGCTACCGGAATCTCTACCTGGCTCATCTGAGCGCTTTCGCTGACCTTCTCCTCCGCCCGCGAGCTACGGACAACCACTTCCGTCAGGGTACGACCGGGAGTCAGCTGAATATTTAGCTCGGTATTCCGGCGCAATCCGACGGTGCGGGTAATGGGCTCGTAGCCGACAAACGAAAACGTGAGCGCCAGGCTATCCTGCGCCGGGAGCGTCAGTGAGTAAAAGCCATAGGTGTTGGTGGTCGTTCCGGTTGCCGTACCGGGCAGGTAGACACTGACGCCAATCAGCGCTTCCTGGCTACCCTGCTCCCGCACATAACCGCTGACGGTATAGCGGGCCTGGGCAAACGTTTCACTGCTGAAAAAAAAGCTGGTCATCCACACCAGCATCACAGGTACGACTTGTTTCATGTAAACGAAGGTGAACACTATGTGTAATACGCCAAAGACACGGGAAAAGTATAGCAAGGTACTGGAGCAGCGAGACGTATTCAACGAAAAAAGGATAAGCGGCACCCCATGGTCGTTACAGACGCCGACGAACAGACGAAATAGAAGTGTTCCGGTAATTTACAGGCTGCTTTATCTCATTTAGAAGGAATGCCGCAATAGCCTGCCGGAAAATAATTCAATAATTCCGGCAAAGCTAGGATAACTAAATTTCTCATTTTAACTTTGAAACACAAAGTACTTTTGAAATACAACATTCTTTTTAATGAGGGACTATGGAAAATGCAGGACAAATGAGGCTGGACATTACAAACCTTTCCAAAACCTATCCTAATGGTGTCCAGGCGCTGAAGAACGTAACGCTCACCATTCCCAAAGGCATGTATGGTCTGCTCGGGCCTAACGGCGCGGGAAAATCCACCCTCATGCGCATATTAGCGACGTTGCAGGAGCCGGATGAAGGGCAGGTTCATCTTGGCGGGCTGGATGTGATCAAACAAAAAGATGAGGTACGCAAGACACTTGGTTACCTTCCGCAGGAATTTGGCGTCTACCCGAAGGTAAGCGCCGAAAGTCTGCTGGATTATTTTGCGATCCTCAAGGGAATTGCGACCCGGGGTGCCCGTAAAGAAATTGTAGAAGCTCTTCTCCGGCAAACCAACCTCTGGGATGTGCGCAAACAAAAGCTGGGCGGCTACTCCGGCGGTATGCGTCAGCGCTTTGGGGTTGCCGTCGCACTCCTCGGCGATCCAAAGCTGATGATCGTTGACGAACCAACTGCCGGGCTGGATCCTGCAGAACGGGTACGTTTTCTGAACTTGTTAAGCGAACTTGGCGAGAATAGTGTCGTTATCCTCTCAACACACATAGTCGAAGACGTCAGTGAGCTATGCACGCGCATGGCCATCATCAACAAGGGCGAGATTCTGCACGAAGCTGAACCGCTGAAGGCTATGGAGGCCCTTAAGGGGCGAATCTGGCGCAGGATTATTGAGAAGCATGCGCTGCCCCAACTGGAGCGCGACCAGAAGATTATCTCCACTAAACTGCTGGGCGGGCGCACGGTCGTCCATGTGTACAGCGAAGAAGCCCCGGCAGGATTTGACCCGGTGCAGCCGGATCTGGAGGATGTATACTTCAGTGCCATGGCTGGTTATGTTGGCAATTCTCAAAATCAGCAAAGCGCTGAACAACCTGCGAAGGAGGCTTAATATGAAGTTCTGGGAGATTTTCCGCTTCGAGTTCGCCTATCAGCTGCGCCGTCCCTGGCCTTGGCTCTCCCTGGTAGTCTTGGTCGTATTCGCTTTTTTCTCTACCAGGGTAGCCATTGTCCCCGTTACACTTCCCCAGGATTTTATTCTCAACTCGCCGTTCATCATCACGTCCGTTTCCGTGTTCAGTTGCCAGATCTGGTTGCTGCTCGCGCCGGCCGTAACTGGTGAGGCAGCCGCACGGGATGCGCAAACCCGGATGCACCCGCTCACGTACACGAGTCCGGTCAGCAAAGCGCAGTACCTGGGTGGCCGTTTTCTGGCCGCCTTTGTCCTGCATGCGCTCATTCTGCTTGGCGTACAGATGGGCAGCCTGCTCGCTGCGTATGGTCCGGGCGCTAACCCTGAGATCATTGGCCCATTCCGTCCAACTGCCTATCTGGCCGCGTACGGATACATTGGGCTTTCGAATGCGCTCATCGCTACAACGTTCCAGTTCTCGGCAGCGCTGTTCACCGGCCGTCCGATGGCAAGTTATTTTGGCAGTTTGGTCCTGTTCTTCCTCTCCTACCCGGTAACGTTGACGCTGTATATGTCCGGATTACATGATCGGGCTCTGCTGGCGGACCCCATCGGTGTCATGGCCATCATGAACGAGATGATGTCGAAGTGGACCATCATTGAAAAGAACGTTCGCTTGTTCACTCTCGAAGACGCGATGCTTTGGAACCGGCTGCTGTGGCTTGGTATTGCCCTCGTAACACTCGGCTTTATCTATCTGTGCTTTCAGTTTGCGCACCGCACCACCACGGCCTGGTGGGCCTGGCTTACGCGACGGTTCGCTGCGAAAAGACCCTCACCCACTGATATCGGGGCGTCCCGGATGACCATTCCAATCCCGCACGCCCCTCAATCGTTTGGGTTCACGACCAATCTGCGTCAGACGATCGCGGTTGCCCGGAGTTCATTCCACCTGATCGCGACGAGTCCGGGTGGGCTCTTCCTCCTGATCGCGTTCCCGATGCTGCTGACGTTCGTGGTACTGGTGGAGATGCAACACTGGGGCATACCCCTACTGCCGCGGACCCCTCATCTGCTGACCAAACACCTCACTGGTGTTCTCACCTCGCCAACCAACTACTGGGTGATGGTGCCGCTCTTCATCATCTATTATGCGGGTGAACTGGTATGGCAGGAGCGCGATGCCGGACTGAGCGAGAACGTCGATACGACGCCGGTGCCGGAGTGGGTTCTTTTCCTTGGCAAACTCATCGGTCTCGGACTGATCCTGGCCGCCTTCATGACGATCATCGTCGGAGTTGGTCTCACGGTTCAGGTAATAAGGGGTTACTACCAGTTCGAGATCCTGCGATACGGGCAGGTCCTGCTGGGGCTGAAACTCACCGATTACCTATTATTCGCCACCCTGGCCATGACGGTGCAGGCGGTGGTCAACCAGAAATACGTAGGGCAGATGGTAGCGCTGGTCGTTTATCTCCTGATGGTATTCTCCTCATTCCTCGGCATCGAGCACCACCTGCTTGTCTATGCATCCGGTCCGGAGTGGTCTGTTACCGATATGCGCGGCTTCGGCCAATCGGTTGGGCCATGGCTTTGGTTCAGACTCTATTGGGCCGCGTGGGCGGTCCTGCTGTCCATCTCAGCGAGGCTGCTGTGGGTGCGTGGCAGGGAGTCGGGTTCTGGAAAGCGGCTGCAACTTGCGCGGCTTCGGTTCACACGGACAACGGCAGGCTTGGCCGTACTCACGGGGGTACTCATTCTTCTACTGGGCGGATTCATTTTTTACAATACCAATGTGCTCAACGAGTATGTTACTGACAACGAACTGGTGAAACGCCGGGCCGACTACGAGCGGCAATACGGGAAGTATGAGGGTATTCCCCAGCCAGTGCGTGTGGCGACAAAGGTAACCATTGAGATCTATCCCGATCGGAAAGCAGCCACGATGCGCGGCACCTACCGCCTGGTTAACCGTCACATAGTTCCGATCAACGCTGTGCATCTGGAACCGGCTTTCTACGTCGAGACGCGCATGACATTTGATCGCCCGGCCAGGGTAGTTGTGGCCGATGATAAGCTCGGCCACTATATCTACGCGCTGGACAAGCCGCTCCAGCCCGGCGACTCGCTGACGCTCCGTTTTGACGTGCAGTTAGAGCCACGTGGTTTCCGCAACAGTGGCCTCCGCAGCAACGGCGCGGGCCAGGGAATTCTCGAAAACGGCACCTACTTTACCGGTGGGGCCCTACCGGTTATCGGGTACCAGCCGCTACGCGAACTCTGGAGTGCAGAAGACCGGCGTACGTACGGCCTGCCCCGGCAGGTTACCCTCCCTGCACCGGGTGATATTGACCCAGGTGTGATGGCGGGCGCAGCGGCCACCTTCGAAGCGACCGTCGGCACCGATGCCGGTCAGGTAGCGGTGGCACCGGGCGAGTTGCGTCGCACGTGGAGCAAGGCAGGACGACGGTACTTCCATTACGCCAGCGACGTGCCAATCAATGGCCAGGACGTCTTCTTCTCCGCTGACTACGCCGTGCATCGGGAATACTGGAAACACTCTTCGGCAAATGCAGGGCAGGGGGTAGATATTCAGATTTACCTTCACCCCGGCCATACGGAACACAGAGAGCGCCTGCTCCGCAGTGTACGGGCGTCGCTGGACTATTACTCGGCGCAGTTCGGCCCCTATCCCTATCGCTTCCTGCAGATTGTCGAGCAGCCGGGCAACTTCATGGGCATGGGCGTCGACGGGAGTGGGGTGATCACCGCCGGCGAGAGCTTCTTCCAGCTGGACCCGCAGGGCGACGGTTTCGACGCCATCTTCGAGATCGTAGCGCACGAGATGGGGCACCAATGGTGGGGGATGCAACTGAAAGGCGCGTTTGCCGAGGGTGGGGGCGTCATCTCCGAAAGCCTGGCCTGGTACTCGGCCATGCAGCTCGTGAAAAACGAAAAGGGTCGGGAAGCGCTACGGCGGTTTATGAGCTTTATGCGCGAGCCTAACCCCTGGCCCCCGATGCGCACGGGTCTGCCGCTGCTCCGGGCCATGGACCCTTGGGCCAACTACCGCAAGGGTCCCTATGCGATGCATGCCCTTAGCGAGTACGTGGGTGAGGACCGCGTAAACCAGGCGCTTCGCACACTTATAGTGAAGAAAGCGTCTACCCTGGCTACCACGATCGACCTGTACCGGGAACTCCAGGCGGTCACGCCGGACTCGCTCAAACCCCTGCTGCACGACCTGTTCGAGGTGAACGCGAGCTGGACCTTCGATACGAAGCAGGCCACGGCCAAACAAACAGCAGCCGGCCATTGGCAGGTGACGTTTGAGGTGGACGCGCACAAGATCGTTGCCGATAGCGCGGGTGCCGAAACCGAGGTACCAGTGAATCAGTGGGTGGAAATCGGTGTATTCGCTGCCGCCAAGCCTGGCGAAGTGCTGGGTAAGCCCTTGTATGTACAGAAGCACTTCATCCGCTCCGGCAAGCAAACCGTTACGGTAACGCTGCCGCACAAACCGGCACGCGGAGGCATTGACCCATATAACCTGCTCGACTGGGAAGAAGGTGACAATATTGAGGAGATAAAATTTGAATAATGAATTAGTTTATGTGGCGTAACCTGAAGTCAATAGGGATGATGATACCAACTGATTCATTTTATAATAAATTCTCATGCTTTTATCCGTTGGTGGATGTTTTTCTGAAGCCTCAAAAACAGGTGCTGTTTAATGAAGTCAACACGTTGCCCGCTGGTAATCTGCTTGAAATTGGTGTTGGCAACGGCGCTCATTTGCCACTCTATAAAAAGCATTACATCACTGGTATTGACACCTCTTCTGAGATGCTTAAGATTGCAGGCAAACAAAATCATAAACATGTACGGCTTTTGCAGATGGATGGAGAAGCGCTGCAATTTCAGGATGGGCAGTTTGATTACGTTGTTCTATCACACGTGATTGCCGTTGTTGATAACCCTGAACGACTGTTCGAGCAGGTATACAGAGTGTTGAAGCCAACTGGAAGAGTCTTCATTCTTAATCATTTCACTCCCAATAACTGGTTAAAACACCTGGACCGCGCTTTCGGCCTTTTCTCGAAGATAGTTCATTTCAAATCGGTTTTTTACATCCATGACATAGCGACGATCAGAAGCTTCGAGCTTTTAAAGGAGGTTCATTTTGGTCCGGCAGCCTATTTCAAACTTTTAATTTACCAGAAGCAGTGAGAAGGTACTATTACTTCATCATCGCGTCATTGCTCGTCAGCTTATTTATTTATCTGTTCTATCGAACAGAAAAGACGGTTGTTAATGAGATTGCCATCCGTATAATCTCATTCAACAGCTATGTCACTGTAAAGAAGGCTATCATCAGGTTTTTGCCGCTCAATGAGGTCGTGATCTATTCATTACCCGAGGGATTATGGGTATTTTGTATAACGCTCACGTCCAAGCCTTACTACATCCAGTATAAATTCCGGCAAATCAACTGTGTAGTCATTCCGCTCCTATTCAGCGTTGGTCTCGAAATGTGTCAGCTGCTTCATTTTACCAACGGGCGGTTTGATCCAATAGACATTGTAGTCTCTCTCTTCTTCTGGCTCATGGCTACTTTATCTTTTAATGAAAAGTCGTCAGATAAGCAGAACATACTGACACCATTAAACAGAGGACGGATGGTTTGCTTTCTCAACTATGGAGTTGTCTATCTATCACATGTCCTGGAATAACATGGCAAAAAGCGAACAAAAGAAGTTGAGTGGAATAGAAAAACACTTCGGTAGTTATAAATATTCGGTGCGCGGTGTATGGCTGGCGTTCTACTATGAACACAATATGCGGTATCATCTAGCCGCTGCGATTGGTGTTGTTCTGGTAAACTATCTACTAAAGATCAGCCGAACAGAGTGGGTTATCACCCTGATATTAATTGGGTTAGCCTGGATGGCGGAGGTTTTTAATACAGCTCTTGAAAAATTAGCCGATCGGGTTAACCAACATCCTGATCCTTTAATTGGTCAGGCAAAAGACCTGGCTTCGGGCGCAGTATTCATCATATGCCTTTTCGCGGTGATATGTGCTCTGATCATCTATTTGCCTTATCTGCTTTAAAGCCGGAGCTCTATTACCTATTCCATTATAATTTCCCTGCCTTCCTCTACACACCTTTGCCTACGTTATTTTTATGAAGTTTGGTGAAATGGTTCGCTTTGAGTTCAGGTACCAGTTGCGACATGCATCAACATGGCTGCTGTTCGCCGTATTTCTTTTGTTCGGGTTTATGATCCTGCGTTTGGTCACACTTACCGACGGAACGTACCTGAACGCACCGGGCACCATCGCGTTCTTTACGGTCTTCGGCAGCGTGATCTGGGTAGTGATTGGCGGAGTGGTGGCCGGCGATGCCGCCACCCGAGACATCCAGATGCGTATGCATCCGCTTACCTACACCACGCCCGTGAGCAAGAGTACTTACCTAGGTGCACGATTCCTGGCCGCACTCGTCCTGAATACCCTGATCCTGCTGACGCTTTACGCCGGGATGCTCCTTTCTTTTTATGGTCCCGGTGCAAAGACCCAGTTAATCGGTCCATTTCAGCTCGCGTCCTACCTGACTAATTACGCGTTCCTGGTTTTACCTACGGTAATCGCTACGACGGCCATCCAGTTTACGTTCGCGGCCTTAAGCGGTCGCGCCATTGCCAGTTATATCGCCAGCATTGCCATCATCATTTTTTCGCAGTTTGGCGGCACAACGGTCCGCTTTGCCCTGGAGTGGAAGGTACTCGGGAGCCTAATGGACCTGCTGGGCACCAGCATCATCATGGAGATGGAAGGCTGGACGCCGATCGACAAGAATACGCGGCTGGTTCTGCTGGAAGGTACCTGGCTCTGGAACCGCGTCATGTGGTTCGGTATAACGGCCGGTGCGCTTGCCTTCACGTACGTTCGCTTTCAGATTGGTCATGTCACCACCGGCAAACGCCTGAGTCTTTTTCGACGCCGATCAGAACCGCTGCGGTCGGGCGGGGCTTTACTGGATACCTCTCCTACACGAAACGCAGAGACCAGGCGAATCAGCGTACCGAGCTATTTACGCGATTTTGCCTTCGCTACGCAGGTACGCCAGGTACTCGCCATCGCGGGAACATCATTCAGGGCGATGGCAAAAAGCTGGGGTGGCCTCACACTCGTCGCCGGTTTAGCAATTGGCACCGGTCTGTTCGCCACCGAATACATGGAATGGCTTGGCGTTCCGCTGTTTGCCCGCACGGAAGAGGTGTTACGAATCATAGCTCCGCCGTTGAGCAGCATCCAAACACAGTGGATCATCATCCCCCTGCTCACCATCTTCTACGCCGGTGAGCTCGTCTGGCGCGAACGCGAAGCCGGGCTGCATGAGCTTTCCGATACCACGCCAGTTCTCGAATGGGTACTATTCCTAGGCAAATTCATGAGCTTAGCTCTCCTCATTACCATATGGGTAGGGTTACTGATGGTTGCCGGAATTATCAATCAGCTCGTCATGGGTTATCACCAGTTCGAGATGGATGTCTACGTGAAGGCGCTCTTCGGTATTCAACTGACGAACTACTTACTTTTTGCGCTACTCGTCTTTGTGATCCACGTCCTGGTAAATCAGAAGTACATCGGACACATGGTCGCATTCGGCGCGTATGGGTTCATTCTCTTCGCGTCGATGCTTGGCGTTGAGCACAACCTGCTGATTTATGCATCCGATACGGGCTGGTCATACAGTGACATGCAGGGCTTCGGCCCGTTTGTCAAACCGTGGCTGTGGTTTAAGCTTTACTGGGCATCGTGGGCCTTTTTGCTCGCGGTGGTAGCGACGTTGTTCTGGGTGCGAAGCAAAGAAGGCGGCATCAGGGCGCGGATTCACCTGGCCCAGCATCGGTTCGGACATTACAAACTGGCTTCGTTGTTAGCCGTGGCGCTTGTCGCTGGCTCCGCCGGATTTATGTTTTACAACACCAATTTGCTCAATCCGTATGTAACGCAATCGGGCAGGAAGGCGATTCGGGCGGAATACGAGCAACGGTATGGCCAGTACGAGTACACCCTGCAACCGGTGCTGGCGCGCACTCAGTTACATGTTGAGATCTACCCCGACGAGCAAACATCCGACATCCGGGGTACGTACCAACTGGTAAATCGCAGCAAGGTAGCCATCGAATCTATCCATATTTCTACACTCCCCTACCAGGGGCTCGCTGCCGTTTCATTTGACCGTCCGGCAGCTGCCGTTGTGGTTGATACCAGGCTCGGTTACCACATGTATTCCCTGAAAGATCGCCTTGCCCCCGGCGACTCCCTGCAAATGAACTTCGAAGTCCATATCAAGCCTACAGGATTCAGTAATAATGGGGTAGATGTCTCGGTAGTTGGAAATGGTTCGCATATCACCAGCGGAGCCTGGATGCCGATCATTGGCTACCATGCCGATCGCCGTCTCCGTGATGCCCGCGACCGCACAGCGTATGGACTCCCTCCGCGTCCCGAGCGACCGTCACTCTACGCTGTGGCCGCCCGCAACGATACCCGTCAGGTAGAGATGATAAATTTTGAAGCGGTTGTGGGCACCAACAGGGACCAGATCGCGGTGGCACCGGGTGCCCTGCAGCGTACGTGGACGAAAGGAGACCGCCGGTACTTCCACTATGTCACCAATGCACCGATTCTCAACGAATATGCTTTATTCTCGGCGAGGTACGCGATACGAGAAACCCAGTGGGTACCTCCATCAGGGCCAACATCTCCAAAACCCGTTACGATCCAGATCTTTTATCATCCCGCCCATGACGCCAACGTGGCACGCATGTTGAAAAGCGCACAGGCTTCACTGGCTTATTACGCCCAGGAATTTGGTCCCTACCCGTATAGTCATTTTCGGGTGCTGGAGCGACCGGGTGCCGGCCTCGGCATGCATGCCGAGCCCATGACAATTGACTATCAGGAAGGCTACTCCTTGATGAACCCGCAGCCCGGCGGACTCGACCTGCCCTACCACATCATGGCCCACGAAGTAGCCCACCAGTGGTGGGGCATTTACCTGGCCCCCGCAGCGGTGGAGGGAGCCGGTTTACTCGTTGAAAGCCTGGCAACGTACTCAGCCATGCAGGTAGTGGAGGAAACCCTGGGCTACGAGCATCTGCTCCGGTATTTGTCACAGATGCGACTGGAATACGAAGTACCCCGCTCGCGTGCGGCTCCTCCGTTGCTCCGGGCCAATAACCGGTTCATGATCTACCGCAAGGGTCCTTTCGCGCTCTTTGCCCTAAGAAATTACATCGGGAAAGCCCGTGTCAACAACGCACTCAGGGGTCTGCTACGTTCCTATACCCCAAACCCACCCCTGCCAACGACGCTCGATTTCTACCGGGAGTTACAGGCGGTCACACCAGACTCACTGCACTACCTGCTGCATGACCTCTTCGCGTCGAACACGTTTTGGGAATTGAAGACCGAGCAAGCCACCGCGAAACAGACCAAAGCAGGCCATTGGCAGGTCTCGCTCGACGTAGAAGCCCGCAAAGTAACCGTTGATAGCATCGGAACAGAAACGAACATACCAATGAACGACTGGATAGAGATCGGCGTCTACGCCCCGCTAGAACAAGGCGCGTCATCGGCAGAAAACCTTTATCGGCAAAAACATCGTTTTAAATCCGGCAGGCAAACGATTGTCCTCCATGTGCCAGAACAGCCCGCACGTGCCGGTATCGACCCGAACCACCTACTGATTGATCTGAACCTAAATAACAATACCAGAATGGTAACTATTAAGGGTATGAAGTAAAACGATTGCTTACCTAAACCTTACCGCTTAAGTGTATTACTCAAGTAGCCAGATGCAATCGAGTAACTCCTGTACAACAATAGGGATTTTAGAGCATGGTATCCATAATCACTAGTCGCTCTTTAAAACCTCCGCCGGATTCTTTTTCGCTGCCTTTATCGTCTGCGATCCGATCATAAGGAATGCGATCAGTAATACCGCCAGCAAGCCGACGAACAATTCAGCAACCTGTACAGGTGTGTGATAGGGGAAATTGGTAAGCACAAGGTTTTCAAAGAAAAGGTAGGTTATGGGCAGAGCGATGAGTGCCGATACCGACAACTGCACCAGAAAACCGCGGCTCAATAAGAAGATAAGATTGCCGGAACTGGCCCCCATCACTTTGCGGATGCTGATTTCTTTTAGCCTCGTCTCGGTTGTAAATACTACCATTGCGAACAATCCCATCGATGCGATAGAAATGGCTAGTAATGAAAGAAAGCCAATGATCTTGATCATCGTAGAAAATTCGCTGTAGGCTTCCTCTATTTCCTGGTCATAGAATTTAGCCTCTAATGGATGAACACGATCGATCTTCTTCCACACGGATTCAATCTTGGCCATGGTCGCCGGCATGTCGGAGCTTTGTATTTTGGCATTAATGACGGCCCTGTCTTCGGGTGTCCAGGCCATGAAGGCTACCGGCCCGATGAGGTTGTCAACCTTGCCATAGTGAAAGTCCTTCATTACGCCAACAATGGTCATCTGGCGTGTTCCTTTGAAATTACTGAATGTAACCTTCTCTCCAATTGCTTTTTCGGGGTCGTTGACACCTATGTTGAATCGTTTTAAGAATTGCTGGTTAACGATCACTTCCGTAGCAGCTGCGCCTGTAGTGGGTCGTGCCATAAAATTACTCCCGGCAATAAGCTTGTATTCGTGCACAGGCAGGTAGTTTTCGTCGACGTTGTTAGTCATCACCAGGGTAGAGTCGCGGGAATCTTTATATTTCATATACCCGCCCCAGGCATTCCCAACGCTGGTAATTATCAACGACCGCGATAGGGCCGTTACTTCTGGTATCTCGCTCAGTTCTTTGACAAGCGCATCGGGTTTGTTGCCCTGCATATCGATGTTGAGGATGTTTCCGGTGTTGAATCCCAGGTCGAACGCAAGGATGTTTTTATATTGTACATAACCAATAGCAGTGGTGGTTATAAAGATCAGGGTGAACGTGTATTGAACAACCACCAACGCCCGCCGGAGGGTTACGTGTCGGTATACTTTTACCGACCGGGCGGACACATCCCTGAACGCATTGATCGCGCTGACATTTGAAAAGAATAGCGCAGGCGTGAAACCGGCAATAACACCTACGGTGACCGAAAAGACGATAAAGGCTACCACCATAGCCGGCGAGAGCTCGAGCTTCACCATGCGCTGCATCTCCGGAGCCAGGTTTATCAGTTGCGGCCGTAATAGGAGAAAGATGAAGAACGACAGCAGCAGGGCTGCCAGGGAGATCATAATTGCCTCTATCAGGAACTGTTGCCAAACCTGGCTCTTGTCGGCACCAATCGCTTTGCGAAGACCTATTTCCTTAAATCGGCGCATGGCACGGGCCATCGAAAGATTGGTATAGTTGAAACACGCCGACAAGATCACAACGAGGGCAAGTCCGCCAAGTACCCAAAGCACAACCGGAGGCATATGAGGACCCACGGAGCCAGGCCCCCCCTCCGAGGCACGGAGATTCTCTCCGACCACGATATCATATAATGGAAGAAGCTCTAGTTGGATTTTCGTGTTTTCTTCGGCGAGATTTTCCTGCTTTGCAATAGCGTCGAGCTGCGACTGGATGGAGGTTATATCGGCATTTTCCGGCAGTCGGAGGTACACGTAATTCGACGACATACTCGTCCACTTGTCAAAGTTTTTGTCATTTCTGCTGAGTTGCTCGGCCGTCGACAGCGATACCAACGCTTCGAAGCTGATATGCGAAAAGAAAGGAACGTCCTTCATTACACCGGTCACCTGGTAATTGAGTGTATCGAAGTTGATTGCCTTGCCGAGCGCCGATTGGTTGCCGAATAGCTTTTTCGCTGCCGTTTCCGTGAGAACGATCGAGTAAGGATCTTTGAGTGCCGTTTCGGGATTACCTTCCAACATCGGAAATGTAAAAATCCTGAATAGTGACGGATCCGCCCAGTAGCCCTTGATAGGTAGAACGTCGTCGCCAACCTTCGCATCCTGCGAAAAATCGTTGCGCAAAATGGCTACCTCTTCAATGCCGGTCACTTTCTCCCGGATAAGCTTCCCGGCCTTTATTGAGGTGGTTGCAAACTTACTGCCGGGCCGCGATTGGCCCGACCGCGATTGGCCAGACCCCGATGGTTTTTTTTCACGATTGGCATTCAGTACGCTGGTGATGCGATAGATCCTCTCCCCATTCTTGTGGAACTTGTCGTATGAAAGCAAGTCGAGCACGAACGCGATCAACAGTAACCCGACGGACATACTGATGGCAAGGCCAACAATATTGATGAACGAGAACAGCTTGTTGCGAATTAAGTTGCGGCTCGATGTTTTGATGTAGCTTCCAATCATGATTCAATTGCTGAAAAGGTTATCAAATGGTGGTCTTCGTATCGATACCTTCTCAAGACCGTGAAGGTATCGATACTGTCGGTCAGCTTCGCGCGACGTGGCCCGATGGATTGTGCATCCACTCGACGTGTTGGCCTGATCCACGCTCGTCACGTACCCATAGAAAAGTCAGCAATTCCTAAATCAAATCTGGTGCCAGCGCTTAAAACCAGTGTTCAGGTACTCATAGCCATAACCGGGCGAATAACACTGTCCAGAAGCGGACAAATCGCTGTCCACGATTGGACAGTGAAAGCTGCACATCATTTCTTTAAGGCAACTACTTTATAAAAAGCCAGCTTGGGCTGGTTGTTCCGGTCGAACAGCAGCGGGTAGCTGGTCCGGCCCCGGATAGGCCAGTTGTTCAGCCAGCTATCGCCGTCGTTCACGCCCCAGAACGTGACGCGGGTAACGTTGTCTTTGTACTTGAGAAAGAGCTTAAACAGGGCTTCGTAATCAGCGGCCAGTTGCTGCTGCACGTTATCGGGAAGGCCGGCGGTATAGGGATTCGACTGTTCGTTGGCGGTCATCCGCTGACTTACTTCGGCCCCCTGAAAATTGCGGGGTAAGACCTCGATGTCTAACTCGGTAAACATCACTTTCAGGCCCAGGGCCGCGTATTGCAGAATGCTTTCTTCGATGTCTTTTAGCGGTACCCGGCCCACGTGCCAGTGTCCCTGAATACCCACACCATCGATACGGACTCCGGCGGCCTGAATCTTTTTGATCAGAGCAATACAGCCCGCCCGCTTGGCCGGTTTTTCATTGTTGTAATCGTTGTAATACAGCTCCGTTTTAGGGGCTGCCTGTTGCGCCAGCCGGAAAGCCTCGGTTACGTAATTGTCACCAAGGTGATCCAGGAAAACGGTCTTTCGCATCGTTCCATCCTCGTTGAGTGCTTCATTAACGACATCCCACGAGAACACTTTTCCATCATAGCGCCCGGCCACCGTTTTGATATGATCCCTGAAAAAAGTCTGGATAGAATCCTTACTCTTAATTCCCCGGATGAACGAGGGTAACTGGCTATGCCAAATCAGCGTATGTCCATTGATTTTGATGTTGTGCTTTTTGCCGAACTCAACCAGCTTATCCGCCGGCTCGAAGTTGTAGGTATCCCATTTTGGATGAATCAGCGCCGACTTCATGATGTTTTCGGGCGTGGCCATGTTGAACTGACGCGCAATAAACTGGGTCATTTGCGGGTCCCGTTCTTCAAATTGGGCGTTATTGAGTGCCGTGCCGATGCCGAAGTCCTTTTTGAACGTATCTTTTAACGAAGGGATTTTTTGGGCCAGGGTAGCAACGGGCAGCAGGGTCATGCCGGCCAGGGTTGCTGCGCATAGAGTGGCTAAATGGTTTTTCATAGATTAAATTCAGGGAGGTGTATTACACTTTACTTGTTTGCCATTAGCGTTTTTTGTCATCCCGTCGCTTTGTCATCCCGACGATAGGAGGGATCTTAGCCGTGAGCCACCACTGAGATCCCTCCTTTGTCGGGATGACAAACACACGATTATTGACAAAAACACAACCGGAACAAACTAGCGAATAGGAGCATCACAACTATTTAAACAGCAACTGGCTGAACATCATCAGATCGTGCCGCCAGACGGGCCAGGTATGCCCGCCGGCATATTCGCTGTAGGTGTATTTGATGCCCATTTCATCGAACTTCTTCATCATGACCTGACAGTTCTGGTAAGCAATGTCTTCCTTACCGCCCATCGAAATCCACAGGTTCTTCAAGTTATTGTTAATGGTACTGGCATTGTCTTTCATGAAGGCGTACTGGGGGTCCGACAGCTTGGGATTGTTGGCAAACCAGCCCGAACTGAATACGCCCAGCGAGGAGAACATATTCGTGTTTTTGATACCGGCATACAGTGACTGCAAACCGCCCATCGACAGGCCCGCCAGAGCCCGGTTTTTCGCGTTGGATTCAACCCGAAAATTGCTTTCGACGAATGGAATGGCACCCTGTTTTAGCTCGTTTTCGAATGCGCGCAGCACGTTTTCGTTAAACCCGGCAGGGCCGCCGGCATTGCCCATGTTCCCGTCGAGCATCACGATGACCATCGGTCTGGCCTTCTTTTCGGCAATCAGGTTATCCAGAATCAGACCGGTACGGCCCTGCGTGGCCCAGCCGCGCTGGTCTTCGCCCCCACCGTGCAACAGATACAGCACCGGGTACTTCTCCGCCGACTGGTCGTAACCCGGTGGGGTATAGACGTACATTTCCCGCCAGGTGTTCGAAGCTTTGGAGAGATAACGTTTAATGCGAATGTCGCCGTGGGGTACGTCTTTCAGG
This sequence comes from Nibrella saemangeumensis, assembly GCF_039541915.1. NCBI lineage: Bacteria > Pseudomonadati > Bacteroidota > Cytophagia > Cytophagales > Spirosomataceae > Nibrella > Nibrella saemangeumensis. Next base: position 102,292 of record NZ_BAABHD010000005.1, read on the forward strand.
GCGTAGAAACCCTCGTCCCGGTCGGGAATCTCAATGCCGCTGGCCATGCGCCCCATGCCGTAAAAGGTTTCACTGGCGGGGTCGGCCAGCGGTACGCCATCAATCAGCAGCGAGTAGTAATGAAACCCGCGACTGATGGAGTCAGTGGTGACGGTCCAGAAACCGGCGGTATCTTTCACCATGTCGTACTTTTTACCCAGGTCAACCTGTACCTTTTGGGCTTCGGGAGCTTTTACGCGGAATACCACCCTGTTATCGGGCAGAATCTGCGGATACTTCGCGTTTCGTATATTGGTAGCCGCCGGTGAACCCAGCACGGTGTACTTCGTCAGCGATGCGTTATCCACCGGCTTGAACAGGAACTGCGAGAACATATACAGCCCGTTTTTCCAGACCTTAAAATCGTGCCCGCCCGGCTCGACATAGTAAACGTGCGGTACGTTGTTCTGGTAGAGGTAGTCGTGCGTGCGCTTGCTGAAGGAGATCAGCCCGTCGGCGTCCCCGCACGAAATCCAGAGCAGCTTCAGTTTCTTTTTGGCGTCTTCGGGATTGGGTACCAGCTCTTCGGGTCGTTTGGTGTTGGGGGCCGACGAAAAGCCACCCACCCAGGCAAATTTATCCAGATTGCCGAGGCCAAAATTGAGCGACTGCCCGCCACCCATCGACAGTCCCGCAATGGCGCGATGTTCGCGGTCGGTCCGGGTGGGGTATTTCTTCTCGATAAACGGAATCAGATCGTTCAGCAGGTCTTTCTCGAACGTGGCGAAGGCTTCTACCTTCTCCCGGTCGAAGACGTTGCCCACGGCCCGATCGTCTTTCATGGCCCGGCCGTTGGGCATCACTACAATCATCGGCTCCAGCTTCTTCTGAGCGTAGAGGTTGTCGAGAATGACCTGCGGTTTGGCACCGTTCAGCCATTCCTTTTCGTCGCCCCCAATGCCGTGCAGCAGGTACAGCACCGGGTACTTGGTCTTTTTGTTGAAGCCGGGCGGGGTATACACCAATGCTTTCCGGGTGGTACCTACCGTTTTGGACTCGTACCGGACGGTATCGAGCTTGCCGGTGGGAATGCCCGTTTGCGGCTGGTCAAAGCCTTTTGGGGCTTCTTTGTCGGTGGGCTGAGCGAAGCCATCACAGCAGAAAATACCAATAATGGCCGCCAGCAGAAAGAGTCGTTTCATTCGTATATCGTTTTTGTAAGTATCAGTTGATTCCGGGGACCTTTTTGTCATCCCGACGCAGGAGGGATCTTCGCTAGCCGAAAGGTTTTCAGTCTTTCCCGAAGATCCCTCCTGCGTCGGGATGACAAAAACGCAGGTTACTTTTTAAAGAGCAGGCTGGCATACTGCCGCAGTGACCGGCGCCAGGTCTGCCACTCGTGCGACGTACCAGGCGACTCGTAATAGACGTGTTTGATACCTACTTTATCGAGTGCTTCGTGAAACCCTTTCACACCGGCATACATGCGCTCCGGCTCTTTGGTGCCGATGCTCACATAGACCACTTTCACCTTCTTGTTGAAAGCGTCGGCATCGGCCCAGGCTCCGTTGTAAAGCTGCTTAATATCAGCGCCCGGCTGCAAACGTCCTGCTCCGCTGAATCCACCAATGTAGGCAAACTTGTCGAGGTTTGTCATCGTAGTCTGGAACGTTTGAAAACCACCCATCGACAGGCCGGCCATTGCCCGATTGTCGCGGTCGGCCAGGGTTCGAAACGACTTGTCGATCATGGGGATCACCTCCTTCACCAGCACGTCGGGGAAGACATTGCTGTTCATGCTGGCGGGGCCGCCCCCGGCCGGACCGCTGACCGTTGTGCTAACGGGTTTGGTTGGGTCAGTAGCGTAGCCACGCTCCATCACCACAATCATGGGCGTTGCTTTGCCTTCAGCGATCAGGTTATCGAGAATAAAATTCATTTTACCCTGCGTGGGCCAGCCGGTTTCGTCTTCGCCCGAACCGTGTTGCAGGTAGAGCACCGGATAGCGCATTCTGGGATTTTCATCGTAGCCGGGCGGAGTGTAGACATTAGCCCGTCGCCAGGCTTTGGTCATGTCGGAGTAGTAACTGACCGAACGAACCTGACCGTGGGGCACATTTTTGGGCTGGTAGTACTCCATGTCCTTGTCCGGAATGTCGATGCCGCTGGCCATCCGGCCCATGCCGTAGAACGTCTGGCTCGATGGATCGCAAAGGGGAACGCCGTCGATAATCAGGGAGTAGTAATGGAAGCCTTCCACGATAGGGTCAGTCGTAACGGTCCAGAAACCGCTGGTGTCTTTTACCATGTCGTACTTCCGGCCCAGGTCCATCTGGACTTTCTGGGCTTCCGGCGCTTTCACCCGAAACACGACCCGGTTGTCGGGCAAAATCTGCGGGTATTTCTGACCTGGAATATTGGTGGATGCCGGTACGCCAGCGTTCTGAGCCCGAACGGTGCTGGTCAGCAACACAGCCCAGGCAACTAAAGTGATGATTGTTTTCATAAAAAGGCCTGCATAGGATTTCTTAGGGGTATTGCGGGGTGATAATCTGAACGGTCCGCAAAACGGTTTTACTTAAACAGCAGTGGAGCCAGTTCGTGCAGGCTGCGACGCCAGGTCTGAAACTCGTGGGCGGTACCCTCCGACACGTACGAAACGGCATTGTATCCGGCGGCTTTCAGATCGGTGGCCGCCTTCTTCACGCCATCGGGCCGTTCCTTGCTGCCGCAGCTAATAAAAACGAGCTTCGGTTTTGCCTTGTCCTTGAGGTCCTCCGGGGCGTAAACGCCCCCGCTGAGCAGGCCGTAATACCCGAACGTCTCCGGCTTGTTGAGGGTAATCATTTTAGTTTCCATGCCACCCATCGACAGGCCGGCCATCGCCCGGTTGTCGCGGTTAGCGAGGGTGCGGAAGTTGGCATCCACGTAGGGAATCAACTCCTCGGTCAGCACTGTCTGGAAGGGATCAATCTTAAAATCGCGGATGCGGCCCCACTTCACTTCGTTGGTCATGCCGTAGGTCATCACAATGATAAAAGGCTTGATTTTGCCTTCGGCGATGAGGTTGTCCATAATCAGATTGGCGTGGCCCTGATTGCTCCACGCGGTTTCATCCTCACCCCAACCGTGTTGCAAATACAGCACCGGATACTTTTTCGACCGGTCTTTCTCGTAGCCCGGCGGGGTGTACACAAATGCCCGACGTGATGTTCCCGTACTTTTTGAGGGGAAAAGCACCTGCTGAACATGACCGTGCGGTACGTCTTTCAGGGCGTAGAAGTCCTGGTCGTGAGCGGGTATTTCGATACCGCTCTCCCACCGGACGGAACCGTAGTAGTTCTTGGCACCGGGGTCGTTGAATTTGCCGCCGTCAATCGTGACGTTGTAGTAATGAAAGCCTTCATCCATCGGTCCCGCCGTGGTGCCGGTCCAGAAGCCGTCTTCCCCTTTGGTGAGGATGGTGCCGCCCCGGCCACCCAGCCCTAGGCTCACCCGGACACTGTCGGCTTTAGGAGCATGGATGCGGAATCGGGCGTACCCCTGGGAGTTTACCTGCGGGTACTCCTGCCCCGGCTGGTTCAGGGTAGAGGGCTTGAAATCTTCTGCAATGGCCGGTTGGCTGGCCTGCGAAAAAGAGGCTGTACTGATTACCGTGGCTGCGAATAAGGCAGCAATCGTTTTAAGTGTCATTGGGGTAAGAGTTTTAAAATTATTTAAAAACCTCCTGCAACGTCGTTGCCAGGTATTGCTTGCAATTCATCCAGGTATGCCCACCCGGCACAATGTAGCTTTTCACCGCCAGCTTTTTATCCTTAAACATGGCGATGTTCTGCTTCACCGGCTCGTACAGAAAGTCTTCCGTACCGACGCTGATGGTAAACAGCTTCAACTGCTTGTTCATCTGCGCGGCATCGGGTGACCAATCGGTAAAATTCTTCTTGAACTCGTCGGTAGCCGTGAAGGGCGCGTACGAACATACGTAAGCGAACTTATCGGGGTTGGTCAGGCCGATGTTCAGCGTCTGCCCGCCCCCGACCGAAAAGCCAGCGACGGCCCGCCCTTTGCTTTCTTTGATGACAGGAAAGTTGGCTTCAATAAACGGCACTATGTCATTCACCATGTCTTTGGTGAAATCGGGCATGGGCGCGGGACGCACATTGCCGTAGGGCATCACAATCAGCATCGGCTTGGCTTTCCCCTGCGCCATCAGGTTGTCGGCAATCAGGTTGGCGCGGCCCACTTTGGTCCAGGTTTCTTCAGTATCGGAGCCGCCGTGAATCAGGTACAGCACCGGGTATCTGGTTTTGCCGTTCGGGTCGAAGCCGGGTGGGGTGTACACCAGCAGTTGCCGGGTGGTACCCAATGTACCGGACTTGTAATACCGGTAGCTAACTTTGCCGTGGGGTACGTTCTGGAGCGAATGCACCAGCAGCTGGTCGCCGGGCACATCGACGATGCTGCGCTTGAAACGTTCGTTGGCAAAGATGTATGTGTTATTCGGGTCGGACATTTGGACGCTGTCGACGGTAAAGCTATACGGGTAAATATCGGGCTTAACAGGTGGTACCGTCACGCTCCAGATGCCTAAGGTGTCTTTGGTCATGGCGACCGGGGCCGACAAAAATTCGCCGGATACCATCACCTTTTTGGCATTGCGGGAGAAATACCGGAACGTGATACTGTGGTCGGGGTGAACGTCGGGTGAACTGATGGCTGGTGGGCGTTGCTGGGCCATGGCCGTAATACCAGCCAAAAAAACGGCTGACAGCAGAGATACGATTCGTTTCATGGGCGTGGGGTTTGGGATTGGAACAGAAGTGGCGTGGTGGCGGCAACGTACGTTTTGACGTTCATCCAGGTATGACCGCCGTCGGTAATCAGGCTTTTATAGTTCACCTGTTTGGCCTTCAGGTAGTCCATAAACTCCACGGTGCCCTTGTACAGAAAGTCATCGCTCCCTACGCTCACCCACAGCAGTTTGAGCTGTTTGTTGGTATTGGCGGGATTGCCGACGATGGACGGGTAACTGCGCTCCATTTCTTCCGGCGACAGGTACGAGCTATAAGCACAAACCCAGGCAAACTTGTCCATGTGGCTGAAAGCTGTGCGCAGCGTTTGGCCGCCCCCGCGCGAGAATCCGCCAATAGCCCGGTTGTCGCGGTTGGGAATCGTCCGGTAACTCTTCTCGATATACGGAATGACGTTGCTTACCAGATCAGTAGCGAAGTCGTTGGCTCGTTTTACCGCATCCGGGTTATCGCGCCCCGTTGGGTCGGCGGGCTTGGCACCGCCTTTTTGCTCGGCGACCCGCGCAGCTATGTTCCCGTAGGGCATTACGATAATCATCGGTTTGGCTTTTCCTTCCGCAATCAGATTGTCCAGAATCAGGTTGGTTTTACCGACCTTGAAAAAGGTTTCTTCGGTATCGGTGGTGCCGCTGATGAGGTAATACACCGGATATTTCTGTTTCGGATTCGTATCGTACCCCGGCGGGGTGTAGACCACCAGTGAACCCGTGGTGCCTTCCATCGATGGATAGTACTCGTAGTTAATGGAGCCGTGGGGCACATCGCGCATGGCGTGAATCAGGGGCGTATCTCCGGGTACGTCGACCAGGCTGGCTTTGAAACGCTCATTGGGGAAGAACGCCACATTGGCCGGGTCCATGACCGTAATGCCATTCACCCGAAAGCTGTACGGGTAAATGTCTGGCTTAACGGGGCCGACCGTGACACTCCAGACGCCCTGCGCGTCTTTGGTCATGGCGACGGGCGCTTTTTCAAACTGCGCGCTCAGTTCGACCGTTTTGGCCTGCGGAGCCAGATACCGGAACGTAATGGTTTTGTCGGCGTTCACCTGGGGCGACACCACCAGCGGGCCGCGGGGTGGCTGGGCCCCTGCCAGAATGGGCACCAGTACTATTGCCCAGAGAAACAATAGACGTGTACGAAGTTTTGGATTCATGGTATTGAACGGATAAGGACACTACGGAACGTGTCGGGTTTAGGAACAGGCAACGGTTTATCGAAATAACTTCTGCGCGATAGTCGACAGGTAGAGCTTGCAGTTCATCCAGGTATGACCACCGTCCGAAATCAGGGTTTCGTGTTTGATTTTCTTGTCATCGAGCACCTTCAGGTAATCGTTGATAACCGGGTACAGCATATCTTCTTTCCCGACACCAATCCAGAACAGCTTCAGCCGCTGGTTGGTCAGGGCAGGGTTGGCAAAAGCGGTGGCATTGTTCCGCTCAAACTCCTCTTTGAGCATACCCGGCGCAAAGCCACAAACCCAGCTAAACAGGTCGGGGTTGTTTAGGCCCAGATAGAGCGTTTCGCCACCACCACCCGAGAAACCGGCAATCGCCCGGCTATCTTTGTCTTTCCTGACCCGGTAATTCTTTTCAACAAACGGCATCAGATTACCCAGAAAATCCTTTTTGAACGCCTGTAGGTTGTCCCAGTTGCGCAGGCTCCCCGACGATTTGCTGATGACCGGGAAAGCCCTTCCGTACGGCATCACAATCACCATCGGTTTGGCTTTGCCTTGCGAAATCAGGTTGTCAAGAATGATATTGGCCCGCCCCACTTTGGTCCAGGTTTCTTCCAGGTCCGTAGTGCCGTGCAGCAGGTACAGCACAGGGTAGGTTGTTTTTGTATCGGTTTCGTAGCCGGGCGGGGTGTACACCACCACGGGCCGTTGTCCCAGTTCGGGCGAGGTGTAAAACTGGTACGACACGGTGCCATGCGGTACGTTCTGAATGGTATGTACTAGAGGGGGCGAACCGGTTATTTCAACCAGGCTGTTCTGAAACCCTTCGTTTGGGAAGATGGACGAGTTTTTGGGGTCGGCTACTGAAATGCCATCAACGGTGAAGCTATACGGGTACATATCCGGCTTTACCGGACCTGTTGTTACGCTCCAGACCCCCCGCGCGTCTTTGGTCATGGCGACGGGGGCTTTCTCAAATTGGGCGTTCAGTTTTACGTCTTTAGCAGCCGGGGCCAGCAAGCGAAACGTAACCGTGTTGTCGGTATTGACCTGGGGCGATACCACCGGTGGGCTTCCGGGCGGCTGGGCCCCTGCCAGCCTACCCAGGCTAAGCAGCAGGCAGGCCAGCAAAAAGCGAATTGATAATGGTTGGTTCATCATTGATTAAGGTTTAGGGTTAGTTTTTGCGAACGTTCACATCCATAGTCAGCCAAGCATTATAAAGTCAATTCAATCAGCGATACACCCTGCCGGGGCAGGTCGAAGGTGAGCGTCGTTTTGCCGTTAGCAACCACTTTTGAAACAGGTGGAGCCAGTTCCTGAAGCTTTCCGGCTTTTTCCAATGTCCTGTACTGGTCGGCCGACACCTGCTGCGGACTCCCCATCGCCTTCCAGGTCTCAAACGAGTTGCTGTGCTGACCATCCACGCGGTAGTGCCGGATGCGAACCTTGTTTTTACCGAGTCCGTTGACCGTAAGCTGAACAGGTGTGGCCGGTCCGGTAACGTCATCGTCGTGGTAATTCCAGACCATTACGCAGACCGAGTTCGGACTTTTGCTGGCGATGGCATTCACGTCGTTCTGCGCCCGTACGCCACTGGCAATGATATTGGAAGCTGTTAATCCGTTGTCGGTCTGGACCGCAACGCGCTGGCCGCTCATCTTGCCGAACATGCGGAATACGTTCAGCACCGGCTTGTCGACACCGTGGGTTGCCAAATCGCGGAAACCCGCAAACCACGGCTGGTCCTCGAACTCAAACGACCAGCTCACGGCTCCGCGCAGGTTGACTTTGTGCTGGTCCATCAGTTCGTAAATCCGGGCGAACGAAGAAGCCGTGTAGCTTGAATACATGGTGCCATTCCGGTAGCCGTATTTGGGGTCGCGGGTAACGGCGCAGGCGGCACAGCCTTCGGGGTCACACTCGCCGATGATGATGGGAATGTTTTTCAATTCGGGAAACGAGTTGACGGCTTCAAACGCCCGCTGAATGTCTTTCAGCTGCACGCCCATGTTCATGCGGATATGCCCGTCGACAAACTCCGGATTGCCTTTGGCGTGAAAGCCAATGTATTGCAGGGGCGTACCGACTTTACCCGTCGCGTAGTTTTTGCCCCGCAAGCAATGCTCGATAAATCGCGTCAGGTAACTATAAGCTTTTTCGCTGCGGGGGCTGGTGGTATGTGGTCCGCCAATGGTGCATTCGGGGCAGGCGCGTTTCAGGCCGTCGGCGGCATAGTCGTACAGCTTGCAGTATTCCTCAAACGTACCGGACCAGTAGCCGATATCCGGCTCGTTCCAGACCTCCCAGAGCCAGCTTGTCACTTCCTGTTTTCCGTAGCGGTCGATGCTGTGTTTGGCCCACTGATACACCAGTTCGCGCCATTTGTCGTAGTCTTTGGGCGGGTACGTCCAGCCGGTCCAGATGTTGCCCCCCTGGCTCCAGGTATGTTCGTAGGGTTCTGGTTTGGCTGACAGGTCTTTGGGCATAAACCCGATTTCCATCAGCGGCTTCATGCCCCGCTTCACGTAGGCGTCGATGATGCTGTCGACCACTGTCCAGGTGTAGATGGGTTTGCCGTTGGCGTCTTCCCGGTAAGCATCCGTAAAGCCCCATTTCAAATCCGGACCGGGGCTGTTGCCTTTGGACGTAAGCAGGTTGTGCGCCCGCACGTACACCGGCACAGGACTCAGTTGTTGCAGTTCGGTGAGTAGTTTCTGCTCATCCTTCCGGGTGGTGTAGTTGGGCTCGTCGTACCCGAAATACGCCCAGAATGGTTTCATGTCGCCCACCGGCTTTGCGGCATCGACCTGAATTGAGACCGGCGATGGCTGCCCGGAAGTAATCCGACAGTACAGCAGAAGCAAAGTGAGTAAGGCTAATCGATTCATTGTAGATTAAAGAGCGAAAGAGTGAATGAGCGAAAGAGCGTACTGGTTAATGGTGTAAGAAACATGGCTGACAGGAAGGGTGCAGTTAATTGGTTTTTATCCAGTTATTCGCTTTCATCCAGGCAAACAGCGGGTCCATCCAGCCGGGGTGCCGGAAAATAAATCCGTGGTCCCCTTTGGGATAGATGTGCATTTCGACGGGCACTTTCTGGCGTCGGAGTTTCTCGAAATAGACGATGCTGTTATCGACGTCGACCACCTTGTCGTCGGCCGCGTGGGTCAGGTACGTGGGGGGCGTGGTAGCGCCTACCTGAAGCTCGTTGGAGAACAAATCAATGTCTTGCCGCGACGGATTTTTGCCAAGCAGGTTACCCCGCGAACCACCATGCGCCAGGCTATCCTGCATACTGATGACCGGATAAATCAGGATCTGGAAATCGGGCCGCAGGCTGGTGCTGTTACCATTGTCGATATACGCTTTGTCGAAGTGCGTAGCCGCGGTGGAAGCCAGATGCCCACCCGCCGAAAAGCCCATGATGCCTATTTTGTTAGCATCAACACCCCATTTGCCGGCATTCTCCCGCACCAGTTTGATAGCCTGCTGGGCATCCTGCAACGGGCCAACTTTCTTATCGGGCATAATGGCATCGCTGGGCAGCCGGTACTTCAGCACAAAAGCCGCGACACCTTGTTCGGCCATCGCTTTGGCGGTATTGACCCCTTCGCCCCGATACACAACCACGCCGTAGCCCCCACCGGGGATGATGATGACAGCCGCCCCGGATGCTTTACCGGCCGCAGGTCTGAAAAACTCCAGCGTGGGTTTGGTAATGCCCTTCAGCACGCCCGATTCTACACCCGTTTCGCTGACCTCTGCCTGCTTTGAATTCGGTACCGCAGCGGAGTATAGCGGAATGACCTCCTGCGCCTGCGATACGAATGGCGAAACCAGTAGCCAGCCGGTTAACGCGGCCACGGTCATTAGCCTTTTGCCCGGAGTCTGGGAGTGTTTAACCAATAGGATTGTTGGCTTTTTCATAAGGAAAAGGGTAAGGCATAGGTTGTCGAAAAGCTTGAGTGGGCGTTAATTCGTTGCTGGATTCGAAATCGTATCGGTAATCCGGAAAAAATCGAAGTCGGCATAGCCCCCAGGTTCCGGTCGGACCGCCGAAACGGTAGCGTAGTTGAACAGTCCAAAGCGGTAGCCCATGAAATGGGGAATGGTGTACGGCATTTTCAGGGCTTCACCAATCGCCGTCCAGGATGTACCATCGAGGCTGTAAAAGAAATGGGCGGTGTCTTTGCGGTCGCGGAAATCGCATTCGGCTTTCAGGTAAACCGTTTTCCGGCTCAACGGCACGCGCTGCACCTCAATGGGCCTACCGGAACCGGCGCTGACCATGACGATAAACCGGCTCCCGTTTTCAGCTTTCACGCCCACCAGACCATAATTCTTTTGCAACAGGCTTAACCCGGCAAAGTCACCGTCCTTCAGGTTCGACGCGTCGAGCAGGGTAGTGCCCGTACAGGCAGGGCCAATGGTTCGTTGGGTAAGCGTATTGCGGGCCATCACAAAGGCGGTGTCGGTACGGCCGGTTTTCAGGCGCAGGTACCCTTTGCGTTCCGCCACCGACCACAGGCTGTTGTCGGGATTGTGGTTCCACTGCCAGACCAGCGGCAGCGCAGGTTCCCCTCGTTTGCGCGTGAACTCGTCGGAGGCAGCGATGCCCGGAATCAGGCCTTTGCCGGCGGGGAGATCGAGCGTTTGGGGCACTTTACCATTTTCGCCCAGCACCGGCCAGCCGTCTTCCCACTTGACAGGTACCAGATACGGAATCCGGCCAACCCCGCCAAAATCGCGGAACAGGTACGCAAACCACCGGCCATCAGGCGTGTCAATCAGTCCACCCTGCGCCACGCCCAAATCCTGCAAGGCTACCCGGCCTTCCCAGGGGCCGGTCAGCTTATCGGCACGGTGAATAATTACCGTTCGCATACCGCCTTTTGGCCAACTGATGTTGAACAGGTAATACTTGCCGTTCACCTTAAACAATTGCGACCCTTCGGCGGGCAGGCCACCACCGGTGCCGGATGGTGTGCTGGCGTTTTCAATCAAAACCTGCTCGGTCGTTCCGGGTTTTACGCCCGACGCATCAGCCGTCAATTCGACCAGCCGGAGTTTGCCTGCGCCATATATCAGATATACTCGTCCGTCGTCATCAAAAAACAGGCTGTGGTCGTGGTACGATGGCTTAAACGAAACAACTTTCCAAGGGCCTTTCTCAATATTTCTGGTGGTATAGACATACGTCTTTCCAGTCGTCTGGGCGAAAGTCGTTGCGTAATAGGTACCGTTGTGATAACGCAGGCTACTGGCCCACGAGCCCCGGCCGTAGGTGCTTTTGCCGTTAGTCAGATTCAGCGCATCCACATTGGCCAGCGTGTCGTAGGCGTAACCGACCAACTGCCAGTTGACCAGGTCTCTTGATTTCATAATCGGCAGACCCGGACTCAGGTGCATAGTCGTGCTGCTCATGTAGTAGGTATCGCCCACCCGAATCATGGCCATGTCTGGCACATCGGCGAAAATGATTGGGTTACGGGCGTTCTGCGCCTGTGCGGAAAGCTGCATTAGCACATGCGTAATCAATAACAAACCAGTACGAGCAAGCAGGGTCTTCATAGAGCAAGGGTTCTGAGGGGCCGCCTGGCCGTATTACTCAAGTGGACCAATCAGTTCAATAAACGTCCCGTCGGGGTCCTGCACCAGCACAAAGTGCGATTTGCCATTCAGGGGCGTTGGCGTACTGCCCAGAAAGGGCACTTTCATCTGGGTCAGCCGCTCAATGATAGGCTTCAGCGCTTTCACGTTGATGGTGATGTACTGCATACCCGTATCGTCCTGAATGAATTTGGGCTTGGGATGCGACGCTTTCGTGTTGAAGCTCATCAGCTTCCAGTCGGTAGCCTCGGGGCTGTTTTCCAGCTTCAGAATCGTTACGGCAGCAGACGCCCCATTTGCCAGACCAGAGCGTTTCGAAAACTCTTCGTTGATAGTGAAGCTTCCGGTTTTCACCATACCAATGCCGTTGACGTAAAAGTCCAGCGAGCGTTGAAGGTCTGCCACAACAACGCCTATGCCAATGACTTTGCTGCTGAAATTGGATTGGGCGTAAGCGATGCCACTTGTCAGCAGGGCAATAAGCAGTAAAGAAAATTTTGCGGTTACCGTTTTCATGGGTTTAGAAAGGATAAGTAGCGTATGCTGGTCAATACTTGTTATTTGTACATGGGGTCATCGCCCCGGTATTTCAGGTAGCTGAACGACGCCGTGTTGGTGCTGTTTTCGCCCGACGATGTAGCGTACATCCCGTACACACAGCCGATAAAACTGCCGGCTACTTTAGTGCTCAGGAATTTGGCGTCCACATTGTCTTTCAGCAGCGTCCAGTTTTTTCCGTCCGTTGCCACGTGAAAGCTGTAGGTGTCGCCTTTCGAGGTAATGCGAAGGCCCGTTTTACCCGACGCATTGGTCAGGGGTACTTCGGCCAGCAGTTCCATGTCTTTTTCCCGTGGTTTGCTTTTGTAAAGCTGCAGCACAGCCTTCTCCTGTGCCATGGATTTGGCTACGAAGTAGAAATGGCCTTCGTCCTGAAAAATGACTAACCCTGCCTTTTCTTTCTCCGATGTCGGCGTAAAATCCAGCTCCGTTTCGGCCGTGCTGTAGAGGTGCTGCTGGCGCTTGCCGATAAACGCCGGGTTGCCCATCTCCATAATGGTTTCGGGCTTTAACTTCAGAGTTAACCCCTGCTTTTTGGAGAGCGAATACCAGCTCTTATCCAGGGTGCGCATGAACAACAGCGACGGGTCGAGCGCCTTGTCGAAGGTGAGCGTGTAGGCAAAATTTCCCGACTGCGGTAACGCTCCTTTAGGCTTTACTTCTTTGTAACCAACCGGATAGCTATACGAAATCGCTTTCTCGCCATGCTCAATCATCGGCCAGTCGTTTACCCACTCCACCGGCGCAATGAACGTCTCGCGACCCGTGTTGTAAAAGTCGCCTTCGTAGGGACGGACGGCCAGGAAAATCGAGTACCACTTCCCGTCGGGTCCTTCTACCAACTGCGCATGACCCGCCGAGGTAATGGGGTCTTTACGGTTGGCGGGCAAATCCCGCTGCGTCAGAATTGGATTTCCCTCAAAAGGCACGTAAGGGCCCCAGACGTCTTTGCTACGCAAAACCACTTCCGAGTGGTTGACCGACGTACCGCCCTCGGCGGCATACAGATAATACCAGCCGTTTCGCTTCAGGATGTGCGGGGCTTCAATCCAGACCGGCTTTTTGGAGAGGTCTACCCCGCCGTTTACCAATTGCTTTTCTTCACCGGTTACCTTCAAATTCCGGTAATCGAACTCGTACATGCGAATGGTCCGGTGGCCAGAATACAGAGGCTTGCGGTCGGGTGCGTCGCTGTTGTACAGGATATAGGCTTTGTCGGTCTCTTCGTCAAAATAAATCGACGGATCAATCCCCCGTACCTGCGGAATTTTAACCGGATTGCTCCACGGCCCGGCGGGATTCGTGGCCGTTACCACAAAATTGCCGTCGTGGTCGATGTCGGTGCAGGTCACGTAGTAGGTGCCCTTGTAAAAGCTGATGGCGGGCGCAAAGAGGCCGCGGGTCATCCGTTCGCCCATGAAATCCATCTGCTCCGGCCGGTCGATGACGTTGCCGATTTGCTTCCAGTTTTTCAAATCCCTGCTGTGGAATACCGGAATGCCGGGGAAGTAGGAGAAGGTGGAATTGACCAGATAATAATCTGTTCCCACCCGCACGATGCTGGGATCGGGGTAAAATCCGGTCAGGATGGGGTTCACCAGCGTCGTCTGGGCCAGAATTAAGTGACTCAGTGCAACGCAGCACAGACCTAGAACAAAAGAGACAAGTCGTTTATTCATAATGGGTTATGTTTTACTTTTCGTCATTCCGCTGCTTTGTCATCCCGACGCAGGAGGGATCTCCGGGTGAGACTGAGAACCTCCGGTTACCGAAAATCCCTCCTGCGTCGGGATGACAAAGCAAGGCTTATCGCCCTACCAGCGTGTAAACCTTTCCGGCCTGCGTGGGCATATCGTACAGCAGGGTTTCGTTCAGGGTCAGCGCTGGCTTACTGGCTTTCGGCGACACAACGGGAGCCGGCGTGTCGTCGGTGTAATAAAATGGGTTCGGGTTTGATCCCGATGCGTTTGCCAATGCTTTTCCGTCACTACCTGTTAGAGCATTCGGCACCCGCAGACGCAGGTTTCCGCCCAGGTTGGACCGGACAGTCAGTTTTGTCAGTTTACCGGCTGACCATTGCATATCAACTACTTCAAAACCGCCCCGCGCCCGAAGGCCAGTGACGCTGCCGGTTGGCCAGACGTCGGGCAGAGCGGGCAGCAGGTGGATGGCCCCATCGGCACTTTGCAGCATCATTTCGGTGATGCCCGACGTGCAGCCGAAGTTGCCGTCGATCTGGAACGGCGGGTGAGCATCAAACAGGTTGTTATATGTCCCACCGCCTTCTTTGTTGACGCCCAGGGGTGTAAGCTGATTTTGAATTAAGGTGTAGGCGTGGTTGCCGTCCTGCAAACGCGCCCACCAGTTCACTTTCCAGCCCATACTCCAGCCGGTCGACACATCGCCCCGGTGGACGAGGGAGGTTTTGGCCGCACTGTACAGGTTGGGCGTCCGATACGGCGAAATCTGGCTGGATGGAAACAGACCGTACAGGTGCGAAATGTGCCGGTGTTTGTCGTTCGGGTCGTCGATGTCTTCCAGCCATTCCTGCAACTGCCCGTGCTGCCCGATGTGCATGGGCGGGAGTTTACTGCGCATCTGCTTCAGCGTGTCCACAAACGCGGCATCTTTTTTCAGGATGTCGGCCGCCCGGATGGCCGTACTGAATACATCGAACGCAATCTGATTATCCATGGTCGTACCCGCATCCAGCGACGAGCCACCATGAGCTGCGGGCGCGTTTTCGGGCGAGGTGCCCGGGTTGACAACCAGCCAGTGGTACCGGGGATGTTCGACCAGATAATCCACGTAGAAGAGGGCAGTTCCTTTGAGTATAGGGTACACCGATGCCAGATACGCTTTGTCGCCGTTATAGAGGTAATGCTCCCAAAGATGCTGGGCCGTCCAGCCGCCACCGGCCACCCACATGCCCCAGGTAGCTCCGTCAATCGCGCCGGTAGTCCGCCAGATGTCGGTATTGTGGTGGGCCATCCAGCCACGTGCCCCGTACATCACCCGTGCCGTCTCCTGCCCCGTTTCTGCCAATTCCCGGACCATCCGCAAAAAGGGCTCGTGCAACTCTGCCAGGTTCGTTTTTTCGGCGGGCCAGTAATTCATCTGGGCGTTGATGTTAATGGTATATTTACTATCCCAGGGCGGGCGCATTCTATGGTTCCAGATACCCTGCAGGTTAGCGGGCTGGCCCTCTGGCTGCGAGGACGAAATCAGCAGGTAGCGTCCATATTGGTAATAGAGCGCAGCAAACTGCGGGTCGTTGACGGTCCGGAAAGTTGCAAGCCGCTCATCGGTGGGCAGCTTGGCTACTTCGACGGGACTTGTGCCGAGGTCTAATCGAACCCGGTAGAAGTAACGCTGGTAAGCAGCTATCTGCTCTTTCAGCATCACGGCATACGATTTTGGGTACGCTTTGTTGAGGTACGCAGCCGCACGGGCGTTCTCATCGCCACTGATGTCGTTGTAGTTGTTGAAATTGGTGGCGATGGACAGGTAAATAGTTGCGGCATTGGCCCCCTGTACGGTGAGCGTGGTGTCATTCGCCGAAAGAGTACCGCCCTGCGTCTTGATGCGGGCAATGCCTTTAAACCGCACCATGCCTTTTACCCCTTCGTGGTCAGAGGTGGTACCGGCAATGGTCAGGTCTTTGGCCGGGGTCGTTTTCCGGTCGGCTTTCTGCTGGGTGGTATACGAAGCCGTGAAGGCAAGGCGGCCCGGCTGGCTGGCCGTGAGGTGCATGACAATCACCCGGTCGGGAAACGACGCGAATACTTCGCGGGTGTAGGTCACCCCATCGACTATATACGATGTTTTGGCTACGGCCCGCTCAATGTCCAGTTCCCGGTAGTAATTGGTATACTGGTCATGCCCGTTGAAGGTCAGGTGTAAATTTCCCACGGGCTGAAACATTTGCCCATGCGCTTTTTTAGTGATAATCGCCTTGTTAGCGAGTTTCTCGGCTTCCTTCTGCTTTCCGTCGAAGATGAGTTTCCGCACTTCGGGCAGGGCGGCTAACGCATCGGGGTTATCGTTCCGGTTGGGGCTGCCGCTCCAGACGGTGTGTTCGTTCAACTGAATGGTTTCCCGCGCTACGTTGCCGTAGACCATGGCCCCCTGCCGACCATTACCAATAGGCAAGGCATTCTCCCAGACCTGTCCGGCGGGTTGGTTGTACCACAGTTTCAGCACCGGCTTGTCCTGCGAAAAGCCAGCCGTTGTTGTCAGGAGCAGGAAGAGCAGGTAGGAATAGGGTTTCATTGGTTCAACTTTTTTGAATGATTGAATGATTGAATGATAGAATAGGGCACATCGGTGAATCATCCATTCATTTAATCATTCAACAATTTATCACTCACATCTCCAGCACCACCACCGATACCGGCGGCAGGGTTACGGTTAGGTTATCGCCGTTGAGTTTAGTTCCGGTAAAAGAGGCCGGTTTGACCTTGGTGGGATTCTCGAACGTGTTGTGGTCCTGCACCTTAGGCGAAGTCAGGATGCGCCCCCTCACCGCCGACGCTTTGAGGCCCTTCAGGCTTATCGTAATCTCCTGCGGCTTCCCAGCGTCGATGTTGACCAGCGAGATATGCGTTTTGCCCGCTTTATCGCGCGACGCCGACACCGATACGGCCGGGAGCGTATAGTCACCCACCTTATAGTCCTCCGTCTTTACATCAACCGGCAGCATCGTCGCGTCCTGGTGTACATTGTACATCTCCAGCACGTGGTACGTGGGCGTCAGCAGCAACTTATCGCCCTTGGTCAGAATCACCGCCTGGAGCACGTTAATCGCCTGTGCCAGATTCGCCATCCGGACTCGCTCAGCGTATTTGTGGAAAATGTTGAGCGTAGCACCGGCCAGAATGGCGTCGCGCATGGTGTTTTGCTGGTACAGAAAACCCGGATTGGTCCCCGGCTCGACTTCGTACCACGCCCCCCACTCATCCACCACCAGCGCTATTCTCTTCTGCGGGTCGTACTTATCCATAATTTCCGAATGCTTCTGCACGAACACGTCCATTTTCAAGGCTTCGTGCATCGTATGCGCGTATTGGGTTTCGGTAAATTCGGTAGCAGACCCTTTCTCGTTCGGGCCCCAGCCGAATGTAGAGTAGTGGTGCAGGGCCACGCCCTCAACCATTTTGCCGGGGATGTTTTTCATGAGGGTTTCGGTCCAGTTGAAGTCATCGGAACTGGCCCCCGACGCAATCCGGAAGATGGTTTCTTTACCCACTTGGGGGGCCATGAACGTAGCATACTGGCGATAAATGTTGGCATAGTAGTCGGCCGTCATGTTACCCCCACAGCCCCAGGCCTCGTTCCCAACCCCCCAGTAGCGCACGTTCCAGGGAGTCTGCCGGCCGTTCTGCTGCCGCAGGTTCGACATCGGACTGTTGCTGGGGAAATTGACGTACTGCACCCAGTCGCTCAGGTCCTGCACGGAGCCGCTGCCGACATTCCCGGCCAGGTAAGGCTCCGTGCCGAGCAGTTCGCACATATTCAGGAAGTCGTGCGTGCCGAAGCTGTTATCTTCGGTAACGCCCCCCCACCAGGTGTTCACGATCTTCGGTCGCTTCGCTTTCGGGCCAATGCCGTCTTTCCAGTGATAGGTATCGGCAAAGCAGCCGCCCGGCCAGCGCAGGTTCGGAATCTTCATCTTTTTCAGCGCTTCGACCACGTCGAGCCGTACGCCGTTTTTATTGGGGATTTTAGAGTTGCCTTCGCCGACGTAAAAGCCATCGTAGATACACCGGCCAAGGTGTTCGGCAAAGTGGCCGTAGATGTGTCGGCTGATGACGGTCTTTCCCGCATCGGCGTTGACCGTTACCCGGTTCTGGGCAATTGCCGCCAGCGACAGGGTTGTAAGGCTAAGGGAGAGTAAATACTTTTTCATAAAACGAAAACGTGTTTGTCTGACACAATTTCAGGTATTGCTTAAAGGCATTGTCCGGTCATCGGCCATAATCAATTCGGGCAGAAAGCCGAAATTACCTTGTTGCTGCCGGACGTATTCAGGGGCATTGAGCGTATAGAGCTGCCCTTTTTTGGTCTGTGAGCTCATGTCTTTTTCGCCGGTTCCCACCAGCAGGTTCGTCGACAGAACCTTGCGGCTGAAATTCCGGCGATCCAGTTTAGTATCGTAAATGGCTTCGTACAGTTTCTGAAGCTGAGGAATGGTAAATTTCCCCGGCAGCAGTTCAAAGCCAATTGGATTCAGGGCCGCTTTGGTACGCAGTCTTTTCAATGCCTCCTGCACCATCCTGTCGTGGTCGAATATAAGCTTCGGTTTTTTGTGGAGACTGATCCAGGAAGCATTATGCAGCCTGATGGCATTAACATCCTGGTCTTCGATATTGACCAGGGCATAGTAGGCAACCGAAATGGTACGTTCGACCGGGTCGCGGTTTATGGCCCCAAACGTCTGAAACTGCTCCAGGTAATTATTGTCGAGACCGGTCAGGTCATATACTATTCGATGAGCCGCTTCTTCGAGGCTTTCCCCTTCGTTGAGAAAGCCTCCCATCAGGGACCAGTTGCCATATTCAGGTTCAAAGTGGCGCTTAATCAGCAGGAGATTAAGGCCTTCGCCATCGAAACCAAAAATGATACAGTCAAGCGCCACCAGAACTCTATGGGTATGCGTATAGGGCATTCGTTAATAACCGTTTATTTCTCTGCTTGCCAGCTTTTCCGAATCGTGTAATTTCAACACAATTATAGAAATATTTCTTTTCTATCCAAAGAATATCATAACAATATAGGGTGACGTAGGAAAGTTGGCGGCATCACCTTCCCATCAGTTAATATCCAATAGGTGTGAGTTTGTGTCAGTAAATGCCAGTACGTGCCACATACGTTTCAAAAAGCCTGCCTGTTAAAATATGCTCCCCAATCAAGCAGGGTTACTTTCCGATACAGAACCTACTAAAAATCGAATCCAGCAAATCGTCCGTTGTGACTTCTCCGGTCAGTTCGCCGAGGTGGCGGAGGGCCTGGCGGAGGTCCATGGCGAGCCAGTCGGCGGTGACGCCGGCGTCGAGGCCGCCGATGGCGCGGGAAAGGGCCTGGTCGGTGCCGGTCAGGTGCTCGTAATGGCGGGTGTTGGTGACTACGGCGCTGCCGGTTTGTACAGCGGCATCGGTGCGGACGCGGGCAGATAGGCTGGCTTTCAACTCGTCGATGCGCTCGTCGCGGGCCGAAATCCAGGTGATGGCTTCGTCCGCAGCCGCTTCCAATTGCTGCCGCTGGTCAGCGGAGGTAACGTCGGCTTTGTTGCCAACGAGGATATAGGGCTTATCACTGTCGTGAATGTCGGCTAACGCGGCCTCTAACTCGTCTGGCGTAATGTTGGCGCCGTCGAAGAGGTAGATAATCAGGGCGGCATCGCGCATTTTCTGCTGCGTGCGCTCTACGCCAATGGCCTCAATGGTGTCGGTGGTGTGCCGCAGCCCGGCGGTGTCGATGAGCCGGAATCGGATGCCGTCGATGAACAGTTCATCTTCGATCACATCGCGGGTGGTACCGGGTATTTCCGAGACAATGGCTTTTTCCTCGTTCAGCAGGGCGTTCAGCAGGGTCGATTTGCCGGCATTCGGCTTACCCACAATGACCGTCGGCACGCCGTTCTTGATGGCGTTGCCAGCCGAGAACGAGTCGATCAGCGGACGCAGCACCCGGCGGATGTCCATTATCAGCGACCGCAGTTGCTCGCGCTTGGCAAACTCCACGTCCTCTTCGCCAAAATCCAGTTCCAGCTCCACCAGCGCCACAAAGTCGATGAGTTGCTGGCGGAGGGCCTTCAGTTGCTTGGAAAAACCACCCCGCAGTTGGGTCAGGGCAGCCCGGTGACTGGCTTCGGAGTCGGCGGCAATCAGGTCGGCTACGGCTTCGGCCTGCACCAGATCAAACTGGCCGTTTAGAAACGCCCGCTGGGTAAACTCGCCCGGCCGGGCCAGCCGTACGCCCTCGCGGGTGAGCCGCTGCAGAATCTGCCGGATAATATAATCGGAGCCGTGGCAGGAGATTTCCACCACGTCTTCTTTGGTAAACGAATTGGGGCTGCGGAAAACCGTCACCAGCACTTCATCAATTATACTGTCGTTTTCGTCGCGCAGTGTGCCAAAATGGACGGTATGGGAAGCCTGCTGGCTGAGGTCTTTGCCTTTGAATAACCGATTGACCAGCTCAATAGCGCCTTCGCCCGAAACACGCAGAACGGCAATGGCCCCGATACCCGGCGCAGTAGCTAAGGCGGCAATCGGATCAAGTTGTAAAATGCTCATACTGGGGTAACACACGCAACGGGCGCTAAGGTTTCGCAATGGTCGCGGAGGTGCTGCGGGACAGCAGATCGGTGAAAACAGGGAGTTTGGTGGTGAGCGTTACCAGCCGCGTCTCCACCGGCACATCGGGTATGGCCAGCATATCGGCAAGGGCGTCGCCCAGGAAAAAGCGCATCTGGGCGGCTGCCAGATTGTAGGCACTTGGCGAACCGGCCTGCTGCTCCAGGGCCCGCAGCAGCGCTTTGGTTAAGCCCTGACCGGCTTCCGATGCCTCAAACTGCCGCTGGGCAATAATCCGGTCCAGGTGAAACGCTTCGCGCAGGTTCTGCGGCAGCAGTTCGTCGGCTACGCCGTTGATATACCCTACCACGTTCAGGAGATGCAGATACGCTTCTTCTTCAGCCTCGCTGGTGGTAATATTGGCTTTGCGCAAACCCCGAATCACGATGTACGAGAATGCGCCGTTGGTGCCGGCCATATCCTCCTGATTCACCGGGTAACCCCAGTCCATATTCCAGCGGCCGCTGTTAAGCACAAACCAGCGCGAGGCTGCATGGATCAGCCGGATTTTCAGAATACGGGTAAAGATGGCACCGTTGGTCCACTCCTTCTCATTCATCACCCCAAACACAAATTCGCCAGTTTCCTGCAAACGCCGGTACGTGTCGTTTTTGATCCGCTCCGTCATCCAGAGCACCTGCGCCCCGTTGGCCGCCAGGTAGCAGTACGGCAGCGAGTAACAGCCGAGCGATAAGGCAACGGCGCCGGCATGCTTCCAGAAGAAAGCGAGTCCCTGCTTCATTTTCCGCTTATCAGCCCAGGCCGGCAGGTACGCGAACTCGCGTATGAACTGCTGCACCGGTTCGGGCTGCCTGTCCAGCGAAAGATCCTGGGGATCGGCCAGCCAGCGCATGAGGTTTCTTAGCTCGTCCTTGCCGTGCTGATCGACTACGGCGGTAATTGCCGCATCGGCCGGTGCGTCACCCTGCAGGCGGTAGTGCCGGAGAAGTTCGTCCGTAAACGTGCGGGTGGGTTTAATGATCGTCGGCATAGGTTTCACTGGTTTCTACGCGGATAACGACCTGTGCAGGTGATTAGTTTACGCCTTACAGGCTTAGCTGCAAACCATCGTACCCCAGCCGGATATTGTGGGGTAATTCTTTTTCCACTTCGTGGTGCAGACCCATTTTGTGGCTGATATGGGTGAAGAATGTCAGCTCCGGCCGGATGCGTTCTACCAGGGCCACCGCCTGCTCCAGCGTAAAATGGGAGATATGATCGTTGCGCTGCAGGGCATCCAGTACCAGTACCTGCGTACCGTATACTTTTTCGAGTTCTGCGTCGGAGATGTAGTTGAGGTCGGTGAGGTAAGTGAAATTGTGTACCCGAAAGCCAAACACCGGCAGGCGGTGGTGCATCACCTCTATCGGGATGATCCGGACTCCGGCTATTTCAAAGGGTTCATTGTTGATCTCGTGCGTGCGAATGCTCGGCACACCGGGGTACTTTTTATCGGCAAAGACGTAGGCAAACTCGTTCCGGAGCTGGTTCAGCACCCGCCCACGGGCGTAGATGGGAATTTCTTCCTGCTGCCGGAAATTAAACGCCCTGACCTCATCCAGGCCAGCCGTATGGTCTTTGTGCTCGTGCGTGAACACCACCGCATCCAGCCGCTCCAGACTCAACCGAAGCATCTGCTGCCGGAAATCCGGGCCGGTGTCAATCACGATACTCCGCCCATCCACGGCCAGGTGTACCGACGAACGCAATCGTTTGTCGCGAAAATCGACCGACCGGCAAACCGCACACGTGCAGCCAATCATAGGCACACCCGACGACGTACCCGTACCGAGGAGGGTTATCTGCATATTGAGTGATTCAGCGATTGAGTGAATGAGCGATCAATCGTCTTCACTCAATCGCCAAATCACTCAATCACTCCATTAATTATCCGTTAACTGATTGACAACCTCAACCAGGCGGTCGAAGTTCAGGGGTTTCACGAGCACATCGTTGAAGCCGGCAGCTTTAAACTCTTCTTCGGTGTAATTTTTCGCGTTACCGGTAATGGCCACAATGGGTACAGCCGCTTTTTGGGGTTGCGGCAGCGCCCGAACCCGACGGACACACTCCATTCCATCCATAATCGGCATGTTGATGTCCAGCAGCAGAATAGAGAAATCCTCTTTCTCCAGGATCTGCAACACCTGTTCGCCATTCTTCACGGCGGTTATATCATAATTCTGAAACTCAAGGATTTTGCGGGCCAGGTTTTGAATAACCGAACTATCTTCAGCAATCAGGACTCGTTTGGAAGAGGACATATGGCTATTGGTCGTAGGTAACAAGGATGGTTTTGGCTGGTGAAATTAACGATAATTATCTAAACGCAAAAAAGCCCCGCCCACACCGGTGCACAGGCTTTTCAAAATATATGTACCCACATTCATTCAGGGAGTGGACAAGGCTCACATTAAATTTTATAAAATTCACATCCCGGTAACACCATTTTCTGAAATGTTTTGTACATTTATCTTCCCAATCCACCCTAACCCGGGTTGATGCACTCCGGTCACCGCTTTTCGGAGTGCTTTTGTCCGCAAGCGGTTTTTACGAACACCCCACCGTTCGTCTGTTTACTTCGCACGCCGGTTACTATTCTCTTCCATCTTCTTATTAGCTGATTTTATGAAATTAACCGGACCAGAAGGTGAGTTCGAATTGCAGATACTGGATTACGAGTATACGGATGCACCTTCCTTCCTGGACCGAAACTGGCTTCTTGTCAACCTGCGTACGCATTACCAGGGCCGGGAGCATACCTGTACCGCTTCTCTTTTATCAACCTGGGAGATTGAAATGCTGCTTGGCTGGATGCAGTCCGTAGTTTCCAACCGGGAACTGGCCCCCAAAGTCACGTTTGTGGAGCCCAGCCTGAGTATTAGCAACGAATCGGCCCGGAAGGATAAATACGAATTTTGCATTAAACTAGCCGGCGAGGCTACTCCAGCCTGGTATGAGGATCACAAACGCCCATTCTGGCTGAAGGTCAGCCCTGACCCACAGGAGCTTAAAGGCGCCATTCAGGATTTAAAAGGGCAACTTGAGCAATTTCCTGTACGGGAGTAGTTGATTGGTTCAATGGTTAATTGGGTTTTGATACCCGTGAACTAACTAACCAATTAACCATTGAACCAATCAACCAATCAACCCTTTATATTCCACCAGAAACTCCTGAAAGGCTTCGCTTAGCTGCTTGAGGTTATCGCCCAGCGTGCTGGTATCATTTGTTTTTAGCTTACCTTCGGCATCGCGGGCAATGTGAGCCAGCCGGGGAACCCCAATGGTTCCGGCGCTGCCCTTCAGCGTGTGCAGGTGGCTTTTCACCGTCGGAATGTCACCCAGGGCAAACGCGTCCAGCGAGCCCTGTACCAGCTCGGTTGCTTCGTTGACGAACTCCTCAAAGATGGAATCAACCAGTTCCTGACCACCCAGGTCCCGCAGTTGACCCACAATTTCCTGGTCAATTACCGGCACCGTCAGCGCCTGGGCAATCGCCTGCTGCTTCTGCTGCAACTGTGCCGACTCCTGCCGCGACTTACCGGCATCGTAGATTTCCCTGACTTTAGTGATAAGGCTTTGAGCGCGGATGGGCTTGGCAATGTAATCGTCGAGGCCCTGGCTCAGGAACCGTTCCCGATCTTCGCGCATGGAATATGCCGTCATAGCCACAATAGTCGGCAACTGGCCAGTGAACCTTTCGCGCAACTGCCGGGTCGTTTCCACCCCATCCATGTCGGGCATCTGAATGTCCATAAAGATCAGGTCGAACCGGACCGGCCCCGCCAGCGACTGCTCAAACTGCTCGATGGCCTCAAAGCCACTGGCGGCCGTGGTCACCACACAACCGGCTTTCCGGAGAATTTCGCTCGCCACTTTTCGGTTCACGGCATTGTCATCGACCAGTAACACGTTCGGATGCTCGTTTTTGAAGAAGCCAATCAGCGTTACTTCAGCCGCTTCGGCACTGGCACTGGTGGGGGCAATGGCCGTTTCTTTCACTTCAATGGTAAACCAGAAGGTACTCCCCTGCCCTACCTCGGAGTGAACCCCTACATCGCCTTTCATCAGGTGTGCCAGTTCTTTGGAGATCGCCAGACCCAGACCGGTACCACCAAACGACTTCTTCGAGGAGGTATCTACCTGGCTGAACGAATTGAACAGCAGACCAATATTGTCTGATGATATACCAATACCCGTATCCCGCACCTCGACCCGCACCCGGTTGAACTTACCCCGCTTGCTGATCACCGACGCTTCCACATGCACCATACCGTTTTCGGTGAACTTAATGGCGTTAGAAGTCATGTTCGACAGGATCTGTAACAGCCGCGTCTGATCGGCAATAATGTAGGTAGGCAGGTCATCGCTCAGGTGGTAGGTGAGTTCGTTGTTTTTCGCGTTAGCCTGCTGCGAGAACAAGGCAATCAGTTTATCAAATACCTCCCGGAACGCCAGCGGGGCTTCGTGCAGCACCATTTTACCGGCCTCGATCTTCGACAGATCCAGAATGTCATTCAGAATGTTGAGCAGCGTCTCCGACGAGCGCTTAATGGTGCGGACATAATCCCGCTGCTCATCGTTGAGGGTCGTATCCGTGAGCAGGTCGATCATGCCAATGACGCCGTTCATCGGCGTGCGGATCTCGTGGCTCATGTTGGCCAGGAACCGCTCCTTCACTTTCAGCGACCGCTCGGCTTCTTCCTTAGCCTTCACCAGTTCCTGTGCCTGCCGCTTCAGTTCGGTGATGTCGCGGGCCAGCGCGGCCACAACCGAGTAGTTACCCTGCTCGTCTTTCAGCAGCAGCATGTTAAACATGAACTGCTTCTCGGTGCCGTCTTTCCGCCGGAGGGTCGCTTCAAAGTTGCGCAAACTGCGGTTACGAACCAGCTTGAACATGGCCCGGCGGATCACGCTCTTATCCACAAAATACTGCGTCACGTCCTGCCCCAGCACCTCGTCGGGCGTGTAGCCGGAGCGCTTGAATATCGACGGGCTGACCATGGTGATACGGCCTTTGCGGTCGACGCGGACGTAGATATCCTGAAGGTTTTCAAAGATACCCCGGAACTTCTCTTCACTCTGCCGCAGGCTGAGTTCAGCCCGTTTCCGGTTGGTAATATCCCGCGCAATACCGGATACTTCTTCAATAAGACCACCCGACAGCAGAATGGGGTTCAGGTGAAACTCCAGCCAGGTATCGCCCCGTTTCGATTCAAAGAACATTTCAAAGTTCTGGGGTATTCCCCGGAAAGCCATCCGGTATTTCTCTTCCAGCATCCGGCGGTTTTCTTCGCCGATCATGCGCCAGCCCAACTTTTCGGTACTGATGCTCAGCGCCGGCGTTTCGCCCAGATGGTTTTCAATCATCCGGGTATAATTCCTGTTGAACGAGGTAAGCTGAAGCGATTTATTCACCGACCAGATCAGGTACGTGCTGCTGTTGAAGATGGCATTCAGCCTCGCCGTCTGCTTGTTCAGCGCGGCTTCGTACTGCTTACGGGCAATGGCCAGGGCTACCTGCCCCGAAATAAATTCCAGCAACTCCAGATCGCGGGGGCCGTAGGTGCGGTCATCGTCGTAGGATTTTACGCCGATGATCCCCGTAATCTCGTCCCCAATCCGCAGCGGAGCCGTCAGCATCACCTTTGGCTGGTGCTGGCCGTACAAATCGATCTGGTGCTGCTCAGAAAGGTGCCGGATGTCTTTTTCGTACAGGAACAGCGGCTTGTTGGCCCGGATCGTGTACTCGGTAAGCCCACTCCCTAATCTCCGCTTGGTAAAGCGAAGATTCCCCCGGAAATATTCATCGACGTAGTATGGAAAATGCACGTAATTCTTCCCCTGATCGTACAGGGCGATAAAGAAGTTGCGGGCGTCGATGATGTTGCCCAGTTCTTCGTGGATCTTCTGGTACAGATCGTCCAGGTTCCGGGTATTGATGGTCCAGTTGGCAATGCTGTAGTACAGTTTCTGCGCTTTTTCGGCCCGGATCTTACTGGTAATATCGTGCAGAATACAGCGGAAGGCCGTAGGGCGTCCCTGGTCGTACCGGCAATTGACGCTACCCGACAGGAAAATGGTTTTGCCGCTGCGGCTCCGGAAGACCGTCTCAAAATAAGGCATCTTCTCCCCTTCCTGAATCCGCTTCAGCCGCTCCAGGGTGGTATCAGCATAGTCGGGATGCAGGACGTCGGTCAGGTGCAGGGCAGCAATCTGGTCGGAGCTGTAACCCAGTACCTCGCGCCAGGCCCGGTTGACAAAGATGAACTTGCCGTCGAGGGTGAGCAGCTGGATCAGGTCACTGGTATTGTCGACCAAGTCCTGCAACTGCGCATTGGAGTACGACAGCGCCGACGCTACCCGCTTCTTGTTCGTGATGTCCTCGCCAATGATGGTAAAAGACGTAATCACACCAGATACGTTGTTCACGATCAGCGAGTTGAGGTGAACATTGCGCAAAGCACCGCTCCGGGCCAGTAAATCAATCTCTTTATGTTCCAGAAAACCACCCCGCTCCAGTGCTTCGGTAAAGTCCTGCTGTACCTGCTCCCGCTCGTCGGTGGGAATAAATACGGCAAAGAAGTTTTTGCCAATTACCTCGTCGGGTTGCCAGGCCGTAACGCGGAAGGTATAGGGATTTACGTACGATACGATCCCGTCCTTCTCGATGGTCAGGCCGATCAGGTTTAGCTGGTCGACAGTCTTGCGCACGTCGAACAGCGGCACGTGCTGGGTGCGGGGAAAGTTTTCGAGGGAATTCAAAATATCCAGTTCTTTACTCAGCCGACGGATTTCGGCGGCCAGTTCTTCTTTGGTTTTAGCAGACCAGCGCATCCCTGCAAGTGTTTAGGAAGGAATTTCGTGGTAATCACAGCCAGATTAAATTTACAAAAATTCACCAGCTTTTTACCAGATCTGCGCAACAAATAAACATCCGTAGGGTAAAGAAAGACTTATTCTTCAATGCGATTTCCGTTGGCGTCAATCAGCATGGGTTTGCCGTTCAGGATCACCAGCGCACGGTCGGTGTGAAAATCGCCGACTGATTCGTATCTGGGCGTGATCACCCACTGCCCATTGGCATCGATAAACCCCCACTTTTTGCCTTTGCGAGCTGCCCGCAGGCCCGAGTCGCTGGCCCCTTCCACCACCTCGTCATAGGAGGCATTCGCCGGCACCTGACCCTCCAGTTCGACTGGTGAATCAGCCGGGGCCAGCTCGTCCGAATTGGTCTGGTCGTCGGTGGCGATGTCGTCGTACTGCTCAGCGGCCTGGCGGGATGCCAAAGAAGAAGCAGACTCGCTATTCGGTGTAATCGACGCGCTGCGCCGGGGCCGGGTCGACTTCACGGGGGGTTCTTCCTTCTTCTCGGATTTAACAACCCATACCGTCAGGGCAATCAGCACCAGCACCACCACAGCCGCCAGCAGAATAATAAACGTATCTGACTTCTCCTGCTTCGGTGGGGCAACCGGTTTGGGCGGAGTGGGTAAGGTGGGTGACTTTACCGGTGGAGCCTGGGGTTGCTCCCAGTGACTGAGGTGCTTCCAGTCGGTAGAGGCCAGCTTAGCCCGGAGGTTCGGTCCCTGTGGGGTGTTCACTGAGGCATAAAAATGATCGGTGAGGTAGGCGCGTACTTCGGCCGCGACCAGTTGCTCGTCATAATCGAGCAGCGAGAACAGGGTCTGAATGGCTCCGGCGGGAATCTGCTTGTCGTACCGGTCGAGGTAGCGCTTGATCTCCTCCCGCACCTGCGGCCGCAGATCCGGTTCGGCCGGTTTATCGGGTACGGGTACAGGGGCGGGTATTGGCTCCGGGGCAAACATGCGCGTGAGCGAAAGCCGCGGTTCCGGCTCGCCGGGCGACTCCACGCCGGGCGACTCCTCCGCCAGCGGGTGGGGCTGATCGGTTGATTCGGGAGCTGGATGCGGAGTTGGTGGGTTGAGTGGTTGAGTAGCCGGGGGCGGCACGGGAGCCGTAACAGGAGGTTCTGGCTGCGGGTCGGGTATGGTTTCCAGGATAGCGGGTATCCACTTGTCAGTCACGAACGTGCGGGAGAGCCGCGCCCGGTCGGCTTCCTCCACAAACAAACGGATGTCGCTCTGGTAAAGCTGCTTTTGCTGCTTCTGCGCCGTCTCCAGAATTTTGGCTTTCAGCTCACTAATACGACCAAAATCCGGAGCTACGGCATAACTGACCTGGTTAACCAGCCGGGAAAAATCGGCCGGCGAAAGGCCCAGTTGCTGGGCCTCGTCGGTGAGCCCCCGCTGTCGCCACTCCCATTCCGCTACGTTACCTTCGTGCAGTACAATTTCGTCTTTTATCCGTTCTTTTAGTTCCTCCAGCGTCATGATGGCCTACCGCTCTCCCGTAGGGGCTCTTTTATGGACCCGGCTTTACCGGTAAAGGGATCAAAGAAACTAAAAAACTTAGAAACCTCTATATGAAACTGATCTGTGCCTTATCCGTGATCGTCCACTTTTCCCCCTGGAGCGCCAGCTTCCCCGGCTGATCAGTTCGAATACGGCTGCCGGGTTGCGGCTGGGTCATATACGTACAGGTCTCGTTCAGGAACGAGTACGGATCAGATAAGGCCATTCGCTGCGCATCAGCGTTATCGGTCACACGGTAGGTAGCCTGTCCGTCGTTGATTAGTTGAATTTCAAAAACCGTATCCCGATCCGGCGCATTTACCAGGCCATTGACGCTGAATCCATCCCCCAAATCGGCGGTACGTGCGAAAAAGGTAGTTACTTTCGGCTTCATCCGGTTAGCAGGCTGAGCCGGTTGGGGAGACTGCCCCTGCCGGAGCGATTGAGGGGCCGGCGGTGCCTGGGTCGACGGTTGCGGTGACGCTGGCCCTGGCTGCTGGGGCGGTGCCGGTGGCCGTTGCTGAACGGGTGGCCGTGCATCAGCCGGTTGTACCGGGCGGGCTGCCGATTCGCCAGATCTGGCCGATACGATTCCGGACCCTAAAGAGGAGAGCGTATCCCGGATCGTATTCACATTCTGCTCCGTACGTTGGGCCACCGTTTCCATGGACTGTAGCCGGGTCTGCAACTGGCTGCGCTCCTCTTCCACCTTTCTAAGCCTATTCTCCAGCTTCACCCGCTCATTTTCCACAACTTTCACCCGATGACTTACTTCATTGATTTGTTCACTCCCAACGGCCTGCCGGGTTTCGACCGGCGCTGCGGCCGGCTTTCTGCGGCCTAAAGCATACAACAAACCGGCCAGATTCAGGATCGATAGCCAGAAGGCCCAAAAACCGTAATCAATCATACCTTTTGTTTCGTTTGTAACAGGTTCGTTTTGTGGGGAAAGGGGCACTGAACTGGTATCGGTCTCAGGCTCCGGGTCAAGATTCTGCGCCAGGGCATTTTCGGGGATCGGAACCGTAACGGCCTCCGCAACGATCTGGTCCAGTTCTGTCCGGTAGGCACTGTAGGTCGGTAACTGAAGCCGGTGCCGGCGCCCAATGCCGGAGGTTACCTTATCCATCAGGAACGTCTGCAGGCCCGATAAAACCCGATTGACATCGTCCGGGCTGGTCAGCGGACTTCTTCTTTGCAAATCCTGACTTTTCTGCCGCCCGTCCCGCACCAGCTGGTCCGCGCGCTGTAGTTTATTTTCCGTAATAAACGATTGCAGATCCCCATCGGTGGTGCAATCGTCGCATTTGGGCCGGCTTACAGAGCCGAAGGTTTTGGTATCGCTCGCCAGAAATTCCAGCGTGGCCCGCAGCATCTGAAACGTGGCCGTATCGACCTGCTGCTGATACGTATCTGAACGTTGAGCCAATACTGACCGGCCCATCAACAGGCCGGTCAGTATCAGTAAGCCAATTAGCAGTCGTTGCATCTTCCCAGGGGTCAGGATTCGGCAATGTGTTTCGACAATTCGTAGAGTGCGTGTTTGAGCGGCAGGAAGAAGAACGTTTCGGCCAGCGCTTCGTTCGGCCGGCTCTCCAGTCCTACCCTGGCCAGCATGTAGCTGTCGTACACCAGGCCGCCCCGCGTTACATCGGTACCCACCA
Organism: Nibrella saemangeumensis; assembly: GCF_039541915.1. Classification (NCBI taxonomy): domain Bacteria; kingdom Pseudomonadati; phylum Bacteroidota; class Cytophagia; order Cytophagales; family Spirosomataceae; genus Nibrella; species Nibrella saemangeumensis. The sequence continues at coordinate 132,832 of NZ_BAABHD010000005.1, forward strand.
GGTAGTCGAAGTAGCGCTCTGGCGTCTGGATGTTGTACTCGCTCAGGAAGTACGCAATATCCCGGTTGAGCAGCGTCTTTTCCAGGAAGGTCTTCACGTTGTTGAGCACCGAGTTGTGGAAATCCGTCTGGGCCCTGGCTTCGCCAATCTTGGTCCGGCGGTACTCAAACGGCGTCTGGTTTTCGAGTTCATCGCCCCAGTACGAGGTCGTTTCGCGGTTTTCGTACTGCGCTTTTTCGGCACCCGCGTTTTCGAATAACACCGCACCAGCGGCTGTGGTCTCCTTAGGGTTATCGGTCAGGATCACTTCGAAGTCGGGCGGGATCGGCAGCTTGGTGTACGACTCAAACAGCATCCGCGTAAACGTGATCAGCCGCGACCGCGAGCCCAACATGTTCAGGTACTGGCTACCGCGCCCGGTAAAGGTCAGGTAACGGGGCAGCCCCAACTGATGACTCTCGATCAGCTGCACCAGGTGGTACACAATGGCGCTGTAGTGCAGGTACAGCACCAGCCGCAGGGCCGGCTTTCCATCCTGAATAGACTGGATGAACTTGAAATGATCGTTGTACTTAAAGAGCAGGCTGACGATGTCCTCGGCGGTCAGTTCAGGCTTCTCCAGAAACGTTTGCAGAATGTTATCCTCCCGCGCCGGACTCTGGTTAAGCGTCCGGCGGTAGGTCAGGTAGTTCTTAACGAAGCCGTTATCTTTCCGATGCGACGGATGCCCCTGCTCGTTGAGTCCTCCACCCCAGATGTCGTAGCCGGCAAAGCGGAATGAGGTATTCAGGTACCGGCCCTGCTGCTTCATGAACAGCATGATGTCGGCCGTGCCCCCGCCAATATCTACGTTGACGGTATCGGCGAAGGACTTCACCCCATTTTTAACGAGGTAGAAGTACGGTGCGAGCGCTTCGGAGATCGGCCGTTGCCGGAAGATGTTGGTGGTACCAAATACGTTGCGGAAGGCCTGCTCCCACTCCTGCACCAGGTTGTCTTCGTTCAGCGCCCGCATACTCGACGGCGACAGCCAGACCACACTCGCCTGTTGGATGTTACCCTGGTTGAGCAGAATTTTGTTCCGGATCATCAGCAGCAGCGTTTCAAAGAACGCACGCACCCGTGGCCGGTTGAGGGTATCGCCCGGCTGGTTCTCAAACAGCCACTTCAGGTTAGTGATGTAGTGGTTGACGCCCGTGCTACCCTCTTCCAGATCAATATTGAAGCCTAAGTTGATCTTGCTGAACAAATTGTCTCCGCTGTCGGTAAAGCCGCTTTTTTCGTAGACGGTGGTACGAAGCGGGAAGACAAAAGGCGAGCCATATTCCCGGCCGACGATCGGTGGTACAAATTCCCGGCGAATGAGGGTATCCATTTGCGGCAGCCGGCCGTAGCTGATGGGTAGCCGGTATTTGTCGTACATGGTGCGGGCTTCGTAGCCATCGTATGGCTTGTTGAGCGACACCATCTGCAGCTCATCCTGATCCAGGTGAACTTTGGAGTCACTCACCGTCAGCGCCTTCGGCTCTACGCCCCCAACGGCAGCATCGGCGTAGGCGACGTGGGTATTGGAGGTACCGAAGTCGATGGCAAAGGTGTAATTCTTGTAGCCTTTCTGGTCAATGATCGTGAACTTCGGCAGCACCAGACCGTGGTAGGGTACGCCACCCCGTTCGAGCCGAATTTCGACCAGGTCAAAATCCTGCGGTACTTTGTAGTAGTACGATGCCGGCTGATCGGCTTTGGGCGTCCGGGCCTCCGGTGCCGGTACGTTCAGCCACTGGTTCGATACAATATTGGCCAATTGAAAAAAGCGCACCGACGTAGCCGCCCGGAATCCGGTATTGTCTTCGCTCCAGTCGGCCACCAGGACATTGTATTTGTTCAGGCTCTGCCAGTACGGATCGGGAACCGTAATCCGGTAGAAGGGGAAGAACGCGATACCCGAACGGAACTCCAGCACGGTTTCGGGCTTATTCAGGTCGTATTCTTTCCGGAACTCGATGGTCCGGTTGTTCCGGATCGGAATCTTCAGCGAAGCAATCATGACGCGGCCCAGGCCCCGGTCCTCTTCCCGGATGGTAAGCTGCTTTTGCAGATCTTCCGGCCGGAAGAAGTTGAAATACGCCTTCCGCACCGGCAACAGGTATTCAGAGTCACCGATGGTGCCGGTCATAAACCGCTCGTTATTGATTTTGAACGGCATCCGGATCAGGAAATCTTCCAGGAAGTCATCCGTGGTGACGAACGGGTACCGCACGTTGTCTACACCCGGCAGGTATCGGTCGGCCAGCAGGCCGTCTTCGCTGAGGTTGTTCAGCGAGGAGCGGAAGATAACCGTCTGCGGATTCCAGGGGGTATTTTTCACGTACCGGCCCGCCACATCCATCCGCGACGCCAGCGCCAGCGGCCGCCGGATATTGGTCGGGGCTCCGTTGCGGGCTTCGCGCTGAAAATGCGTGACCGTCGGCTGCAGCACAAAATCGCTGCTTTCCTCGATGTCGTCCATCAGGTCAGCTTCACGCACCTTATACAGTACGACTCCCGGCAGCACCTGGAGGGCCGAATTGCTTTCGCCCCCGATGGTAATCGGGTCAAAGTTGCTGAGCGTTGTGCCCTGCGCCACCGGCAGCGGCACCGGATTATCGAAGAACACCTTATACAGGTAGTCTTTGAAGCCGCCGTACAGCGCCGAACTGCCATATTGGTCGTACAGCCGGCGCATGTAAGTCACGAATGCGTCGTCGCGGTCCTGTAGCGGGATGTACTCGTTCTGGAACAGGATACGGCCCGTTGTGCTCTTAGGCGGATCGATAAATTTGTTCTGCCGCTCCTGCTCCCAGTTAGGCGAGGTAAAGACGAGCGTCAGCGGTGATGTACCACCCAGCAGCGCCCCTTTGTAGTAGATCAGGGTAAACTGCTGGAGGTTGGCCAGTTCGTTGCGCAGGTCCAGTTCCAGGGCCTTGGCCAGAATCTGGTGCGAATGCCGTACCGGGCCCGCCGAGCCGACCGGCGCAGAGTTGGTACGCTGGCCTAAGGTGGCCAGCCGCTCGGCCCGGCCCCAGACGCGATAGGTTACATCGTTGCTGTTGCCGGCCTGAAACAGCAGTTCGAGCATATCGAGGCAGTGCGACACCAGCACGTGGTACATCGACAGCTCGCGGGGGTTCAGGTTATTGCGCACCATGCGAAAGGCCGTATCGAACAGATACAGCCGCGCGAACGGCGACGGAATAGAGGTGCCCGCTTTGGACGCTACCCCGGACGCCCCACCGGCCGCGCCCGACAGCGTGTCGGGGATATGCTCGATGCGGTTACCGGTCAGACCGCCCTGGGTGCCGGTCCAACCCTGGTGATTTTGTTCACTAACGTTGGGATCGTTATCAATTCGAAGGATATGAGCCATAATTCACTAAAAAGCTAAAAGGTCGGGTTAAACAACGGCATCGGCCAGTTCCCGGTTAATAGGGCCAAGTTTCTCCCGGCACCGCTCGGCTACTTCAATGAGTATCTGCATAAAGCGCATTTCGGGCTGAGGATAAGCCGCCTGCAGGGTATTCTCCGCTTTGCCGGCCTGTTCTTTCAGGAAGCCGTCGCTGATGCCCTTGTTGAAAAAGCCGGTTTCGATCTGCCTGGAGCGGACCATGGAGTTATACGGAGCATTCAGATCAAACGGGTTGAAGCTCCGGTCATTTTCGGCCAGTTCACGCAGCCACTCCTTGTAGTGGAAGCTCATGAAGTTGCGCAGGGAGGTATAGAACGTGTTGGTGTTCAGTTGCTGCGGCAGCTGGAGATTCTTGGCGAAGGCCTCATTGATGTTTGCCGGCACAAAATCGGTGAAGAATTTGGTGGCGTACGAGAACCGGATCAGCGGCTCCAGCAGGTTGTGGTATGTATTGTCGTGGAAGTGGGGCAGGTCCAGCTTCCGGTCGTTGCGTCGCAGCGCGTATTCGTAATACCGCTTGTTGTCGCCGAAATCATCGTTGCCGGTCATGGCGAAATTCAGGACAGCCTCAGCCGCCAGCATCTCCACAATATGGGCATTGTTGATCTGCTGCGAACCGCCTTCCACGTTGGGGTACAGCTTGGCACCGGGCCGGTCGCCGATGTAGTACAGCGCATCCAGCTGGATCTGGTTCTGGTAGTATGACAGGGCGGCCTTGGTCTTCGACAGAAACCGGTTCTGATCGATGGAGCTGCCGGCGTTCTCTTCCAGCGCAAAATACGGCATCACCGTCACGGCTCCCTTGCGGGCGTTCCGGATCGGCATTTTCTGGCTGGGGTGCTGCAGTAGCTTTACTAACTGCGGGAAACCCGACGAACCGGTACCGCCAAAAATGGAGCTGATGATAAAGATCCGGTCGGTTTCGTTGTTGAAGGCACCGGTAAAGTATTTGTACACGGCCGAGTCTTCCAGCGAATTGAACACGACACTACCGATGTTGGGGTTACCCTTGAAGCCAACCGAGAGGTTCAGCTTCAGTTCGGCGCTCGTCGGCCGGGCCGAATTGTCGTAGAACAGCTTCAGGAATTCCCGGTCAATGTCTTCGAGGCTGCTGACGTTCAGGAACTCTTCAAACGTACCCTGATGCTCCGTCAGTTTCGGGAGAATGGAGTCGCCGATGCGCTCCTGGGCGTTATCGGCCTGCAAAGTACCCAGCGGCTGCATGGGCGTGGCAAAGAACGTGCGACGCTCCGACTGACCACCCTGCGCAGCGGTGTCTTTATAAGCCCCCCGGCGGATAGTCCGGTACAGTTCCACAATGCGCAGAGACCGCTCGGTATCGCCGTTCTGCATGTCCATATCGAGCAGAATGGGAATGATCGTCAGGTCGGCAGGGGTTTTCGCGCCGGCAGCCAGCAACATCGTCAGCGAGCGCAGCACCCGCGCCCCCGTTCCCCCAATTCCAAAAAGAAATAGTTTCATAAACTTAATTGTTTCAAGTTTCAGGTTTCAAGTTTCAAGTTAAAATGAGCTACTGCTAAACTTGAAACATGAAACCTGAAACAGTTGAAACCTATTTTAAAAAGGTGTCCGTTTGGCGAAAATGGAAAAGCGCTTTAGCAAAGCAGAAAAAATGGTAAAGAAGATGACGGCATAGAGCGCATTGATGCCGCCGAAACCCTGCATGTAGCTGTCGGCCTCGTCGGCACCGGTGCGGTCCTTTGCATATTGCAACGCATAGACAAAGCCGAAAATTGCCACCACGACCAAAGTGATTATCCAATGGGTCGTATTATCGAAGACCGGTTTCCACCGTCCAAGCAGCAGGTAAAACACAGCCGCTACGATCAGCGCAAACAATAAGGTGAGCATGCCGACTGGGGTAAAAATCTCGTCGGCGAAGATGGGGTCATTGTTCTGGCCCAGCCAGAGTTCGTACAGGGAGGTGAACATTAGTTACGATTAAAGTTTGAGGTTCGTTGTTTTAGGTTTTAGGTTCCAGACTAATGACCGTACGAATTAACCTGGAACTTGAAACAAAGAACAAGCCTATTTTTCTATTTTAAAGTTGAGTTGCAGAAAATCGTTTGTTGCCGATTGGTATGCTTCTTTGACGCCGTTCATCAGGTGCTGCAGGGCAAAGGTCTTGTTCTGGCGACCCGTAGCGGTCCGGTCATCCATGGTCGACCATTGCTCCGGCCAGTTATCAAACCGCACCGGCAGGCGTACCGCCACATTGGCCTCGTCGCCAAATACGTTATCAATCCGGAACGTCAGCACATGCGTCGACTGGTTCAGCAGCCGCTGTTCCCGCTCGCTTAACCGGCTGGTATTGGTCACGGCTTCTTTCTTCTGCACATTGGCCAGTTTGACGGAGGCATCTTTCGAGGTAACCACCAGATTTTTGCGAATATAATCGTCGGTCTGGGCGTAGGCCGGCAGACCATTCAGGTCAAGCCCAACGGCAAATTCGGCCGGCGCACCACCTTTGGTCTTTAGCTCTGACACGTTGCCGCCTTTGGCCCGCCAGTCGCCTTTTTTGTTCAGCGAAAAGAACAGATCGTATTTTTTCAGGGCGCTGCCGGTACCGAACGAAAGTGTTTTAGCCGGCTGGCTGGTCAGCATTTCCTGCATCCGCTGATTAAAATCGTTCAGCAATTCCTGCTTACCGATTACCCAGATATAGAACGGCCGACTTTCGCCGTTCAGCGTCTGTTTGGCATTCTGGTAGTCGTAATAGGTACCGTTGAAGGCCGAACGATAGCCATACACGGTAGCGCCGATGCCCTGCCGGTTCATGCGGACAAACTCATCGTAAATATTGTTCTTCAGCACACTCGATGCGTCGGTGCGGTTGATGTTGGGATCGCGCCGGATCTCCTGGTCCGGGAAGGACAGAATCGCATCGGTCACCAGGATAGCGATGCTGTTACCGCCCGCTTTTTTGGCAACCTGCTCAAAGATGCTGTGCAGCTTGGAACTGCGACCTGAAGCCAGGGGTGTGGTGGCCATATCAGAAACAAATTTGGCCGGATTGCCTTTGTATGGCTGAGGCTGCTCAGAAATGGTCCAGATGGTTACCGGTTTAATGGTATTGGCCTTAGTTACAATTTCCGACACCACATCTTTAAATTCGGTCCCCCCCTTTAGATAGCCGTTCATGCTCGCCGAGGTTTCCATGAAGAAGTGGATTTCATTGAGCGTAGCCGCCGGAGCAGCCGCTGGTGTGGTATTGTCTTTGTTTATTTTTCCCTTTCGTTCGGTCCGCTCTCCCCGGTCGTTGCCACCGCACCCGAAGAGGGTTACCAGAAGAAGGAGGAAAAACCAATGAGTCGATTGTTTTCGTATACGCTGATTCATCATCCAATAAAAACGGAGTCAGTGGTTAGTTATTATTGCCTCGTTGATAAGGCAGCAAATAAGCCGCCAGAAAAAGCACCAACAATAAATACGTATAGGCCTCAAATGCGGTGTCCGGTTCAAACCCATCGCAGCTTTGCATCCAGTAAGCCATCAGAGAACATAACGCAATTGGCCAGACATTCAGCCTGACTTTCCAGCGACCGGCCCCATTGGCAAACCAGTAGGCCTCCAGTGCCAGCAAACCGGCAGCCGCAATAGCCCAGACCGACTCAATCAGCGGGGGTGTTTTGCTGTTTCGCAACGGGCTCACTTCGCCACCGGCAAAAAACATAGCGACCAATGCCGCTAGCGACACCACAAACCCTGGCCAGTTAAGCAGACCCGTCGCGGACGGTGTGCGCTGGACAGGTGGCGGCTGAGGCCGGTATACGGTACTGGTTATAGGAGCTGGTGCCGGGGTATCCGGACCAACAGCCAGCAACTCGCCGTTATTTACTGTCAGCAACACAGACCGGTCTTCGGTGGGTGAAAACCCCGGCACTAACTGGTTCGACCGGAAATAGTGTACGCTGCCGTTGGTATCTTTCACCAAACCGCACCGGGTTAATTCGTCGTAATGAATAATGGTACCGCGCATGAAAGGCCTGATGGCGTCGAAAGCGGGTAAAAGTAGCTAATGCAGGATAAATTTGCTATAATTTTATGAAGCGCGGTTCCTGTGATTTAGTTATAGGGACAGGGTCGTACCTTTGCGGCACTAACTATTTGTTTACTTATGCCCACTCGCCCCGACCGCAGCCGCTCCGATAAGAACCGTCCCAGCCGGGGCAATCCAGCCCGAGGTACGCCAGCCCGGCCGGACCGTAACCCTCAGGGAGCTTCTGATCGTGTCCGGCCCAAAAAACACCTCGGGCAGCATTTCCTGAAAGAGGTCCGGATTGCCGAGCGCATCGCGGGTCTGCTGTCAGGACATGGAGCTTATCATAAAGTGCTGGAAATTGGACCGGGTACAGGTGTACTGACGCAATATCTGTTAAAAGACGAGCGGTTCGAGACGCATGTGGTGGAAATCGATACCGAATCGGTGGTGTATTTGCGGCAGCACTTTCCGCAACTTGACAGGCGGATTATCGAAGGTGATTTTCTAGAAATGAAGCCGTCGGATTTATGGTCGGAGCCGTTTGCGGTCATCGGGAATTTTCCGTATAACATTTCGTCACAGATTTTCTTTAAGATACTGGATATTCGCGACCGGGTTCCGGAGGTGGCCTGTATGCTGCAGCGGGAGGTAGCTCAGCGGATTGCGTCGCCCCCCGGCAATAAAGATTACGGCATTCTGAGTGTGCTGCTGCAGGCCTGGTACAACATCAAATACGAGTTTACGGTAGAGCCGGGCGTGTTCAACCCACCGCCCAAAGTTCACTCGGGCGTTATCAGCCTCCGGCGCAACGCGGTTGAACACCTGGGTTGTGACGAGCGCCGGTTTGTGCAGGTGGTCAAGCAGGGATTTAACAACCGCCGGAAAACCTTACGCAACGCCCTTAAATCCATGAACCTACCCGAAACCATGCTCACGCACCCGCTGCTGGACAAACGCGCCGAGCAGTTGAGCGTAGCGGATTTTGTGGAACTGACAAATCTGAGTATGCCCCAGAATTCTATTCCGGAATAACTCAAAAATTTTCAACGGCTAAAGTTAAAGACAGGCCCATCGACGGTTAGCTTACCGGTTGAGACAATAAACCGGAATATAATCGCTTCGGCGATCCGATCTGGTCTACAAATATGACGTTTGAATTAACCAAAGAATACCTCGAACGAATCCAGACGGCGATTGCCGAAGGGGATGATGCGTTGCTGCGGGCTGAGATGGAGGAACTCTATCCCGCCGATATTTCGGGTATTCTGTATGAACTGGGAACCGAGCAGGCCCGCTATCTACTATCGTTGCTGAACCGGAAAGTAGGAGCCGAAATTTTGGCTAATCTGGACCCCGGCGACCGGAAGGATTTTCTGGAAGACTTCTCCTCCCAGGAACTGGCTCCTTATGTCGACGAGATGGACTCCGACGATGCGGTGGACATCCTGAACGAGCAACCCATTCAGATCAGGGAAGAGGTTATTGGCCTATTGGAAGACCGCGAACAGGCTCGCTTTATCCTCGACCTGCTGCATTACGATGAAGACGTAGCCGGCGGTCTGATGCAGAAGGAACTGATCAAGATCAACGTGGAGCTGACGGTCAACCAGTGTATCGAGGAAATCCGCCAGCAGGCCGAGAATGTCGAGAAAGTTCACGTCGTGTACGTGGTTGATGATGCCGGTAAGCTGCTCGGCTATGTTTCGCTGAAGCGGATTGTCTTGTCGCGGAAACACGCTAAGATTGCCGACATCTACGACGAGAACATCATCTTTGTGGAAACGTACCGGCCCGTTACCGAAGTTGCCGAGATCATGCAGCGGTATGACCTGGAAGCCGTTCCGGTGGTGAACGTACAGGGCCGCCTGCTGGGCCGCATCACCATTGATGACATCGTAGACGTGATTACCGAAAAAGCCGAAGAAGATATTCAGGCCATCTCGGGTATCTCGGGTGAGGTGGTCGAAGACGATAACATCTGGCAACGCGCTAAAGTGCAGTTGCCCTGGCTGGTAGCCGGTGCCGTGGGCAGTCTGATGGCTGCGACGGTAATCAATGGCTTTCAGGACGAATTGAGTCAGATTGCGGCTCTAGCGGCTTTTATCCCGATTATTGGCTCTACCGGCGGGAATGTGGGTATCCAGACGGCTTCGCTTATTGTGCAGGGCCTGTCTGATAAAGCCGGGCTTACGGCATCACTGGGGCAGCGGCTGCTACGCACCATTCTGGTGGCGCTCATCAACGGCCTGGTGGTGGGGCTGCTGGCTGGTGCTTACACGTTTATTATCGGTGAACCCAGGCTGTTTTTTGTGGTATCCACATCCCTATTATCGGTGGTGATGCTGGCGTCGTTCATGGGTACCATTACACCCCTGCTGCTCAACCGCATCGGCATCAATCCGGCGGTAGCGTCAGGTCCGTTTATAACCACCGCCAATGACCTGATCGGCATCGGCGTATACTTTATGATTGCTAATCTGCTGTTGCATTTATAATTTCCTCATGATTGCCATAATCCAGCGTGTTTCTGAAGCATCCGTAACGATAGACCGACAGGTAAAAGGACAAATTGGCCTGGGCTTCCTGATCCTCCTCGGCATTACCCATACCGATACCCGCGAAGACCTTGACTGGCTTAGTAAGAAGATCATTAGTATGCGTATCTTCGGCGATGCCGAGGGGAAAATGAACCTCGACCTCAGGGCCGTAGACGGCAGTATTCTGCTCATCAGTCAGTTTACCCTCCACGCCAGCACGAAGAAAGGCAACCGCCCGTCGTTTATCGAAGCCGCCCGGCCCGAAGTAGCCATTCCGCTCTACGAGCAGATGATCCAACAACTATCCGCCGATCTGGGCAAACCCATCCAGACCGGCGAGTTCGGTGCCGATATGAAAGTAGCACTGGTGAACGACGGGCCGGTAACAATCGTTATCGACTCAAAAAACAGGGTGTAATCCACACGCCTACTCCTCTTTTTGCCCCTGACTTACATACGATGCCTGCCCAACCTGTGCGTATAACTTAGCCAGGCGATGGGCATGTTCATCATACGCCCGCTCAAATAAATCGACAGCCCGACCGGCTCCCACCACGGCTCCCGCCGACAAGACCACCGGCGGCTGGCCCATCTGGGTAAGCAGCCGGGCTACCTCCGCTTTGATGCAATTAACGATAACGGCCCCACCCACCGTAGAACCCGGCGCTACAGGTGTATCCAGACCCGGCACGGTTATCATGGCATCGCCAACGGGAGCGCCGGTGTCCAGAACCAGGTCGGCAAAGTCGCTCAGCTTTTTGCCGTCGGCTCGTTTGCTGGTGCTTTGTTCGGCATGGTTGCGAGTAATTAGCGCCACGACCTTTACTCTGCGCTGCTGAAACAGCTCTGCCATTTCGATGGGTACCACGTTGCAGCCGCTGGAGGAGATCACCAGCGCTGAATCCAGGTCCGACAGATCATAATTCCGGAGTATGCGTTCGGCCAGCCCGGGTACGTTCTCGAGAAACATAGCCTGCCGCTGCCCGTTTGCCCCCACCACCAGATTGTGAAAGGTCAGAGACAGTTCGACGATTGGGTTAAAACCGGGAAAGGAACCATAGCGCGGCCACATCTCCTCCACCATGATCCGGCTGTGGCCCGACCCGAAAACATGTACCATCCGCCCCGCCCGGATCGTCTCGGCAAACCATTGTGCCGCCTGCTGCAGTTGTTCGGTCTGCTGCTCGATAACATCAAGAATGGCTCTCGACTTCTGAAGATATTGTTCAATAACGGTCATACTTCGGTTTAGAAATAGCTGTTTAGCGTTGATTTGTAGCTATAGAAAGGTTTGAAATGACACTTCCGGCCGCGCCGATAGCACCGGCCCATTCGTCAAAGTGGGCTTTACAAATAATCGTCTTCTTGCCAGCCGGACGCCATTCAAACAAATCTATGAAAGTTTCTAAAGGGCCGAACAGGGCATCACCGGCCTGCGTGATCCCCCCACCAATGACTACTACTTCGGGCGAAAAAGCATTGGCCAGAGAAGCCACCGCTACAGCCAGCCGCCGGATGGATGTCAGCCAGACCAGCGCTGCCAGCGGCTCACCCTGCCGGTAAGCGTCCACCAGCGCGTAGGTAGTCTGGTAACGCCCGTACGACCGCCGGGCTACGGTGGCATTACCAATAGCGTCTTCCAGACTACCAGGTATGCTGGTGATATCCAGTTGCTCACTATCGACGTCTACGGAGATATGGCCCAGGTGACCTGCCATCTGGAAATAACCCTGGTAGAGTTGACCGTTTAGCAACAGCCCTCCGCCCACGCCCGTACCTAAAGTTAGCATTAGGGCATTAGAGGCCTGTCGGGCGACACCGTAGCGGGCTTCGGCCAGCAGGGCGGCATGGGCATCGTTCAGCACCCGCACCGGCTCCTGGAGATACTCCGGCCATGAAAAGTGTTCCAGTCCCTGCAAGCGGCCGGGCATACAGGCAATCGCTGTATTATCGGCATTGGGCAGACCCGGAGCCGCCAGACCGATACCCTGTATCGGTTCTTCTGTTGCTGCTTTAAGCTGCTGAACCAGCTCCTGAACTGCAGTTTTCCAGGGTGTACCTTCTCCGTCGCCAGTAGGCAGAATCACCTTGTGCAGCACATCGCCCGTAGTTACGTTGAGTAGCACACCTTTGATGCGCGTACCGCCCATATCGATGCCAATCGCATTCATTGTTACCTTCGGTAGTTTAGAGATCAGGCAGCGAATGTAAGACAAAGGCAGAAAGAATTGAATGATGGGGATTGTATAGGATAAAAGATCATAGAATAGTCTCTTCCGTAAATTTTTCTGTATACCGAAGACAAGAAGAAAACGGAACGCCCGGTCTTTGATACCTTAGTACGCCTGATACGTTATTCCTGATACGCCCTGACCATGAAAAAAAGTTTAATCGGTTTACTCAGCCTCCTGGCTGCCACCCTTGTGAACGCTCAACCGCAGCCGCCAACCTTTGCCGAAAAACTCGGCTTCCCGAAAGGTAAAAAAGTCGTGATCTTTCATGTCGATGATGCCGGCATGAGCTATGAGTCCAATCAGGGTACGATCAAATCAATGGAGCAGGGTCTGGCCAACTCTGCCAGTGTCATGATGCCCTGCGGCTGGGTTCCGCAATTTTTTGATTACCTGAAACAGCATCCACAGGTCGATGCCGGGGTACATCTTGTCTTGACATCAGAGTTCAAAAATTACCGCTGGCATCCGTTAGTGGGCCGCGAAAAAGGCCCTGGCCTCTATGATCAGTACGGGGCCTTTTGGCCCAATGTACAGCAGGTGGTTCAACATGCGTCGGCAGACGAGGTGGAGGCCGAAATCAGGGCCCAGATTGCCAGGTTCAGAAGCTTTGGTGTGGAGCCTACCCATATCGACTCACATATGGGCACCCTGTTTGACCCCAAATTTTTAGAACGTTACATCAAGGCAGGCATTACGGAGAAAATTCCGGTGATGTTCCCCGGTGGTCATGCGACCCTGATTGCCAGTGACACCCGGATGACACCGGAGCTGCGCCAAACGGCTCGGCTTATCGGTCAGCAACTCTGGAATGCCGGCCTGCCCGTGATTGATGATCTCCACTCCGACAGTTACGGCTGGAATCTTCCAAACGGAACACCCGTGACGGATGAAAATTTGCGGAAACATAAAACCGAAAAATACATTGAACTCTTAAAAGCCTGCCAACCCGGGATTACCTTTATCATCAATCACGCGACCGATACGGGCAACCAATTTGCGCAAATCAGCAATTCCGGCCCTACCCGCAAGGGCGATATGCTGGCCATGATGGACCCGGCCCTCAAAGCGTTTATCGAAAAAGAAGGCATCATCCTGACCACCTGGCGGGAGCTGATCAGCCGGCGAAAACAGGTAAAATAACGATAGCGAAGGCCACCAATTGGTGGCCTTCGCTGTTTAAAAGACCGGCTGCTATCTTTTTTGGCCACATACCACCGGCGATATAGTATCCGTTTACCAGAAAACGCTATTTTTACCCAAACCACCGAGACGGGCTTCCGGGCCTTGCTGCGCCGGAGCCATTCCTGAACCGAATGGAGTTTCTACCATCCGAACTGTCGGCCTACGCCGAAGCCCATACAACTCCCGAAAGTGAGCTGCTGAAACGGCTCAACCGCAACACCCACGCCCACATTCTGCGGCCCCGCATGCTGTCTGGCCATATGCAGGGCCGGCTGCTGGCCATGATCTCGCACATGCTGCGCCCCCGGCGTATCCTGGAAATTGGCACCTACACCGGCTACTCCGCCCTCTGCCTCGCCGAAGGACTCGCCGACGACGGCCTGCTGATTACCATCGACAACAACGAGGAACTGGAAGATTTTGCCCGCACCTACTGGAACGAATCGGCCTACGCCAACCGGATCGATTTCCGGCTGGGCAATGCACCCGAGCTAATTCCGGGTATCGACGAAGTATTTGATCTGGTTTTTATCGATGCCGATAAGAAAAACTACGCGCTTTATTACGATCTCGTGCTGGACAAAGTTCGTCCGGGTGGGATTCTCCTGGCCGATAACGTACTCTGGAGCGGCAAGGTCGTTGAGCCGGTGAAGCCATCGGACAAAGACACCAAAGCCGTGCTGGCGTTCAACGAAAAAGTACAGAAAGACCCACGGGTCGAAAATATCCTGCTGCCCATCCGGGACGGTTTACTGATGATCCGAAAACTGTAGAACCTTATATCTAGATATCTAGCGAACTGAGCGGAAAGACACAATCTCTTATGAAGAAACTACACTTCCCCATTACCTTCCTTTTTGTTCTGATCTGGATGCATTCGCCGGCTCAGCCGCAGCCTGGCTTTCGCGCCGACGTGCCGGTGGTACCGACCCGGATTATGTTTGCGGGTCTTTCCGTGCAGATGGACGAAGGTGCCCGCGCCATTATTCAGCAGGACGTCAATGCATTGATGGCCAACCGGCAGTACTGGGATATGAAGCTCAACCGGTCGGCGCTGTATTTTCCCATCATTGAAGGGATCTTTGCCGAAGAGCAGGTGCCGCTGGACTTCAAATACCTGGCCGTCCAGGAAAGTTCGCTTACGCCCGATGCCGTCTCTACGTCGATGGCCGTGGGTTATTGGCAGTTTAAACGCGAAACGGCCCTCGACCACGGCCTGCGCGTCGATGATGAGGTCGACGAGCGCAAAAGCATTACGGCGTCGACCCGTGGGGCTGCCCGCTACCTGAAACGGACAAACACCATTTTTAACAACTGGGTTTCGGCTCTCTATTCCTACTACCTGGGTGCCGGTGGCATTAGCCGGTTGATTCCGCAGGAGTGGGCCAATGCCCGGGAAATCAGCGTTGACGCCAGCACCGACCGGTACATTCTGCGGTGCTTTGCGCATAAACTGGCCATTGAGAACGCCCTTCAGACGTTTAAACCATCAAATGCGGTATCGCTGGTCGAATACCCCCGTGGCAACGGCAAGCAGTTCAGCCAGATTGCCCAGGAGTTAGGTATTGATGAATTTGAGCTTCGCAAGTACAACCGCTGGATTTCCGGCGATGCCGTCCCGGCCGACAAACCATATGTCATGGCCATTCCGGTGCCCAATGAGCGGCTCGCCGATTTCCGTCGCCGGCTGAACTTGCCGGCGGACAAACCAGTTCTGGCATCAAACATTAATAAGCCGATTCCGGACGGCGATGACATTGGCTTCCCGGTTTTACGCCGGACTACCCCTCCCGGCCGCAGCAAAAACGAGCCGATCTATTATGAAATAAATGGTCTGAAAGGTATTCAGGCGCAGGCCGGCGATAAGCCTTCGTCGCTGGCGAACAAAGCCGGGGTTAGCCTCTCCAGTTTTTTGCGGTACAACGACATGGGCGAGCGCGATCCGGTCATAACGGGGGAAGTGTACTACCTGCAGAAAAAGCGCCGGAAAGGAATGGTTCCGTACCACACAGTCCGCGAAGATGAAACCATGCGGACCATCTCGCAGATGTACGCCGTTCGGTTGAAAAAATTGTTGCGTTACAACCGGCTCGACCGGATTCAGAAGCTTCAGGTCGGCCGGGTGATGTGGCTCCAGAAGCGCCGGCCGAACGGTCCGGTTGAAATTCTCAATGCCCCCGCCCCCGGTACCCCGGCACCGGCTCCTGATCGTTCGACGGTAGCCCGCAACGAACCCTCAACACGCCCGACGGAAAACACCAATGCAATTCCGCGCACGGCAGCCGAGCGAAAACTGTATCAGCCGAAGCTGGTAACCCCAACGGAAAATACGGCCGAACCGCAGCGCCCGGAGCCGGTAGCGTCCCGGCCGGCCAATCAGCCGGCCAGCCGTCCGGCTACCACAACGCCCGTGCCGACTACCAGCCAGCCCCTGGAGACACCAACCAATACCCCGGCCCAGGCTGTTTCAGCGCCGGCCCCATCATCAGGGAGTACAAATCAGCGCGTGATCATTGTCCGGCCGGCCGAAGAGGATCTGGCGACAAACACCCGCCCAACTACCACCCCGGCACCAACGCCCGCCAAACCGGTGAGTGAGCCGGCACCCAAAGCCATCTATCCGGGTACCGAGCCGAAGACTACATCCACCTACAGCCGCCCGGCCAGCACCCCTGCCAATATACCGGCAGAGAGCCGTCCGGCCCCGACCAGACCCGTTACCCCGGCCGCAACGGTACCATCGGGGGCTGCCGCAACGCATAGCGTATTACCCGGTCAGACGTACTACAGCATCTCCCGGCTATACGGCCTGACGGTCGATCAGCTGCTGGCGCTGAACAGCCTGACCGTCAACGATAAGCTGTCGGTAGGGCAGGAGCTCGTTGTGCGGTCTGCCGGTTCAACGACCAACCGGGTACCATCGACCCGCACAGCGGTTCCATCGTCGGCTCCCGCTACTCCGCAATACCACACGGTCATGAAGGGTGAAACCATGTACCGGATCTCAAAACAATATGGTGTTTCCATCGAGCAGATTCAGGAATGGAACCAGCTTTCTGACGTCACCGTCAGAGAAGGGCAGCGCATCAGGATTATCAAGCAGCTGTAACCCCTATTGATAAACCGCCGGATCCACTGGCGCACTAGTACCCAGCCTGTTTTGCCGGCGTACTTTTGCCCTGATGGAGCCGGCAGTTTTATTTTATGTCAGGGTTATTGATTAACTTTATAGTGGCATTTGGTAAGGATGCCTGTACACGAAGCCTATGATTTTAATTGATAATACCTGCATCAGCGACGATATAGCCGAAAAGTTTTTTGTCTGTAACCTCGAAAAATGCAAAGGGGCCTGCTGCGTAGAGGGCGATATGGGTGCCCCCCTGGAGCATAGCGAACTCGCTATCCTGAAAGAGATATACCCGAAAGTAAAGCCTTACCTCTCTGCCGAGGGCATCAGGGCCATTGAAGAGCAGGGCCTGTACGAAGAAGATTTCGACGGTGATTACGTCACCACCACCGTCAACGGCCGGGAGTGCGTTTACGCCATATACGACGAAAAAGGAACCCTTAAATGCGGGATTGAACAGGCTTATCTGGACGGGAAGATCAATTTTAAAAAACCCATCTCCTGCCACCTCTATCCTATTCGTATTACCAAATACGAGCACTACCACGCCCTCAACTACGACCGCTGGCCCATCTGCAGTCCGGCCTGTGGCCTCGGCAAGGAGCTGAATGTGCCTGTCTACCGTTTCGTCCGCGAAGCACTCGTCCGCGCCTACGGCCAGCAGTGGTATGATGAATTGGTGAAGGAGGTGGAACAGAAGTAAGTTTGTTGTTCCAGCGGGGCCACCCGGCTGGAACAATGAATCTGGAACAAAAATGCAGCGCGATTACTTCAACGATGTATACGACGTAGTACGGCAGGTGCCGCTGGGGCGGGTTACCACCTACGGAGCCATTGCGCGGTATCTGAGCCTGCGGGCGGGAGCCCGTATGGTCGGTTGGGCGATGAATAGCTCCCACGGCCTGGATGTACCGGCGCATCGGGTGGTGAATCGCCTGGGGGTACTGTCAGGCAAAAATTTCTTTGGCCATCCCACGGCCATGCAGGAGTTGCTGGAAGCCGAAGGTATAACGGTAAACGATGACCGCGTGGTAGCGTTTGACCGCCTGTACTGGGATCCCTCGGAGGAGCTAACCGTATAAGCTCCCACTACACCGCACCAGGTCCCATCCCACTTAACCAATCAACTAATCAACCAACCTCACAGGTTACGGATATAGGCCTTACCCCCTAACGCCCGCATTTGCCGGGTAATCTGGCTGGTCCGGCGCTGCACGTAGCCCGATGGGTTACGGATGGAGAACCGCCGGGGACTGGGCAGCACGGCGGCAATCCGGGCGGCTTCGGAACGGCTCAGGGTACTGGCCGCATGACCATAGTAACGCTGCGAGGCAGCTTCGACCCCAAAGGTCATCGGTCCCATCTCGGCCACGTTGAGATATACCTCCAGAATGCGTTCTTTCCCCCAGATCAATTCAATTAAGACGGTGAAGTAGGCCTCAAGCGCCTTGCGAATGTAACTGCGGCCATTCCATAGAAACACGTTTTTGGCTACCTGCTGCGAGATGGTACTGGCACCCCGTAATCGCTTGCGGTTCTCGCTGAGCGCATCCCGGATCTCGTCCAGATCAAAGCCCCAGTGCGTCGGAAAATTCTGGTCTTCGGATGCGACCACGGCCAGCGCAACTTCTTTAGAGATTTTATCGTACGACCGCCAGGTTTTGTGAATCTTGCTGTCTTCGCCCGCACCGATGGCCTCAACCTTCCGGGCGATGACCAGGGGCGTAAACCAGACCGGCACAAATTTCAGCACGACCACCCAGAGTATTGAGAAAAGAAAAGCAAACAGCAGCAGCTTCAGAAAATACCCGTATAGCCGTTGCAACAGCGGCCGCTCCCGCATAAAGGCCTTCGCCTTTGACCAATACCCCCGCCCTGTTGAGCGTGATCCATAGGAGCGTGCTCCGGATGATGGAGACCGGTACGAACCAGCTGAATAGCTGGCCGCTTTGGTCGGTGGTACCTGACGGGCCTGGTTACGAAATTGGTTGGCGGGCCGCTCCTGACTCATAGTGTCTTGTTTAATTAGCGGGCGAAAATGGCAAAAAAAGCCGTAGCTGTGGCTTAAAAACGCTAATCTTTATCCATCAGTCTACAAACAGCTCGGCCGCCACCCGGTCGGCGAAGAGCTTGCCGGATTCAGTCAGGCGCACTACTCCGCTGTCGATCAGCAGCCAACCGTTGTTTTGCAGCTTTCCTATGATTAACCGGTTAGCGGCTAAAAAGTCCCGGCCCAGCATCTGATTCAGGTCATCGATGCGGCAACCCCATTTGGTGCGCAACCCCGTGAGCAGGTATTCGTTTACCTGGTCGGCGGGGGTTAGCTCCTCCCGCTCCGCTGGTATCTGACCGGAACCCAGTCCGGCAATATAACGCGGATTATGCGCAACATTGTATTGGCGGCTGGGGCCGTTGTACGAATGAGCCGCCGGACCCACGCCCAGGTAAGGCCGTCGTTGCCAGTAGGCGCTATTGTGCCGGGCGTAGCAGCCCGGTTTGGCAAAGTTGGAGATTTCGTAATGGTCATAGCCAGCACCGGTCAGGGCCTTCACCAGCTGCTCAAAGTGATCTGCAGCTAGCGAATCTTCTGCGGGTTGCAGCCTGCCTTTCTGCTGCCAGCGGCCAAAGGCGGTATCGGGCTCGATGGTGAGACTGTACGCCGACAGATGAGGAACATCCAGCGCCAGTGCCCGCTCCAGATCCGCCTGCCAAAGGTTATCAGGCCGGTTGGGTATGCCGTAGATCAGGTCGATGCTCAGGTTATCAAAACCGGCATCCCGTGCCAGCCGAACACACTGCTCAGCTTCAACGGCCGTATGCGCCCGGTTCATCCACCGTAGGGTAGCCTCATCAAAGGTCTGAATGCCCACGCTCAGGCGGTTGACGTATCGGCGCAGCATCGCCAGTTTGTCGGGAACCAGATCGTCGGGATTGGCTTCGAGGGTGATCTCAGCGTCGGGCGCAACGGTAAACTGCTGGTGGATGGCCTCGAAGAGTTGCGCCAGTTCAGCTTCCGTCAGCAGCGAGGGCGTTCCTCCGCCAAAGTAGATGGTTTCCAGGCGACGCGCCGGCAGGTAATCGGCCCGTAAGGCGATTTCGTGCGCCATGGCGGCTACCAGTTCGGCTTTGAACGTCTGATTGGTACTGAAGTGAAAATCGCAGTAGTGACAGGCCTGCTTACAAAACGGTATGTGCAGATACAGATGCATGCCTCTGTAGTACACAAAATAGCGGGCGGGGGTTCCCGGCTATACCAGTCGTTTCTCCAGGACAATAATCAGACCGCGGTGCCCCTGCAGCGTACCGATGATGTCGAAGCCGTGCCGGATGTTCAGCAACAGCATCGTTCGCCAGCGGTTCATGGTCTGTGTCCGGATGGTCTGGTAACCACACTGCCGGCACCAGTCATGCTGCCGTGTCATCAGTTCAGCCGCAATGCCCCGCCCCCGATAATCGGGTGATACGCAGCCGAGCCAGCTATAGAACTGCGCTGGTTTACGTTCATACCCCATTTTATAGCCAACAACCACACCACTGTCCATGGCTAGCAGGGTCAGTAGAGGTCCACGTTGGGCGTGATACGTCATATCGGCGACGGCTTCTTCGCGGGACTGATCGGTAAAAACCTGTAGATGGAGCGTCAGGAGCGATTCGAACAGGGGCTCATGGGGCAACCCTTCAATCTGCAGCCATTCCAGCATAGCGTGAACGTACCTTAAAATCCGGCACTCTATCCGCAACAAGGCACCATAGCCCAACAGGAAAAGCGTATGGAGGAAAAGCAGGAGAGAACCTATTAATCGTTGGGGCACTTTTTACAGCGCTTCCCCTTTTTATATTTTTTGCAGCACTTCTTTAAGACACACTCATGACCGGCAAACGGATTTCCACCAAAGGTCTTCCCAACGTTAAACTTTATCTCCGCTGCTTCTGGCTTATCTGCGACTAACATGGTTATTCACTGAATTATGATGCAAATCTCCCGTTTATTTAGAACAATTACAAATAAAACAGAAAAATAATTCTATAGTTCATATGGGTTAGTAAACGGACGGCTTTCCAATTTTTCGGCAGGTATTTGCGATTGGCGGGGAATCAATAATTTTACGCCATGCAGCGCCTACGTCCCTACGCCCCCTTTTTGCTTCGTCTCGCTTTTGGCTATGAATTATACGATGCCGCCGGGCATACGGCGCTGCACCCAACGGAAGGCCTTCCTGGCTATGCTGAATGGCTAAAAAGTCTGGGTTTTCCGTTTCCCATCGTAAGTGCCACCTTATCGGCGTATGCTGAGTTCGTCGGGGCCATTCTGATAGTGATTGGCTTCAAAACGCGCTGGGCCGGGGCCATACTGGCAATCAATTTTGCCTTTGCTCTCCTGTTCGGACATCTGGCAATCGGGGACACTTACAAGAATACGTTCCCGGCCCTCAACCTGTTTGCCATGAGTATCTTTCTGCTGCTCAACGGCCCCGGCAAACCCTCCGTTGATGAGGGTTTGTGAGGGAGAGTCAACCGACTACTGGTAAAAGAAATTTTTGAGGTATGCCGTGGTTTTACCCCCCCGACGATACCAGCACATCCATCAGAATCTCCCCTTTCAGGTACAATTGCACTTTGCCGGAGATATCGACACGGTCGCCGTGGAGTTTGCATTCAAGGTAGCCACCGCGTTTGGAAAGCTGCCGCGCCGTCAGTTGCGTCTTGCCCAGCCGCCCGGCCCAGAACGGTACCAGCGTGGTATGCGCTGAGCCTGTAACGGGATCTTCGTCAATACCGACCTGCGGAGCAAAGAACCGGGACACAAAATCGACGTCGTTACCGGGCGCCGTCACGATGATGCCCCGCGCCGGTACCGTGGAGAGTTCGCGCATATCCGGCATTAGTTCTTCAATGTCTTCCTGCTTTTCATACACCAGCAAAAAATCCGTTTTACCCTTGTATACCTCAGCCGGCTTTATGTCAAAACTTGACGCCAGCGCCGGGGGCAGCAGCGGGGGTTTGTTGACCGGATCGGCCGGAAAGTCGAGCGTAAGCCAGTCTCCTTCGCGGCAGACTTTCAGCGTACCACTCCGGGAGTCGAAAAATATATGGTCAGTATCTGGTTTGTCTTCCAGAAAAAAGATCACGTAGGCAGCCGCCAGAGTAGCGTGGCCGCACAGATCTACCTCTACCGCCGGTGTAAACCAGCGGATATGGTATCCCTGATCAGTTCTTACATAAAAAGCTGTTTCGGCCAGGTTATTCTCGGCCGCGATCCGCTGCATCTGTTCGTCGGCCAACCAGTCGGTAAGCGGACAAACAGCGGCCGGATTACCGGCAAACAACTGATCGGTAAAAGCATCCAGTTGATAAAGGCGTATTGACATGAGGGTATGGGTATAACAGGAACGATACGAAAGAGTTACGAGGGTGTACTGTCAACTTCGGCCTGCAAAGCCAGAAACATTGGCTCTTCGAAGGCCGCTAACGAGGGAACTTTCAGGGTGGCCAGATTAAACTTAGCATCATCGAACTCATAGTCGGCTGGCACCGCTACCGTAATCATCCCGGCGGCATGGGCCGATTTCAGGCCATTTCCGGAATCTTCAAATGCGAGGCAGCAGGCCGGGTCAACGCCCAGTTTGCGCGCTGTGCCCAAGTATACATCCGGGTGGGGTTTATTCCGCGCTTCGAGCGTTGCCGAATGCCAAACTACAAAGAATTCACGAATGTTCAGCCGGTCAATCACCAATTCGATCAGGTTCATGGGCGACGCCGAGGCAATGGCCATGGGGATGCTTTTCTCCCGGAAAAACTGAAGCAGGTCAACCATACCCGGCATGGGCCCGGCCTTAAGACCGATGTATTCGAAAGCTTTGTTGTGGATTTCGTGGGCGACCTCCTCGCGGCTGCGGTTGGTCCAGGGTTGGCGCTGATACCAGTATTCCACTACGGTCTCAATCGGCAGGCCGGTAGTCCGTTTGCACATCTCTTCGGTCAGTTCCAGACCAACGGTCCGGAACACTTCCATTTCGGCGTCCCGCCAATGGGGTTCAGAATCCACCAGCAGGCCATCCATATCAAATATAGCAGCACAAATCATACACACATTTCTGATTCAGGTTGTCAGCAGAAGCAAGGCTTCTCCTGCTTAATTCGTATAATGGCAGTAAGGTAACCCGCTGCCGGATTGAGTGGCTACGAAGACTTATTAAAGGACAACCGCCCGGAACGGATTGACGTTGATAGTTTCCCAGACGCGACCCGTCACATACGGGTCGTTTTGCAGCCACTGCTGAAGCTGCTCCTCGGATTCAAAGTCCACAAGCACCATGGAACCAATCATCCGGCCATCGTCATCGAGCAGTGCTCCGCCGGTAATAAAATGACCATCGGCTTTCAGTTTACGAACGGCATCGAGGTGACTGGGACGAGCGGACATCCGGCGGTCAAGCGCCTGCTCATCCGTATAATCGTACGCGTGAACAACGTATTGCATGGCAGATAATATGGCGTAGGCTAATAATATAAGCTATTTGGGCGGGCAAGGTACTATTTTTTCCTGCAATCAGGAAGCCCAACCTCGCTGTTCCAAAGGTTACCTGCCGTTCAATAAAACACAAGCCCGAATCTCAATACGTCAGCGGTTAAAAGGGAATTTTGTAGCGCAGATAAGCGTAGAACCTTTTTACAGAGGCACACTGAGATTAAAAGAAAAATTTGGCGAATCTCCGTGCTCCTCTGCGTGTCTCTGTTTAATAACCCTTTCACTACACTAACTTTGCAGAAAGACAACCTGAACATGAAGAAAACACTCATCCTCGGACTCTCGATTTTAACAACCCTCCATACCTACGCCCAGGATACCGACTCGGTAGCTATCCGCCGGATTTACAACGAAGCTCTCACCAATGGCAAATCCTACGAATGGCTGCGCCACCTCACCAAACAGATTGGCCCGCGCCTGAGCGGCTCGGCCGGGGCGCAGAAAGCCGTGGACTGGACCAAACAGATTATGGAGAAAGAAGGGTTCGACCGGGTGTTTCTACAGGAGGTAATGGTCCCACACTGGGTGCGGGGGGCGAAAGAAGAAGCCTACATCCAAACCGGCAAACAGAAAATAACAGTACCTATTGCAGCCTTAGGCGGTTCGGTAGCGACGCCACCGAAGGGCTTACAGGCCCAGGTAATCGAAGTTAAAAGCCTGACCGACCTGGAGCAGTTGGGCACCGAAAAGATAAAAGGAAAAATTGTCTTCTATAACCGACCGATGGACCCGACAAAGCTGAACACCTTTGAAGCGTATAGCGGAGCGGTCGACCAGCGGGCTAACGGCGCTACATTTGCCGCCAAATACGGGGCCGTCGGGGCCATTGTCCGGTCGATGACCACCGCCAACGATGATAACCCGCATACTGGCAGCATGCGCTACGGCACCGGCGTTCCGCTTATCCCAACGGCGGCCATCAGTACCAACGGCGCCAATCAGCTCAGCAGCCTGCTGAAGCAGAACCCGCAGCTTACGTTCTTCTTCAAACAAAACTGCGAGACTCTGCCCGATGCAAAGTCATACAACGTAGTCGGTGAAATCAAAGGCTCCGAACGGCCCGACGAAATTATCGTGGTCGGCGGTCACCTCGACTCCTGGGATCTGAGCGAAGGGGCGCACGACGACGGCTCCGGCTGTATGCAGTCTGTTGAGGTGCTGCGCATCATGAAGGCCCTGGGCTACAAACCCAGGCGGACCATCCGGGCGGTGATGTTCATGAACGAAGAGAACGGCCTGAAGGGCGGCATCGGTTACGCCGATTACGCCAAAAAGAACAATGAAAAGCATATTGCCGCCATCGAGTCGGACAACGGCGGCTTTACGCCCCGTGGCTTTGGGATAGTGGGTACTCCGCAGCAGAAAGCGCATGTAATGGCGTGGAAAAACCTGCTGGCCCCTTATGGCCTGCACGAGATTGGTCCGGGTGGTGGCGGTGCCGACATTGGGCCCCTGGCGCAGCAGGGCACGGCGTTGTTCGGCTTCAAACCCGATTCGCAGCGGTATTTTGATTACCACCATACGGGTATCGATAAATTTGAAGCGGTAAACAAACGGGAGCTTGAATTAGGGGCCGCTTCGATGGCCGCCCTGACCTACCTGCTGGACAAATACGGATTGCCGGAAGCTACGGCGGTGAAATAAGCAGTAATCATTTTAAATCTTCAGAAACCCGGAGGTAATACTCTGGGTTTTCTGTTAATACATGAAACGTCACACTCTCCCATTGCATGAAAATTTATACCAAAACCGGCGATAAAGGCCAAACCTCGCTCATTGGCGGCCGGCGGGTCAGCAAGGCCGATCACCGCATTGATTCATACGGTACCGTCGATGAACTGAATTCCTGGATTGGCCTGGTGCGCGACCAGCCGGTGAATGACACTCGCCGGGAGTTGCTCAAAGAGATTCAGGATCGGCTGTTCACCGTGGGCGCTACCCTGGCGACCGATCCGGAGAAGGTTATCCGTAAACCCATCCCCGATATTATTCCGGAAGATATTACCTTGCTGGAGCAGTCCATGGACCAGATGGATGCAGAGCTACCCGAACTGCGGGCGTTTGTGCTGCCGGGCGGCCATCCGTCGGTTTCGTACTGCCACCTGGCCCGGACAGTATGCCGGCGGGCCGAGCGGCTGGTGATTGCGCTCAGTGAGGATTCGCCGGTAGACGAGCTGGTCATTCAATACCTCAACCGGCTGTCGGACTACCTGTTTGTGCTGAGCCGGAAAATGGCGCAGGAGCTGGACGCGGAAGAGGTAGCCTGGAAACCGCGCGTTTAATGGGTTATTACGCCACGGTCCCAGCAATTTACCGGAATTTCTCTACTTTTGTTAATTGACAACTCCCACCGGCAACTAAAAGCTTCGGTGGACCTTATCTGTACCGCTATGACTACTGATTTGTTGCAGATTGAACTGCGGAAAGGCACCAGCTCCCGCATTCAGGAGGTAGATTTCGATAATCTGCCGTTTGGTAAGCACTTCTCGGACCATATGTTTGTGGCCGATTTTGTGGATGGCCAGTGGCAGAACCTGCAAATTGTTCCGTTCGATAATTTCACCCTCAGCCCGGCGCTGTCGTCACTGCACTACGGTCAGTCGATCTTTGAGGGCATGAAAGCCTATAAAAATGAAGACGGTGAGGTGCTGCTGTTCCGCGCCATCGACAACGCCCGGCGGATGAACGAGTCGGCCAAACGCATGTGCATGGCCACCATTCCGGAAGAGGTATTCATCAGCGGACTGGAAGCCCTGCTGCGCGTGGATGCCGACTGGGTACCCAGTCAGCCGGGCAGCTCGCTCTATATCCGGCCGTATATGTTTGCGACAGATACGTTCCTGGGCGTGGCTCCGTCCAAAACCTATAAGTTCGTTATTTTCACCTGCCCGGTAGGTACCTATTACGCCAAGCCGCCGAAGCTGAAAGTAGAGACGGAATACATCCGGTCGGCACCGGGTGGCGTTGGCTTTGCCAAGTGCGCCGGTAACTACGCGGGCTCGCTTTACCCGACCATGCTGGCGCAGCAGGCCGGCTACGATCAGCTGATCTGGACCGACGCCCTTACGCATAAATACATTGAGGAATCCGGTACGATGAACATCATGTTCATTATCGACGGTAAGCTGGTAACGCCGGCCGTTTCTGACTCTATCCTGCGGGGTGTTACCCGCGACAGCATCATCCAGATCGCCAGAAGCTGGGGTGTTGACGTCGAAGAACGGAAAGTATCCGTTGACGAAGTGATTCAGGGTATCGAAGATGGTCGCCTGACCGAAGCCTTCGGTGCCGGTACGGCCGTAGTGGTATCACCGTACTCGCTCATCGGTTACGAAGGCCATGATTATATGCTGCCGGAGCCGACAGAAGAATCCTTCTGCCGCAAAGTATTCCACTACCTCAGCGACCTGCGCACCGGTAAGATTGATGACCCGTTCGGATGGGTGACCAAAGTATAGTTCCAGGTTTCAAGTTCCAAGTTTCAGGCTTGAGAAGTTTGAAGGACTTAAAAAGGCCTCCGGCAACTGTCGGGGGCCTTTTTGTTGCTGTTGAAAAGTTTTTTACGGAAGCGGGTACTCTTTTGGACTCGTACGAGTTATGCTTACAAATACATAGTTTTGATGAGATATTTTCTGTTATTCCTGATAGCTCTGACGACCGCTGCCTTTATGTCCGATAAACCAGCGTACCGGCTGTTCGACCAGAAGTTGAAACCCAGCCGCTATGATAAACTGCTGAAAGAAGCCGCCGAGGCTGATGTAATCCTGTTTGGTGAGCTGCACAACAACCCCATCTGCCATTGGCTTGAACTGCAATTAGCCAAAGATCTTTATACTAAGAAAGGCAAACAGCTGGTGCTGGGCGCCGAAATGTTTGAGGCCGATAATCAGCAACCGCTGAACGATTACCTGCAGGGAAAAATAGGCGACAAAGAGTTGACCAAACAGGCACGACTGTGGAATAACTACGATACCGACTACCGGCCTATTGTCGACTTTGCCCGCAAGAACCAGGTACCGGTCATCGCCAGCAACGTACCCCGCCGGTACGCCAGCATGGTCGCCCGCCAGGGATTAGCTTCGCTCGACGCGCTGCCGGCCGACGAAAAACGCCAGATAGCCCCGCTCCCCATTGAAGTAGACCTGACTCTGCCCGGCTACAAAGCCATGCTCGGCATGATGGACAGCGCCCACAGCAGCGGCAGCGGCAGCGCCAACGATGCCGCCAAACGCGAGCAGGCCGCCAATTTCCCCCGCGCCCAGGCCATCAAAGATGCCACTATGGCCCACTTTATCCTGCAGAATCTGTCACCGGGCCAGACCTTATTGCATTTCAACGGATCCTACCACTCCAACAACTTCGAAGGCATCGGCTGGTACCTGCGCAAACAGCGCCCCGACCTCCGCATTCTGACCATCTCCTCCGTGGAACTCGAAGACCCCGACAACCCTGAAAAGTCCAGCCGCGACCTCGCCAACTTCGTAATTACCATCCCCGCGGATATGACCAAGACGTATTGATGCGTGACCGACGGCTGCTGCTGATTTATGCGATTATTCTGATTGATGTGGTGGTGGGGTCGGCTATCGGGCCCATTATGCCAGAATTTGTCAAGGGGCTGGAACACCCGCAGGTATGGCTGTCGGTAGGTACAGCCTTGTTTCTGGGCGTTCAGTTGTTTGCGGCTCCCATGCTGGGCAAGATTTCGGACGGATACGGCCGGCGGCCGGTTATGATCGTATCGGCCATCGGTACGTTTCTGGCCGATTGCCTGCTGCTGCCGGTGCGGGCCAGTCTGTATTTTGTCAACCGGTTCAGCGACGGACTGACCAACGGCATGTACGCAACGGTGCGCTCGGCGATTACCGATATTTCCGCTAAAGATGAGTTGTTCAAGAACCTGGGGATTGAAGGAGCCATTATTTCGCTGGGCTTCGTAATAGGCCCCATGGTTGCCGGGCTGCTGCTGACGGTATTGAATGTGCCGGAGGGCCAGCAGGCTACCTACGTAGCCGGACTGGCCGTTAGCTTATCGGCGCTGAATATCGGGCTGAGTTTTCTGCTGCGCGAAACCCATCCGCAACCCTCGGGCATCCGCGGCAAAGAACTGCGCGATGAGGTAGCCCTGTCGGTGAACGTGCTGACGCTGTGGTCGCGGCTAAACGCCAAGGGACGGCTGCACCCGGGGCTGCTCCAACTGGTGCTGATGCAGGTGGCGCTAACGTTCAGCATCGGCTATTACTTTTATTTTGTCGCCTTTGTGAGCGTCGGGGAGTTGCAGATGGACGCCAAAGCGATTTCCTACTTTTTTATCTATTTCGGCACGTTGAGCATCGCCATCAACTACGTCTTTTACACCTACTTTGCCGACCGCATCAACCAGCGCCGGGCTATCTTCTGGTTGGCGCTGCTGGGTACGCCCGTCCTGGCTGCCTATGGCCTGCTGGGTACCTCCCTGGTCGGGCTGTATGTTGTGGTCACCATCGACTGTCTGACCATTTCCCTCATTCAGGGATTGATTGAAGGGCTGATGGCGCAGCGCACCTCCGACGAAGACCGGGGCGAAATCTTCGGGCTGAACCAGGCCATGCAGGGGCTGGCCAGTTTTGTAACCACGCTGGTGTTCGGCGCTTTATCGCTGATTGATTTGCGGTTGCCCTATGCCTGGTTTGCCGCCTGTCTGGCCGTAGTCGCCTGGCTGGCGCACCGGAAGTTCTAGGCCTGTTTTTTCGTTCAACATTCCGGCCTGAGATTCGTTATTGTACGGAAACGAAAATTACCCGTACCCCGGTTTTATGCACGAGATTGAGCCTTTCTACAATTGGGAAAAGCTGTACGTAGCCGCCGACGACCCCCGGTCGCCGTTTTACGGCCGCGAGTACAACTTCAACCAGTACGAACACGATATATACGGGTATTACATTCACCCGCTCTGGGACGAAATCGGCTCGGAGACCCTGTATGTAAAGATCCTCTTTGCCGACTACGACCGCCAGTACGTCATCATGGAACTCTTCGGTGAGTGGAACGACACGCTGCACAACGACATCATGTACCTGAAACGGCAGGTCATTGACCCGCTGGTGAGAGAAGGCATTAAATACTTTCTGCTCATCGGCGAGAACGTGCTGAACTTCCACGGCTCCGACGACAGCTACTACGAAGAATGGTTTGAAGACGTGGAAGACGGCTGGATCTCGGCCGTCAACTTCCAGGAGTTTGTGGAGCGGGAGTGGAAGAGATACCACCTCGACTACTACATCAACTTTGGCGGAACGCTGGAGATACTCAACTGGCGAACCATGAAGCCGATTCAGTTGTATGACCTGGTCAACAAACTGATTGTCCGCCGGCTGGGGTGAGTTTGGTTAATTGGTTAAATCAGCCAGTTAACTGATGGGTATCATATGAAATCACCTGAACTTCCGTTATCGTTGCAGTCTCTACGAGTAACCCATCATCAATCACGACCAGACATATGGAAGAGCCCATCAAAAACACCGAAGGACCAGCCGCAGAAAAGACCCAGGCCACGGCTGAAGAAGCCCATAACGCGACCAGTACCGCAGCCGACAGACTGGAGAGCCTGCGGGCCGAAGCGCTGGAACAGTTGTCAGCAGCCGCCGATAAAGTCGAGGAGATTGCCGGTGAGGTGACCGAAAAGATAAAAGCCGCAGCCGCCAACATCGACGTTGACGACCTGAAAGCGCAGGCGGCCGAGCAACTGGAAGCCGCGAAAGCCAAAGCAACCGTAACTATTGACGAGCTGAAGGTACAGGCGACCGAAGCAGCCGCCCAGGCTTCCACCCGGATTGAGGAGGTTAAAGCCGAAGCGGCTGTTCATCTGGAGGAGCTGCGCGTCATGGCCGCCGACAAACTGGCCGTTGCCTCCGAACGGTTTGCGGAGCTCAAGGTAGAAGCGTCCGAACAACTGGAAGTCGCCGGCAACAAGCTGGAGGAACTCAAGGTCGAAGCGGCCAAAGAGCTTGACGAGGTGAAGGAAAAAGCCAAAGAGCTCTGGAACCGCCTGACCAGCGAAAAGTAGACAGATCACCGCATGCATACAGCCGCCGGACTACCCCTATTGGGTACAGCCCGGCGGCTGCTGTTTTCAGGAAAAATCCGCTCTGGAGGGCCATTTACGCCGGCCGTGTCATCTGAAACCTTTTAGGCCACAGCCGGTTATATAGGGACAAAAGGTACTGCTTATTAAGCCGTAACCTGGGTACTTACTGTTTAACCTTTTATAGAGAACGTTATGGCAAATTCAGCAAACCTTTCAGACGGTGCCAGGGAAGCCAACCAGGTATCCGCCGACGATGCCGATATCATGTTTGGGGCCGATCAGGCCGAAACACATATGGTAAAACTGGTAGATGGCAAACTCGTGTCTACCATGAGTTCCGAAGCTACCATTAGCGACGACCAGCCCCGCATCCGTTTAGGCAGCGATGAGGAGCGGGCACTGGACCATAGTACCGATACCGACCGGCCCCGCAACGAGCAGGGTACCGACACGGAGCCAGACCCGCAGGGAGCCGAAAAGAAATACGAGAATTCAGCGGCAGCGCTCCGCGCCGGTGGCGGCATAGGCGACAGCCGTGTAGTGCCCAATGACCCCATTGCCGTTGCCGGCATAACCGGTAATCCGGCCGCCGGAGCCGAGGTCAATACCGGTTACCTGACGGACGATACCGACGAAAACCAGCAAAACGATCAGACAACACAGGATTCAGGTGCCACGCCAACGGCTGGCTTTACGGTACAGATGATGACGCCGGGTTATCCCAACCCATCGACACCCGACCCGAACACCCCGGTACCACCGGCACCCGAAACACCGCAGCCACCGACGCCACCGTCGCCGGCACCGGAAATACCCACTATACCGTCTCCCACCACGCCGAACGTCCCGGATATCAATGGGGGTAGCGTAACCAACGAGTACGAAACCAACATGAGCGCCAACCGCGACGGTTCAAAAGCCGACTCTATGGCCGATGGCGGTATCTATTCGGGACTGGATGCTGGTCCGCGTTCGGTAGACACGCAGGATATATCGTCGAAGTCAGACCCCAACCGCGATCCGGAAGAGGGCATGAAAGATCACGGCCACACGGGACCGTCTTCAAGGCCCTATGATGAAGACGAGACCGATACGCATTCATACGAGTCCGCCGAGCGGCCGCAGGAGACGGCCCAGATGATGGACCAGCCCCGCGAGGCTATGGACGAAAGCGCCGTGAAAGCCGGTCAGATCAAAGAAAACACCTCACCACGCGATCCCTCGGAGGTAAAATCCACGGACATGCTGGATGTGAAGTACAACGATCCGGAGGCTGCGCGGAATGATGTAATTTAGTGGGGGTAAACGCGACAACTATCCTTTATAGAAAAAGCTTCTCTCTACGGGAAGCTTTTTCTATACCCCCTGCCCCCTGCCCCACTCTCTTGCCCCCTGCCCAAAAAATACGTAACTTACGGGTCCTAACTTAACCCGTTTGTTGGATGAACAATAGTGACCAGTCTTTTTCCGGCGGTAATCCTTCGCGCCGTTCCTTTCTCAAATCATTAGGTTTAGCGGGTTCGGTAGCAGCCACGGCACCAGCCGCTCTCGCCGAAACAACCAATACCGTCTCCGCTCCTACGTACCTGAACCTGATTAAACGGCACAGCAGCACCGCAGCCAACGACCGCATCCGCATGGGCCTGATCGGGACCGGTGGTATGGGTATCGGCGATATGCAAACGGCGCTGATGGTCGAGGGCGTAGAAATGGTGGCTGCCTGCGACCTGTACGACGGCCGTCTGCGCCGGGCCAAAGAACTCTGGGGCGCTAACCTGCCCACCACCCGCGACTACCGCGAAATCATCGACCGTACCGACGTAGACGCCGTTATCAACGCGACCACCGACCATTGGCACGAGAAAATCTCCACCGATGCCATGCGCAAAGGCAAGCACGTATACTGCGAGAAGCCGATGGTGCAGAAGGTCGAAGACGGTCATACGCTCATTAAAGTCCAGAAAGAAACCGGCAAGGTATTTCAGGTCGGCAGCCAGTTCGTCAGCTCCATCATTCAGGCGAAGGCGAAAGAGCTGCTGAAAGCCGGTGATATCGGCGAGTTAGTCTTTGCCGAAGCCCAATATGACCGCCACAGCGCCATGGGTGCCTGGCAGTATTCGATTCCGCCCGATGCCTCTCCGCAGACGGTAGACTGGGATCGGTATTTGGGCTCTGCTCCTAAGCGCCCCTGGGACCCGCTCCGCTTTTTCCGCTGGCGGAACTACCAGGACTACGGCACGGGCGTAGCCGGTGATTTGTTTGTGCACCTACTCTCGACGCTGCACTTCGTAACCGGTGCCAAAGGACCAAACCGGGTGTATTCCAGCGGTGGGCTGCGCTACTGGAAAGATGGCCGCGATGTACCCGATATTCAGATGGGTATCTACGATTACCCGAAAACGGCCGAGCATCCAGAGTTTAACCTCACGCTGCGGTCCAACTTCGTCGACGGTGGCGGTGGTGGCTATATGGTGCGCATTGTGGGTACCGAAGGGGATATGTCGATGCGGATGGATAGCCTGATCGTACACCGGAACAAATTCCCCAAAGCACCGGGTCTGTCCATCGACAATTTCCCCAAAGACCAGCAGGAGGCTTACCTGAAGGAATACAACAGGCTGTATCCTGCCCAGCCGGAGATGGAAGGACCGAAGGAGTTCGTGTACAGCGTTCCCAAAAACTACAAGGGCGACCGCTACGAGCACTTCGTGAACTTTTTCAACGCCATCCGCAACAACACCTCGGTGGTCGAAGACGCTACCTTCGGTTTACGTGCCTGCGGACCCACGCAGTGCGGTAACATGAGCCTGTTCCAGAAGCGGATCGTCGGCTGGGACCCCATTGCCATGAAAATCAACAATGCCGTTTAATTTTCCTAAATAGACCATAACCATGACAAAGAGAAGCGTTTTGATGAGCCTGGCAGCCGGCACGATGCTGCTGACGGCCACCATCACCAATGCCCAGAAGCCCGGCAAGTGGGTAGCCCTGTTCGACGGTAAGAAAATTGAAGGCTGGCACAGCTACCACAAAGACAAAGTGGTAGGTTGGAACATCGAAAACGGCACCCTGACGCCCGACGGTACCGGCGGTGACTTGGTGACCAACAAGGAGTACGAGAACTTCGACCTGGAGTTTGAGTTCAAGATTCCGAAAGGCAGCAACAGCGGGGTCATCTACAAGATTATCGACAAGGACGATATCAAAACCACCTACATGTCGGGGCCGGAGTACCAGGTAATTGATGATACCGGCTACAAGGGCATCAACGACAAACAGAAAACCGGAGGCAACTACGATATGCAGGCCCCCAGCGACCTGACCGTGGTGAAACCCGCCGGTGAGTGGAACAAAGGCCGGATTGTGGTTAACAATAACCATGTAGAGCACTACCTGAACGGTAAAAAAGTGGTAGAGTACCATTACGGGGGCGACGAGTGGAAGAAGCAGTTAGCCGCTAGCAAATTCAAGACCTGGCCCTACGCCACTCCCCACGCAAAAGGCAAGATTGCCTTACAGAACCACAGCCCGGAAGAGAAGGTGTGGTACCGGAATATCCGGATTCGGGAGTTGTAACAACAATAAGATAAGTTTCGCGCAAAGAGGTGCCCTGCCGGGACGCCAAGGTGCAGAGAGTACGAAAAGCTCTTTGTGTCTTGGCGTCCCGGCAAGGCACCGCTTTGTGTGGACTCCCTTTTCCAGTACATTTACAGAAATCCATTGGTACTCCTATGCGCAAACAGCTACTTCATCTGCCCTTACTACTTATTCTAACGACGCTACAAACAGTATCCCAACCCCTCCCCACTTCTGTTTTCAAGCAGGTCAAAGCCCGCAGCGTCGGGCCGGGCGTGATGAGCGGCAGGATTACGGCGGTCGATGCCGTGGTGGCCAATCCGGATATCATCTACGCCGGGGCGGCTTCGGGCGGGGTCTGGAAAAGCGAAAACGGCGGCCTGTCGTGGAAACCGGTATTCGACGAGCAGGCCAACATCAACATCGGCTCCCTGGCTATTCAGCAAAGCAACCCCAGCGTGGTGTGGGCGGGCACCGGCGAAGGCAATCCCCGTAACTCCATCAACCTGGGCAACGGCATCTATAAAACAATCGACGGTGGCCGGACCTGGAAGCGCATGGGGCTGGAAAAGTCCCTCAACATCCACCGCATCCTGATCGACCCCACCAATCCCAACAT
Source organism: Nibrella saemangeumensis (assembly GCF_039541915.1). Taxonomy (NCBI): domain Bacteria; kingdom Pseudomonadati; phylum Bacteroidota; class Cytophagia; order Cytophagales; family Spirosomataceae; genus Nibrella; species Nibrella saemangeumensis. Next base: position 167,150 of record NZ_BAABHD010000005.1, read on the forward strand.
CGTCTACGCCGGGGTCATCGGCAACCCCTTCGGCGACCATCCGGAGCGGGGCGTGTATAAAACAACGGATGGCGGTCAGTCGTGGGAGCGGGTGCTGTACACCAACGAGAAGTCCGGCGTGGCGGATATGGTGATGGACCCCAGCAACCCGAACAAGCTGGTGGTGGCCATGTGGCAGCACCGCCGGACACCCTGGGACTTTCAGTCGGGCGGACCGGGCTCGGGTCTGTACATTACCTACGATGGCGGCAAGACATGGTCGAAGAAAGAGAAAGCAGCCGGGCTGCCGGAGGGCGACTTTGGCCGGCTTGGTCTCTCCATCGCCCGCAGTATGCCGAACCGCATCTATGCGCTGGTAGAGGCTTCTAAAAACGGCCTATACCGCTCCGACGATGGCGGAGAAAAGTGGGAGAAGGTGACCGAAGACCCTTCTATTGTGACCAACCGGCCGTTCTACTTCAACGAAATCTTTGTTGACCCCAAGAATGAAAACCGGCTGTATATGATTTACCAGCCGATAGCCGTCAGCGAAGACGGTGGTGAGTCGTTCAAGGTTATTGCCACGCTGGAGCAGGTCCACGCCGACCACCACGCTTTCTGGGTTCATCCCGATAATCCGAACTTCATCATCGACGGCAACGACGGCGGTATCGCCATCAGCCGCGACCGGGGCAAGACCTGGATTTTTCCGGAGGGCATCGCCATTGGGCAGTTTTACCACATCAATGTCGATAACGAGATACCCTACAACATCTACGGCGGGTTGCAGGATAACGGTTCATGGACCGGTCCGTCCTATACCTTCGCGCAGGGCGGTCTGCGCAACTATTACTGGCAGGTGGTGCTGTACGGCGACGGCTTCGATGTCGTGCCCGACCCGGAAGACTCCCGCTACGGCTATGCCATGTCGCAGGGTGGTAATCTGGCCCGCTACGACAAGCAGACCGGCCGCTCCAGCTTTATTAAGCCCATCAGTCCGGATACCAAAACCCGGCTGCGGTTCAATTGGAACGCCGGTGTTGCTCTCGACCCTACCGACAAACGCACCCTCTACTACGGCAGCCAGTTCCTGCACAGATCCAGCGATAAGGGCCTGACCTGGGAAACCATCTCCCCCGACCTGACGCTGAACAAGCCCGAGCAGCAGCGCCAGGACCAAAGCGGTGGCCTGACCCTCGACATTACCAGCGCCGAAAACCACAATACCATCCTGACCGTTGCGCCGAGTCAGTCGGAGAAAGGCGTGATCTGGGTCGGCACCGACGATGGCAACGTGCAGCTCACCCGCGACGGCGGCAAGACCTGGAGCAACCTCCGCGACCGCCTGCCGGGTCTGCCCAAAGAAGCCTGGATTCCGCAAATCACTACCTCGCGCCACCGGCCAGGGGAAGCTTATGTGGTTGCCAACCACTACCGCATGGGCAACGATTTTTCGCCGTACATCTACCGCACCACCAACTACGGCCAAAGCTGGACCCGGCTGGTGGACGACAAGAAAGTGAACGGCTACGCGCTCTGTTTCCTGCAGGACCCCACCGAACCCCGGCTGATGTTTGCCGGCACCGAACACGGCCTGTGGGTAAGCATCGACGAAGGCCAGACCTGGACGCAGTGGAAAGAAGGCCTGCCGTCGGTATCTACCATGGACCTGGCCATTCAGGAGCGCGAAGCCGATCTGGTGGTTGGCACTTTCGGCCGGGCCATTTACGTGCTGGACGACATCAAACCCCTGCGCCGGCTGGCCAACCAGGGCATAAACAAAACGCTCGACCAGCCGCTGGTAGCGTTTGAGCCGACCGAAGCCTACCTGGCCAACTACCGCAACCCAGTGGGCTACATGAACGAAACGGATAACCTGTACCAGGCCACCAACCGCCCGGCCGGTGCTACGCTGACGTACTACCTGAAACCCAAAAGCACCGCAGCCGCCGTAACCGCATCGGCCAAACCCGCCGAACCCGTTGCCAGAGGTCGGCAGGCCCGCCAGAAGGTGACGGTGAACAGGGAAACCGGCAACGTACTACCCACCGAACTACCCGCCGGCAGGGCCGATACCACGCAGGCGAAGAAAGCCGCCGGCAAAAAAACGGATACTTTATACGTACGGCTCTACGACGAGCGCAACCAACTCATCCGCACGCTGAAGCAGGTACCTGATTCGGCGCTGGGCATGCAGCGGCTTACCTGGAACCTGAGCGAACGCGGGCTGCGTCAGCCCGGCAGCGCCAAACCCAAACCCACCGATGCCGAACCGGCGGGTACCCCCGTTATGCCCGGCCGCTACAAAGCCGTATTTGCCTACGCCGGGGCCAAAGACTCGACCATGGTGACGGTAAAAGCCGATCCACGGGTGCCTTACAACCGCGAAACCATGGTAGCCCGCCGGGCGCTGCTGGACCGGCTGAACGCCCACACCCGCCAGTTGACCGAAGCCACCGACCGCATTCAGGAAGCCACCGAAGCCGCCGAGCTGCTGACCAATCAGCTAAAGGACCGCACCGGTACCGATATGGAAACCCTGCGGAAGAACACCAAAACCGTGCAGGACTCGCTCAAAGCCTTACGCGACCTGGTTGTGGGTAAGAAGATGGAGAAGCAGGGCTATGGCCGACCGTATATGCTGACGCCGGTATCGAAGCTGCAGGAAGCGCGGATGTACATAGCCGGACGGACAGAACCCGTTACCCAAACCGAAACCCGGCTGGTGGAGCAGGCCGAACAGCTTACCCAGGAAGCGCTGAACAAAGTCAACCAGTTCTTCCGCACCCAGTGGGCCGATTACCGCCAGAAAATAGAAGCCGCTCCGCTGCCGATTGTAAAGACGTACGCGGAGATTAAATGAGTGTACCACGGAATATAAATCAGGCGTATTCGGAAGGTAATCAGCCCGGGAGTCAGCGTCGGGAATCACCTTCACACCTGAGGACTAACTGATCCGGCTCCAGTTAGTTTCTTCTTTGCGTAAGGCGTCCAGATGATTGCGGATGGGTGCGTGCTGCGGCAATACCAGATGCGGGTCTTCGTCCAGAATTTTCTGGGCCGACTCGCGGGCAGCTGCCAGGATGGCTCCGTCTTTGGCCAGGTCGGCAATCATCAGGTCCATCACGCCACTTTGCTGGGTGCCCGTCAGGTCGCCGGGGCCGCGGAGTTGCAGGTCTACGTCGGCAATCTCGAAACCGTTGTTTGTTTTAACCATGGTTTCAATGCGGGTGCGGGTATCTTTGCTGAGTTTGTATCCGGTCATCAGCACGCAGTACGACTGGTCGGCACCCCGGCCAACCCGCCCCCTTAGCTGGTGCAACTGGGCCAGGCCAAACCGCTCAGCGCTTTCAATGACCATTACGCTGGCGTTAGGCACGTTTACGCCTACCTCGATGACAGTCGTTGCGACCATGATGTGCGTCTCCCGCTTCTGGAAGCGCTTCATCTCGTCGTCTTTCTCATACGGCAGCATCCGGCCGTGCAGGATACCCACTTCGTACTTCGGCCTGGGAAACGCCCGCTGGATGCTCTCGAAGCCGTCCATCAGGTCTTTGTAGTCAAGCTTCTCCGACTCCTCAATCAGTGGGTATACCACATATACCTGCCGGCCCAGCTCGATCTGCTGACGCATAAAACCAAATACCTCCGACCGGTGCTTATCGAACTTATGAACCGTTTTGATCGGCTTCCGACCCGCCGGCAGCTCGTCAATGATGGATATATCCAGGTTGCCGTACAGCGTCATGGCCAGCGTCCGCGGGATGGGCGTAGCGGTCATGACCAGAATGTGCGGGGGCACGTCTTCATTCTTGGCCCACATTTTGGCCCTTTGCGCGACACCAAACCGGTGCTGCTCGTCGATGATGCACAGGCCCAGGTTCTGGAACTGCACGGTATCCTCCAGGAGGGCGTGAGTACCCACAATAATGTGCATCTTTCCCGTCTGCAACTCCTCGTGCAGTACGCGCCGGCGTTTGGTAGTGGTGGAGCCGGTCAGGATGCCAATGTTCAGGCCCAGCGCATCTGCAAAGAGTTTCAGGCCCTCGTAATGCTGATCGGCCAGAATTTCGGTGGGGGCCATCATACAGGCCTGGGCCCCGTTGGATAGGGCCATCAGCATGGCAATAAAGGCGACGATAGTCTTTCCGCTACCGACATCGCCCTGTAGCAGCCGGTTCATCTGTTTACCGCTGACAAAATCAGCGTAGATTTCCTTCAGCACCCGCTTCTGCGCGTTGGTCAGGTCGAAGGGCAAATGGTCTTTGTAGAACGCCGTTACCAGCCCGGCATTTCGGAATACCTGGCCCGGATTTTCATTTTTCTGGAGGAGTTTGTTCTTGATGAGCCGGAGCTGGTTGTAGAACAACTCCTCGAATTTCAGCCGCCGTTGCGCCTGCACCAGCCAGGCCTGGTTCTGCGGCAGGTGGATATTCCACATGGCATCGCGCTTGGATACCAGCCGAAAGTGCTGAACGAGCGATTCGGGCAGTGTTTCGCGGATGTGCGGATAGGCACCTTCCAGCAGGTTCCGCATGATGGTGCCGATGGCCTTGCTGTCGAGGTGCCGCCGGCGAAGCTTTTCGGTCAGGCTGTAAACGGGGTAGAACCCCCGCGGCACGTCTGTATCCGGGCTGAGGTTATCCAGTTCGGGATGCACAATGCTGAACTGCCCACCAAAAGATTGCGGCTTACCGTAGGCGATGTACTCGCCGTTACGCCGGAGGTTTTTTTCCAGCCATGTCAGCCCCTGAAACCACACCAGGTTCATGGTACCGGTACCGTCGGTAAAGGTGCCGACCATCCGTTTTTTCGGTCCTTCCCCTTCGAAATACCAGTCGCGCAGGCGACCGCGAATCTGAGCGGCCGCTAAGCTGTCGTCCAGCTCGCTGATGGTATGAAAGCGGGTACGGTCGTCGTAACGGAAGGGATAATACTGAATGAGGTCGCCATAGGTGAAGATATTGAGTTCTGTGTTCAATAGCTCCGCCCGTTGCGGTCCAACGCCTTTCAGAAATTCAATTCGGGTGTCAAAAAAGGTGGTTCGCTCGGTCATACGTGCCCGGTCATGCGCCCGAAACTGGTACTGCATTTATTGGTAACACCCAAATCTACATAATTTAGGGAAATTTGCGCACTACAGTGTTTTTCGGTTCAGACCGAAGGCCACGCCACCGTACACGTCTATACCACGGGGCGCAAAACCATTCCGGCCGCTGCCCATGAGCCCCATAATGTTGTCGGAGCCCAGCCAGAAGGGACCAAGCCTGCCGGCCAGGCCAACCATTATGCCTCGATTCAGGTAGGCAATAGGTATTGAAGCCTCGATAAGCCGCGTTGTGAAGCGGGGGGTAATCGCAATCAGCGTTGGCTGGTGCATGGCAATGGCCGTAAGCCCCCGCATATTCTGAAACCAGACTACACTCATCCCTAAACCTGCAGGCGATTGCCATTCGGCCGCTAGGTTAAGGGCGGTAGGTAATCCGGAACGAAAGCTTCTTTTACCACTGGCGGGTTCTATGTCCAGTTTCTGCCGCAGAACGCCGGCAATGTCTTCACTGCCCCCCACCTGATCAAAATCCGACGGGTAGAACCGTACATTCTGCCGCTGCACATCGTAAGCCTGGCCTTCATAGCGAATGCTCCCGATATCCATCAGCGAACCGCTCAACCGCAGCAGCGGAGCGTCCTCGTCGACCTGTGCGATATACGAGACCCCCAGGTCGACACCCCAGCCATTGCCGGGTGCTTCAGGATTTAACAATGTCCGTGGTGAGAAGTTGCGCCCCTGTAAAAAGCTGGTATAGCCCAGATCAGCATCCACCTGGTTTACCTCGAGGTAGCCTTCATCCCGCCCTGTCTGGTCAAACTGGATCTGGTAATCGAGGCCCCGGTTGATCAGGTGCCCGGATGTATAGCCAAACAGGCGTTTAACCGTGATACCGCCCAACAGCTTTTGACCCTCATCTTCCAGAAGCGTATAGGCAAAGGTAAGCGCCACTTCGGCGTAGGTGTTGGTATTGATGCTAAACTTATTGTCCCGGCTGGGAATGCTAAACAAGGCAGAATCGCGGAGGCTGGCCCGGAGCGCCGATAACAATTGCTCAGAAGCGCCCGAGACCTGAGCAGCCGCCCGGAGCCGGGAGGTAAAGCCCAGGCCCCCCCGTGGACCAGTCTTAAACTGCAGGGCCGGTCCGCGTACTTCTCCCCAAAGCGTACCATATTTAGACTTGCCGTCCAAGATTTCGCGGGTGTAGTCCATCTGAAACGCCAGAGAGCCATCAGGCCGGCGAAACCGGTTAGGCACGTTTTGGGCCAGCAGCGTCAGCAGGGAATACGGTGCATTGTATCGAACGTAGTTGTTATCGGCGTGGACATTGGCGGTAAACAGGTTGGCATCGTAGGAATGCGGAGAATCAGCCGCCAGCGCCGGATTGAGGTAAATGCGATGGGTACCACCATAAGGACTGGTCGTTATCCCCAGCAGGTTTTGTGCCTGACTCGTCACCGACAGCAGCCCGGCCAGCACTAACAAAATTATATGCCTCATGCAAGGTGTAGTTGAAAAAAGCGTCATATCGTATACTAAACGCTATACTACCCCTTGCGTTGGCAAATGCTTGTTTATTTTAGTTAATGGCAGTACTCAGCAGCCTTAAACACCTTCAGCTTCTACCTGCTTCACCTCCGGAACCAAACGGGTCAGCAGGTTCTCAATACCGGCTTTCAGCGTGAGGGTGGATGACGGACAGCCGCTGCAGGAGCCTTGCAGGAGCACTTTAACGGTGCCGGAATTTTCGTCAAACGAATAGAAGTTAATAGCTCCGCCATCTGACTCAACCGCCGGGCGAACGTACTGATCAAGTACCGCTTTAATCTTCTGTACGGTCTCACTATCTGCCTCCACTTTAGTTGAGTTGGCATCCATCGTGCGCTGACTGAAGACCAGCTTCTGCTCTTCAAAGTATTGCTTGATATAAAACTTTAGTTCGAAAAGCACATCGTTCCAATCGGTCGCATCATCCTTGGTAACCGTAATGAAATTGCTGGAGATAAACACCCGGCGGACAAAGTCGAAACCAAACAGCGCCACTGCCAGCGGAGAGTTCTTACCTTCCAGCAGGGCATCACCCGGTTCAGCATAGTCGAAGGACAGGCCTTCGGGCACCAGCGGAAAATTCAGCACAAACTTCATGGAGTTCGGGTTCGGGCTGGACTCCGTATACAGCATGACGGGGGGACGCAGTAGTGAGTTCATATTATCTGATTAGTTAAGTCGTCTGTTCTTGCTTCCGACTTCACGGAAGCCTGTGCTTTGCTAACAGACGGAAAAAACTTTTAGTTTACGGCAAACAAAAAACCTGTTCCCGCACAGGCCGGAACAGGTTTATCCTACTTACGATTTACAGTTCGATCCAAAAACCACCTTCAGTAAACCGCAACGTTCTTATACTTGCTTATTCTGCTGCTACGGGAGCAGAAGCTTCAGCCGTAGTGGTCGTCTCAAACGGAACAATGCTCACGTACGAGCGATTGTCGCGACCTTTCCGGAACTGAACCGTACCGTCGACCAATGCAAACAGCGTATGGTCTCTGCCCAGGCCTACATTCTGGCCGGGGTGATGCTTTGTGCCACGCTGGCGAATAATAATATTGCCGGCGATTGCTTTCTGGCCACCAAACAGCTTAACGCCCAAACGTTTGCTGATCGAATCCCGGCCGTTTTTGGAACTACCTACACCTTTCTTGTGTGCCATTTTCTTTAAACGAGTTTATGGTTCCAGGCTTCAGGTTCCACGTTACAGAAGCGAACTTGAAACGTTGAAACCTTAAACTTGAAACTTACAGGGTGATGTCTTCAATCAACACCTTGGTCAGGTACTGACGGTGACCATTTTTCTTCTTGTAGCCTTTTCTACGCTTCTTTTTGAAGACGATTACTTTTTCGCCTTTCAGGTGTTCGACGATCTTGGCTGAGATCGACGCACCTTCAACGAGCGGAGCCCCTACGGTTATGCTTCCGTCGTTATCAACAAGGAGTACCTTGTCGAACACAAGTGCAGCGTCCGCGTCGCCTTCCAACCGATGGGTGTAGACGGTACGGCCCTTCTCTACTTTAAATTGCTGACCTGCGATCTCTACGATTGCGTACATGATTTTTGACCTATAATTTGGAAATGAGGGGCAAAATTACGGAATCTTTAGCCGATAGTCAATAGGCTGTTAGTCAATAGTGGAAAGAATATTTGAGACGTTAGATGTTGGACGTTAGACATTGGACTTAGCTGTTGAATTTACTATCTGACATCGAATGTCCAACGTCTAGAATCTACTTGTACTGGTTGATAAGGTTGTTCTTGTTGCTGGCCTGGATTTTGTTGGGTATGAACATGATGAAAATCCATGCAAACGCTGCGCTGACTGTCAAACAACGCCAGGAGGTTAAACGACTCTTTGAGACGGGGCAATTCACCAAAACCCAACTGGCCAAGCAGTTTACCACCTCGACCAAAACCATTGGTAAATGGGTCGATCGCTCCCACTACCAGGATCGCTCCAGCGCCCCGCATCTGCCGGCTGGCTCTGTAACTGACGCCTTTCGGCAAGCCGTCATTGCCTATCGGCAGGCCCATCCCTGGCACGGCCCGGTCCGTATCGCAGCCGAGTTGGAGGCTGACTATGGACACTTTGCCACTAGCACCGTCTATCTGATTTTGCGCCAGGCCGGCCTGACCCGGCCAGCCCCCGCTAAACGAGCTAAGCCCAGCGGCATTCCGGTGGGACGCTATCGCACGCAGATGGATGTCCAGCAGTTGCCAGCCATCAAGGGCAGTAGTGGCTTTGAATACAAGATCTCCATCATTCATCTGTCGACCCGCATGAAGTATTCTGAGATTCATGACAATTACCAAAGCGCTACCTTGGCCGCTGTTTATGAGCGCTCTTTGGAGCGACTCCCCCCTTTTTTATCACTTTCACCGACAATGCCATGAGCTTTACCATGAAGTACACCGCTCACGCTGACCGGCGGACCTGCTTTACCAAGACGGTGGAGGGCAGCGGTCGCATTCATGCCTTGATTCCCAAAGGCTCTCCCTGGTGTAATGGTTTTATCGAACGCAGTAATCGGACCGACAACGAAGAGCTGTTTAGTCAGTTTCGTTTCATCGACGCCGAAGATCGCCGGTATCAATTGCGGCTGTGGGAAATGAGCTATAATTGTCGACGACCTCATCAGGGTTTGGGTAATCAGATTCCCCTCAATGTGTACCGAAGAGATTTTCCTATTCAAGCCGTAGCTATGGGAATAACCTAATCAACCAATACAGCTACTGTCTTAAGACTAAAACGGCAACTTCACCGAAGTCTGAATCAGGTTGGTGGCACATTTGGCAATGATCTTGCCCCCGGCGGACCGGATGATGCCCTCCACATGAATGATGTTCTTGCCGGCCCGTATAATCGTGGCCGTTGCCGTGATGGTTTCGCCGAGCCGCGCGCTATGCAGAAAGTCCAGCGTCAGGTTAACAGAGGTGTAGCCATAGTCCCGGCCGAGGGCAAAAACCAGCGATCCGGCAATATCATCCAGGATAGCGGCAGCAGCCCCCCCGTGGAGGACACCCATCGGGTTGGTCATTTCTTCATGGATCGTGTACTCCACTACCAATTCCTTCAGGTCGACCGCCTGTATTCTTCCTTTCAGCCAGCGTCCGAGTGGCGACGGGCTCTTACTCATATCCTGGCCAATCTGGGAGCGGAAAAATTCCAGACGGGGATTTGTTGGTGTGGTTTCTTCCATAAGGCTGCAAAAATAGCATTTAACTAAGTCCATAATGGCCTGACTGCTATATTTTATGGACTTTCCTGTGAGGTTTTGGGGAGTTGTATTAGTTTTGGGGGATTTTTAGAATAGCCTATCTACTACAAGCGAATGAATTATACGCTTACTCAGATACCCGACCGTACCGTAAAACCCCGTCAGAATGGCCTTACCATGGCGATGGACAAAGGCTTAAGCCTCCGTCAAGTTGAGGACTTTCTATCCACATCCGCCGATTACGTCGACTTAGTCAAGCTGGGCTGGGCCACTTCCTTCGTGACACCTAACCTGAAGGAAAAATTAGCGATCTATAAAGAAGCCGGCGTGCCGGTCTACTTTGGAGGAACCCTGTTCGAAGCCTTTGTTGTCCGCGACCAGTTTGACGACTACCGCCGACTGATCGATACGTATGATTTAGCCTACGCTGAAGTCTCTGACGGTTCGATTGAAATGAATCAGGACACCAAGTGCGACTACATCCGGCAACTGGCTCAGCAGGTAACGGTTCTTTCGGAAGTGGGCTCGAAGGATGAAGCTAAAATCATTCCACCCTACAAGTGGATTCAGTTGATGAAAGCTGAACTGGAAGCGGGTGCCTGGAAGGTGATTGGTGAAGCCCGCGAGGGTGGTACCGTTGGCCTGTTCCGCTCCAGCGGAGAAGTACGTCAGGGTCTGGTTGAAGAGATTCTGACGCAGGTACCTTCCGAAAGCATTATCTGGGAGGCTCCGCAAAAAGAACAGCAGGTTTGGTTTGTAAAGCTTCTGGGCGCCAATGTTAACCTGGGTAACATTGCTCCTCACGAAGTTATACCGCTTGAAACCATCCGGCTCGGTCTGCGTGGTGATACATTTACTCACTTTTTAAACGGAAAACATTAACTGTTTCAGGTTTAGCGTTTCAGGTTTCAAGTTTGGTAAGAACATAAAACCTTAAACGCTAAACTTGAAACATCAACGCTTATGGAACTCATACAATCGCTTCTCGACTTTCTGTTGCACCTCGACCGTTACCTGGATAGCTGGGCGAACGAATATGGTGTGTTGGTATACGGTATCCTGTTTCTGATTGTCTTTACCGAAACCGGGCTGATTGTGATGCCCTTATTACCGGGTGACTCGCTGCTGTTTGCCGCCGGAGCCCTGGCGGCCCGGCCGACCAACGACCTCAGCGTCTGGGTTATTATCCCGCTGCTGATCGTTGCGGCCCTGCTGGGCGACAACGTCAATTATTTCGTCGGTAAGTTTCTGGGCAATAAAATCAAAATGCGGGAGCGTATCCTGTTTTTTAAACGAGAGTATATATCCGAAACGGAGAAGTTCTACGCCAAGCATGGTGGCCGGACCGTCATTATCGCCCGGTTTATTCCAATTGTTCGCACCATTGCGCCGTTTGTGGCTGGAGCAGGTAGTATGGACTATGGGCGCTACATTCGGTTTTGCATTATCGGAGCCCTGTTGTGGGTAATCAGTATCACCATGCTGGGCTACTTCCTGGGCAACATTCCGGTTGTACAAAGGAACTTCGAGTTCGTTGTCTTTGGCATTGTGGGTATTTCCGTACTACCGATGGTTTTCGAGGCCGTAAAGCGTAAGATGCGTCGGGCTGCCGTTTAACAACCGATTTTACATATAATTGATAGCCCTGTTTCGGTAAACCCGCGACAGGGCTATTTTTGTATCGGACGTACAAACCCGCTACTGTACAATGAAACAATTCGGCCTGATTGGCTTTCCGCTGACCCACTCCTTTTCCAAAAAATACTTTGCCGATAAATTCGAACGCGAAGGCATCAGCGACTGCCGCTACGACCTGTTCGAGCTACCCGACATTGCCGACCTGCCGCAAGTCCTGCAAACACCTGACCTGCGAGGCCTGAACGTTACCATTCCGCATAAACAGGCCGTCTTCCCCTACCTCGACCGGCTTGACAGCTCTGCTCAAAAAGTAGGAGCAGTAAATGTCATTCGATTGGAAGAAGACGGTACCCGCACCGGTTTTAACTCCGATTATTACGGCTTCCGGCAGTCGCTGGAGGAGTGGTTCAGGGGTTTGGATACAGACACGAATGGATTGAAAGCGCTGGTGCTGGGCACCGGCGGAGCCGCCAAAGCCGTAACGGTGGTGCTAACCGACCTGGATATTCCCTACCGGCTGGTCTCCCGCACCGCATCAACCGATATGCTTACGTACGACGAACTACCGGATGTTCTTTCTGAATACCGTCTTATCATTAATACCTCGCCCGTCGGTACCTACCCGCATACGGATGAGTGCCCCAGCCTTCCTTACGACCAACTCACCGACCAGCATCTGTTGTACGACCTGATCTACAACCCTGCCGAAACCCTGTTTATGCGCAAAGGCCGTGAGCGCGGAGCCGCTACCCACAACGGCCACCGAATGCTGGTGCTCCAGGCAGAGAAATCATGGGAAATCTGGAATAGCTAACAACTATGAATGCCACTTTCCACAACGCCACCATCTTCACCGGCAGTGAGTTGTTGCCGAACATGTCTGTTCACATTAACTACGGACGTATTTTGGCAATTTCGTATGGAGTACTGGATGGTGAACATATCGTTGATTTACAAGGCAACTACCTGCTACCGGGCTTTGTCGACCTGCAACTGTACGGTGGCTCTCAGCAGTACCTCAATGAGCATCCAACCGCAGAGACAGTCCGGCATATCTACGAAACGCACCGAAAAAATGGCACTACGTCGGTCGTGCCTACGCTGTATTCAACCTCGCATCAGGTGATCTTGCGGGCTATTGAGGCCGTTCGAACGGTTCAGCGGGAGAATCCATTTGGTGTGTTGGGGCTGCATGTGGAGGGCCCGTATATTAATCCGGAGAAACGGGGAGCCCACAGCCTAAATTATGTGCGCCAGCCCAACGACTCCGAACTGGGCGAGCTTTTCGACCAGGGCGCTGATGTCATTAAACTGCTCACCATCGCCCCGGAAATCTTCTCCGAAGAACAACTTGACAAACTGTTCAACCTGGCAAACAGCACCAGCACCCTTCTTTCCCTCGGCCACAGCAACGCTACTTATCAGCAGGCCACCAACGCCTTCAACAGCGGTATCCCGTTAGCCACCCACCTCTACAATGCCATGCGGGGCTTCGAAAGCCGGGAACCGGTTACCATTGGCGCGATTTTCGACCACCCCAGCGTAAGGGCGAGCCTGATTGCCGACGGTTTTCACTGCGACCCGGTAGCGATCCGAATAGCGCATCGGCAACTGGGAAACCGGCTGTTTCTAATCTCCGACGCTACCTTTGCCAACCCGCCCCGGCCTGAACTAGCGTACGAAGATTTCATTATCCGCTACGAAAACGACCGCTACACCAATCAGGAAGGCAAGCTGGCGGGTTCATCCATCACCCTGCTCGATGCGGTAAAAGTATGCGTAGACAAGGCCGGACTACCGCTAACCGAAGCGTTACGGATGGCATCGACGACGCCGGCGGAGATTATTGGGGCAGCAACTACCCTGGGGAGAGTGCAGACCGGTTATGTGGCCAATCTGGTGGTGCTTGATCAGGCGCTCTCGGTGCAGCGGGTTATTACAGCCTGATATTGTCAGTGAGCCATGCGTTGAGGGGCAGCCATTGCCAGGGTCAGGCCGGAAAGTAAACCCATTACCGCAACGGGGGCAACTGGTTGTAGGTTCTGACTCAGCAGCAGCCCTATCATAGGCTGCACTATCGTACCGACAGCCGCCACCCAATCATGGTATCGGTTTCTTCAAACCGGCTGAAGCCGCATTTTTCCAGCACCCGCATCGACGGCAGATTATCTTTCTCGGTTTCAGCTGTCACAAATTGTACCGCAGGCTGGGCCGCTGCCCATTTTACAGCGGCACCGATGGCCTCAGTTATGTACCCTCTGTTCTGAAAAGCGGTATCTATGCCGTAACCGATTTCGATTTCTCCTGCCGGATTTGGTTCACCCTTGAAACAGAAATCACCGACCCGCTCGCGATTATTCCTGTCAATGATTGACCAGAGTGTAGAATACACATAATCTTTACTCGGATCGGCTACGCTGGGTAAGATCGACTGCTCAAGGGCTTCTTTAAGCTCGGGTACAATCTCTCTGGCAGACGCCTTTATACCCAACTCCTGTTCCAGTGAATTATCCGCCTGAATGTATTTCAACATCTGATTGTAGTTCAGCGGAATAATGACTAATCGCTCTGTTTCCAGCATTTTTATAACTCGGTGTTGCGCCAAAGGTGAACGTTAAAAATACAAAAGGTTATTTTTACCACCACATACTTCGCAAAAAACAACCTTTCCACGCTACGCTTATCCGACCAGCCCATGATGAACGCCGTTGTATTTGATCCTGCTGCCGATACCTTTATGGTTCAACAGGTCCCCGTTCCGCAACCGGACGCCCAGGATGTGCTGATTCGAGTTGAAGCCTGCGGACTGAACCCCGTTGACGCCAAAATAAACCGGCGTAAAAAGTCGCTCCCTAATCAGGGAGCCGGCTGGATTATGGGGCTCGATGTATCGGGGTATATTGAAGCCCTGGGGCCCAATGTAACCGACTGGAAGGCTGGCGACCGCGTTTTATACCACGGCAATTTGCAGCGACCACACGGCGGTTTTGCCGAATACGCCCTGCAAAAAGCCAGTACGCTCATTCCCCATCCCAACGTATCGGCCGTAACCGCAGCCGCTACGCCCTGTGCCGGCTGGACGGCTTGGCGGGCAGTGGTCGATAAACTCCGTATCACCAGCGCCGATTCGATATTTATTGCCGGTGGGGCCGGCGGTGTCGGCAGCTTTGCGCTTCAGATAGCCAGGCACTTCGATCTGTTCCCAATTATCACCACCTGTTCACCCGAGAATGAGAAATATGTGCGGGAACTGGGGGCTACGCATGTAATTGACTACCACAAAGGAAGCATAGCCGAACAGGTTTTGGCCATTACCCAAGACCGTGGTGTGACTAAAGGCCTGGATGCGGTAGGGCCCGATAACGATATCGATGTGGCCAACGCCCTGAGTTTCGAAGGGGAGATGGTAGAGCTTGTCGGTCTGACGCGGCCGGAGAAATACAAAAATTCGTTTGGTCGCGGCCTGGGCTTCCAGCAGTTCTCGCTGGGTTCAGCCCATCAGGCCGGTGCTGCCGGCGAAGCCTTGCTCCGGCAGGTAGGCCAAACCTTCTCCAGACTTGTCGAAGATGGTACCATTACCGTTCCGGTCACCAGGGTCGTTTCTATGGATGAAGTCGCTCAGTCACTGGTTGCTATGCGAAACCAGACTGGCCGTGGCAAAGTGGTTACGGCACTCTGAAAAGCACAGCGAGCCCTACGGACGAAAATACCGAAGTTCATCGGTGCCGACGGTTTCCTGCCCGACCAGTACACCCAGCACCGGCGGAGCTTTGATACCCGCACCCAGCGAGTCGCGGCTGCGGAACATCCGTATTTCGTCCCATAAGCCGGCATCCATAAACGACTGCAGCAATACGGTGCCACCCTCAACCAGCACCGATTGGACCCGGCGCCCATACAAATTCGCCACCAACTGCGGCAGGAATTCAGCTTCGGCCCCCAGCTGAACATACGTGGTCTGATCCCTTACCTCCGACTTTTGTACCGTATACACCAACGTGGCCTGCGAGTTGTCAAACAAGTGCAGCGACGGGGGCAGCGTAAGCTGCTTGTCAATAACGACCCGCACCGGGTCGCGGCCCTGCCATAGCCTTACGTTCAGTTTCGGGTTATCATAACGGGCGGTATTGGTACCCACCATAATAGCGTCCTCTTCGGCCCGCCAGCGGTGGACCAGCCTACGGGATAAAGGACAGCTGATAGCTATCGGCTGGTAATCCGGTCCGGCAATGTAGCCGTCTGCCGTTTCAGCCCACTTCAGAATAATGTAAGGCCGTTGCTTTTCGACGAACGTGAAGAATCGCTTGTTCAACTCGCGACCCTGTTCGGCCAGCATACCCGTTTCCACGGCAATGCCGGCTGCCTGTAATTTGTCCAGCCCTTTGCCGGCCACCAGTGGGAAAGGATCACCGTTGCAAACAACAACGCGTTTTACCTGTTTTGCCACCAGCAGATCGGCGCAGGGCGGTGTCTTGCCGAAATGGGCACAGGGTTCGAGCGTGACGTAAACGGTAGAATCCGGCAGCAGAATTTCGTCGTACGGAGCCACCGACCGCATGGCGTTTACTTCCGCATGGGGTTCACCATAGCGCTGGTGCCAGCCTTCGCCGATAATGCGCGAACCGGTCGTGAAATTTTCATGAACAATCACGCACCCCACCAGTGGATTCGGACTGACTGCCCCCCGACCAAGCGTCGCCAGCTCCAGCGCCCGCTGCATGAATTTTGTTTCCTGTTTCATGTTGATGTTCGCCAGACTTACTGGCATTAACTCATGCAAATTGAAACATGAAACTTGGAACCTGAAACTTTTTATACTTGAAACTTCTATTTTAAAAGGCCAGATTTACGCAAAATTACGAGAACTCTGATGGCAACTGCCAGACCGCTATATCAACAACTATCGAAAAACATTACGGCCTACCCGCCCGAAGAAGCCCGGGAGATGGCGTTTATGCTGCTGGAACACTACTTCGGCCTGCGAAAAGCCGATGTACTGGCCGACAAAACCCTGCCACCCAACCGCACCGAACCGGACTGGTTCCGGATCATTGAGCGCCTGAACCGGCAGGAGCCGATTCAGCACGTGATTGGTACCACCATTTTTTGCGGCCTTGAATTTGAAGTATCCTCCGACGTGCTGATTCCCCGACCCGAAACGGAAGATCTGGTACGGCTGATTATGCACGACTTTGCCGACCGTGAAGAAGTGGTTCGGGTACTGGACATCGGTACCGGCAGCGGCTGCCTGGCCGTTACGCTGGCCCGTTTTCTGCCTCAATCCGACGTAACCGCCTGGGATGTGTCGGAAGAGGCCTTATCCATGGCCCGGCGCAACGCCGATAATCTTAAGGCCGACGTTGCCTTTGAGCAGCAGGATATTCTGAACATACCGGCCTCTGAGATTCGGCGGTTCGCCTGCGTCGTTAGCAACCCGCCCTACGTCACCCGGTCGGAAGCAGCCGGTATGGACCGCAACGTGCTGGATTATGAACCCGAGGTAGCGTTGTTTGTGGACGACAACGACCCGCTGATCTTTTACAAAGCTGTCGCGAATTTCTGCACGCAGCATTTAACGAAAGACGGGGCCTGTTACGTTGAGATAAACGAGCGCTTCGGTGAAGCGACCCGCCAGGTGTTTGAAGAACGTGGATTTCACCACATTCAGGTGTACAAGGACATCCACGGCAAAGACCGGAGCATTCGGGCGACGTTTTAAGGTACCGACGGGCTTCAGCCCGTCAACAAACAGCACGGGCTGAAACCCGTCGGTACGTATATGCAGTCAACAACGATAAATTATAACACCAAAATCCGGGATGTCTTTGACGAGATGGGCAAAGTGGTGGTGGGGCAGCAGAAGCTGCTGAACCGGCTGCTCATCGGTCTCTTCACCGGCGGGCATATTCTGCTGGAAGGCGTTCCCGGTCTGGCTAAGACGCTCACTATTAATACCCTGGCCAAAGCGTTGCAGCTTGACTTCCAGCGCATTCAGTTTACGCCCGACCTGCTGCCCGCCGACCTGATAGGCACCATGATCTTTAACCAGAAAACCGCCGAGTTTGAGGTAAAGCAGGGGCCGATTTTTGCCAACCTGATTCTGGCAGATGAGGTGAACCGCTCACCGGCCAAGGTGCAGTCGGCCCTGCTGGAAGCTATGCAGGAGAAGCAGGTAACCATTGGCGAAGAAACCTTTGTGCTGGATCGGCCCTTTCTGGTGCTGGCCACCCAGAACCCAGTGGAACAGGAAGGTACCTATCCGCTGCCTGAAGCGCAGGTCGACCGGTTTATGATGAAGGTATTTGTGGATTACCTGAGCAAGGAAGACGAGCTGGAGGTGATGCGCCGGATGTCGAACATGGATTTCGATTACGAGGTTCAGCCTATTCTGGATAAGGTCGATATTACCGACATCCGCAACGAGATCAACAAGATCAACATCTCCGAAACACTCGAACAGTACATCATCGAACTGGTATTTGCTACCCGCCGGCCGCTGGAATACAACCTGCGCGACGAATCCCGGTACATCCAGTTTGGCGTGTCGCCCCGCGCCAGCATTCACCTGAACCTGGCCGCCAAAGCCCTGGCCTACTTCGACCAGCGTGATTACGTTTTGCCGGAAGACATCAAGGAAGTAGCACCTGACGTATTCAACCACCGCATCATGCTCAACTACGAAGCGGAGGCCGATGGCGTTACCACCCTTCAGGTAATCGATTCCATCCTCCGGAAAGTAGCCATTGGCCGCTAGTGTACAACGGTTTTGCAAACCGTTGTACAGGCCTGACCAAAATCATAAACTCTCCTGATTAACAGCCTTCAAGCCGCAAACGACATCGCTTACTTTTGTGACAGCCACGAGCAGTAGCTGTCATGAAACCCCAAGAAGAAACAATCACCAATAACCAGGGCCTTCCGGCCAACTCCGATCTGCTCGCGCAGGCCATGGCCGAGGAAAATCCGGATACCCTCACGCTCGGTGAGCGCATGGCCGACCGGGTAGCTGAATTCGGCGGAAGCTGGACGTTTATCATCAGTTTTGGTCTGGTCCTGCTAAGCTGGATTGCGCTGAACACCCTCATGCTCCGGCAGGAAGCCTTTGACCCCTTTCCCTACATTCTGCTGAACCTGCTGCTGTCCTGTCTGGCCGCCATTCAGGCGCCTATTATCATGATGAGCCAGAACCGGCAGGAGACCAAAGACCGCACACGGGCCAAAAACGACTACCTTATTAATCTGAAAGCCGAGATTGAGGTTCAAAGCCTTCATCAGAAAGTCGACATCCTGGTTGACCAGCTGGCCGTGCTTCAGGAGCAGCAGCGTATTCTTCTTCAACGCCTGACCGAACGGGAAAACCTCTTATCCTGATATGCATTTGCCAACGACTGTTACCGACCTTTTGACCGAAACCGGCGCGGTTGCCCGCTTCACCAGCCGGTTCTGGCGCGAAGGCATAAAGCCCCGTTACGAGTGGCAGGAGTTTTTGCGCCAGTGTTACCTCATCGGCTACCAGTCGCTGCCGCTGGTCGGCATTACGGCCTTTATTATGGGGTTGGTGATGACGCTGCAATCCCGGCCTACCATGGCCCGGTTCGGGGCCGAGTCGTGGATACCGTCCATGGTGGCGCTGTCCATTATCCGGGAGATTGGTCCGGTCATCACGGCGCTGATCTGCGCCGGCAAGATTGGCTCCAGCATCGGGGCTGAGTTGGGGTCCATGAAAGTGACGGAACAAATTGACGCCATGGAAGTATCGGGTACCAATCCGTTCAAATACCTGGTAGCCACCCGCATACTGGCCGCTACCCTTACCCTCCCCCTGCTGGCAGTGCTGGCTGACGCTATCGCCATTTATGCCTCCTATATCGGCGTCAACATGAAGGGAGTGACCAGCCTGGCGCTGTTTATGAACAACGTTTTCGATAACCTGGCGTTCAGTGATGTGCTTCCTGCGGTAATTAAAACCTTCTTCTTCGGCTTTGCCATTGGCCTCATCGGCTGCTTCAAAGGCTACAACTCCGACAAAGGGACTGAGGGTGTAGGTCGCTCGGCCAATTCGGCCGTGGTTATTTCCTCGCTGCTCATCTTTATCATCGACCTGATTGCCGTACAGATAACCGACCTGCTGGGTTTCAACTGATGGATACCCTGATCGTCAACGAACAACCCGATACCGCAACCCGGCGACCCGAGGGCTCTGAAGCGGTTATTACCATCGATCATCTATATAAATCGTTCGGGGACAATCAGGTGCTGCAGGACTTCAACCTCTCGCTGTACCGGGGCGAAAACCTGGTGGTGCTGGGGAAGTCGGGGTCGGGGAAGTCGGTCCTGATCAAGTGTATCATCGGCTTGCTGGAGCCCGATGCCGGCTCCATTTACGTGCTGGGCGAAAACATCCCGGACCTGGAACATGACGCGCTGGACCAGATCCGGACCCGGGTAGGCTTTCTGTTTCAGAGTAATGCCCTGTACGACTCCATGACCGTCCGCGAAAACCTCGAGTTTCCGCTGCGCCGGCACTGGATTGATAAAACCAGGGCTGAAGTGGATGAAATGGTGATGGAAGCGCTGGAGAACGTCGGGCTCGCGCATACCGTCGATATGATGCCGGCCGAGCTGTCGGGCGGGATGCGGAAACGCATCGGCCTGGCCCGTACCCTGATTCTGAAGCCGGACATTATCCTGTACGACGAGCCGACGACTGGGCTGGACCCCATTACCGCCCGCGAGATTAACCAGTTGATTCTGGATGTGCAGCGAAAGTATAACACTTCGGCCATTATTATTTCGCACGATATGAAATGTGTCGAGTATACCGCCAATAGAATAGCTGTGCTCATCGACGGGCGGTGCCAACACATCGGAACGTTTGAGTCGCTCAGCCGGTCAGACGACCCGCGTGTGACCGCCTTCTTCTTATAACCTCAAGCTGATGTTCGTATGAAAAGCCGCACCTCCCAAAATCTTCAGCTCGGTGCCTTTGTGGTGGCCGGGTCTGTATTGCTGATTATCACCTTGTACCTGCTGGGAAGTCAGCGTAACCTGTTCAGCTCCGTAGTCCGGGTCAGTGCCCATTTCAGGAACGTATCGGGTCTGATGGTCGGCAACAACGTTCGCTTTGGCGGCATTACCATTGGTACCGTCGATAAACTCACCATCCGAAGCGATACGGTCATTGAGGTAGTGATGATGATTGAGAAGAGCGCCCAACCCTTTATCAAAACATCCGCCATTGCCTCCATCGGCACCGACGGTCTGATGGGCAACACCATTATCACCATCACCCCCGTTTCAGGTAATGCCTCCATGGTCCATGACGGGGATAGGCTTGGTACAGTGCAGCCTGTTGCCGTTAGTGAACTACTGAACACATTGGGGCAGTCTAACGACAATCTGGTGGTTATTACCGAAGAACTAAAAGGCCTCGGCCGCAAGCTTAACCAAAGCCCTGTGCTGGACAAGTTGCTGACGGATGAATCGCTGGTGAATCACATCGACCAGACCGCTCAGAGTGTCCGGAAAGCGGGTGCCGAAGTCCATACGGCCGCCACAGGCCTGCGCACCATTGTGGGCGATATTGAAAACGGGAAAGGCAATGCCGGTTACCTGCTGCGCGATACCAGCATGAAGCAGCAGTTTACCTCCGTCCTGAGCCATATTAACCGAACCGGCCAGCGGGCCGATTCCCTGGTAGCCGGGCTAACAACACTGACGCAGCAGATCCAAAAAGGGCAGGGCGCGGCCGGTACCCTGCTGGCCGACACCGCTTTTCAGCATAACCTGACCAGAACCATGAGCAATGTTCAGCAGGGAACGGCTAAGTTTGACGAGAATATGGAAGCGCTCAAGCATAACGTTCTGTTCAGAGGCTATTTTAAGAAACAGCAGAAACGCCGGCAAACACCCAGTCCCGTTGTAAGCAACTTGTAACATGCAAGTCGAAAACGTTTCCGTAACCGGTTTAAACAGCGAAGAAGTAACCTACTGGCGCACCGTTGCCGGCCGGAACCGGCAGGTAACGACCACCAACCGGGGGTTGCTGTCTACCATCGCCGGAATAGTAACGGAGCCGATGTTTTTACTGTTAGTGGGCGCCATCGGATTGTATGCCCTGCTTGGTGACTGGTTCAATGCCGGTGTATTGCTGGTGGCGCTGATGGCCGTAGCGGGTATTTCCCTGTATCAGGAGCGACGCTCCGACAAAGCCCTGCAGGCCCTGCGCGACTTGTCGGCACCCACCGTTACCGTTATCCGCGACGGAGCGCAACAGACCCTTCCGGCCGAAGATGTGGTCCTGAATGACCTGATGGTGATTAGTGAAGGCGAGCGGATCGTCGCCGACGGCAATCTGGTTACCGCCCACGACCTGAGCGTTGATGAATCGCTGCTGACGGGCGAATCAATAGCGGTTGATAAAACGCCCGGCAACACTGTGTACTCGGGCACCAGCGTAACCGGCGGCTGGGGCTACGTAAAGGTAACGGCGGTGGGTCCGGAGACCCAAATGGGGCAATTGGGGTTATCGCTCGCCGAAATCACGTCTACCCCCACACCCCTGCAAAAGCAGGTCAGCCGGTTTGTGCGCACCATGGCGCTGATTGGGGTGCTGGTCTGTCTGGTGGCCATTGGGGTTCACTATCAGCGAACCGGCAGTTTACTCGGCGGACTGCTGCAGGGACTCACGGTGGCCATGTCGGTTTTGCCGGAAGAAATCCCCGTTGCCTTTGCCAGCTTTATGGCGCTGGGTGCCTGGCGCATGAGCCGGCAGCGCATCCTGGTCAAACAGCCCCAAACGGTAGAAGCTCTGGGGTCCGCTACGGTCATCTGCCTGGACAAAACCGGCACGATTACCCAAAACCGGATGGAAGTGGCGCAGGTCTACGCGGTAAACAATCCTGCCCCCCGGTCACTCCAGGATACGCTCAATGAAGCAGAGAAACGGGTGCTGGAATACGCCATGTGGTCCAGCGAAACCGAACCCACCGACTCGCTGGAGCAGGCTATTCACAAAGCCTACACCACGTATCATCCCAACGATCAGCGAACGTTAGCCACGCAGATTCACGAGTACCCACTCGGTGGACAACCGCCCATGATGACCCATGTGTTTGACCTACAGCCGTCGGGAGAGCGTATTATTGCCGCCAAAGGGGCGCCGGAAAGGATACTGAGTCTGCAAAACCTCCCGGCCGGTCAGCAGGCCCAATGGGCGCTGGCGGTCGACCAACTGACCAACGCTGGTTACCGGGTATTGGGCGTAGCGCAGGGCAGCTGGCCAAAGGATGCCCCCTTTCCGGCCGAACAGCAGGACTTTCAGTGGCAGTTACTGGGTCTTGTGGCGCTGAACGATCCACCAAAGCCGCATATATCGGCCGTGTTCCAGGACTTTTACCAGGCCGGCATAGGCGTTAAAATGGTGACGGGCGATAACCCGCAGACCGCCCGGGAGATTGCCCGGCAGACCGGTTTGACAAATGAAACGCCCGTGCTGACCGGGCAGGAAATCATTAACTTGTCGGATGCCGAGCTCCGGGAACAGGTAAAAAAGACTTCCATTTTTGCCCGGATGTTTCCGGAAGCCAAACTCAGGATCATCAACGCCCTGAAAGCAACCGGCGAAACCGTAGCTATGACCGGCGACGGTATCAACGACGGCCCGGCCCTCAAAGCCGCCCATATTGGCGTGGCTATGGGTACCAGAGGAACCGAAATTGCCCGCCAGGCCGCTTCACTGGTCCTCCTCGACGACGACCTGCAGGTGATGGTCAAGGCCATCGCCACCGGCCGTACCATCCACGAAAACATCCGGAAAGCCATTCAGTACATCATTTCCATTCACATTCCCCTGATCGCCATCGTGCTGTTGCCGTCGTTGCTGCACTGGTCGGAGGCTACGCTTTTTCTGCCGGTCCATGTCATCTTTTTTGAGCTGATTATGGGGCCAACCTGCTCCATCGCCTACGAAAGCGAACCGGCCGAACCCCACATCATGCAGCAGCGCCTTCGCCAGTCCGATACCCTCTTTAGCTGGCGGGAGCTCGTTCTGAGCTGTTTGCAGGGAGCCGTCGTCACGGTCGGTCTGCTGGGCTTATACTGGCAGAGTCAGAAGGCCGGCACTGACGAAACGGTTACCCGGACTACCCTCTTCCTGACCTTGCTGCTGTCCAACATAGGGTTGACGTACACCAATCGCTCTGCCCGGTCTATCTTCCGGCAACGCCATCGCTATAATCCGGTCCTTACAGGGATGGTGCTGTTGAGTCTGGCCCTGTCGGCTCTTATTTGGTGGGTGCCCGCCATTCAGAACATCTTTGCTTTATCAGCTCCGGACATGACGCAGCTTATGTGGGCAGCGGCCGTAGCGGGACTAAGCGTGCTGATCATTGAGTTTGTCAAGTTAGTATCAGGTAGTACGCTGACCAAAGTCATGGGATAGCCTCCGCCAACCCGCTACTTTTGGTAAAGAATTACAGCGGCCAGCTACGGCCCTGTTTACAATTAAAAAGCGTATGGAATCGGTAAGAAAGGCTATACAACGCCCCCAGCCCCTTCCTGTGGTATTGCTGGTCTTTCCATTCAGGCAACCACAGAGCCCAGGCGGCAAACCGGCTTCATCACCAGTGGTGGAGGGGTTGAAAAAAGCCATGGGCAGTTACGTTCAGATTACGAAGGTAGATACCGACGCACAGCCGGAAATCACCCGGACATTTAATGTTCAGCAGTTGCCGGCGTTTATTCTGTTTGATCACGGACTGGAGGTCTGGCGGCATGAGGGCACGATTGATGGGCAGATTCTGAATCAGTTGGTTCAGCAGAAGGTCGAGAGTTTATAACTTGTTTTAACCCGCTACCGCCATGTTACGTGAGCTAACCTCCGACGTAGTCGATTCAATTCTCCGCCAGCAATACTTTGGTCGTATTGCCTGCGCAGCCGACGGACAGGTGCTGATCGAACCGATTACCTACCTGTTCGACGGCTACTATATCTACGGCCAGACCCGCGAAGGCACCAAGATCCAGATGCTGCGCAAGAACCCGGCCGTTTGCTTTGAGGTTGACGAAATGGTAGCGCCGGACATCTGGCGCAGTGTAGTCGTACAGGGTACCTATGAAGAACTCGAAGGAGACGAGCGGCTTGCCGTCGAGCAGCGACTGGGTGTACGAACGCCACCCCTATACCCACACGAAACACCGCAGTACAACAACGGTAAGGACACTACCGCTTATACGGCCCCGCCTAAACGCGTTGTGTACCGGATTCGCATTGCCACCAAGACCGGCCGCAGTGTCACCCGCAACGAATAAGATTCCTCAGAACTGGAAGTAGATAAACTGGTTCGAGGTAAATACCCCAAAGAAATAGCAAAGCAGCGCAATCAGCGTTATCAGCCCGTAAAACCGTACAGTGCTGCGTGTCGGTATATACAGGAAATAATATTCCTTCACCATCAGCGCGGCAATCAGAAAGACACTGAACCACATTTCTGTTACGTTCAGGGGTGTACTGATCGAATTGCTGAGTGATAGACCGGCAATTTTGCGCAGAATCAGAAAGGCGTCCGACGTACTCGCAGCACGGAAAAACACCCACGTCAGCATCACCAGCACGAACGTAAACAGGGTGTTGCTGATTATCCGCACAATGGAAGGCGGAGTCGCCATAGCACCGGGGGTAGCGGCAAAGCCCAGTCGGGCTACTTTCGGTTTTGCCTCGGCCGAAGCCGGTCCGCCCGGCGGATTACCCCGGTTCAGCACTTTATCGCGTAGGGTGGCGGCTATCTGGTAAAAGCCGTTCAGTCCCCCCCAGATCACATACGTCCAGTTGGCTCCGTGCCACAGACCACTGGCCAGAAACACCAGCATCAGGTTCACGTATTTCCGGCTTTCGCCCACGCGGTTTCCCCCCAGCGGAATATACATATAGTCACGGAACCAGGTTGACAGCGAGATATGCCAGCGTCGCCAGAATTCCGAAATAGACTGGGCAAAGTAGGGAGCTTTGAAGTTCTCCATCAGCGTAAAGCCCATCACACGAGCGGCTCCGATGGCAATGTCGGAGTAGCCCGAAAAGTCGCAGTAAATCTGGAACGTGAAAAAGAACGTGGCAATCAGTAAGGTCAGGCCATTATGCTGGGCCGGGTCGTTATAGGCGTGATTAACCACCAGCGCCAGACGGTCGGCAATCACCACTTTCTTGAAAAACCCGAACGCCATCTGCATCAGCCCGGCCTTCACATTCTCGAAATTATACGGAAAATAAGTATGATACTGATGCAGGACGTTCTGCGGGCGCTCAATGGGACCCGCCACCAACTGCGGGTAAAACATCACATAGAGCGCATAAACGCCGAAATGCCGCTCGGCCTTCTGGTGACCCCGGTACACCTCAATGGTATAGCTCATGGCCTGGAACGTATGGAACGACAGACCGATGGGCAGAATACTCATATTATCCTTGAAGGACGATATGCCGCTCTGCCCGAATACATGCAGCACTTTAACGAAAATCCGGTTAACCAGCGACGTGATCTCCTGCGCCAGTTCCGGCATGCCCAGCCCATTAAACACGCCCGAAATATTCTCCGTGAAAAAGCCGAGGTATTTAAAGAATGCTAAAATCCCGATGTTGGAGATCAGCGATATAATGAGCAGCCACTTTCGGGTTTTTCCTTCAGTTTTCTCAATCCAGATACCGGCGATGTAGTCAATGACAATGGTAAGCAGCAGGATCAGCAGGTACGGGGGCTGAAACACCATGTAGAAGTAGCAACTGGCCGTTAGCAGCAACACCCATCGGCCCCGCCAGGGCAGGCTGAAATACGTCAGCGTTACGACAACGAAGTAGAGAAGAAACTGAAGCGAATTAAACAGCATGGGGTACAGCCAGGGGTAGTACGCTACCCGTTTCAGCAGGTGATTGCCGCCACCTGAACCAGACTTTCTTCCTGACCACTGGTCGGAAAAAACGCTAAGATAACCGGAATTGACACCGCTTTGACGAAGCGGAGACCAGAAATGATTAAATGAGCGGAGTCTTTTGCCGAATTTGTCCGTTCCTCAACATTCTGTGCTATTTTAGCTACCGTCTTCGCTCTGCCTTGTTTTTCTTGAAAGCGCTTTACTTCTCCATCCGCTTCTGGCTCGCTCTGATTGGGCTGGTGCTGCTGTTTGTGGCCGCTTATGCCCTGCCGGTTCTGTTTCCGGCCGCTCAGCTGGCGCTCCTCGTTTTTCTGGTCTTATGCCTCATCGAAGGGTATATGCTGTTCCGAACCCGGAAAGGCTTTTTTGCCCGGCGCGACGTAACCGACCGTCTGTCGAACGGTGATGATAATCCGGTGACCATTTACCTCGAAAACCGCTATAACTTTCCTGTCTATCTGGAGATCATCGACGAAATACCGTTCCAGTTCCAACGGCGCGATGTCCTGTTCCGAGCCAGCCTGAAACCGAATGAAACTAACCTGATCCGGTATGAACTGCGGCCCACCCGCCGGGGCGAATACAGCTTCGGCGCGGTCAACGTATACGTAATGAGTCCGTTGCAACTGGTAAAGCGCCGGTATCAGTTTTCGCAGGATAAACAGGTGGCGGTGTACCCCTCGTACCTGCAAATGCGCCAGTATGAACTGCTGGCCGCTACCAACCGCCTGAGTGAAATAGGCATCAAGCGCGTCCGGCGGCTGGGTCACAGCATGGAATTTGAACAGGTGCGGCCGTATACTCGGGGCGACGATGTCCGGACCATGAATTGGAAAGCCACCGCCCGGCGCTCCGACGCCCGCGGCACCGACCTGATGGTTAATGCCTACCAGGATGAACGGTCGCAGGCGGTGTACTGCCTCATCGACAAGGGCCGGATGATGAAATCACCTTTCGAGGGCCTGACCCTGCTCGACTACGGTATCAATGCCTCCCTGGTGCTGAGTAACATTGCCCTGCTGAAACAGGACCGCGCCGGTATCCTGACCTTCTCCGACCGCATCGGTCAGCTACTACCCGCCGAGCGCCGGCCAGGGCATATGCTGAAGATCCTGGAACTGCTGTACCGGCAGAAGACCCGCTTTCTGGAATCGGATTATGAAGCCTTATACGCCACCGTCCGGACACACATCCGTCAGCGTAGTCTGCTGCTGCTCTTTACTAATTTTGAGACAGTGAATGCCCTGCACCGGCAGTTACCGTTCCTGCGCCGACTGGCCAAAGACCACCTGCTGCTGGTGATTTTCTTCGAGAACACCGAACTGGCTGCGCTGCTTCATAAACCGGCCACTAAAACCGAAGAGGTATACCAGAAGACCATCGCCGAAAAATTTGCGCATGAAAAGAAGCAGATTGTAAAAGAGTTGCAGCAATACGGCATTCAGACTATCCTGACCGCACCCCGGAACCTCACGGCCAACACCGTAAACAAATACCTGGAACTGAAAGCCAGAGGTATGATCTAACCCTACTCGTAACAAACCAGATTGATGAAACGCCTGCTTCGCCTGTTGCTGTCGGCCCTGTTGCTGCTGATCGTTACCCTGATACTCCGAACACTGTTCTTCACTTCCAGACAGCTGACCAATGTACCACCGGCGCCGGCCGTGGCGGTCAGCGACTCGGCCGTAACCCGGCTGGCGCAGGCGCTCCGGATACGCACCGTTTCGTACGCCGACTATTCCCTGACCGATACTACCCAGTTCGACCAGTTTGTCCGGTTTCTGGAGCGCTCCTATCCGCTCGTTCATAGTCGCCTTAAGCGAGAAACCTTTAACCAGTACGGTCTGCTGTACCAATGGCCGGGTCGTAATCCGACGCTGAAGCCCGTGCTGCTGATGGGCCATTATGATGTGGTGCCCGTTATTCAGGGTACGGAGCGCATGTGGAAACGCCCTCCGTTTGCCGGCCTGATCGAAAACGGCTACATCTACGGACGGGGTACCCTCGACGACAAAACGACCGTGCTGGGTATTCTGGAGGCTACCGAGTTCCTGCTGCAATCCGGTTTCCAGCCGGAGCGGACTATTTATCTGGCATTTGGGCAGGATGAAGAAGCCAGCGGTAATCGGGGTGCCCGCACCATTGCCAATGCCCTCAAGAGCCGGAACATCACGTTTGACTACGTGCTGGACGAAGGCGGCACCATAAAAACCGATGGAATGCCGGGATTAACCCGGCCGGTGGCCCTGGTGGGTATTGCGGAGAAAGGCTATGTCAGTCTGGAGTTGAGTGCGGTCGGCCAAGGTGGGCACTCGTCTATGCCACCTCCGCGTACCAGCATAGGGCTGGTGGCTGACGCGGTGGCTACGCTGGAGAAACACCCGTTTCCGGCCCGGCTGGATGCCGGAGCCAATCACCTGTTTAGTTATATTGGTCCGGAAATGCCGTTCGGGCAGCGGCTGGTATTTGCCAACCGTTGGTTATTTAGCCCTATTGTCAAGAATATACTTGCTGGAGCTAATTCAAGCAACGCCATGATCCGTACGACCACGGCGCCCACTATCTTTCAGGCTGGAGTTAAAGACAATGTACTACCCATTGACGCCAAAGCCATCCTCAATTTCCGCATTTTACCGGGAGAGACGCCGACCAGCGTTATCGAACGGGTTAGGGAAGTAATTGACAACGAAGCGATCACGGTAACTGAGTTCGGCCAGTTCTCCAGCAGTCCTTCACCCTTATCAGATCCCAATGCGCCTGCTTTCCAGCGCCTGCACCAGACCATCCGGAGTGTTTTTCCGGAGGTTATCGTGGCGCCATATTTGATGTTAGGAGCCACCGACGCCCGTTACTTCACCGGCCTATCGCCCAATGTCTACCGCTTTTTACCCACCCGTTTGAACGATGAGGAAATCAAGAGCATCCACGGCACCAACGAGCGCATCAGCATCAGCGATTACAAAAAGATCATTCAGTTTTACGCTACGCTGATCCGGAACAGCTAAAGGAATTGGGGATTGGGGATGTCGGATTTGGGATTTAATGGCGAGTGCTTGTTTAAATCCCAAATCCGACATCCCCAATCCCAAATCAATTGTCTCCCTGAGCCCCGTTAATGGACTCGTAGTCGGATTTGAGCCGCCCCATTTCGCGGGCCAGAAACGTCTGTAGCTGCTTGTTGAACTCGGCTTTCTCGTCGTCCGGCAGCGAGGCATACAGGTCTTTCAGCTCCTGATTGATAGCTGCCCGCTCCTGCTCATTAGCCGCATTGATGGAACGGTAATGGTATGTTCTGAAATCGTATTGCATGCTTAGTCATTCATCAACTCCTGCTGCTCTTTCAGCCGCTGCCGCTGAATGGAGCCGGACACCAGGATACTTACCTCATACAGCATGGCCAGTGGGAAAGCAACCAGAATCTGGCTGTAAATGTCCGGCGACGGCGTAATGATGCCAGCCACCACCAGAATAACCACCCACGCATGCTTCCGATACTCCCGCATGAAAGCCGGCGTTAGCACCCCAACTTTTGACAATACAAACGCGACAATTGGCATCTGGAACATCAGCGCACAACCCAGGGAAAGCGTAGCCAGAATAGAGATGTAGGACGTAATATCAAACTGATTTTTGATCTGCGGGGAAACCGTATAATTGGCCAAAAAATTGATAGCCAACGGTGAGGCAATGTAATACCCAAAGAACAAGCCCATTAGGAACAGGGCAGACACAAAGAATACAGCTCCCCTGGCTGCTTTCTTCTCCGTGCTCTTGAGACCGGGCTTGATAAACCGCCAAATCTCCCAAAACGTATACGGGAAGGCAAAACACAAACCGATAATAACGGACGTTGTGAGAGACATCGTAAACTGGTCGGCTACACCCAGCGCCTGTAGCTCAAATTCCAGCTTTTTAACGCACAGATCGGCATAACCGGACACGTCGGCCAGCTTACACATCTGCCGGTACGTCCAGAAATTCGGACGGCCTGGTGCCAGAATCACATGCTCAAAAATATCGCGGATAAAAATAAACGCGGTGATGGCAAATACCAGAATAGAGCCCACAGCCCGGATGATATGCCAGCGGAGTTCTTCCAGGTGCTCCAGGAAGGTCATTTCCTTACCGCTATCATCAATTAACTCTTCCTCTTCTTCCTCAAACGATTGATCTAAAGGCATCTCTGATTGTATTGAGTGATTGAATGATTGAGTGATTGAGTGATTAAATAAAGCGTATGCGTCGTAGCTGCCATTCAATCACTCAATCATTCAATCACTCAATCAAAATTCCATTATGCGTATAACGGGAACGCTTTCATCCAGCTGTTGATGTCGTCTTTTACGGCTGAAAGTTTGGCGTCATTGTCGTGATTCATTAGTACGGTATCCATGTAGTCGACGATGCGCTCCATGTCGGCTTCTTTCAGGCCACGGGTGGTCATGGCCGGCGTACCCACGCGGATACCGGAGGTCACCATTGGCGACTTATCGTCGAACGGCACCATGTTTTTGTTAATGGTGATGTCGGCTTTAATCAGCGTATTTTCGGCCAATTTGCCGGTCAATCCTTTTGAGCGGAGGTCGATCAGCATCAGGTGGTTGTCGGTACCGCCCGAGATAATCTGGTAACCGCGATCCAGCAGCGCCTTGGCCATGGCCTGGGCGTTTTTCTTCACCTGCGTAGCGTAGTCGGCAAAATCATCGGATAACGCTTCACCGAAAGCAACCGCTTTGGCGGCAATGATATGCTCCAGCGGGCCACCCTGTGTGCCGGGAAACACGCCCGAATCAAGCAGCGACGACATCATCCGGATATCACCCTTCGGCGTTTTAATGCCGAACGGGTTTTCAAAATCGTTCCGCATCATGATCAGACCACCGCGTGGACCACGCAGCGTTTTGTGCGTTGTCGTGGTCACGATATGGCAATGCTCCAGCGGATCATTCAGCAGACCCTTGGCGATCAGACCGGCCGGGTGTGAGATGTCGGCCAGCAGCAGGGCACCAATCTGGTCGGCAATCGCCCGCAGGCGCACATAGTCCCAGTCGCGGCTGTAGGCCGAGGCCCCGCAGATCATCATCTTCGGGCGCTCGCGCATGGCCGTCTCTTCTACTTTATCGTAATTGATAACACCCGACTCTTTTTCAACGCCGTAGAAGGTAGGGCGAAAGTACTTACCGGAGATATTTACCGGCGAACCGTGGGTCAGGTGACCGCCATGCGACAGGTCGAAGCCCAGGATGGTATCGCCCGGTTGCAGGCAGGCCAGGAACACGGCCGTGTTGGCCTGGGCACCGGAGTGCGGCTGCACGTTGGCCCAGGTCGCGCCAAACAGTTCCCTGATCCGGTCGATGGCCAGTTGTTCGATTTCGTCTACCACTTCGCAGCCGCCATAGTAGCGTTTCCCCGGCAAACCTTCGGCGTATTTATTGGTCAGAACACTGCCGGCCGCTTCCATCACCTGCGGTGACGTAAAGTTTTCGGAAGCGATGAGTTCAATACCCGACTCCTGCCGATGTTTTTCTTTGGCAATCAGGTCAAAAACCTGGGTGTCGCGGGCGATAGTGGTCGTTGCGGTTGACATATAACGAATAATCGTGATTACCGGTTAAATAAGCCACAAAGGTACAGCTTTAACCGATACAGCGGGTAAGTTTTTTGACTGCGATACGCTTCTATCCAGCCCGGTAAGCGGCCTGGTATTTCAGGGGCGTAGTACCCGTCTGAAGCCTGAATTGCCGGTGAAAATGCGAGATGTTGTTGAACCCACACTCCAGCCCGACCTGCCCCACGCTCAGATCCGCCTGCGTCAGTAATTTACGGGCATGGCTGATGCGCAGTTCGGTCAGGTATTCAATAAACGATTTGCCGGTGCGCCGGCGAAAGTACCGGCAGAAAGCCGCCGTGGCCATACCCGCTACTGATGCCACATCATCGACCCGGACTTCTTCCCGAAAGTGGCTCAATGTATAGTCCAGCACCCGTTTCATCCGTTCGGTATCAGCCTCGCTGGCCGAAAACTCATACCCATCGCTCGCCAGCAAGACTACCTCTGAATCGGCTGACAAGTCATTGAGGATACCCAGCATGTCCAGAACGCGGTCCATGCCGGTGCGGTTAACCAACCGTTCGAGCCGGCGGCCGATTGTCTGGCTCAGGCTGGGACTGAACTGAACACCGTATTGCGAGCGGTTCATCATCTGCCGGATGCGTTCGGCTTCGGGCAGGTTACTGAGCAACGTCTCGCCGAACGTCGCCGGAAACTGAACGACCACGGCTTCGGCCGGAACGGTAATCCCATCGTCGTTGCGGTAGGAGTGCGGTAGGTTAGGCCCAATCAGGATCAGATCGCCGACATCGAAGCTCCCAATATGATCGCCGACAAACCGTTTACCGGTACTACGTATAATATAGGTGAGTTCATATTCGGGATGATAATGCCAGGGCGCGTCAAAGGCCGTCATCCGCAGTCGCTTCACTAGCAGTGAATTTTGCTCCCCAATCGTAACCTTTTCAAATAATGCTTTCAAAATATTGCCAATTTTAACCAACTCTATTGTTAAAGGATTAAGCAAAGTCAAAATACTACACAAATTTGAAAAAAATTTAGCATTTTTCAGATACTTTCTATGTTAATTTTGTGACATCTGATTGTTCCTAAGCCCAAGACCTTTTTACCTGAACGCTACATGGAAGTCCAACTTGACAAGAGCTTACTTCTTCAAGAACTGGATGAGCCCTATGCAGTAAGTCGTGAAGCCATTGCCTTTTACCAGGAGTACGGCTATGTCAAATTAAAAGACGTTTTAAGCCCGGCCGTTCTCGATTATTACGGTACACTGATCACAGACTTAGTTTTTAAACTCAATACCCTAACCAAACCCATGGAGGAGCGCACGACGTATGAGCGTGCCTTTCTCCAAATCATGAATCTTTGGCGGGAAAACGACGAAGCCAAAGAGTTTGTCTTTTCGCGAAGGCTGGCGAAGATAGCCGCGGATCTGATGGAAGTGGAGGGCGTCCGCCTTTACCACGACCAGGCGTTGTACAAGGAGCCGTCGGGCGGCATTACCCCCTGGCACGCCGATCAGTTTTACTGGCCGCTGGCTACACCCAAAACCGTTACGGTCTGGATTCCCTTCCAGCATACCCCAATGGAGATGGGTCCGCTGGCCTTTGCCGAAAAGAGTCAGACTGTCGAGATCGGCCGCGACGTGGAGATCAGTGACGAAAGTGAGCAACTGCTGGCCGATAAGCTGAAGGAGCTTAATTTCTCGATGAATGACACGCCCTTTGAGCTCGGCGAAGTAAGCTACCATGCCGGCTGGACCTTCCACCGCGCCGGACCGAACCGGTCCGACAAACCCCGGAAGGTGATGACGATGATCTACATGGATAAAGACCAGACGATCATCAAGCCGCGCAACAGCTATCAGCAAAATGACCTGACTACCTGGCTGGCCGATTACCCGGTCGGCACTAAACCCGAAAGTCCCCTAAACCCTATCCTTTTTACGTATTAGATCTTACTTCAATCATAGGTTGGTTGTTATTACACCGTCCCGACACTTGTCCGGGACGGTGTTTTTTTGGGGACTATCGAGAGTTTAACGTTATAAGGGAAATATTTTTGCAAATCGGTTGTTATGCAGGATAGACTCACTGCCGATCAGACCAAACTATGCGATCCATAAACGTTTCCGTTCGAATCCTGTCCTGCCTGCTGACAGTTTTCTTATTTGTTCAGTATGCACAGGCGCAGATTCGTAAGATTCCGGTCACCTGGACAATGAGTTCAGCCGGGGCCAATGCTAAGGTCAACGATGTAGTAGATATCCGGGTTACCGCCACTATTGATGAGGGTTGGTATATTTATTCCTCAGATATAGATCCGGACCTCGGCCCTATTCCCACGGCCGTAAAATTTAAAGCTTCTGACACATACCAAAAGGTAGGTAATCTGACTCCGGTTGGGGTTAAAGAGAAATTCGATGAGGTCTGGCAGGGGAAAGTCCGGTACTTTGCCAACAAAGCTACGTTTATCCAGAAAGTCAGAATTATAAAGCCCAATCCGGTTGTCGAAGGTACGGTCGAATATCAGACCTGCTCCAATATAGATCTTGTATGCCTGCCGCCGGCCGAAAATGAACTGACCGTTTCCATTAAAACCTCCGGAGTAGCCGCTCCAGCCACCCCGTCAACGAATCTTACACCCACTCCGGCTCCCACAGCGGTAGGCGGTAATCTCCCCGCGTCGGGTACGACACCAGCCCCCCCCACCACGCCAGCCATTAATGATACCACCGCTGTAGCCTCGGCGGTAGCGCCATCGGCGGCTGCGAGTCCGAATAACACGGCCACCGCTGGTCAGACGGTAGTAACCAACCCGGCAGGTGCTACGGTAGACGCCATACAGAATACCGATACTCCGGACGAATCGCTGACTGGTTTTATCATTGCGGCCTTCCTGTCGGGCCTGGTCGCGCTGCTGACGCCCTGCGTGTTTCCGATTATCCCGATGACGGTAAGTTATTTCACCAAGCAGAACCACGGGGCTATGAAGGCGCTGCTGTATGGGGTATCGATTATCGCCATTTACGTGTTGATTGGTACGCTGGTATCGCGGATTAACGGTCCCGCCTTTGCTAATTTTGTCAGCACCCACTGGTTGCCTAATCTGCTTTTCTTCGCTATCTTCTTCATTTTTGGCCTTTCATTCTTAGGGCTGTTTGAGATTGTGCTGCCCAGTTCGCTGGTTAATAGCGCCGATGCACAGGCCGAACGGGGTGGGGTGTTGGGTATCGTTTTTATGGCCTTTACCCTGGTGCTGGTCTCGTTCTCCTGCACCGGTCCCATTGTGGGCAGTTTGCTGGTAGCCTCGGCGGGTGGTGAAGTCATGAAGCCAATTATTGGCATGGTTGCGTTTTCGTCGGCGTTTGCCATCCCGTTTTCGCTGTTTGCCGCCTTTCCGCAGTGGCTCAAGAGCCTGCCCAAATCGGGCGGCTGGCTGAACTCCGTCAAGGTAGTGCTGGGTTTTCTGGAACTAGCCCTGGCCCTGAAGTTCCTGAGCATTGCCGACCAAGTATACCACTGGGGCCTGCTCGACCGTGAAGTATTCCTGTCGTTCTGGATTGTCATTTTCTCGCTGATCGGCTTTTACTTTCTGGGCAAAATACGCCTGTCGCACGATAGTGAGGTAAACCACATCAGTATTCCCCGGCTGCTAATGGCCATTGTTACGTTTGCCTTTGTGGTATACATGGTTCCGGGCCTGTGGGGCGCTCCGCTGAAAGCGCTGGCCGGTTACCTGCCGCCGGAAACGTCGCAGGATTTCAGTCTGCAGGGCCGCACAGCATCGGTTGGAAGCGACGGCCAGACAACGGCTCTTAGTGAGCGACCGAAATACGCCGAGCTGTTCAGGCTGCCGCACGGTATCCAGGGCTTTTTTGATTACCAGCAGGCGCTGGATTATGCCAAAAAGGTAAACAAACCGGTTTTTATCGACTTCACAGGGCACGGCTGCGTCAACTGCCGGGAAATGGAAGCCCGTGTCTGGTCAGAAGCCCCCGTGCTGAACCGCCTGCGCAATGATTTTGTGGTGGTCGCGCTGTATGTAGACGATAAAACGGAACTGCCCGAGTCGCAATGGTATGTATCCAAATACGACAATAAGCAGAAGAAGACCATTGGTGCCCAGAATGCCGACCTGCAAATTGTGAAGTACAACAATAACGCCCAGCCGCATTACTGCATCGTCGACCACGACGGTAATCTGCTGGTGAAACCAAAAAATTACGATCTGAATGTCAACTCCTTTGCAGAATATCTGGATGCGGGAAAAGCGAAGTTTGCAGCTCTGTAGAACGGAATTGTATTCCGTTTTGGCCGTTCCTCCTCCAGATATTAACTAAAACTGCCGACCCGTTCCGTTCTACATAACAAAGCCCGGTGTCAATATGCACCGGGCTTTTGTGTATCTACAGCGTTACGGTAAAAAAACTAGTTACGGTGGAAAGGTTGAACGGTGGGTACGTATTCACCCTACAGATACTACTCTATTATCTTACTGCCCGATTGGGAACGAATATCCTAGCGATACATTGACACCGCGGTTACGGACCGGCAGGTTTACAACCGGCACCTGAATCTGCCGCGTAAAACCATGCTCGTAGCGGGCTTCTGCAAAGAACTTACCAGCTCCGGCATCGACCGACACACCAGCACCGGCAATACCGCTGAAATCCCATTTGTTCATCCAGCCGCCGAAATCGGCATCCAGATTGATCGGCTTGGTACGAAACAGCGCCGTACCACGGGCCTGCACCCGGCTATCGGCCATATAACTCACTGCCGGACCCGCAAACAGATACGGCTTAACCGGACCATCGCTCAGGTTTACCTTCGCCAGCAGGGGTACTTCTATATTTTGTGCCTGATAGGCAACCCTGGCGCCCAACGGCAGGTTAAAACCACCTAAATTCAGATTATAACTCTCCCGAAGCATAAAGCCCTTCTGCACATAGGCAATCTCCGGCCGGATAGACACACGCTCACTCACTGGCACTTCGAGAAACAGCGCTCCGGTTGGACCCGGTGACAGGCGGAACGTCGGGATCATACTTTCAAAAACTTCAGGCTTGGATACGGTACCCCAGTGGGCTCCCCCCCGGAGACCTACCTGAACCTGGGCAAAGGTTGCAGTGCTAACAGCAAAGAATCCAAGGGTAGCGATGCCAGTGAGAAAAAGACGTTTCATGGTTGTTGCAATTACAGAGTGAAAAGTTTAAAAATTAAGTATACCATCTGTCATAGGCACCGGTTGCGTAATTCGTTTTTCTTGTTTATCGAAATCTGATTCTTTGACAGAGTTGCCCGATAAAGGATTAATGCAGTTAAAAAATATTTTTCATAGTATTTGTCAGCACCTGATTATCAGGCGCAAGAATTTGTGAAGCCGACCGGTCCGGTAATAGGAGTCAATGGGAAAGAATCTGAAAGCGGAATGGTGGAATAGCGCACTACAACTTTTGTATTATTTGTTGAAAACATTGCAGGCAAATTGTAGCTTTACCTTTTACGTCATCATCTGATGGTACGATGAAATACATCAAGCCTACAAAATATAGTTACTTACCAAAACCTTTTGCCGCACTGGATGTGCTGGGTCTGTTTGAGCGCGACCCGTTCGGCAACTCGCTCCTGGTGCGCCGGATTCTGATTTGCATTATTGGCTGGTTTACGTACTTCCGCTACACGGTTGTCAACCGGATAGAAATAGAAGGAACGGAGCATCTGGAGAACCTGCCCATCAATAATGTCCTGTTCCTGTCGAATCACCAGACGTACTTTGCCGACGTCATTGCTTTCTTCCACATATTCTGCGCGGTCAAATGGGGTTTTAAAAATACCATCCTGCCGCCCATGTACCTGTTTGCGCCCCGTGCCCGCAATTACTACGTAGCAGCCTCCGAAACCATGAAAAAAGGGTTTGTGCCGAAGATGTTTGCCATGGGTGGAGCCATTACCGTAGAGCGCTCCTGGCGGGCCGAAGGCCGGGAAGTAAAACGGGATGTGGACACCTCAGCCAATGAGAAAATCGGCATTGCGCTGCAGCACGGCTGGGTAGTCAGCTTTCCGCAGGGCACTACCAGCCCCTATGCGCCGGTGCGGAAAGGTACGGCACACATTATCAAACACAACGAGCCTATTGTCGTGCCGGTGGTAATCAACGGTTTCCGGCGGGCCTTCGATAAAAAAGGGTTGCGGTTTAAAAAGCGCAATACGCTACTGACTGTCCGCTTTAAACCGCCGATGACCTATAGCCTGGATGAGCCGGTAGAAGCGCTGGTCGAACGGGTGCGGCAGGCGATTGAGCAGGATATTCCGGAGAAGATGACGTGGATGAAGTAGATAATCACAAAAAAAGGGTGCCGGCATTAGCCGGCACCCTTTTTTTGTGATTATCTACTTACTTGGTTTTCTCGGCCATCGCCTTATCACCCTTGTTCGCCACTAGTTTGATGTCGAGCGTAAAGGTATCGTCAATGATTTTATCAGCGGCCGTACCAATAATGGCTGCGCGGTATTTGATATCGTAATCAATCCGGTTGATCTCGGCTTTACCGGTAGCTTCTACGGTATTGGCCGACACGTTAACGGTAGCCGGGAACGTAATCGATTTCGTTGTGCCTTTGATGCTCAAATCACCCGTTACGGTATAGTTGGGCTCACCGGCTTTGGCACCAGCAATTGGTGCTGCTTTGGTGATCTTGAACGTAGACGTCGGGTTTTTCTCTACCGAGAAGAAATCTTCTGACTTCAGGTGGTCGGTCAGTCGCTTGTTCATACCAGCGTTGGTGATGTCGGTATCCACAATGGTAGTCATATCCATCACAAAGTTACCGCCAGTCAGTTTATTGCCGTCCACGGTCAGTTGGCCTTTTGCCAGTTTCACATTGCCGGTATGCTCACCGCCTACTTTCTTGGCGTTCCAGGTCAGCGCACTCTGCTCCGTATCTACCGTATACGTTACGGCTTTGGCAGCCGGCTTGCCGGCTTTTTTCTCAGGACCATTGGCTACGTTGAAATGAGCCATTAAGGGCGTACTGCTTATCAGTACGGCGGCCATCAGGCCGGCAAACAGTTGGTTGGTCTTCATACTTAAAATAGGATCGTTTGGGTTACTGCTTAGTAAAGAGAATTATGATTAAATCTACTAACGTGGGCCACGGCCACCACCCGGCGCGCCACCACCTTGCGGCTGTTGCTGCTGCTGAGCGCCACCGCTGTCGTTGTCACCACCCTGCTTTACGTCATCGTTGTTGACTGACTTCCGGCGACGGCCAAAGCCCTGACCATCGAAGCTCATCTTACCCAGCCGATAACTAAACGTTGCGCGGACACCGGCATTGTACATACTCATGACAGACGACTGAGACAGGATTGGCGTAGTGAACTCAGACCGAACCTTGAACGGATGGTTAAAGAAGTTCTCAGCCGCCAGACCGACGCTACCCCGCTTGTTCTTGAAATCTTTCTTAACGCCCAGGTTATAGAAGGCAAATGAGCCCTGGTAACCCTGGAGCTGCACCTGCCGGCCACGTGCGCCCCCAAAACCCTGGATACCCCAGCCATTTTTCAAGGCAACACTGGTAAACATCCGGCCGCCCACAACCCAGCCTGAGTTGGAAGCACCATACAGCGGGTTGTTGTTATTGTTGGTCAGGAAAGTATGGTAAAGGTCAACACCACCACCAATCTGCCAGCGGGAGAACAGTGTCGCATTGGCAAACAGGTTCATCCCGTAAGCATTCTCCTTACCAATATTCTGGAATGTGGTCCGGATTACCTGCTGGAAGGCAGGATTGAGCGGATCACCGATGCTTTGCCGAAGCGTATCCCGAACACTGGTGATGGAGTTGTTCGTCTGGCGGGCAAACAGCGTAGCGTTAATGTAGAATGCCTTGATGGCACCGCTCAGACCCAGTTCAAAGTTATCCGTTAATTCAGGAGCCAGATACGGGTTACCTTCAGATATGTTCGTCGGGTTGGCGGCATTCCGGTTCGGGTTCAGGAACTGGATACCCGGCCGCTGCAGACGACGGTTATAGCCTATCTTAATCGACTTTCCACCTTTCAGACCTTTAGAGAGGTTGATGCTCGGCACCAGG
Source organism: Nibrella saemangeumensis (assembly GCF_039541915.1). Classification (NCBI taxonomy): domain Bacteria; kingdom Pseudomonadati; phylum Bacteroidota; class Cytophagia; order Cytophagales; family Spirosomataceae; genus Nibrella; species Nibrella saemangeumensis. The sequence goes on from NZ_BAABHD010000005.1 coordinate 207,185, forward strand.
TTACCATAATCCGGTATTTTGTCGAGCTGGCCTCCTTCTGTATTACTGAACCGCGCATCGATCATGGTGTATTCGTAGCGGGCACCAGCCTTTAAGGTATACTTGCTTTTGCTAGTGTAAGTATACGAGAAGTAAGATGCCATTACATTCTGGTCATAATCCAGCGTGTTGGCCGGCCGCGTGTTGTCCAGTAGATACACGGCATTGGGACCGTCGGCGAAGAAGTACCGGAAATCGCTGTTCACCTGACGGAAGATGCCCTTACCCCCAAACTCCAGCATCTGGTTGCGCTTGATCGGCGTCTGGTAGTCGACCTGCAGCGTCGACTCCTGGTTGTAGCTCAGGTTTTCGTTGCGCTGACGGGCCGTAATGGTGTGCAAGTCGGTGCTGCTGAGCAGATCGGCCACAAAGTTGTTGGTCCGGTTGTTCCGGCTGAACAGGCCCAGTACACTAAATTCCTGCTGCGGCTTGTAGGTGCGGGTGTAGGCGATGTTGGCGTCGACCGTTCCCGACAAATCTTTGGTGTCTACATCGCGGCCGTTGACGATCGGAATAGCTGCACCCGGCAGGAACGTCCGCGTCAGCAGGTTATTCTGGCTGTTCATCATATTCCGGATACCGTAGCGCACGCTGGCGGTGAGTGAGGTATTTTGGTTGATATCATAATCCCAGCCTAACTGGTAGTTACCAAACATGCCCTGGTTGCGGGTATCTGAGGATTGGATGGTGGTAATCCGGCCGTTCGGCGAAGCGGTTTGCTGGGTGTTCTCAAAAGCACCCCGTACGTTATACATGGCCCGGCCGAAACCGCCGAGGTTGAAGCCCATTTTGCCATTGCGGTAGCTACCGTTCAGGGCCAGGTTGGAACTCCGGTTACCGGTACCCATATCCAGGTTCAGGGTAGCGCCCTGCAAGGTATTCTTCTTGGTAACGATGTTGATGATACCCGCTGAACCTTCTGCATCAAATTTTGCCGAGGGTGAAGTAATTACCTCAACGGTCTTGATCATATCCGCCGGGATCTGCTTCAGCGCGTCGGCTACGCTGCTGGCGACAATGGTCGAGGGTTTGTTGTTGATGAGTACCCGCACATTCGAGCTACCGCGCAGCGAGAGGTTACCATCGAGGTCAACCGACAGCATCGGCACTTTCCGCATTACGTCGGTAGCGTCACCTCCTTTATTGGTAATGTCTTTTTCGGCATTGTATACCAGGCGGTCTACTTTTTCTTCGACCATGGCAGCCTGTCCGGTAACGGTTACTTCGTTCAGGGTCCGAACATCAGCTTCCATTTTGACGATGCCCAGATTGATGTCGGTTCCTCTTTCGATCTTGATGGCGTCGACATCCTTATTCTTATACCCCATGAAGGAAACTTGTAGCTTGTAGCTGCCTGGGGCAATTTTGGTGATGGAGAACCGACCCTTGTCGTCGCTGGTTGTTCCATCGATAGGTTTGCCGGTTTGAACATTGATGAGGGCAACCGTTGCGTACTCGACCGGTTTGTTGGTCGACTCGTCCATCAGCAAGCCGCTGATTTTACCGTTGCCACGAGGAGTATTATCGTTTGCGGTGCCCGGGATGTTGGTGCTCTGCCGATCCTGCCGGTTACCGCCCGGCCCGCCAAATCCTCCGGGGCCACCGGGGCCGCCCATCGGAAACTGGCTGTAAGCCGGTGCCATTAGTCCGGTAAGTAAAAGAGCAGAAACGAAGAATTTATTCATGATTGTTTGCGGATTATCATTCAATGCCCCAAAGCAACAGCCTTTCGCGCGTTCTAAAAAACAGAATAGACCAACAACGCATGAACGTCGACTATTGGGCACTTTTCACCGATAAATGCAAAACTGACTGGAAGGTATTTACACGGAAGGAGTTTATAGGTAAAAACACGGAACTTGTCGGCGGAATCGGGCTAACCGTCGATTATACGCGAAGAAGTTGATGGATGGCTGTATGATTGTAACTGTTTTCTTATCCCAGCGATACAGCGCGGAACCCGTGCTACTGGATTAGCTTCCTCTGACGGGAATAAAATTCCCGGGTAGTGCAACGTTCCTGTCTTCTATAACGTATGGATTTGAAGATTAGAGTAAAGGAAAAAGATGGATTGCGGACAGCCTGGCTTCGATGAGGTCAGGCTGTTTTTTTGCCCTATTCCCGGGTTAGAATAATCCTAAACAGAAAGGTGGCCGCTCGTATCAGCAGAAAAATGGTTTATAGGCCAAAACCGGCATTCAGTCGGGACAATCCGGCTGCCGGTCGATTAAACCGGATTTAGTCGATAGGCTTGTGTAAACTTGTACTAGAGATTAAACTCGAAGGACTAGCTAAACTTAGCATCGTTCTACGTTTTCGAGGAATTTCTATAAATTTTTACCAATTTAGTCCTACCGACTTAACCCGGTAAATTTAAAAAGCAGCATAATGTCCTTTTCTCTGCGTCAACATGTACCCCGGTTCATTCACATACTTGGCTGGATTCTGCTGGGGTTTTCATTGTTTATGTTTCAACCGCTGACGTGGCAGGTCGATCTGCCGTATCAGTTCTGGATGAAGCAGATTATCTTCTTCTCCCTGCTGGTAGGTTTGTTTTACCTGAATGCGGAAGTCTGGGTACCCAAACTGCTTTTTCAGAACCGTACCAGTCTGTTCGTCGGCGTTATGCTGGCGGTAATAGCGGTCGTGATGGTACTGAGCCGGCAGGTTGAGCTCTACCTGAACCTGCCCGAGCTGATGCATAAAGCGTTTCATCCGGATGGCGGACCACGGTTCCAGCGCCGGGGAGTCCGGATCGACTGGTTTATGTTGCTGACCACCACCGTTGTATTAGGAATCAGCACCAGCATCCGGGCCGTGCAGAAATGGCAGAAAGACACCCAAATCCGGCAGGAACTCGAACAGGCCAAGGTCACTACTGAACTCTCGTTTCTGAAGGCACAGATCAACCCCCACTTCTTCTTCAATACCCTTAACAACATTTATGCCCTGACGCTTATCGACACCGATATGGCCCGTGAGGCCCTGCATAAGCTGTCGCGGATGATGCGTTACGTGCTATACGAAACTCAGAATGGTACCACCCTGCTCAGCAAGGAGCTCGATTTTGTGGAGGATTACATTCAACTGATGCAGTTGCGCCTGACCGAAAAAGTAAAGGTGGAGTTTGATAAGCCGAGCCCGCTGCGTGATGTACCCGTTGCACCGATGCTGTTACTGCCCTTTGTGGAGAATGCGTTTAAGCATGGCGTTAGCGCGCTGCATCCAAGCCGGATCTATGTGGGTGTGCGGCAGTATAACGGAACGCTGGATCTGGAAGTACGGAATACCCTGTTTGCCGAGAAAACGCTGTCGCTCGACCAGGGCAGCGGCATCGGTCTGGCCAATACCCGCCGTCGGCTCGATCTGCTATACCCGGATAACTACAAGCTGGCCGTTACCGAGATGACCCCGGAAAACGAATACTCCGTTCGTTTATCTTTGCACCTGTCATGACCCTGAACTGCATTGCCGTCGACGACGAACCGCTGGCCCTTGGACTCGTTTGCGCCTTTATTGAAAAAACGCCGTTTCTTCACCTGACCGGTCGATACGCCAGCGCCGTAGAAGCCCTGCATGGTCTCAGCCAGCAGCAGGCAGATATCATCTTTCTGGATATTCAGATGCCGGATTTGACTGGTATCGAACTCGCCAGAGTGCTGGATAGTAATTCAGGACAGCGTCCGCCCCGGATTATTTTCACTACGGCCTTCAACCATTTTGCCCTGGAAGGCTATAAAGTGGACGCCCTGGATTACCTGCTGAAGCCGTTCAATTACGAAGAGTTTCTGCGGGCGGCTACGAAAGCGAAAGCCTACTATGACCTGGTACAGCGGGCGAATCCGGTTCAGGTACCGGCGGTAGTGGCGGAGCCCGAAGATGATTACCTGTTTCTGAAAGTAGAATACCAGCTGGTGCGGGTTGCCTTTGATGACATTCTCTACATTGAAGGGCTAAAGGATTATGTAAAAGTGCATCTGCAGCATGACCCTAAACCCCTGCTGTCGCTTACCAGCCTGAAATCGCTGGAAGAAAAACTGCCTACCCGGCGGTTTATGCGGGTTCACCGGTCGTTCATTGTGGCCCTGGAAAAGATTGATGCCATCACGCGCAATTCCATTCAGATTGGTCAGATCACCATTCCCGTCAGTGATCAGTACAAAGATACATTTACCCAGTTTCTGAGCCGCTGGACGTAAAACGCGTTGGCTTTATTCTGATCTATTCCTAAACTTGCACCTGCTGCCGGTGTCCATTGAAAGGACACCGGCTTTTTACTCAATCCGTAACCCACTCTTATTTTACTATGAAGACCAAAATAGCCATTGGGCTGCTTGTTGTGCTGGTGCTTATCCAGTTTATCCGGCCGGATCTGAACCAGGGCGAGGCCGCTACACCGCAGGACATCACCCACGCCGTTCAGGTACCTGACGATGTAATGCTGACTCTGAAAGCCTCCTGCTACGACTGCCATTCCAACAATACCACCTACCCCTGGTATGCCAGCGTAAATCCCATTGGATTATGGCTGAATAACCATATTGACGAAGGAAAAGACGAGCTCAACTTTTCGACGTTCGCGCAGTACGATAAAAAGAAGCAGGATCACAAGCTGGAAGAAATCGCCGAGGAACTCGAAGAAGGGCATATGCCGCTACCATCCTACACCCTCATCCACACGGACACCAAATTGAGCGATCAGCAGGTAAAGCGCATTGTGGCGTGGGTAACCGAAGAGCGGCAGAAACTTGGTGTAGCCAGCGAACAGCCCCAATAAAGCGTTGTACCGGCCTGTGCGCCGATCATAAACCGCCCGGTGCTCTGCGGGCGGTTTATGATCGGTCAGGAGTAAACGCGTAAGGCCAGATTCTTCAGCTCGGTTTTAAAGACGCGCAGGCCACGACTGCCTAAGTTGTTCATGCCCCGGCCGGCGGTATCAAATTTGGCACCGTGTACGGTGCAGACAAACTCATTTCCCTGAAAAACAACGGCCTGATTTTTCTCGTGACTACACGTCTGGGTAGCCGCCACAAAGCCGCCGTGCGGGGTTCGGGCCACGACCACCCCATTACTGATTACATACCCTCCGCCTTTCCGGAGGACGGCATTGGCCGGATCACCTAAATCCAACGTGAAGTCTACCGGCCCATTGGTCACCGGCCCCGGTATCACCTCGGTATCCCGCTGACAGGCTGTGAGCAAAACCCAGAGCGCGCTTCCGCTAAACCCCAGTGACTTAAGAAACTCCACTCTCTTCATTATGTACTAACCTTTTCTTTTAGCCAATACGCAGGTCGCTATTCCTGCGTTGCAGCAATCGGCTGGATTTATGCATAAAGAAAAAAGACACCAGTGATCCCCTGATGTCTTTCTGCTACTATCCACACCTGCGCCGGCAGACGCACCGGCGCAGGTGAAGACCACCCATCTTCTTAATGCTTACTTTTTGGTAAGCGCTTTCTCGAAGGTACCGTCGGCCGCGAACAGCAGCGCTACGTGCTGGTTGTCGCTGGTATGCACCAGCACGGTGAATTTGCCGTCGGTTTTGCTCTTGGCCGCCCGCCTGATCTGGCCGTTGGCATAGTTGGCGCTAATATAATCTTTGGTAGCCTGTGGCAGGTCGGCTGCGGCTACTTCGGTCCAGTCGCCCCGCTTACCGCCTTTGCCGCCACCTTTCGGGCCGCCACGCATCTCCATCACCTGTAGGAAAGCCCCGTTGGCATCGAACAGTACGCTTTTCGGAACGTTGTCCTGAACGAGCATGACTACAATGTTGCCGGCCCCATCTTTGGCCGCGCCTTTGATCTCTGCCCCGGCATGGTTCTGGCTCACGTAGGTAGTCACGGCAGCCGGCAGAGTGGCCACGTCTATTTTGGTCAACGACCCGCCTTTGTGCCCTTCACCTTTGCGCTCAAACGTCAGTTCCTGCTGGTATTCCCCGGCAGCATTAAACAACAGCGCTTTCGGTGTACCATCTACCGTTGTAATCATCACTACCAGATTATCATTAACATCTTTACCGGCATGCTTGATTTCAGACCCGGCATAGGCATTTGCGATATGGGCCAGTGCATTGGGCGGTAGCGCCGAAATCTCCACTTTTGTCAGCTTTACCCGACCACCACCGTTCGTCAGGGTTGCAGCCAGTCGGGCAGTGCTGGCATCTACGATTGTCGAGTCCGGGTCAACAGACTGCTGACTCTGATTACATCCATACAGGCCAAATCCGGCCGCGGCCACCAGGCCAATCATGATCACTTTTTTCATGGTTTGTAAATGGTAATTGTTTAAGGTAATGGAAGAGTAAAGGTTATGGCATGCGATGTCCGTTGAAACGATCAGGTGATTTGAATTGATCAGGCAGTACCACTGGTTCTGCCCGGTAGAAATCGAAGAGCCGGCTACCGATCAGCTCATGACCAACGGCATTGAGGTGGGCCGGATCATCGATGATAAAATATTCTTCCCTGGGTTGAATCAGGGTATGGGTATCAAAAACGCTGAATCCCTGATGGGCTGCTTCCTCTATAAACAAGGTCCGCCCCCGGTTGCGAAGCCAGCGGCTTACCGGCTCCCGGTGCGGCAGCGGAGTCAGCAGCAACACCTTGTGGCGGTGGGGGCGGAGGGCCTTCAGGATAATCCGCAGATTCCGATGTACCTCGTTCAGCCGAGTCAGCGTACGAAACCCCGCCAAACTGCGTAGAAATGCTAACTTAAGGTTCGCCATCAGCCAGTTGCCCGACGGCGAACCGGCCTTGTCCAAAACCAGCGGAGCCAGATCCCGCAATGCGTCTATATCCGCTGGGACCGCAATCACGAGTTCGTTCACCGAACGTTGCTTTTTAAGAAATGTAGTGAATGGCTGGGATTGCTGAAGCTCAAAATGACCGGCCTGCAGCAAGATTACGTCGTACTGGTTCAGAGGCAGTTTAGGAAGCAGGTAGCGTACGGCCTGTAAACTGACGGGCGCGTAATATTCTGCCTTAACGTGCTGACCGCACTGCTCCAGCCGCCGGATAAACTGGTCGACAAAGCTTTGACCGGCCGCAAGCCCGTAGCCATACGTCTGACAACTGCCAATCACCAAAAGATTTATGTTCATAGGGAGCCTGTCATCTAATCCTGAAAGCGCTTTCCTCTGCTTTCAATCGCCATTACGCGGGTTACCCCGGCTGCGTTGCAAGGCATCCAAAATTTTTATAAAAAAGCACGCCAGTAAAAATGGCGTTAAAATTGAGCAACTTTTGCAACGAAAATTCGTTCGGGTGCGTACTCTGGAAGGTATACGTCTATCATCTCTTTAACTGTCAAGGCCCTTGTTGTTTAAGAAGCGCCCCACTTTCGTTGAGAATGACCTACTGAGTGTCATCGACGCCTGCCGCGCCAACAACGCCCTAGCGCAACGGGTGCTGTTCAGGCAGTTTTATGGGTATGCCAAAAGTATTTGTCTGCGCTATTCCTCCAGCATCGAAGAAGCGGAGGACGTGCTGAACGAAAGCTTTCTGAAGGTATTTCAGCGCCTGGATACTTACGATGCCTCATACCCGTTTAAGGCGTGGCTCCGGACCATTCTGATCAATACGGCGATCAGCTATTACCGGAAATACCATAAGCTGGAGACCGGGCCCGCACCCGATCCGGACATGGATATTGCTTTTGACGATAACGTCATAGACCGGATTGCCGCCGACGAGATTCTGGCGCTGGTTCAGGAGCTACCACCGGTCTATCGAACCGTCTTCTCCATGCACGTAGTCGACGGCTATAGCCTTCGCGAAATTGCTGAACTCCTGCAAAACAACGAAGCAACCGTACGGTCACATTTTTTACGTGCCCGACAGCGCCTGCAGCAGGCGATAAAAACCGCATACCCACATCTTTTTCCAACCGATCCTCCGATCCCTGTTCGTTATCATGAAAACCGATAAGTTTGACGATTCTATCCGCCGAAAGCTCGAAAGCATGGATCCTGCTTTTCGGGAGAAAGACTGGGACCAGATGCAGGCTTATATGCATCAGCATGCGCCTGCATCGGCCCTGCCGGGTGCAGCCCGCTGGCTGATACCCAGCGCAGCCGCTGCGGCTATCGTTGCCCTGCTGGTAACAACCATCTGGCAGTACCGCACCAACCAGGAACTCCGTCAGTCGGTCGGCTCCCTGAATAAATCCCTGACGGAAATGCAGGAGCTGCACGCCGGCCTGCAAAACCGGGTCGATACGGTATATATTACGAAATACGTAACGGCACCGGTCACAGAGCGTGTACCGGAGGGTTATGCAACCACCCGCCGATCGAGCAGCCGAGATCTGATTGCCCAGTCCGGTGGTCAGGGCATCAACATGGAGCAGATTAAGGATGATGGTATTGGCAGAAATACCCTGCCGGCAACCCCGCGACAGAACCACCAGACTCCCGAGACCGATATAGCCCAAACGAAATCAAACGTTACGCCAACTCTTCCGGCTAATTCCGATCCGAATGCACCGGATAATATGGAGCAGACTACACCCAGTACCGGTGTCGAGCCGACTGGTGCCACCGGTACTGGAGCAGGCCGACCAAAAGAGATTTCTGATCGCTCCGACCGGTATAGCCGTACAGATAGCCGGTCAACTACCCGGAACCGCGGTTCAGTCGGGAACGACCGCAACGACCAGGTCAGCGGACAGCCCTCCTCTGGCCGGCAGTTACCGACTACCGACCATTCGGCGACAGGTAATGCATCCCAGCCTTCAGGCGGCTCAGAGCGGCTAGCCGAATTTACCTGGTTGAACGTAGAGCCACTTAACAACCGGGGTATTTGGGTCGACTCGGCTTATTACCGGGAGCGGCTGGACCGCCGGTCGCGCCGGATTCGGAGTCTTCTACCCATTCCGCAGTATACACAGGCGGAGGCCATGGCAGCGGAGCCAAACTCAGCGATTAAACTTCGAATAGGTGGCAGCACCGAACTCGGCACCGGACAATGGAGTGGCGGTTTGTACAGTGAGGTCCTGTTCGGAAAGCACGTGACGCTGGGCATCGGTCTCAACCGGCTGAGTGTTGAGGGAGGTAAGTTTCTCACCGATATCCAGTTTAACAGGGATAAGAAGCGGGACTTCCGGCGGGATTACGCCAACGGTATTGACCCGCGTCACGAGATCCTGAACATCAACCAGCACAGCACCACCTGGCAGGTGCCGGTTAGCCTCGGCTACCGCATTCCGCTGATTGACAACATCGCCATTACGCCCTCGGCAGGTATGAACTTCAGCCTGAACGCCAAGGAAGTGATTGCCTTTACCTACCGTCGCGCACCGGGCGATTTTAACGAGACGCAACTGCACGCCAACCGACCGGCCCAATGGTTCAATAGCTGGACCATTGGCTTTGCCGCCGAAAAGCAGTGGAAGAACCTGGTGTTCCAGGCCAGCCCATACTACAGTAAACCGTTTACCACAACGCCGTTCGGCCTGACCAGCTCAGCGACCGGTCTGCGGGTGCGGATACTGTATCAGTTCTAAGTCAATTGGTATACAGCGACTCCGGAAAACGGCTGATGCGTTTCCGGAGTCGTTTGTTTTTGAGCAGTTTGGCACGAAAACACCGGCGTTTCGGTTTTTCTGGTTAAATTCATAGCCCCAATCTAACCGATCTGTTCGTCAACGATTCAATGAAGCCATCTTTCTTCGTGCTGTGCAGCCTGCTGACATTGCCGGCCTGGGCGCAACCCAACCCCACTGCTCCACAGCCGACCACCGCCCGACCCACCCTGACGGTCGAAAAAATCATGCAGGATCCCAAAAGCTGGATCGGCACCGCGCCCAGCAATCCCTTCTGGTCGGAAGACGCCAAAACCATCTATTTTAGCTGGAATCCCGCAAAGGCTAAAAGCGATTCTCTATACAAAATCTCGCTGACCGCCGACCGTACGCCGGCTAAAGTTCAGCGACCGGAGCGCATAGCCTTACCTCCGGCCAGCGCCGGTACCTACAACCGGGCCAAAACGCAGCGGTTATACGAAAAACAGGGTGATCTGTTCTGGCTGGATACCCGCACGGGCAAGGTCCGCCAGTTGACCAACACCGTAGACCGCGAGAGCAACCCAACGTTCAGCGGAGACGAACAGAGTATTGTTTTTGTCCGCTCCAGCAATGTCTACCGGATGAACCTGATGTCTGGCGAGATAGCTCAGATCACGAACTTCGACGCGGGCAGCAAGAAACCGGACGCCAAACCCAGCGAGCAGGAAACCTGGCTCAAGCGCGACCAGCTCTCGCTGTTTGAGGTGCTGAAAGAACGGAAAGAAAAGAAAGACGAAGGCGACAAAATTACCAAAGCTGAAAAGCCGCAGCAGCCCAAGCCGCTCTATACCGACGGCCGTACCGTTACCAGCCAGACGCTAAGCCCCGACGGCAAGTTTGTTACCTTTAACTTGGTTAAAACGGCTAAAGACGCCAAGACCGCTATTGTACCAAGTTACGTAACCGAGACAGGGTTTACCGAAGACCTGCAGGCCCGTACCAAAGTAGGTGCGCCAGCCTCGTCGTACGAGTTCTTTGTGTACGATGTCGCAAAGGATACCGCCATTGCCGTCAGTACCAAAGACATTCCGGGCATCAAAGACCTGCCCGATTACCTGAAAACATCAAAAGGGCTGGTGGCCAGTACAGACCTCAAACCCGGACCGGCCGATACCACCAAACCAGCCAGCCTGATTACTAAACCCGCCGACCGGAAGGTGATTATAGTGGGACCTAACTGGTCAGAAGATGGCCGCTATGGTGTGTTGGTGGTCAGGTCGGTCGACAACAAAGACCGCTGGCTGATGCTGCTCGACCCGGCCACACGCAAACTCAAACTCCTCGACCGTCAGCGCGACGAAGCCTGGGTAGGCGGCCCCGGTGTCTCCTGGTATTCGGCGCTGGGTACCCTCGGCTGGGTCGATAACCAGACGCTGTATTACCAATCCGAAGCCGACGGGTACGCCCACGTATACACGGTGAACGTGGCGACCGGCGAGAAGAAGCAGTTGACCAAGGGCAAGTTTGAGGTGCAGCAGGCGCAGTTGTCGAAAGATAAAAAGTACTTCTTCCTAACCACCAACGAAGTGCATCCCGGCGAGCAGCACTTTTACCGCATGGCGGTCACCGGTGGGGAGCGGGTTAAACTCACGACGATGACCGGTGCCAATGACGTATCCCTCTCGCCCGACGAAACGAAGCTGCTTATCCGGCATTCGTACAGCAACCAGCCGTGGGAACTGTACTATGCCGAGCTGAAAACAGATAAGAAAGGCAACATACAGCCTACCCAGCCGGTCAAACTGACCAGTTCACTGACCAACGAATTCAACGCTTACCCCTGGCGTGAGCCGGCCGTGGTGACGATTAAAGCCCGCGACGGAGTCGATGTGTACGGCCGGCTGTATAAACCGGCCAATCCCAACGGTAAGGCGGTTGTCTTTGTCCACGGGGCCGGCTATCTGCAAAATGCCCATAAATGGTGGAGCCAGTACTTCCGCGAGTACATGTTCCATAACCTGCTCGCCGACAAAGGTTACACGGTGCTGGACATCGACTACCGGGCGAGTGCCGGCTATGGCCGCGACTGGCGGACGGGTATATACCGGCACATGGGCGGCAAAGACCTCACCGACCATGTAGATGCCGCCCAGTGGCTGGTGCAGAACCACGGCATTGATGCCAAACGCATCGGTATCTACGGCGGTTCTTACGGTGGTTTCATTACGCTGATGGCGATGTTTACTCAACCGGGAGTGTTTGCCGCCGGTGCTGCCTTGCGTCCGGTAACAGATTGGGCTGCGTATAACCACCCGTACACCTCCGCCATTCTAAACGAACCACAAGCAGATTCACTGGCGTACCGGCGCAGTTCACCCATCTACTTCGCCGATGGACTGAAAGGTCACCTGCTCATTTGCCACGGCATGGTGGATGTGAATGTCCACTACCAGGATGTGGTCCGGCTGGCGCAACGGCTGATCGAGCTGAAAAAGGATAACTGGGAACTGGCGGCCTATCCCGTAGAAGACCACGGCTTTGTGGAACCAACAAGCTGGACGGATGAATACAAACGCATTCTGAAGCTATTCGAAGAACGATTGTAAGCAGAACGGGTCCCGCGGAGCCCGTTTGTTTTTCAAACAAATTGCCGAAAAACGAGTTATAGAAGCTAAAAAAGCAACGTTATTAACTCAAACGGTTATGAGAAATTTACTGGTGCTGGCGTCGGCCATGGTCATTGCCTGGGTGTACGGCACAGCGGAAGAACACGAAGCATACAAAGATGATTTCGCGAAACCAAAGCGGAAATCAGGCAAAGCTGGTAAGGCCGGCCGGAAGTCGAAGAACACAGTCGAAGACTGGGAACCGGAACTGCAAAATAGTTTGTAATTAGTACGCTTTATCCAACTGATACACGCGATACCACCTGACAACCGGGTGGTATCGTTTTTTATAGACCAACATCTTTCGGGTTAACACCGGTGTCCCGCGCCGAGGCCCGGAAGATGGCCAGCACCTCCTGGTAACTAAACAGCCGGCCCGCAATGTAATCCTGCTCCTCCGGGTCGGCAAAAGCCTGCTTCTCCTCCAAATCGCGGATATTGGCGTGTACGGTAATCAATAAATACATCCTGAAAAAACTCCGTAAACTGCGCTGCATTCATACCGGCAAGTAAACGAACTCCGTGCGGAAAAAGCAACGGTGCGGAGCCGATTTGCGTTACTGGCTGACCACCCGTTTTCATTAGGAATCGGTTATCCGCGTCTTTTTCTGTAAATTGCGTATCGGGATTTCCCCTATATACGTTGCTACTGTAGTGAACTTGTACTTATTTTGAGCCATGGCCAAGAAGATTTCTGTACTCTTATTCGGCATTACCCGCGACATTGTGGGCCAGGATTCGGTGACGTGTCCTTTACCGCAGGGTAGCCGCGTGGGCGATTTGCTGGATACGCTAAAGCAGCAGTACCCCCGCCTGGGCGACATTCGCTCCCTGCTGGTAGCCGTCAACAGCGAATATGCCGAGGCTGATACTGTATTGAGTTCTAAAGACGAAGTAGCGCTGATCCCACCCGTCAGCGGAGGCTAATCCGACTATGATTGCTATCACAACCGACCCCATCGACTATAGCTCAGCGTACCGGTATCTGCAGACCGATGAAGCCGGAGCCATTGATTTTTTCTTCGGCATTGTCCGCAATAAGACCAGCGAACTGGCCGTCGACCGGCTGGAGTACGAAGCCTACGACCGTATGGCGATCAAAGAAATGCAGAAAATTGCCGATGAAGCCTGCCAGCGCTGGAATGTCCTCAATTACGTTATCATCCACCGCAAAGGCACCCTGCTCATCGGCGAAATTGCCGTACTCATCGGCGTAGCCACTCCCCACCGCGCCGATGCCTTCGACGCCTGCCGGTATATCATCGACACCATCAAGCAAACTGTGCCCATCTGGAAAAAAGAAGTCTTTGAAAACGGCGAGGTCTGGGTCAATGCTCATCCTTGACGTACAGTGAGATTACGCCAAATTCAGGCAAAGCAATACTCTTTATGGTCTTCGGACCGGCTACTATCTCCCATCCTTCTGTGCCTACTTGGGTAACCCTGGAGTTCATTGGCGAGGAGAGCTGTACCTCCTGAGGCCTGTTTGTATGATTTGCCAGCAGCAGCAGATAGTCCTTACCCCTGAGCAGATGCAAGGCGGATACCGCTAGTGGATCGCTCACTTGCACCAGCTTAATACGTTCCGGCGCAAAGTCGGCTATTTTTTGGAGCCAGTGGTAAACCGAAAACAGCCGGTCGGTTGTCAGTAAGCCTCGCAGACCGACGGTTTCGTAGTAGGTAATGTCGGATGCGCCGGATGCGGCTAAAGCACTCAGGCTGCCGAGGGTCCAGCCGGCCAGGAATAAACTGGGTTGTCGGGGGTCGGTCTGCTGCTCCGGAGCGATAAGGCGGCTTGCAGGATTGGTGGCATAGGGATTATAGCGTTTTCGTAACGTAACGGGCGATACCCAGACGGGTTTGGTGGGGTATAACTGATTGGCCGTCGCTACTGTATCCGCCTGAGCGGATAGTGTTTCCGTTAACGAACGCAAATCAAACGCATGCTCCTGCGGCTGTATGGCATAACTCACGGCATCGGCCGCCGAAACGTCCATCGTATTTCGGTTGAACTCGGCAAAATTGGTGAAGGTGCCAGCCACCAGTCGGCAGGCTGGCAAGTGCTGTCTGAGCATCGGTAGTACCTCCTGCAAAAGTATCGCGGTGGTGACCGGCTGACTTTCCTGAAAGAGAAACAGCGCTTTCGGTGAATGCGGCAGGGTATGCAATACCTCCAGCAACGCCCTCACCTGCTGCTCCGGATTTTCGCCAAAGTGGCACCCAAGCGCTAGCGGTAACCCAAGCGCATCGGCATGGTGGCTCGCCCGCCGGAGGGTATCTGCCCAATCAGGTGTATTCAGCCAGACCTCGGCCCGGCCATGGGTGAATGTAAGCTTCCGAATTTTGTCAGCAAGTTGAAGCTCTTCTGCCGTTAACGTTAGGCAGGTACCAATACGTGGCATTGGCCAGTTCTCTTCCCGAAGGACTATTTTGATACTTTCGTCAGAAGCAGAGCCGTCATTAGGTACTTCTATTAGGCTAACCGTTATCCGCTGCTCAATGACGGTTCTGGCGGGTACCTCTGCCGGAAAAGGCAGGTGCAGCGGGGTTCCGTAGGTTTTGAAGGAGCCATCGGTCCAGTTGCGCTGGTCTTCGGTCTCAAATACATCCCCGTCAAAATCTACCCGAACGGAGTACCCTTTTTCCATCCGCCACTGCAAGGCGCGGATGTCCAGAAATGGCTGGTGTGGCGCAATGGAATTGGGAAACTCTGCTGTAGTCGTCGAGCCGTCGGGATGGGTAATGGTGCATGGCATCCCGGCGATGCCGCTGATCGGGTGGTGCAGGCATAACCCGACGCGATTGCGCAGAAAGGTATTTAGCGCAGTACCCCGAAAGCCAAACTGAATGGTTCCTGCGGCATCACCGGTAATGGTTATCCGGCATTCCATCTGAATGCCTAACTCGTTGATGAGCCAGTCGTAACCGATGGAGAACCTATCCGAATGTTGTTCAACAGTTTCGTTCTGAATTCTTCCTTTCACCGTTCCCCAGTTAGTATCCCGTACTGCCGGGTATATCATCCGCACGATTTCTGTCCCTCCTACCCGAAGGTAACGCAGCACGCCATTTTCATACAGACAGTTCACCGCCCCGGCGTTCAGGATGTAAGCAGTTGGCAGAGGTTCGGGTGAGCCGTAGAGGAAGGCGGGGTTGTTGGGCATGAGTTGGGTTTTGTTGCCCCCTTCAGGAGGTTGGGGGTCTTTAAGGCAAAAGAAACTGATTCACATTCTCCTTTGTAATCCGAAGCAGCCCGGTATTGACCGTATTCGGGACGCTGTTGATACCAGCCAGGGCATCGTTGCCCGACAGCTTATTGGTGCGGTGTACCATATCGTACAGAAACTGGGCACCGTACCAGGTAAACAGTTCCCGCTTCTGTCCGGCCAGCATCTGAATCACACCCTCTTTCACCAGCCGAAGGTGTTCGGGCTCCCAATCCACCGTCGTAATCTTTACGGTTCCGGCCTTACCGGCTTCTTTCACCGCCAATGCGATACCCGGCCCTGAGTTGGAATCGAAGCCGCAGATGCCGGCCATGTCCGGGTGGGCAGCCAGCAGGTCGGCGGTAAGGCGGGCGGCTGTTTCCACGTTGGCTTTGTCATCAAATTTACCTACTACTTCGATATTCGGGTACCGTTTGAACACGTCCAGCAGTCCCCGAAAACCGTCTTCCATGTTATTCAGGCCCAAAATGCCCATGTAGGCGACTTTGCCTTTACCACCGATGAGCCGTGCCATTTCTTCGCCCTGCATCCGGCCAATCTCGTACCAATTAGTGCCCAAAAAGGCGTGTCGCCGGGAGCTGGGAATATCGGAATCATACACTACGGTTGGGATACCGGCCGCAACGGCTTTGTCAATGGCCTGAGCAATGGCGGGGTCGGTGCCGTTGATGAGTAGACCGGTCGGGCGGGTACCGATCACCTCCTCAATGGTGTTAATCTGGGCGGGTACATCCCAGTCGGCCGGACCAAGAATACTGGTTTTAACACCCATTTTCTCCCCCCAGCGCTTGAATGCCGCCTGGTCGTGGTTGACATACATGGGCATGCTTACGGCCGTCGTCACCATCACATACTCTTCATTCGCCAGGGCTGCATCACTATCGTCACTGGTTTGTAACGCCTGCTGCGTTACGCCTGCCTGGTCTCGGGGCGGCAATTCACAACCAGCCAGGGCAGCTATAAAAGCACCGATAAACAGTCTGCTTCGTATCAATTTCATAGCGATAATGTCTGCTTACTTTTCTATACCGACACCCTCCGGCGACGGGGTATTTACTGACTTTCGGGGGAGTCCCTGCCGAACTGCACTGCGTCGCTGTAGCGCCAGATCAATCCAGACGGCGATAATCAGAATCAGACCCAGAATGATTTCCTGCCAATACCCGGATACCCGCGCAATGACCATGATGTTGGAAACCAGTCCCATAAACAAAGCGCCCAGCAACGCTCCCGGTATTTTGCCAACGCCACCGGTCAGACTGGCTCCACCGAGAATTACGGCTGTGATGACCCGCAACTCCATTCCGCGTCCCAACGTAGATAATGCCGCCCCCAACCGTGAGGTCAGCAGCATACCGGCCACACCCGCCAGCGTAGCCGACAGGATAAAGGCGTAGAGCTTCATCCGACGGACCCGGATACCCGACAGTTCGGCAGCCTGCTCATTCCCGCCAATGTAATAATAGCGCCGGAAGAACACGGTGCGATTGACCAGGAACGTAAAAGCCGCCACCACCAGCCCCATATACCAGACCGGCATCTGCACCCCCAGCAGTTTCGACTGCCCAATGGCGTTGTACCAGTACGGCAGGTTCTGGATACCGGCTCCGGCTACCATCAGCGCGCCCCCGCGTACGATGCCCATCATCGCCAGCGTCTGAATCAGCGGGTTGATACCCTGATAGGCAATCAGGTAGCCGTTAATCCAGCCAATCAGCACCGCGCTGCCCAGACCCGCCAGAATAGCCACCGGCACCGGCACATTGTAGAACACCATCAGGTGGGCCGACAAGCCGCCCGCAAAAGCAACCACTGACCCAACCGACAAATCAAACACACCTGAAATCAGCAGGAGCATCATGCCGACGGCGACAATGGCATCAATCGACAGATTGAGCAGGAGTTGCCGGAAGTTCTCGAAGGTGGGAAACGTAGCCGGAAACACGGCGGCACTGACGATGCAGAGCAGCAACGTAGTCAGCGTCAGTGTATACACCCGATCCCGCAATATCTGGTTAAGCATATGGTTTAGGAATAGTCAGTTTATGCATGGGCGGCCAGTGCCATTATGGCTTCTTCGGTGGCAGTATCGCCCGCCAGTTCGCCGGCCAGGGTACCCTGCCGGATAACCAGTATCCGATCAGCCAGGGCCAGCAGTTCAGGCAGTTCGCTGGAGATGAGCAGAATGCCTTTACCCTGGGCTGCCAAACCGCTCAATAGGGTATGAATTTCAGATTTAGCCCCAACATCGATACCGTGCGTCGGCTCGTCTACAATCAGGACATCTGGATTCGCCAGCAGCCAGCGGGCCAGCACGGCCTTCTGCTGATTGCCTCCGCTTAGCAGTCCGGCCCGCTGCATGACCGAAGGCGTTGCCATGCGAAGCTGCTCCCGGAAACGCTCGGCAATCTGCCGGGCCTTGCCAATGCCGTACCAGCGGCCGGTCTGCGCAGCCGGTAAATCAGCCGCCAGCACGTTTTCCATCACCGACATGTTCAGGAATATCCCCTGCGTTTTCCGCTCCTCCGGCACATACCCGATACCAGCTGCTACCGCATCGGCCGGGTGCCGGATAATACAGGGTTTGTTGTGTACCATTACCCTGCCTTCAATCAATGGATCAATGCCGAAGATGGCTCTGGCAACTTCCGTCCGGCCCGCGCCAACCAGTCCAGCCAGACCGAGTATTTCGCCCCGGTGCAGCGTAAAACTGATACGCTCAAACCGGCTACCGGTCAGATTTTTTACTTCCAGCAGCGGTTCACCCGTACCGGACGCAGGCGTTCGGGCGAACTCAACATCCCGCCCGACCATCAGCCGGATCAGATCGTTTGACGTAACATCGGCAATGGGGCGGGTAGTCTGGTAGCGGCCGTCTTTGAGCACCGTTACCCGGTCGGCAATGGTGAATAGTTCTTTCAGGCGGTGCGAAATATAGATGATCGCTTTGCCGTCGGCTTTTAGCTGCCGAATTAGGGCAAACAGCGTATCCGATTCCTGTTGGGTAATCGACGCCGTCGGTTCATCCAGAATCAGAATTCTCGGGTCCTGCGCCAGCGCCTTGGCAATTTCCACCATCTGCCGCTGCCCCGGCGACAACTCGCCTACCAGGCTCTGCGGCCGAATGTTCGTTAACCTGAGTTTATCCAGCAGCGCCTGCGTCTGCGCATAGAGTTCACCGTACCGGATAAAACCCAGTTTACTACGAGGCTGCCGGTTAGCAAAGATATTTTCGGCAACCGACAGCGTGTTGATAACGCTCAACTGCTGGTACACAATGGCGATACCCAGCCGCGAGGCTTCGGCCGGACCACTGATCGCTACCGCCGAGCCATCCAGCAGCATCTGTCCGGCATCGGGCTGAAGATTACCCGTCAGGATGTTCATCAGCGTCGATTTGCCGGCTCCGTTTTCTCCGCAAAGCGCATGCACTTCCCCCGCCCGCAGGTCAAAATCAACCTGCTCCAGTGCCTTTACACCCGGAAAGTATTTGCTGATACCACGGAGTTGCAGGATAGGGTTCATCGACCAAAGGAGGTAACGGTGATTAATGAATTGGTGCGTGCCGATTCGTAGGCGGCATACACGAGCCGGATGGTTTCCAGATTATCGCTCCCCGTAGTTTCAGCGGTTCCCTGCCCCTGCAGCGCCGACAGAATATTCCGGTTGCAATCGACAATAGACGCGTGAACGACCGCGTAAGCCGGGTCCAGCCAGGGGTACATCACCGGCGACGCCGTCTGCGTGTCGGTGCCGCTGCGGGTGGTTACGTTCAGGACAAAATCATGCGTGAGCCGCACCGAGCCCTGACTCCCCTCCACCAGCGCCAGCGTCTGCGGAAACGCTTCTTTTTCCAGAATAGACGCATACGACATCTCTGCCTGGCAGATAATGCCATTTTGCATCGTCATGGCCACATTAGCTACGTCTTCGCCTTTAATGCGGGAATTTACGCGGGTCGTCTGGCAATACAGGGTGTTGACTTCACCGAACAAAAACCGGCAGACATCCAGGATGTGCGAGCCAATGTCGGTCAAAATAAACTGCTCCAGTTCGGCCAGGAAGGGCTGATTATCGAACACCGCGAAACCGGAGCAGAAACTAATCTGCGCCTTAAAGACATCGCCAATTACGCCGGAGTCAATAATCGATTTCAGCTTCCGGATGGACGATTGCCAGCGAAAGTTCTCATGCACATAAAACTGAACGCCAGCCTGCCGGCAGGTATCTACCATTCGCTGCGCCGTTTGGAGGTTTGGCCCCATTGGCTTCTGGCAGATAACGTTCAGCCCGGCAGCAGCCGCTTTTTCGGTGAAGAGCGCATGGGTATCCACATCCGTGATAATGTCGACAAAGTCCACCTCATCGGCATGGTTGCGGAGCAGTTCGTCGGCATCGTCGTACACATGATCTATGTTAAACTGACCGGCCACCTGCTCGGCGCGGGTACGGGTGCGGTTATAAAGCGCCACCAGTTCGATGCCGTCCAGTTCCCGCCATCCGGCTATCTGGTAGGTTGACCAGAAGCCGGTACCCAGCACCGCAAAACGCAAATTTTTCATAAAGACTTACGAACAGTCTGCACAGAATTTCATTACCTTCACATCCAGAAACTCTACTGTACTCTACTGCATTGTTTTAGCACAAAGCTAAGCAACGGCGTCTTACTTCAAAGATATTTATAAATTTTTCTTTACAAGGTACTACCAGTGCATGCGCAACCTGATTCAGATAACATCAGCCTCTAACCGGCCCAAATACCAGCAGATCGTGGACGAGGTTTTGGTATCCATTGAAAAAGGTACGCTTCAGCAGGGTCAGCAACTACCGTCCATCAGCGAATTAGCCGACTGGCAGGGTATTGCTAAAGTTACCGTTGCCAAAGCCTACGAAGCCCTCCGGCAGCGCGGAGCCATCCTGTCGCAGCATGGCAAAGGCTTTTACGTAGCCCGCACCGACATCCGCTCGGTGCTCAACGTCTTTGTGCTGTTCGACACCCTGAATGCTTATAAGGAAGTCTTGTACCACTCGCTGAAAGAAGCGCTGCCGGCCGATACCCGGCTGAGTCTGTTCTTCCACCATTATGATGTAGAGCAGTTCGAGCGGCTGATTCAGAACAGCCTCGGCTTGTATAACTACTACATCATTATGCCGCACTTCAACGAAGATGTGTCGGCCACAGTGCGTTTAATCCCTGCCGATAAACTGTTGATTATTGATAAAGCCGTGCCAACGCTGGGGGGCAATTACGCATCCGTCTACCAGGATTTTCGACAGGATATTTATCAAAGCCTGAAAGCTGCGGAACCGAGGTTGCAGCAGTATAAAAAACTGACACTGGTGTTGTCGCAGGACCATTTTCAGTTTGTACCCGACGAAATTACAGATGGGTTTTACGACTTCGCCCGTCAGGCTGCTATTCCCTGTGCTGTTGCGGAGCAATTCGATACGATGCAGATCCGTCCGGGGGAGGCTTACCTGCTGTTTGCCGACTGGGATTTGATTACCTGTATCAAAGCCGTGCGGGCGAAAGGGTGGCGATTGGGCGCTGATATAGGGCTGATTTCGTACGATGACACGCCGATGAAAGAAATCCTGGAGAATGGCATTACCGTGATCTCCACAGATTTTGCGCAGATGGGCCGCACCGCCGGCGAATGTATGCTGACCAAAGCCACCGAACAAATACCAAACCCGTCCCGGATTATTTTTCGGGCTACTCTATGATGAAACTTGGAATTGGCACCTATACGTACGGATGGGCCATTGGCGTGCCGGAGATGCAATACCCGCGTAAAATGCTGGAGCACCAATTGCTGGCTAAAGCGAAATCGTTTGATCTGTCGCTGGTGCAGATTGGCGATAATTTGCCTCTCCATACCTTCGCCGAGGAGCGACTGGACTACCTGTACCGACTCAGCCAGAGCATGAACATCGACCTGGAGATCGGGGCCCGCGGCCTGACGCCCGATTACCTGCACCGGTACATCGACATCGCTGCGTACCTGAAGGCCCGAATGCTGCGCTTTGTGATTGACCAGCCCGGCTACGAGCCTCCGGTGCCCGACATTGTCAGCATTATTCAGGAAGCAGAGTCGTCGCTCAGGCGGCAGGGCGTCACACTCGCCCTCGAAAACCACGACCGGCTGAAGGCCCGTCAGTTTCGGGAGATTATCGAAAAAGTGGGGAGCCAGCACGTAGGTATCTGCCTCGACTCCGTCAACTCCATGGGTGCCGCCGAAGGGCTGGAAACCATCGTTGAAACCCTGGCTCCTTATACCGTAAACCTCCACATCAAGGACTTCAGCATTCAGCGGCTCTCCCACAAAATGGGATTTCAGATTGATGGCCGGCCGGCCGGTAAAGGTATGCTGAACATTCCCTGGCTGCTGGAGCAGATCAGTAAATCGGGTAAGTGCCACACGGCCATTTTAGAACAATGGGTGGTGCCGGAGACAGAACAGGCAGACACCCTGCGCAAAGAAGAGCAGTGGGCCAACGAGAGTATTCAATACCTAAAACCGTTGTTTGACACTAAATCATCAGTAACCCTTACCAACTCATGACAACCATCACCCTGGTCGGTGCGGGCGGCAAAATGGGCTGCCGCCTGGTCGACAATTTTCAGAAGCTCCCCCATTACGACGTACACTGCCTGGAGGTAAGTCCCAAAGGCATTGAAAACCTGCAACAGCGGGGCGTTACCGTCAAAAATCAGGCGGAAGTCGTTCCCCTATCCGACGTTGTAATCCTGGCCGTGCCCGATGTCGCCATTGGTGCCATCTCCGACGAAATCATTCCACTGATGAAACCCGACTCGGTCGTACTCACCCTGGACCCGGCGGCCCCGCTCGACGGTGTAATCCACCACCGCGACGATCTGGGTTATGTCATTGCCCATCCCTGCCACCCATCGGTCTTCAACTGGGAGCCGACGGAGGAAGCCTTCCGTGATTTCTACGGCGGCATCTCAGCCAAACAGTCCATTGTAGTGGCACTCATGGCCGGTACCGAAGAACATTACAAGCTTGGTGAAAAAGTGGCGCAGGAAATGTACCAACCCATCAAACATACCTACCGGATTACGCTGGAGCAGATGGCCATGCTGGAGCCGGCCATGGTAGAGACGCTGGCCCAGACCTGCATGGAAGTGGTGAAGGAAGGATACGACCGTATTGTCGAGTTAGGCGTACCAGAAGCGGCCGCCCGCGATTTTGTGCTGGGCCACCTACGTATTCAGATTGCCGTGCTGTTTAAGGAAGTCAACGGCACTTTCTCCGATGCCGCCTACAAAATCAGCAAACGCGCCAAGCCACTCCTGTTTCGCGATAACTGGAAGCAGATCTTCGAGATGGATGATATCCGGGAGCAGGTGAAGGACATTACCACGAAGTAAATGAAAAGAAGCGCAAATGCGCTTCTTTTCATTTACTTCTGTATCCTATACGTTGCCATAATTGGAAAGTGATCGGAGTAGGGAATGTCCCGGTAGGTAATAAAATCCAGGACTTTCAGGCCGGAGCTGTAGAACTGATTGTCGATGCGGATAAAGCGGGGAGCGCGGTTGAGGGTAAACTGAAAACCCCGGCCGCCATCTTCATAGGCGTTACGCAGCCGCCGGCGGAGCCGCTCATATACTACACTGTAGGGCGTCTCGTTAAAATCCCCTAGCACCAGCACCGGGTAAGGACTTTGAGATATGTATTTCTCGATGATTCGTACCTGCTTACGACGCTCGACAAAGCCTTCTTTCAGTGAACTAAGAATATCTTTGGTTTCCTCTTTTACGCCCGCCATTTCTTTTTGCGTTAATACTTTCCGGACGCGAATCCCCATGGAATGCAAATGGACATTGATGATACGGATTGTACCATTGCCTGCTTTAATGTCAGCCCACAAAATGCCATTGAGATGGTGAAACGATTCTCCCCCATGCTTAATGATTGGATACCGGGAAAAAATAGCAACTCCTGTAACTGGGTCATTGCGGGAGGAGTCTTTGGGCGGTAAACTGGCGTAATATGAATACCCGGCATTGCGCAGCCGTTGGGTGACCCGGTATCCGGGTATGTCATCATTGCTGTAAAATTCCTGAAAGCATTTAATGGGTGCTTCCTGTTCTACCGACCAGGTAATAACCTGCCGGGCTTTTGATGTCAGGCGTCGGCGCTTCCAGTAATCGTTTGAGTCAAACCCGGTTGTGTTGAAGCTTAGTACTTTAAGTACCGCCTGACCAGGATCGGGTGTTTCGGGTGCATTGTACACCAGCGTTCGCTGCCAAAACATAAACCCGGCCAGGAGCGCTACGGTCGACAATAACGCCCGCCAGGATCGGCCGACTAACCAGAACAGGATAAAGCCAATGTTAAAAATCCAGGCTACCGGCATGGTAATCAGCAGCAACCCCGCTGACCAATGCTCAATGGGCAGCTTGTACAACAGATAATACAACAGCAACGTATACAGAAACAGCAGCAGATTCAGCGACCACACCAGGGATGAAAAAAAAGTACCGAGCAGTCCGCCAACGCGTACCCGAGAAGTCATACAATAAATCGGGGGTAATGGTAAAGTACGGGTTATTAACCGCTAAACATACGGCTTGTTTACCAAACCGCCAGTTTTACCTGAGCAAATGGCTTGCTCCTTAGCCACTTTCCTATTATCTTTGCACCGCTTACCAAACAAATGGATGTTCGGAAAAGGGAGTTTTACTCCCTTTTTTGTTAGGGTATTTGCATGGACGACAACGCTCGCATTACCGAACTGCTGCAGCCGCATCTGAACGGCGATCAGTTCTTTATTGTTGATATTCACGTGGCCGGCCGCCAGGGTGGCCGGATTAAGGTTACCATCCTGCTGGATAGTGACGAGGGCATTACCATTGCCGAGTGCGCCACCATCAGCCGGCGACTCGGTGCGCAGCTAGACGAGATTGACTTATTCAACGGAGCACCGTTTACCCTTGAGGTATCATCACCCGGTATCGATTTTCCACTGCAGTTCCGGCGGCAGTATCTGAAGAACGTTGGCCGCCAGGTAGCGGTTACGCTTAACGATGGTCAGATCCTGCGCGGACAGCTGGAGTCTGTCGGCGATGACCATATTGTGCTGGATATTCCACCCGTTAAGAAGCCGAAAAAGAAGGCAACTGAAGCAACTGAACCCACCGGATTACAGACACTCCGGTTTGACGATATACAAAAAACCAACGTAGAAGTGTCATTTAAATAGTTTCAAGTTCCATGTTTCATGTTTCAAGTTGTATTCCCCCTGGTTTTCCACTTGAACCTGAAAGCTGAAGCCTGAAACTTCAAACGTTTAAAAAGATGAACAGCGGAGTACTTATAGACTCGTTCGCCGACTTCGCCCGGTCGAAAAATATTGACCGGCCGACGATGATTAAGATTCTGGAAGACGTGTTCCGGACGATGATTCGTAAAAAATTTGGCACCGACGATAACTTTGACGTGATCATCAACGCCGAAAGTGGTGACCTCGAAATGTGGCGCACCCGTGAGATTGTCGATGATGATTCGGAGGATATCTGGGACTACGATAAAATACCCTTAGCGGAAGCCCGTCGGATTCAGGCCGACTTTGAAGTAGGCGAGCAGGTTGCCGAAGAGGTAAAACTGGAAGACTTTGGTCGCCGGGTGGTACAAACGGCCCGCCAGACCCTCATCCAGAAGATCAAGGATTTAGAGAAAGAGCTGTTATACCAGAAATACAAAGACCAGGTTGGTGATCTTGTTAATGCGGAGGTGTACCAGCTGGTCAAGAATGAAGTCATTCTGGTCGACAGCGAAAACAACGAACTGAGCCTGCCGAAAGGCGAACAGATCCCGAAAGACCGCTACCGCAAGGGCGAAGGCGTGAAGGCGGTGATCCACCGGGTGGATATGCTCAACGGCTCTCCGAAAATCATTCTGTCGCGGACATCACCGGTCTTTCTGGAGCGGCTGTTCGAAACGGAAATTCCGGAGATCTACGACGGATTGATTTCGATCCGGAAGATTGTGCGTGAGCCGGGCGAACGGGCCAAAGTAGCCGTCGAGTCCTACGACGACCGTATAGACCCCGTAGGAGCCTGCGTAGGGATGAAGGGTTCCCGGATTCACAGTATTGTGCGCGAGTTGGGCAACGAGAACATCGATGTCATCAACTATACCGAAAACCTCGAACTGCTCATCAGCCGTGCCCTGAGCCCGGCCAAAATCAGTTCGATGCAGATTGACCGAGACGCCAAGCGTGTATCGGTATTCCTCAAACCGGATCAGGTTTCACTGGCTATTGGTAAAGGTGGTCAGAACATTAAACTGGCCAGCCGGCTGGTTGATTTGGAGATCGACGTATTTCGGGATACGGAAGGACAGGAAGATGATGAAGACGTTGACCTGTCAGAATTTACCGATGAAATCGATGAGTGGATCATTGAAGAACTGCGCCGGGTAGGCCTCGATACCGCCAAGAGTGTTTTGGCGCTCAATAAAGAGGAATTGCTGCGCCGGACAGACCTCGAAGAAGAAACAGTCGATTACATTCTGGACATCCTGCGTCAGGAGTTTGAATAAGAGGGATTTTTATTACTGTAACTATTGTTCTTACCATACTAACAACCATTAAATTTGCCTATTATAGACCGATCGTATGGCAGAAGATAAATCAATGCGCCTAAGCCAAGTGGCAAAAGTTCTCAACGTGGGTATCGCCACGGTGGTGAGCCATCTCTCTGCCAAAGGGTTTAAGGTCGAAAGTAATCCGAACACCAAGTTGTACTCTGAGCAATTGGAGGTACTGGCTAAGGATTTTAAATCTACGGACCTCGTCAATGGAGCGGGTGCCCGCCGGCCGGATAGTCCGGCTCCGGCGGCCGAAGCGCCACGCCGTGATGAAGGGAACGTAGTACAATATTTCCGCGACGACCAGGGACGCCCAACGTCGTCTAAACCGCAGCCCACGCCGGAGCCAGCTCCTGCTGAGCGCGGCCATGCTACACCTGTTCAAGATGTTCGTAAGGCCGAGGAGCGTGCGGCCGAACCTGCTTCCGGTAATCAGTTACCCGGCCTGAAAGTATTGGGCAAAATTGACCTTAGCGCCAAACCGGCACCGGCTCAGCCGAAACCGGCGGCTCCCGCTCCGGTCGAAGCTAAACAGCCACAGCCCGCGCCTGCACAGCCGGCTCCGCGCCCGGCGGCCGAACCAGCCCAGCCGGTGGTAGCCAGGCAGCCCGAGACACCCGAACCACAGCGGACGGATGCGCCAAAACCGGCTCAACCGGCGGCCCCCGCCCCGGCACCCGTTGAAGCCAAACAGCCAGAACCCGCGCCAACGCAGCCTCAGCCGCAGGCCGCTCCGCGTCCGGCGGCCGAACCAGCCCAGCCGGTAGTGGCTAAGCAGCCCGAAACACCCGAACCACAACGGACGGAAGCGCCAAAACCGGCTCAACCGGCGGCCCCCGCTCCGGCACCCGTTGAAGCCAGCCAACCGAAGCCTGCTCCGGCTCAGCCGCAGGCCGCTCCGCGTCCGGCAGCCGAACCCGCTCAGCCTATTGAGGCTAAACAGTCGCAACCCGTTGAGCAACATGCCGAACGGCCGGCTCAGCCCGTTGAGCAGAATGGTCCATCCGCCCCGGTAGCTCCGCCCGTTCCGGCGGATGAAACAGAAGCGGATGGTCCTTCGGAGACCATCCGGGCCGAAGGTCGTCACCAGCTGCGTGGATTGACCATTAAAGGTAAAATAGACTTACCCGTCGATAATCCTCGTCAGTCTGGCGGTGGCGACCGGGATCGTGATAAGAAGAAGAAACGCAAACGTATTCGCAGCCGCGAAGGCGTAGCCGTTGGTCCTAACACCGGCGGAGGTGGCCAGCCTGGTCAACCCGGCGGTCAGGGAGGAAACAACTTCCGGAACCGTGAAGGTGGTCCCGACCGTGGGCCGGCCGAGCGCGGCCCGGCTCAGCGGGGTCCCGGTGATCGTAATCCGAATGACCGCAGCCCGCAGGGTGACCGGAATCAGCAGGGACGTGGTCCCGGCGATCGTGCTCCACAGGGTGACCGGCCACAAACTCCGCGTCCGCCGGGTGACCGTGGACCGGCTCAACCGGGTAATCGCCCGCCTAATGCGGGTGGTGCACCGGGTACCGGCAACAATGCCAACCGTGGAGGTAACAATAATGCGAACAAGCGCCCCGACCGGCCGGGCGATAAGAAACGCGAACGCCGGGAGGAGCCCTCTGCCCGTGACGTACGGGATTCGATCAAGGCTACACAGTCGCGGATGCTGGGGTCGAACAAACCGAACCGGGGTGCCAAAGCCCGCGAAGATCGTCGCCGAAACCGCGCCGAACGCGAAGAACAGCGTTTGCTGGCCGAGCAGGAGGACGCCAAGGTACTGAAGGTAACCGAATTTGTGTCGGCCAACGACCTGGCTTCGCTGATGGACGTATCTGTCAATGAAGTTATCTCAGTCTGTATGAGCCTGGGTATGTTCGTTTCGATCAACCAGCGGCTCGATGCCGAAGCGATTACAGTGATTGCTGATGAATTTGGATACGACGTACAGTTCGTCTCGGCCGAAGAAGAGGTAGAAGCCGGTATTGACGACGGGCAGAATGATGCGGAGGAAGACCTGGAGCCACGTGCGCCGATCGTCACCATCATGGGTCACGTTGACCACGGTAAAACGTCGTTGCTCGACTACATCCGCCGTACCCGCGTAGCCGCCGGTGAAGCCGGGGGTATTACCCAGCACATTGGTGCCTACGGCGTAACGACGGAAGATGGCCGGATGATTACCTTCCTGGATACACCGGGTCACGAAGCTTTTACGGCCATGCGTGCCCGCGGTGCCAAGGTAACAGACGTAGTTATTATCGTGATTGCCGCCGACGACAGCGTCATGCCGCAAACCCGCGAGGCTATCAACCACGCCCAGGTGGCTGGTGTACCCATCGTGTTTGCCTTCAGTAAAGTTGATAAGCCGGGTGCCAACGCCGAGAAAATCCGCGAAGAGCTGGCTCAGATGAACCTGCTCGTCGAAGATTGGGGTGGTAAGTATCAGGCTCAGGAGATTTCGTCCAAGTCGGGTATGGGTATCGATGACCTGCTGGAGAAAGTGCTGCTGGAAGCCGAACTACTTGATCTGAAGTCCAATCCGAACCGCCGGGCCAATGGTACCGTTATTGAAGCTTCGCTCGACAAAGGACGCGGCTACGTATCGACCATCCTGGTACAGAACGGTACCCTTAAAGTTGGAGATATCGTTCTGGTAGGGGCTCACTACGGCCGTATCCGGGCCATGACCGACGACGTAGGCCAGCGTATTAAAGAAGCGGGGCCGTCAACGCCGGTGCAGATTCTTGGTTTGCCGGGTGCTCCGCAGGCGGGTGACAAGTTCAACGTCATGGAGACCGAACGCGAAGCCCGCGAAATTGCCAACAAGCGCGAGCAGTTGGTGCGCGAGCAGACCATGCGGACCCGCAAGCACATTACGCTGGAAGAGATTGGTCGCCGGAAGGCCATCGGTTCTTTTAAAGAGCTGAATGTGATTGTGAAAGGTGACGTAGACGGTTCGGTAGAAGCCTTGTCGGATTCACTGCTGCAGCTCTCGACCGAAGAGGTACAGGTGAATATCATCCATAAAGCCGTTGGTCAGATCTCCGAGTCGGATATTCTGCTGGCGTCGGCATCAGATGCGATCATCGTCGGCTTCCAGGTGCGGCCATCGGCCAGTGCCCGGCGTCTGGCCGAGCAGGAGCAGATCGAAATTCGTCTGTACTCGATTATCTACGACGCTATCAACGAGGTGAAAGATGCCATGGAAGGTATGCTTGCCCCGACGGTAGAAGAGGTAATCGTCGGCAATATCGAAGTACGCGAAGTCTTCAAGATCAGCAAGATTGGTACCGTGGCCGGTTGTTACGTAACCGACGGTTTGATCAAGCGGAACAACAAGATCCGGGTTATCCGGGACTTCATTGTGGTGCATACCGGCGAAATCAGCGCGCTGAAGCGGTTTAAAGATGACGTAAACGAGGTTCGCTCCGGCTACGAATGTGGGTTGAGCATCAAGAACTTCAACGATATTCTGGAGGGTGATACCATCGAAAGCTTCGAATTAAAAGAAGTGAAGCGGACGCTGTAACCCAACCGGATCTGATTAATCAGAAAAGGCCTTCCTGTTGATACAGCGAAGGCCTTTTTGTTTTTTATGCCCTTCCTCATGGCTTCGCGTATGAGAATTACTATGAACGGGTACTTCCAGAACCCGGTTGATTTGTTAATTTCAGGTTCCCTAAACCAAAACCCTCTTTTGGGTCGTTAATTACTTATTGAGCAAGCGATTTCCATGAGCTTCCTATATCCTTCGTTCCTGCTTGGGTTGCTGGCCGTGTCGGTGCCCATCGCCATTCACTTATTTAACTTTCGACGGACCCGTCGGGTGTATTTCACCAATGTCGCCCTGCTGAAGACGGTCCAGACAGAAACCAAGTCGTTCCGGCGGCTGAAGCACTGGTTGCTGCTGGCGGCCCGCGTACTGTTTATCGCCTGTCTGGTGCTGGCGTTTGCCCAACCCTTTATCCCCAGCAAAAATAAACTGGGCCTGACGCGGCAGGGTGCAACCAGCCTCTACCTGGATAACTCGTACAGCATGCAGAATGAGCAGAACGAGAAACGTTACCTCGACATGGCTATCGGTAAGCTGGACGAACTAATGGGCCTGTTCCGAAATGCGTCGTCGCTGCAACTGCTGACCAACGACTTTTCGGCCGACGAACAGACGCTCGCCAGCGCCGACGCCATTCGTGACCGGGTAACAGCCGTTCGGTTTGCGCACACCCCCCGCACGCTGGAGGCCGTTTACCGCCGGCAGAAGAATTTATTGGCTACCACTAACCCGGGGGGCCGCAATCAGCTTTTCTGGTTCTCCGATTTCCAGAGAAGTACCGCCGGTGATTTAGGCCGTCTGCAATTTGACACCACCGACCGGGTATTTCTGGTGCCGCTTGATGCCAAACCGACCCGCAATGTGTACGTGGATTCGGTGTGGCTGAGTACCCCATTCATCCGGGAAATGCAGAACAACAGCCTGAACGTAAAGCTCAGCAACAGCGGCCGCGACGCCGTTCGTAACCTGCCCATCCGCCTGTACCTTGATAACATTCAAACTTCGACCGCTACGGTTAGTCTGGACCCGAAAGGCTCCGGTATGGCTACGCTTAATTTCAATGTAACGTCCAAAGGCTATCACCGGGGCCGCATTGTTTTTGAAGACTACCCCATTACGTTTGATAACGAGTTTTTCTTCGTCATTGAAGCCTCGCCTTCCATCCGGGTATTACACCTGCACGAGCAAAAAGGGAATACCGACTATGTCGACGCGGTTTTCTCCAACGACAGCCTGTTTATCCGCCGAAGCTACAGCGCCCGGAATTTCGACGTGGGGCAGTTGAAAGAAACCGATCTGGTGGTACTGGAAGGTGTGTCGCAGATCAACGGAACACTGCGCAGTGAACTGGAGCGCTTTGTTCGGCAGGGCGGCAGCCTGGCCATTATTCCGCCCGGTAATCCGGATGTTAATACCTACGGGCCTTTCTTAAACGCCCTCGGTGTGGGTGGTGTACAGTCACAGGCGCAGCCGCTACCGACGGCCCAGCCACTGAGCGATCCTGACCGCCGAAGTCCTTTTTTCCGCGATGTATTCCAGCAGACCTACCAGAGTGAACCGCTCAATCTGCCAAACGCCGTGCCGGTCTGGCGCTGGAGCGCCGGCGACCGCCTGCTGACCCTGCGCGACGGCAATCCTTTCCTGACCCAGTCCCGCGCCGGCCAGGGCTACCTGTACATGCTTGGTAACCCACTGGACTCGCAGTACGGTAATATTGCCCAGCACGCGCTGTTTGTGCCCGTGATGTATAAGATTGCGGCTCTGAGTGTACGCCCGCAGCGGACGGCCTACTCGTTCGACGAAAACCTGGTGTCGGTGCCGGTCAGGAACCCGTCGGAGAAAGCCGTGTATAAACTAAAAAAAGACAAGCTGGAGTTTATTCCGGTTCAGCGGGTGGTGAATAACCAGTTGCTGATGGAGATGCCCAAGAGTAATCAGCTCACCAGCGGCCAGGAGATCGAATCCGGCTATTATGAATTACAACTCAGCCGAGACGGTAACGCTGGTAGCGACGGGCCCGCCGTTACCGAACGCCTGCTGGCCATCAACCACGGCAACCGCGAATCAACCATGGACTTCTACTCGGCTGCCGAACTCCGTCAGGCCTTCGCGAATCAGCCCAATGTAGAAGTCTTCGACAGCATCAACGACGGCGATTTTGTGAAGGTGCTGGAAGAAGAGAACCTCGGCAAGAGCCTTTGGCAATACTTCCTGATTGCCGCCCTCGCCTTCCTGCTGATGGAAATTCTGCTGGCGCGGTTTATGAAGGGGTAACCGTATATTGATTGGTACATCGAACAACGAATGCACCTATAATCAAGGCAGATGTCACCGCTTAATCAATCCTTTTTTATTATTGGGTTTAAAGTATCGATATTGAAGGGCAAATAACTGTGGATATGCCCAAACTCTACTGTAGCATTTTGTTGATACTGTGTTATTTTTCCACCTTTGGCCAAATCAATTTCGATCAACTGCCCCGCGATTTGCAATTATACCCGCGTAACGCAACCAACATGGCGGTGATACCTGTTAGTGGCCGGGTGGTTACACCAGGTTGGAACAAAATTAGTGTTCAGGTCCTACGGGAGGGCAGAGTAGACCAGCATCTTAGCCAAAGTATCGACCCAACGACCACAAACACGGCATTCCAATTCAAACCTCAAATTAAAGCAGAACCAGCGGAGTACACAGTAAAGGTATTTCTATACAGACAAAATGACTCAACGCTGTTAGCAGTACGTGACCGGATCGTTTGTGGTGATGTATACGTTATCTACGGTCAGTCCAACGCAGCCGCAGGGGGAGGAATGGATACGCATTACTCTTTTAACTTCGACGACAAATACCTGCGTAATGCTGCGTTTTCCTTCATCTCTTCAACTATGTATGGAGAAATGAACTGGTACACAGCCAAGCAGCCTTATGGTAGCGTAGGTGGTATTGGTCTGACGCTCCAGCGGCTAATTCTGGAAAAATATGGTATCCCCACTTGTATACTAAATGGCGCGGAGGGTGGTGCAGCTATTGGGCTTCTTACCGAACGGGATCCTATATACCACGCCAATCCGAATACATTTTACGGTAGGCTTTTACATAGGGCACAGTGGGCAAATGTTGTCCAACAGGTAAAAGCCATAATTTTTAAGCAGGGCGAAGCCGACGCTGGTGCCAGTATGACCACAGGCGGACAGTATAGTGAAACATTGACCAGGTTGTTCAGCCAGTTTCGGGAGGACTTTGGTGATGCTCGCATCTACGTGGGGCAGATCAATATTTTGCCAGATCGGAATGAAGAAGCAGCGGCCATCCGTGAAGTACAACGGCAAGTCAGATATAACTTTAAAAATATTGAAAGTGTTGCTACCATAGGGACGCCCCTCGGCGAAGATGGGGTGCATTATTCAGCAGAAGCCAATCAACAGTTAGCGCTGGAGCAATTTAGATTAATTGCCAGAGATTTCTATGGCTCTAAGGATACTGTTCAGATTGGTTCCCCCGATATTAAGAAAGTATTCTACAACACACAAAAAGACTCGATTACCCTTGTTTTTGACGGCCAAATGCAGATGGTCTGGAAGAACGATACGGCCTTTTATAGTTTTTCGGATGGATCATTGATTGTCCGGCGCGAGTTGAAGGACTACTTTTTCTTGGACGGTCTGGCTGGGCAGATTACAGGTGGAGCAGCTAAAGGTAACCGCATTATTATTAGTCTGAAGCAACCGGCAGCAGCAAAAAAACTGCGTTATATGCCCACCTATTTCAGCGACAATTTACCCACGTATTACTACGGTCAGACCCTCCGTAATACGCGCGGTATGCGCGCCTTTTCTTTCGACAATTTCCCGATAGCAGATGCTATTCCTGCTGTAACGACACTTGTGGCCCGGCCTGTTTCGGGGAATCAGATTCAGTTGAACTGGAATGCACCAGCTACCGCAACCACGCAGATTCTGGAGCGCGCTGACGGAAATCATACCAGTTTTAAACGTATTAAGACCCTAAATCATTACACAGAAACTTACACTGACACCCTGGCAAATTCTATCGATACCTATTTTTATCGCATACGTACCTTCAGCGCTGTATCCGAGTCAGACTATAGCAACGTTGTCTCGGCCCGAGCATTAGTGCTGGGGCTCAAACCGACGGGATCCTCTGTGCGGCTATACCCGATCCCTCTCCTGGCCGGTCAGAACTTACATATTGAAGCAGATGAGGGGGAATTAACCGATGTAGTGATCCGCGACATGATGGGGCGGGTGGTTAAAAGCTGGTCGGGAAGCAAGCGAAACGGCATTGCCATTCCGGTGGATAATGTAGCAACCGGTCTTTACGTAGCAGACCTTCAAATGGCCGATGGGCAGGTGGTACACCAGAAGATCGTTATTCACTAATGCACACTTCTTAAGGTCAATCGACGAAGCTTCTACGAAGTGCGATCTAAAACTATCTCTCCGCCACTATGCTATATTGCCTAAAACTATAGCTCCTTAACCATGTTACTACGATCAATAACGCAGCTTAACCGTTTTAGCTGTCTCTGTCTATTTTTTATCGCAAGTCTACTACTCCGTTGCTATACATCCAGCCACGCGCAGACGTCAAAAACTACTCAGCCGGAGTCGTACTACTCGCTGGATGATTTTAAAACCGTCGAAAAGTTTGATACGCACGTTCACCTCAACACCACCAATCCAGCGCTGATTGAACAGGCCGCCGAAGACAAATTCCGGCTGCTCACCATCAATGTCGATGCGCCGACCTACCCGGCTATTGACGATCAGCAGCGGCTCGCAAACCAGCACCGGAAGGCTTTTCCGAACCGGCTGGCTTACGCCACTACATTTTCGGTGGAGAACTGGACAAGCAACGACTGGTCGAAACAAGCCATCAGCTACATCAAAAATTCGGTTGCGCAGGGAGCCATTGGTGTGAAAGTCTGGAAGAATGTAGGCATGACGCTCCGGGACAATACCGGCAAGTTTGTAATGGTCGATAATCCGCGCTTTGACCCCCTCTTTGATTATTTAGCGAAGAACAAGATTCCGCTGCTCGGCCATCTGGGTGAGCCCAAAAACTGCTGGTTACCGCTAGACCAGATGACGGTAAAATCGAACCGGGATTACTATACGAAGCATCCGGAATACCACATGTACCTGCACCCGGAGTACCCGTCGTACGAAGCACACATTCAGGCCAGAGACCGGATGCTGGCCAAACACCCGGACCTGCGGTTTATTGGCGTACACCTGGCCAGCCTGGAATGGAGCGTGGATGAGATCGCCAAACGGCTCGACCGGTTTCCGAATATGGCCATCGATATGTCGGCACGCATGGCTCATCTCCAATACCAGGCCATCACCGACTGGCAGAAGGTGCATGACTTCCTGATCAAATACCAGGACCGCATCCTCTACGCCACCGACATTGCCGTTGACCAAACCGCCACCTCCGCCGACACCCGCAAACGCGCCCACGACACTTGGCTCCGCGACTGGCGCTTTCTGACCAGCGCCGACGTCATGACCGTGCCCAGCATCGAAGGCTCCTTCAAAGCCATGCGGTTACCCCGGAGTGTCGTTGACAAGCTATACAGCAAAAATGCTCAGAAGTGGCTACTGGGTATCACTACGTTGACCAAGGGGGCGGCATCTCGTTAGAACTAAAATTCGTTATATTTACGTAATACCGCAAAAACGAATATGACTACTAAGCTAGAGAAAGCTATTTCAGAACTGAACCAATTACCAGAAAGCGAACAAAACGCTATTGCCGGCTTGATTGAAGATGAACTTCTCTGGGAGATAAGCTTAAAGAATTCACAGCAGCAGTTGGAAAACCTTGCCGATGAAGCCTTACGGGAGTTCCAGGCCGGACGAACAAAAGCGGCAGACTGCTAATGCCGCACTCTGTCACAACCCAACGGTTTAGAGAGTGTTATGCTAAATTGCCGGAGCATATTCAAGAGGCTACCCGTAAGGCTTACTATTTATGGAAAGAAGATCCTTCTCATCCTGCCATCCAATTTAAGCAAGTACACACAACTCGTCCCATTTATTCTGCTCGGGTAAGTTTAGCATTTCGGGCGCTGGGTATCCGGCAGGATAACACTATTATCTGGTTCTGGGTTGGCTCCCATGCTGATTACGACCGATTATTGAAGGTATTGTAGGTGAACATTATTCTCCGCGGGGGCATTTCTCAACAAATTGCAGACAGGCTAATAGATCTTCCCGCTCCAAATCGGGGAAAGTCTCTAACAACTCGTCCATCGTATCCCTCGCAGCCATATACTTTAACAATGACTCGACTAAGTAACGCTTGTTCCGAATGGTCGGTTTGCCATGACCGATATTCGGATTGAAGGTAATGCGGTCTAAGAGTGCCTGTTCCATACAAGAGGAACCAATAATTTAACGTACTCTTTTATTGAGTGCGTCTCTTTTCGCCCTGATTTCCTTTAGTTCTTCTTCGGTCATGGGTGGAGCATTTAACAGAAGCCGCTGTAGCTCGGTTAGTTCTGAGCCACCTTGCTCAGCTACTTCTGAAGACGATTCAGTTATGCGGGTGGCGTTTATCTGGTCAAGGGTTTTCAGGTCTTCTTCAAAAGCAGCCTCATCATAATTGACGGGAATCTGACGGCTACCGAGCAGAAATTGAAAGCAAATTCGGTCCATTCCAGCCAACCGGGCTGCCTGCCCCATTGACAGCTTACCTTTTTGATATAG
The DNA here is from genome assembly GCF_039541915.1 of Nibrella saemangeumensis. NCBI lineage: Bacteria > Pseudomonadati > Bacteroidota > Cytophagia > Cytophagales > Spirosomataceae > Nibrella > Nibrella saemangeumensis. The sequence continues at coordinate 243,524 of NZ_BAABHD010000005.1, forward strand.
CAGGACGGCTAATTCAACCTTATCCTTTACTTCTCCCATCTTGATCACGTATAACAAAACTTTGAGTCATCACCTATTAATTATCTACAACTGCGAAAGACCCAAACCAATCAGAAACCTGAGCAAAAGACTGGCCTTTACGTAACGGTTCATCAGAAGGAATTTCAATTTTTATATCATATAGGTTATCCTTTGTGCATATCAGGAGATTCTCCTTCCATACATAAAATCTTTCATAATGTTTACCATTTATTTTGATATTCTTTATAACTTCAAGAGCACGCGCATAAATTATATTTTCTTTCTTTTGAACAGAAATGATTTGTCGGTCAATATCTGCTTCAGGCCAATGGTCAAGCAATACACTAAGATTGAAGTATAAAGTTCTACCTAAAAGTTCATCATCACTTATTATATCAAAACCGACAGACTCTACTACTTTGTGGTCCTCTTTCTGCATTTTTTGAATAGAGTATCGGCTACGCTTCACCCAATTCATAGAAATAGTCGGCTGGTAAATACGTTGAATGTTTCTTAAAATAGTAACTGTGCTATCAGGATGGCTACCTATCTTTAGATCCTTATCTAATGTATCAATACGAACGACTACATTATTATCAAGAGAAGGATCTGAGAAATTGTATTTCGGCTCTCCATACCAAACGTATATTGGGATGTCTGACAAGTCTTTTATCTCTTCGGGAACTTGTTGTCCATTATTAACTAAAATCATCTCAGCAGGGTTTGAAAGCTTATACTTCCAAAAGCTACTATTAGTAGCATAAAAACCGCCCTCCTGATTGTAACCAGAGTTTATGGGCGCTGGGTCTCCATTCCTCATTATCAACTTATTCAAATCCATGAGATCTGGACCACCAAGTCTTCTTTCAATCGAACTTAACTGATTTTGATACTTATCAATTTGCGACTGATAATATTGACTAGTTATCCAAACAGCTACAGATATTAATGCAGAAACTATCGTTATAGCTGTTATGGTAAAAATTAGATGTTGACTTTTATTAGCTACCTCCAGCCAGATTAAAATTGGAGATTTTTTTCGCTTTGCCATAAATATCCTCATCAATTGTAAACTAAGCCATATACTTTAAATTCAAAGGTGTAATACACATCTTTGAATTTATTTTCAAAGGAAGGAACATACTTATTGTCTTACCTTTGTTTTGTTCTAAATCTCGTCCATTATGATCTGGCAGTAATGGTCTGTAGTTCCAATCTTTAAACGTACTTGACCAGTAAACATTTTCGCTTGGTATAGCCAAATCGCTTAGTGCTGATTTTGGTGGAATTACCGAAGCTGGCTGAGATGCTCCTTTGTCAAGATTCTTTATGCCTTTGTGTGTGACTTTCTCCGCTTTACCATCAATTACTATGGAAGCTTCATCCCAAATCAGTTTAATGGGCACTTTAGTTTTATTCGTAACAATAAAATTAATCGCCGATCTATCTATGTAGAAATCAATTTTTATTTTTTCATCATTATATGTCAATGGATCTGCGACAGAAAATTCAGGGCTCTGCAAAAGAAATTTATATTTCGATTGTCCATAGCAACAGTATAAATCAATTAACAGTATTGCCCATAATAGAAAATATTTCATTTTTCCCTCTGTTTAGCGTGACTAAATGCCCTGATATAAAGGAAGCGGTAGGATGTCCTACCGCTTCCGGAATACTAATTTCCCCAACTTGCTTAACTCCCACACATCTCGCACCCCTCAGGGTCATCCAGCGAGCATTGCATGGCGGAGTAGTTGAAATCTTCATTGACGACTGGAGCAGTAGCGGGCGCGTGCTCCTTGGCGTACTGCTCGTAGTTGAGCGGCTTTTCCACCGGTGCTACTTCGGCCATAGCAGGCTCCAGTTGTGGCTCGGCCTGCTTCTCTACCGTAAACTTCACGGCATCGGCAGCGGCCTTGGTGCGTAGGTAGTACATACCGGTCTTCAGGCCCTTTTTCCAGGCGTAGAAGTGCATCGATGTCAGCTTGCCGAAGTTCGGGTCCTGAAGGTGGATATTCAGCGACTGCGACTGGCAGATGTAGGCACCCCGATCGGCGGCCATGTCGATGATGTGCTTCTGCTTGATCTCCCAAACCGTCTTGTACAGGTCTTTAATGTGCTGCGGAATGTTCGGGATGTTCTGAACCGAACCGTTGGCGGCAATCAGCATGTTCTTCATGCTGTCGTTCCAGAGGTTCAGCTTCACCAGGTCTTTCAGCAGGTGCTTGTTCACCACCACAAACTCGCCCGACAGCACGCGACGGGTGTAGATATTGGAGGTATACGGCTCAAAGCACTCGTTGTTGCCCAGAATCTGCGAGGTCGATGCGGTTGGCATTGGGGCCAGCATGAGCGAATTGCGTACACCGTACTTTACCACCTCCTTACGCAGGCTATCCCAATCCCAGCGGCCCGATTTCGGCTTTACGGGTACGCCATCCTGTTCCCACATATCGAACTGGAAGATCCCCTGCGAAATGGGTGAGCCTTTCCAGGTCTCGTATGGACCGTGCTTCTTAGCCAGTTCCATCGACGCTACCATCGAGCCGTAGTAAATGGTTTCGAAGATGTCCTCGTTCAGGCGACGCGCTTCGTCGGATTCAAACGGCATCCGGAGCATGATAAAGGCATCGGCCAGACCCTGCACACCCAGACCGATCGGCCGGTGGCGCATGTTGCTCCGACGAGCCTCTTCAACCGGGTAGTAGTTGACGTCGATGATCTTGTTCAGGTTGCGGGTAGCCGTCATGGTTACCTCATACAGCTTCTGGTGATCGAAACGCAAAACGCCATCCTGTCCTTTGTTGACAAACTTCGGCAGGGCAATCGACGCCAGGTTACACACGGCAATTTCGTCGGGCGAAGTGTACTCGATAATCTCCGTACACAGGTTCGACGACTTGATGGTGCCGAGGTTCTTCTGGTTCGACTTCCGGTTGGCCGCATCCTTATACAGCATGTACGGCGTACCGGTCTCCGTCTGCGACTCCAGAATCTCAAACCACAGGTCCTGCGCCTTCACCGTCTTGCGGGCGCGGCCTTCGCGCTCGTACCGGGTGTACAAGGCTTCAAAGTCATCCCCGTAGGTATCGGCCAGACCGGGGCACTCGTGCGGGCAGAACAGCGACCAGCTATCGTTATCCTCTACGCGCTTCATGAACAGATCGGGCACCCACAGGGCATAGAACAGGTCGCGGGCGCGGAGTTCCTCTTTGCCGTGGTTCTTCTTCAGATCCATGAACTCGAAAATGTCGGCATGCCACGGCTCCAGATAGATCGCAAAGGAGCCTTTGCGCTTGCCACCACCCTGGTCTACGTACCGGGCCGTATCGTTGAACACACGCAGCATCGGCACAATACCGTTGGAGGTACCGTTGGTGCCTTTGATATACGTACCCGTTGCCCGCACATTGTGGATGCTCAGACCAATGCCACCCGCCGACTGCGAGATTTTGGCCGTCTGCTTCAGCGTATCGTAGATACCTTCGATGGAGTCGTCCTTCATCGTCAGCAGGAAACAGCTCGACATCTGCGGCTTCGGCGTACCGGCGTTGAACAGCGTTGGTGTCGCGTGCGTAAACCACTTCTCGGAGAGCAGGTTGTACGTCTCGATGGCCGCGTTGATATCCTTCTGGTGGATACCCACCGCTACGCGCATGAGCATGTGCTGCGGACGCTCGGCAATCTTCCCGTCGATTTTCAGCAGGTACGACTTTTCGAGTGTTTTGTAGCCGAAATAGTCGTAGCCGTAATCGCGGTCGTAGATGATCGTCGAGTCGAGAAGGGCGGCATTCTTGCGTACCACGTCGTATACCTCTTTGGAGATCAGCGAGGCATTTTCGCCCGTTTTCGGGTCGATGTACGTGTACAGCCGTTTGATGGTGCCGGAGAACGACTTGTTGGTGTTTTTGTGCAGGTTCGAGATAGCGATCCGGGCGGCCAGAATGGCGTAGTCCGGGTGCTTTGTCGTCATCGAAGCCGCCGTTTCGGCCGCCAGATTATCCAGTTCGGCGGTGGTAACGCCGTCGTAGATTCCTGAAACGACCCGCATGGCCACTTCAATGGGTTGCACATAGGTGGGGTCCAAGCCGTAGCACAGCTTCTCGATTCGCGCCGTGATTTTGTCGAACTTAACCGACTCCCGGCGGCCGTCGCGTTTGATTACATACATGAGCGTGCGGGTGGTTTATATTTGTGTTATAGAATTATATGAAAAAATAGAATAGTGTTCTCGTGTCGTTCTGCTAAAGGTACTGCCGAATAGGACGAAAAAGCAACCGCGTTGGTTCGCCAGAAAGCCGGGAGCTTTGAAAAGTGAAACCCGGATTACATGTTAAGAAATTGTTACGAGTTCGTAGTTAGCCACTTACCATTACCCTACTAAAACATCAGACTAAAAAACTTCGTAGCAATTTTATTAAGCGTGAGAAAAGCTCCGTTTAATAAGCTGTAAATGAGTGCGTTTGATCAACAAAATAGAATTTTTACCAGAAGAAGCCAGTGAAATTCAATGAAATTTAGGGAGCGGTAAGGTATCTATCCTATTGCACAATTTCCTGATGCATAGGCTTGGATACCAGCCAAAAACCTCGTAATTTTGCAATCCTTTTCGGTCGGAAACCGAAATAACGGCAAAGCAATCAGAACAATACCATGAAAAAGGGCATTCACCCGGAATACCGCGAAGTGGTTTTCCACGATCTGTCAAGCGATTACAAGTTTGTAACGCGCTCTACGATCCAGACAAAAGATACCATCGAGTTTGAAGGCCAGACCTATCCGCTCGTTAAAATTGAAGTAAGCTCGCAGTCGCACCCGTTCTACACCGGTAAGAACATGCTGCTCGACACCACGGGCCGCGTCGACAAGTTCCGCAAGCGTTACGGCAAGTAAGAATTGTCGCAAAAGGCATTCAACGAAACCCATCGGAGCAATCTGATGGGTTTCGTGCTTTTCTACGGGCGCATAGTCGAGTAACTTATCCTGTGCCCCGCCTTAACAATTCATTAATAACCAAAAACTCCGAATCAAATCAGATATTTGCAGACCGATTCCAAATCGTATGTACAACCTGATTTTATTCGACGACCCCACCATCCGTACCAACCTACTGCCGTTCACCTTTACCAGACCGGTAGCCGGCATCCGGATCGGCATCCAGACCATCGCTGAGAAGTGGGCCACCAGGCTGAATACGGCTGCCTCGTTTCTGACAGAGCCGTACTTGCAAGCCAAGTTTCCCCAGCAGCCGGGCGATGATAACCTATATATAAATGGAGCGGTATGCCCAACCGATGCCCTGGTTACGGCTATCAGCTACCTGCAACTCCAGGAAAGCCTGGTCACCCCCGATGGCCTGCTGCTGGCCGTCCGTACCGACCAAGCGCTAGAGCAAACGCCATTGCCTGACCAGTTTACAGCCGGGACGTACGAAGCACCGCTGACGATTATCCGCCAGATGCCGGACATCTACCTGAAAAACGGCGAGCAAATCCGGGCCGACTTCGCCTTCATAACCAAAGACCGTCAGTCGCAACCCATCACCGACCCGCACACGCGTTGCTATGGTATCGAGAATATCTTTGTGGAAGAAGGCGCCAAAATCCGGGCGGCCGTGCTGAACGCCGAAGCGGGACCCATCTACATTGGCCGCGATGCTACCATCAGCGAAGGCACGGTTATGATTGGTCCATTTGCGCTCTGCGACCACGCGACCGTAAACTGGGGCGGCAAAATGCGGAACAACACCACCGTCGGCCCTTACTGCAAAGTTGGTGGCGAACTTGGTAACTCTGTCCTGTTCGGTTACAGCAACAAGGCGCACGATGGCTTTCTGGGTAACTCGGTCATCGGTGAATGGTGCAATCTGGGCGCGAACACCAATAATTCGAACCTCAAGAACGATTTCACCAACGTTAAGCTGCACAGTTACGCCACCGGGCAACTGGAAGACACCGGGCTGCTTTTCTGCGGACTGATGATGGGCGACTATACCAAAGCCGGCATCAGCACCATGTTCAATACGGGTACCGTAGTAGGCGTTCTGGTCAATGTATTCGGTGCCGGTTTTCAGGACAAGCACATCCCCTCGTTTACCTGGGGCGGTGCCGCCGAAGGCTATACTGAGTACCGCCTGGAAAAAGCCCTCCAGGTTGTGTACGAAACCGTCAGCCGCCGGGATGTGGAGTTTACGGCGGAGGATGAAGCGATTCTGCGGGAGGTACAACGGATTTGCTATCCGTTAAAGCCGAGTACAACGGGACAATTGAATTCTTAGACATTTTAAACGGATTACAAATCCGTTGTACAGATGCTTTTCAGCGAAATCATAGGCCATCAAGAAACGAAGCAGGCGCTGGTGCGGGCGGTGCAGAACAACCACCTGGCCCACGCGCAGCTCTTCGACGGACCGCCGGGCAGTGCCAACCTGGCCCTGGCGCTGGCCCTGGCTACGTATGTTAATTGCGAAGACCGACAGGCTGACGATGCCTGCGGGCGGTGTGCGTCCTGCATTAAAATTCAGAAGCTGGTCCATCCCGACCTGCACATGGTGTATCCGGTGGCCAACACCAGCAAAGGAAAAACCAGCGAAGCTTACCTCGTCGACTGGCGGAAGTGGCTGCTGGAAAACCCGTACCGCACCCTGCCCGAATGGCTCGATCATATCGGGGCTGACAATAAGCAGGGAAACATCTCGGTCGAAGAGTCAAGGAATATCCTGCAAAAGCTGTCGCTGAAAGCCTACGAAGGGACCTATAAGGTGATGCTCATCTGGCTGCCCGAACTGCTTAATATAGCCTCGGCCAACGCCCTGCTGAAGGTACTGGAGGAGCCCCCCGAGCGCACCTTGTTTCTATTGGTGACCAACCAGCCCGACAAGCTGCTGATTACCATTCTCTCCCGGACCCAGCGGGTAGCCGTGCGGGCATTTACGGATACCGAGGTGGCTACCCATCTGCGGGAGCATCAGAACCTGGATGAAACAAAAGCCCGGCGCCTAGCCTACCTGGCCGACGGTAACCTGGCCGAAGCCCTCCGGCTCATTAACGTGGAGACCGACGACCGCCACAGCTGGTTTTCGGAGTGGATGCGCACCTGCTACAAGCAGGATTTAGTCAGTCTGGTGAAACAGGCGGAGGCTTTCGACGGTTTTAGCAAGGAAAAGCAGAAAGGTTTGCTCGACTATAGCCTGTGCCTGTGCCGCGACTTATTTTTGTGGAAGGAAGGTGCCGAGCAACTGATTCGACTGCCCGACGAAGAACTGACGTTTGTGAAAAATTTTTCGAAAGTACTTACCACCAATCACCTGGAGCATATTATTGCTGACCTGAACGAAGCCGTCTATCATCTGGAACGGAACGCCCGCGCCAAGATGGTCATGCTCGACCTGTCATTAACATTCAGTCGTCTGATTCGCGCCGGTGCATGAAATCACGCATCCGTAAACCTCGTACGCCAAAGCCCAAGCAAGTCATCGGTATGACCGATATTGTCGATTTTCCTGACCTGGAGCTATTCAACGTAGAGGCCAAAATTGACACTGGAGCATTTACATCGGCGCTTCATTGCAAAGATGTACGGCTGGAACGGGCTGGCTTGCAAAGCCGGTTAAGTTTTTGTGTAATGGGGCAGGCCGGTGCTATAGAAAAACGATTCTACAGTGATACCTTTACCCAACGAATCATCCGTAACTCCTTTGGTGTAGCCGAAAAGCGGTTCGTCATTAAAACCCGGATTGTTCTTTTCGGACGAATCATAAAGGCTGAATTTACCCTCGCTGACCGGGAGCGGATGCGGTACCCTGTCCTGCTGGGCCGCAAACTCCTCCGCAACCGGTTTATCGTGGATGTCTCACAAAAAAACCTTTCGCACGAATCTGGAAAGAACAACATCCCCCTTTCTAAACTTCGTGAGGTAAACCCTACGGCAGGAGCTAGCCGCTACGGCGGACCGTCAACTAATTAACCAATCAACCGACTTCCCAGCATAGTATATGCGTATTGCCATATTATCGACCAATTCGGGTCTGTACTCAACCAGACGTTTGGTCGAGGCCGTTCAACAGCGCGGCCACGAGTCATTGGTCGTAGACCACCTGGATTGCCAGGTTATTATTGAAAACGACAGTCCGTCCATTCTATATAAAGGCGAGGTGCTCGACCAGATTGATGCCATCGTCCCACGTATCGGTGCTTCCGTAACCGATTACGGCTGCGCCATTGTCCGGCAGTTTGAGATGATGAAAGTCTTCACAACCGCCAAGTCACAGGCTATTATGCGGTCGCGCAACAAACTGCGCAGCCTTCAGGTCTTGTCACGCGCCGGCGTAGGTTTACCCAAAACGGTATTTGCCAATCATGCGGAAGAAATCGATCGGCTAATTCGGCTGGTTGGTGGTCCGCCGGTGGTTATCAAACTGCTGGAAGGTACCCAGGGAATTGGCGTGGTACTGGCCGAAACGGCTAAAGCAGCTAAGTCAACCATTGAGGCATTCTACGGCTTGAAGAAACACGTTTTGATTCAGGAGTACATTGCCGAGGCTAAAGGGTCTGACATCCGGGCCTTTGTCGTTGGCGGTCATATAGTGGGGGCTATGAAGCGGCAGGGTGTTGAAGGGGAATTTCGCTCCAACCTGCACCGGGGCGGCAACGCCAAAGCCATTTTGCTGACGGCCGAGGAAGAGCAGACGGCGGTTAACGCGGCCAGAGCCCTGGGGCTAAAGGTCGCCGGCGTGGATATGCTCCGCTCCGACCGGGGGCCGCTGGTGCTTGAAGTCAACTCGTCTCCGGGTCTGGAAGGCATTGAGAAAGCTACCGGCCTGGATGTCGCCGGCCAGATCATCGGTTACATTGAAGAAAAAATTCGCGCTGATGAGGGGGACACCGTTGGAGTCTAATTAGGTTTCAACGGGCCCGACCGGCGGTTCCAGGTTTCAATTGAGATGCGAACTTGTTAACTGTTCTGTTTAACTTGAAACGCGAAACTTGGAACGTTAATACGTAAAGAATGCCTTCACTCGACCCTGAACTGAAGAAAGCCATTGTCCGGATGCCGGCCGGCGAAAAAGACAAACTATTGCTCCGGCTCATCACCAAAGACCCGCTGCTGACCGAACGGCTGCAATTTGAACTGATAGAGGGCAGCACCACAACCAACGAACGGCGGGATGCTATCAAACAGTTTATTGACCGTACCGCAAAATTAAAGCAGGATTCGGCGGGCTGGGTGATGATGGATATGCGCACCGCCAGCGGCTATATCAGCCGGCATGTCAAAGTGACCAAGGACAAATACGGCGATGTGGAACTGAGCCTGTACCTGCTCAACACGTTCTACGACCACCATATGGAAACTCTGCGCCACTACGGCAGCCGGACCGACAAGGCCGCCCAGTACATTGCCAAACGGACCGAGCAGATGCTGAAAAAACTGACAAAACTGGACCCGGATTACTTTATTGAGTTTGAGGGTGACGTAAACCGGCTATTGCCCCGCGTCCATAACTCCTGTGCAGCCTACTACGCCCGGCAGTTGACTATACCACAGCGCTGGAGCGCCTGATTGGCTAACAAATCCGGTACATGGCGGGTTGTTCTGGAAACTACACTACCCATCATGAGTCAAACCGTATTAATCACCGGTGGTACCGGAACCATCGGACAACGCTTAACCCAACTCTTGCAGGAACAGGGCTACCAGGTCGCCTACCTTAGCCGCTCCACCAAACCCATAGCGAATGTCAAGGTATATCAGTGGGATGTAAAAAAGGGCACGCTGGACCCGCAGGCTATCCTTACCGCCGATTACATCATCCACCTGGCCGGAGCCGGTATTGCCGATGAACGCTGGACCGACGCCCGCAAAAAGGAAATACTGGAAAGCCGGACCCAATCGACCCAACTACTCGCCGATGCCCTCCGGACCACTCAGCACCACGTCAAAGCCTTTATTTCCACTTCTGCCATTGGCTACTACGGTGCCGACACCGGCGACCAGCCCATGACGGAGACCAGCACGGCCGGGACCGATTTTATGGCGCAGGTAGTACGGGCCTGGGAGCGCTCCGTTGACCAGGTAGCGGCTCTCGGCATCCGGACGGTAAAGCTGCGAACGGGGGTGGTGCTGACTATGGCGGGCGGAGCATTGCCAAAACTGGCGCAGCCGATCCGGCTCGGGGCTGGGGCCCCCATCGGCTCGGGGCAGCAATATATCTCCTGGATTCATATTGATGACCTCTGCCGGATGTTTACCCAGGCCATGACCGACAGCCGCTGGGAAGGTGTGTATAATGCCGTGGCTCCGGAGCCGGTGACGAATGAAGCCCTGACGCGTCAAATAGCCAAGGTGTTAGGCAAACCGCTGATTCTGCCGAAGATTCCGGCATTTACCATTAAGCTGATGTTTGGTGAGCTGGCCATTACAGTCCTGGGTAGCAGCCTGGTTCTCAACAAACGGATTCGGGATGAGACCGGCTTTCTGTACCAATACGGCAATTTATCAGCGGCCTTAGAACAACTAATGTGAATGTATTAATCTACAAAAATAGCATTTTTATTTACTAAAAAATTGACTGACATCTATGTTCCACTATATTTGCTGAAGCCCACTCAGGCCGACTTAACCATCTGAGCCAATAGCGCTGCTGCCTATTACTGGAACCACTACCGTACTTGTATGCTGCATACCTTATTAGTGAAAGCTAACAACCGTTTAGCTCCTCGCTTATTTGTTTTACTGGTTGACCTTACCATTACGATAGTGGCTTTTTGTAGCGCCTGGCTGCTTCGGTTTAATTTCCACATCGATTTACTGAACTGGCATACCGCTCACCTGCTCCTGCTGCTGGGCTGCCGGTTACTGGTATTTCTTTATTTCCGCTCTTTCTCCGGTATCATCCGGCATACCAGTCTGGAAGATACGGTTCTTATCAGCAAGGCCGTTACCGTCAGTAGCACCCTGGCCATTATGGGGTCGTTAGCTTTAAAAAATGTACTGCATAATCCCACGCTGTACATCCCCATCTCCATTCTGCTTATTGAATATTTTATCAGTACAGTTTTGCTGATTGGCAGCCGGATAGTGGTTAAATGGGTATATCGGTATATGCTCACCGGATTTGTGGGAGAAGCGATGCCTGTTCTGATTTATGGAGCCGGTGCTCTCGGTATCCAAACCAAAGAAGCGCTTCAGCAGGACCGTACCCGGAAATACCAGATTTTGGGATTCGTGGATGATAACCCCCGCAAAACCGACCGCGTTGTCCACGGCGTCCGGGTTTTCAACCGCCGGGAAGCCTTATCCCTGGTTAAGAAAATATCGTCAAAAGTACCTGTTCAGCTAATCCTGGCTATTAATGAGTTATCAACCGACCGGCGGAAAGATATAACAGAGCAGTTTCTGCCCCACCAGGTAACCGTGAAAATCGTGCCCTCCATGCAGGACTGGATACAGGGGCAGTTGAGTTCACAGCAAATCCGGGATGTACGCATTGAAGACCTGTTGGGGCGCCCGGTAATTCAACTCAATAACCAGAACCTCTACTCCTCCATACAAGGGCAGAACGTATTTATCACCGGCGCTGCGGGGTCAATTGGCAGCGAACTGGTGAGGCAGTTGATCCGCTATAAACCACATACACTGGTGCTGATCGATCAAGCTGAATCGGCGCTGCATGATCTGCTTTTTGAATTACGGCAGAGTATGAGCTACGCACTCCAGGAGACCGAACTAATCTCGCAGATTGCCGATGTAACGGACAAAGTCCGGATGCAACATATCTTCCGCAGCTTCAAGCCGGATTATGTCTTCCACGCAGCTGCGTATAAGCATGTTCCGTTGATGGAAATTCATCCGTACGAAGCCATCAAGATCAATGTATTCGGCACGAAGGTAATGGCGGATCTGGCGCTGGAGTCCGGGGCGAAAAAGTTCGTAATGGTCTCTACCGACAAGGCCGTTAACCCCACAAACGTAATGGGGGCTACCAAACGCCTGGCCGAAATGTATGTGCAGAGCCTGAACCGCTCTACCGGTGGGCACCCCACGAGCTTTATCGCTACCCGGTTTGGTAATGTGCTGGGGTCCAATGGGTCTGTGGTGCAGGTTTTCAAAAAGCAGATTGAAGCCGGTGGGCCCGTTACCATTACCCATCCGGAAATTATCCGGTACTTCATGACCATTCCCGAAGCCTGCCAGCTTGTGCTCGAAGCGGCCGTGATGGGCGTTGGGGGCGAAGTGTTCGTCTTTGATATGGGCCAGCCGGTGCGCATTGCCGACCTGGCCCGGCAAATGATCCGTTTGTCTGGCCTTGCGGTAGATGACGACATTAAGATCAAGGTTACGGGATTGCGCCCCGGCGAGAAACTCTACGAAGAACTGCTCTGCAGCAACGAAGCTACGCTGCCTACGCATAACCCAAAGATCATGATTGCCCGCGTAGTAGCGCCCAACCACTCCCTCATTGAGGATGCCCTGAAGGTACTGCGCGAGCAGATGCAATTGGGTGACGATATGGAATTGGTTGCAACCTTGAAAACCCTGGTTCCGGAGTTTATCAGCAATAACTCGATCTACTCAGCGCTTGATTCCGTAACCGGCTCGGTTAGCCCCAACTAATCCAGTAAAAAGTAAATTCTCTCCTCCATTAACGCAATTCACTTGCGCCGATTTTCTTTTGCCATAACTTTGCAGAAATCGTATGCTTGCATACTAATTCAGAGAATCATATGGCAGAAGCATTCATCTACGATGCCGTCCGCACACCCCGGGGCCGGGGTAAAAGCGATGGCTCGCTCCACGACGTACAGCCCATTCAACTCCTGACCAGCGTCCTGCGCGAGTTGCGTGACCGCAACGAACTGGACACTTCCCTTGTCGATGATGTCATCATGGGCTGCGTGACGCCTATCGGCGAGCAGGGGGCCGATATTGCCCGCACCGCCGTAATCGAAGCCGGCTACGCCGAGTCAGTGGCGGGTGTGCAGCTTAACCGGTTTTGCTCATCGGGTCTTGAGGCCATTAATATGGCGGCTGCTTACGTGATGTCGGGGCAGGTCGATGCCATCATTGCCGGGGGTGTCGAATCGATGTCGCGGGTGCCGATGGGCTCCGACGGGGGTGCCTTGTTCATGAACCCGCAGATTGTGGCCCGGCACAACATTGTTCCCCAGGGGATTTCCGCCGACCTGATTGCCACCAAGTACGGCTACAGCCGGAACGATGTCGATACCTTTGCGGCCGAATCGTACCGCCGGGCGACCGACGCCCAGCAGGCCAACCGCTTCAGCCGCACGCTGGTGCCGGTCAAAGATGAGATAGGGATCACCATCCTCGACCGCGACGAAGGCGTTCGGCCCAGCACCACCGTCGAAAGTCTATCGAAGCTGAAGCCTTCATTTGAGATGATGGGACAGATGGGCCTCGATGCCCTGGCCCTGCTGAAATACGCCGAGTACGATAAGATCAATCATGTTCACCATGCCGGCAACTCGTCGCAGATCGTCGATGGGGCCGCCGGCCTGCTCGTCGGCAGCCGTGAATTTGGGGAAAAGGCAGGGCTGAAGCCCCGCGCCAGCATTAAAGCCTTTGCCATTGTCGGCTCGGAGCCTACTATTATGCTGACAGGGCCGCTGCCGGCTACTGAAAAGGTCTTGAAGAAAGCCGGCATGAGCATCAGCGATATCGACCTGTTTGAGGTCAATGAAGCCTTCGCGGTGGTGCCGCTGCTGTTTATGGACAAGTTTGGCGTTGACCACGGCAAGGTAAACGTCAACGGCGGGGCCATTGCGCTGGGCCACCCACTGGGCGCTACCGGGGCCATTATCTCCGCTACCCTGCTCGATGAACTGGAGCGTTCTGACAAACAACTTGGCCTCTCCACCCTCTGCATCGGCGGAGGTATGGGTATTGCAACTATTTTCGAACGAATGAACTAACGCCATGGCTGCTATTAACTACGCCGTTGACCAAAGCGTTGCCATTATAAGCTGGAATATGACCAGCGCCCCGATGAATGTGCTGAATGACGAGTCCATTCCCGAGTTTGAAGCAGCGCTGAAACGGGCTTATGCTGATTCGGAAGTAAAGGGCATTATCGTTACCTCCGACAAAAACGAATTTGTAGCCGGAGCCGACCTGAAGATGATTCTGCGGAACAACGACAAAGACCCAGCGGAGATGCTGAAGGTATCGGCGGAACTGAACCGCATCTTCCGCGCGATGGAAACCTCCGGTAAACCCGCCGTGGCGGCCATCAACGGCACCGCGTTGGGTGGTGGTTTCGAAATCTGTCTGGCCTGCCACTACCGCATAGCCCTCGATACCCCCAAAACTCAGATCGGCCTGCCCGAAGTCACCATAGGGCTGCTGCCCGGTGGGGGCGGAACCCAGCGGCTACCCCGCATGCTGGGTATGGAGATGGCCCTGCCGCTGTTGGTAGAAGGCAAGCGGCTGAACCCCAAAGAAGCTTTGCAGGCAGGCCTTGTCAATGACCTGGCCGCCAGTCGGGAGGAGCTTCTGGAAAAAGCAAAAGCCTGGATAGCGGCCAACCCGTCGCCCTTGCAGCCGTGGGATGAGCGCGATCGCAAAACGGGGCAGATCGTCGGCAAAGACAACTTTAAAGTGCCCGGTGGAGCCGTGCAAAGCCCGATGGGGGTGCGGGTATTTAGTGGCGGTACAGCGATGCTGATGGACAAAACCCGTGGCAACTACCCCGCTCCGCTGGCCATTATGTCGTGCGTGTACGAAGGGCTACAGGTAAATATTGACCGGGCCCTGACGATCGAGGGCCGGTATTTTGTAAAAGTAGCTACCTCAAACGTAGCGAAGAACCTCATCCAGACTATGTTTCTGGGCATGAATGAGGCCAATAAGGGCGCTGGTCGGCCCAAGAACATACCGCCGACGGAGGTAAAAAAAGTGGGCATCCTGGGGGCTGGTATGATGGGCTCCGGCATCGCCTATGTCTCGGCGCTGGCCGGGCTTCAGGTGGTATTGAAGGATGTATCTGCCGCTGCCGCCGAGAAGGGTAAAGACTACTCCCGCAACCTGCTCAAAAAAGGTGTTGAACGCGGTAAAGTTGACCCGCTGAAGGTGGATGGTATACTGAACCTGATCCATGCTACCGATCGGGCAGAAGACCTCCGGGGCTGCGACCTCATCATTGAAGCCGTGTTTGAGAGCCGCGACCTGAAAGCACAGGTGACAAAAGGAGCCGAGCCGATGCTCGCCGAAAACGGCGTTTTTGCCTCCAACACCTCTACCCTGCCAATTACCGGACTGGCCCAGGCCTCGGCCAACCCCGAGAACTTCATCGGTCTGCACTTCTTCTCTCCGGTTGATAAGATGCAGCTGGTGGAGATCATCATGGGCAGGCAGACCTCCGACTACGCCCTGGCCCTTTGCATGGATTATGTGAAGAAGATCCGGAAAACGCCTATTGTCGTCAACGATTCACGGGGCTTCTATACCTCCCGGGTATTTGGCACGTACACCGCCGAAGGCATGGAACTGCTGAAAGATGGCGTCAATCCGGTGCTGATCGAAAACGCCGGTAAAGATGCTGGGATGCCGGTGGGGCCGCTGGCGGTTACGGACGAGGTAGCGCTCGACCTGGTGTATAAAATCTCCGGTCAGGCAGTTCACGATGGCGTGCTTCAGGAGACTGATACCAGCTACCGGATTGGTAAAACGTTTGTTGACCTGGGGCGGCTGGGCAAGAAAGCCAAAGCGGGTTTTTATGAGTATCCCGAAGACGGCAAAAAGTACCTGTGGCTTGGCCTAAGCGACCTGTTCCCGGTCAGTGAGCAGCAGCCAGCCATTGAGGAAGTCAAAAAACGACTGTTGTACCGGCAGGCGATCGAAACCGTCCGCTGTTTCGAGGAGGGCGTTATCCGCACTAAACTTGATGCCGATTTAGGCTCTGTTCTGGGCTGGGGATTCCCGCCTTACACCGGCGGCACGTTATCGTTCGTGGAGTTTGTAGGTACAGACAATTTTGTCAGGGAATGCGACCGGCTGGCCGATACCTACGGCGAACGCTTCCGGCCCACGGATAGGCTAAGACAACTGGCTGACCATGGAGAAAACTTCCACGAAATGAAGCGGGCCTAGGTTTCTGTAGAAGGTCGTCAGT
The DNA here is from genome assembly GCF_039541915.1 of Nibrella saemangeumensis. Taxonomy (NCBI): domain Bacteria; kingdom Pseudomonadati; phylum Bacteroidota; class Cytophagia; order Cytophagales; family Spirosomataceae; genus Nibrella; species Nibrella saemangeumensis. Next base: position 259,677 of record NZ_BAABHD010000005.1, read on the forward strand.
AAAAGAGGTCTCCTATTGCCTTATTCTTCTGAATACCTTATATCCTGATTTCCTGGTTAGTCCCTGAACCGTATGAAGCGTATCTCCTTTTTCATTCTCTCTGTCTTAGCGGTTGTTACCCTGTTGGCCCTCGGAGCGTTTCTGTCCATCCGTAAACCGGCCGCGAAACGGCCGCCCAACATTGTCCTGATATTTATGGACGATATGGGCTACGGCGACCTGAACTCGTACGGTGCCTATGGCTATAATACGCCAAACCTCGACCGGCTGGCGATGGAGGGTATGCGGTTTACGCACTTCTACGCGGCTCAGGCGGTATGCAGTGCCTCGCGGGCCGCGTTGCTAACGGGATGTTATCCTAACCGCGTCGGTATAGCCGGTGCCTTGATGCCCTGGGCTAAAACGGGCCTTCATTCGGAAGAGACCACCATAGCCGAACTGCTCAGGCAGAAGAACTACACCACCGGGATTTTCGGAAAATGGCATTTGGGCCACCAACGCGAGTTCCTGCCGCTGCAGCACGGCTTTGATGAATACTTCGGCCTCCCCTACTCCAACGATATGTGGCCGGTTTATTATGATGGTAAACCGCACGACCCGGTCCGGCACCCTAACCGCGCCCAATATCCGGTGCTGCCCCTGATCGACGGAAACGATAAAGTAGACGAAGTAACGTCGCTGGAGGCTCAGGCCCTGCTAACCGCCCGCTATACCGAACGAGCCGTTCAGTTTATCCAGAAGAACCGTAACCAGCCGTTTTTTCTGTATCTGCCCCACAGTATGCCGCACGTACCGATTGCCGCATCCAAACGGTTTCGGGGAAAAAGCCCGATCGGGTTATATGGAGATGTAATGGAGGAAATTGACTGGTCGGTGGGCGAGGTGCTTAATGCCCTGAAGAAAAACAGGCTTGACGAGAACACCCTTGTTATCTTTACCAGCGACAACGGCCCCTGGCTCAATTTTGGCAATCATGCCGGCTCGTCGGGTGGGCTGCGGCAGGGAAAAGGCTCCAGTTGGGAGGGTGGTCAGCGGGTCCCGTGTATTGTTCGTTGGCCGGGGGTGGTACCAGGCGGTACCGTCTGCCACAAAATGGCTGCTACGATTGACATCTACACTACCCTGGCCGCTATTACTGGTGCTGCGTTACCCAATACCCGTAAAATTGACGGTGTCAATATACTGCCTCTGCTGAAAGGCGAGCCGGGCGCTAACCCACGTACGCATTTCTTTTACTACTACAACCGAAATGACCTGGAAGCTGTACGGAAAGACCACTGGAAACTGATGCTACCCCACAAAGGCCGCACCTATATGCCGCTGCCGGGCAATGACGGCTTCCCGGGTGCAACGCCGAATGACACCGTTCACCTCGCCTTATACGACCTGCGCCGTGACCCGGCTGAAACGTACGATACAAAAGAACAACACCCGGATATTGTAAAACAGTTACTCGAACTGGCCGAAACAGCCCGGCAGGATTTAGGCGATGCCCTGACAAAGCGTGATGGGGCGAACGTCCGCAAAGCCGGTTCCCTTGATATTAGCAGCAAGTAGCCTGATATGATAAAAACCACTCGTAACTTTTTTGCTTTTGCTGTTTCAGTGCTGGGCTTTCTAGCCTGTAGTACTCAGCCTGACCCTCAGAAAATAATTGATCAGGCTATTGATGCCCACGGCGGTAAGCGCTACGAGGATTTTAAAGCAGCTTTCGACTTCCGGCAATACCACATCCGGCTGGAGCACCAAAACGGCCGGTTCCGGTACCAGCGTAGCTATGCTGACTCCGCCGGCCGGAGCGTTCAGGAAACGCTCTCAAACGAAGGCCTGCAGCGCCTGGTGAATGGACAGCCGCAGACCCTGGACTCCGTTCAGCACAAGCGGTATTACGAAGCGGTGAACTCCGTAGCCTATTTTGTGCTGCTGCCTTATAAACTGAACGATCCGGCGGTAATAAAGAAATACGCCGGCGAAAGCATTGTTGACGGTCAGCCTTACCATAAGATCCAGGTGTCGTTCAGGAAAGAAGGCGGAGGGCTAGATTACGAAGATGTTTTCTTCTACTGGATACATCAGAAAAACAACACCCTGGATTACCTCGCCTACAGTGAGGGAGGTCCCAGGTTTCGGAAGACGATCAAAGCCAGTGAGGTTGGCGGTATCCGGTTTCAGGACTACGCCAACTACAAAGGAGACAAAAATGATACCACCTCGGTGGGCAGCTACGATGAAAAATACCAGCGTGGCGAACTCGAACTGCTGTCGCGCATTGAGCAGCAGAACATCCGGGTCGAATAGCACTTGTTAGGCAGAAAGCTTACTTTCGCAAAGACATTCTCAATCATCGCATGAACAAACACCGCTCGCTCCTCTATCTGGCCATACTGGCTACCACCAGCGGAGCTTTTGCCCAGTCGAAAACCACATCATCAGTCGCTAAATTACCCGAAGCCAACATAGCCCGCACCAGCGTAGAAGCGCATATTCGTTTTCTGGCTTCCGATGAACTTCGGGGGCGCCGGACCGGAGAACCGGGCAACATGGTGGCCGCCCGCTACATTGCCGAACAGTTTCGGTTGCTGGGCCTTAAACCAGCGCCGAACCAGACCGATTTTTACCAGAACGTACCTTTACAGGTTGTTAAGCCGGCCAGTTCAGGCTCGTTAACGCTGGGCGGTACTCCCCTCGAATTCAGGAAGCAATTTCTGGTTATAGCCGGCCCACCGGTAGACCTGAACACAGAAACGGCTTATATCGGTTATGGCCTTACCGACGGAGCCGATGGGTATAATGGTCGCGACGTTAAAGGCAAAATTGTGGTAGCCCAGGTTGGCTCATCCGATGGCGGAACCGGCAGTGGTATGCTGACCGCTTCGCAGCAGAAACGCCGGCTCGCGGCCGAGAAAGGAGCGGTAGCCTTGATCGAACTATACACCAGCGGTACAATGCCCTGGGCCTATGTGACCCAGATGCTGAACAGCGAGCAACTCTCCCTGGCAGCAGGAGGTACCCAAACATCATCCCTGCCTACGATCTGGGTCGATAACGCCAAAAACCAGCTGGGTTCCTTAAAAGAAGCAGGGCAGAAAGTGAGCCTGCAAACGTCGGGCCGGCCCTTGACTCCTGTTAATTCCGTGAATGTCGCCGGCATAATCGAAGGCACTGATCCCAAACTTAAAAATGAATACGTCATGCTGTCGGCCCATTTCGACCACGTTGGCGTGGCAAAGCCAGGCAGCCCCGGTTACAGTGAGTCCGATAGCATTTTCAACGGTACGCGTGACAACGCCATGGGCGTGGCCGGATTACTCGCAGCGGCCAAAGCCTTTAGCGAACAGCCACCCAAACGCTCGATCATTATTGTGGCGCTGACGGGTGAGGAGGTAGGTTTATTAGGAAGCCGCTACTACGCCGAACACCCGCTGGTACCGCTGAACCAAACTATTTTTAACCTGAACATCGACAATGCCGGCTACAACGACACCTCCATTGTATCGGTAATTGGCTTAGACCGCACCGGTGCCAAAGCCGATATTGAAGCTGGGGCCAAAGCGTTTGGCCTTAGCGTAGTAGGTGATCCGGCTCCGGAGCAAGGATTATTCGACCGGTCGGATAACGTCAATTTTGCGATCAAAGGGGTACCGGCCCCGACGTTCTCGGCCGGCTTCCGGACGTTCAACGAAGAGCTGATGAAGTATTATCACCGGGTAGCCGATAACCCGGATTCTATAGATTTTAATTACCTGCTGAAATTCTGCCAGGCTTATACCCATGCCGCCCGACTGATTGCGGATCGGCCAACCCGTCCCAAATGGGCCGCCGGTGATAAGTATGAACCAGCGGCTAAAGTGCTTTATGGTTTATAGGTTTCAGGCTCCAGGCTGAGTCCAAACCTGAAACAAGCAAACTATTCTAAGACTAGTTACGTTTGTAAAGTAGAAACGAATAATATCATGCTGATCAAGTATTTATTCATCGCCTTCCTGATCATTGTGTTTGTGCCGCCGGTGCGTCGGTTTGTGTTTTACCTGCTGGTCGGTCGCCAGTTGGTGAAGGAACAGAAAAAGCAGACGACCCGCTCCCGTCCAGGCCAGGAGGGAAAGACTCGTGTGGACAATGTGCCCCCCAACCCCAATGATTCCAAAATTCAGGGCGGTGAGTATGTTGATTACGAAGAAGTGAAATAACCAGACGGTATATAGCAAAAGGGACGGCCGAAAGCTGTCCCTTTTGCGTTTGGGTTATTCTGTTTCCGGTCGGTATTTGACAGCTACGCCTTCCAGAACGTAGCCGTTTGTAGTAGCAGAAGTGTAATATTTGTAACGAACATTCACCAGCGCATCGGCTCCCAGCCGCTTGGCCTGGAGCGACAAACGGGCCAGCAGCAACTCCTTCTCCTGCATATTTTTACCCCGTTGCACCATCCGTCCGTCTTTGGTTCGCTGCACAGGGTTAAGCGGAGTTTCCTCCTTCATCTCCAGCGCCTGGATTTCGGTAAAAGGCCGGTCGGGACGCTCGTTTTCGTAAAAAATATCAATTGGATAACGCGGGTGCGTAGAGATCGGAATAACGGGCCGAAAACACCCGGTCAATCCAATCAGTAGACCCATAACGACAAGTAGCTGTTTACTTCTCATAGTTCATATTGTAAGTCTAACCGCTGCAGCACCTCATCAACCACTCGTGGGTAATGCCGGTGTTCGAGCACCTGCACCTTCCGGGCTACTGCCTCGGCATCATCCGTCGGCTCGACCGGACACGTGGCCTGAAAAATTACCTGGCCTTCATCGTACTGCTCATTCACAAAATGAATGGTGATACCTGACTCCGTCTCCCCGGCCCCCACTACAGCTTCGTGTACAAAATGCCCGTACATACCCTTGCCACCAAACTTCGGCAGCAGCGCAGGGTGAATATTGACAATCCGGTTCGGAAACGCCTGCACCAGCGGGACCGGCATCAGCCACATAAAGCCGGCCAGCACAATCAGGTCGACTCCCTGTTTCTGCAACAGGCTGGTGACCTGATCGGTTTGATAAAAACCCGTTCGGTCAAACAGCAGCACCGGTATATGATACCGCCTGGCCCGCTCAATGACGCCCGCTTTGGGGTTATTCGACAGAATCAACGAGATCTCCACATCGGAGCGGTCGGCAAAGTACTCCGCTATTTTCTCGACATTGGAGCCGGAGCCGGAGGCAAAAATGACAATCGAACGTTTACGCACAACTTAACGGCTAGGTTGGGGCCGGATACTCGACCGCTGCCGCGAAATTACGACTTTTACTTATTTTTGCCGGAACGTCGCCGACGATGTGCTAACTCTGCCTCTATGCTGACCACCCAACAGCTGACATTTTCGTATACACCCACCAAACGATTTGCGTTTCCGGACATTCACTGCAACGACCGCGAAGCGTTACTGATCCTGGGCCGGTCGGGAACGGGCAAAACCACCCTGCTCCACCTGCTGGCACTCCTGCTGAAGCCCGAGAGTGGGTCTGTTATCATCAACAATACCGACCTGACCCGGCTCAACCCCGCCGAAACAGCCGCGTTCCGGGCTGCCCACGTGGGCATTGTCTACCAGAAGCCACACTTTGTCAGCTCCCTATCGGTTACGGATAACCTGCTGCTGGCCAATTACCTTGCCAACAAGCCACAGGACCGGGAGCGGGCCAGACAACTGGCCCAGCAACTGGGATTCGCCGATCACCTTGGCAATAAAACGACGCAGATCAGCCAGGGTGAACAGCAGCGCGTGTCTATTGCACGGGCCGTTATGAATCATCCGGGCGTTATTCTCGCCGACGAACCTACGTCCAACCTCGACGACGAGAACTGCAACCGCGTAGTGGAATTACTGCGAAAACAGTCCGAGCAAATTGGTGCCAGCCTGATCGTGGTGACGCACGACCAGCGCCTGAAAGACATTTTTACCAACCGCGTGCAATTGTAAACTCCTTTTTCCTGTCCTTATACCGGTATGCCCAAAATCATTTTGCTCCTGCTGCTGCCCTTGTTAAGCGTTGCGCAGAAGCCGTCGAAGAAAGATTATCTGGTTACGCTAAAAACGGATTATGGTATGATGCACCTTATCCTGCACAACCAGACGCCGAAGCATAAGGAGAACTTTATCAAACTGGTGGAGCAGAAGTTTTACGACGGTCTGTTATTTCACCGCATCATTGAAGGTTTTATGGTTCAGGGGGGCGATCCTAACTCCCGCTCGGCCGCAGCCGGTCAGCCACTGGGCAGTGGTGATATTGGTTATAAAGTACCCGCTGAATTTATGCCGGAGCTGTTCCACAAAAAAGGAGCCGTGGCCGCTGCCCGTGACAACAACCCGGAGAAAGCATCGAGCGGGTGCCAGTTCTACATTGTGCAGGGACGGGTGTGGGATGACGAAAACCTGCAAAAGCAGATGGCCCGCAGCGGCCGACCTTTTACCGACGAGCAGAAACAAACTTACAAAACCCTGGGCGGCAGTCCCCACCTCGACGGAAACTATACCGTATTCGGGCAGGTAATTGACGGCATCGCGGTGATAGACAGCATCGCCAAACAACCGCGAGGTCCGATGGACCGGCCCAACCAGGATATTCGTATGGCGATGGAAGGTAAATGGGTGAAGAAGAAAAAGATAACCAAACAGTTCGGCTACCAGTATTAAACTATAAATAAAGTATCAAGGCAACACTCAACACCTGATGGAAAAACGACGCATACTGATCACCGGCTCCAACGGACTCCTGGGCCAGAAGTTAGTAGACCTACTCACGCAGGAATCCAACGTGGACCTGATCGCCACCGCCCGAGGAACCAATCGACTGCCCTATACCGACGGCTATACCTACCGGTCCATGGACATTACCGACCGGCAGCAGGTACTGGACGTAATCGCCGAAACCCAACCGCAGGTCATCATCCATACGGCCGCCATGACCAACGTTGACCAGTGCGAGTCGGAGAAAGACAACTGCTGGGCACAGAATGTACAAGCCGTCGAATACCTCGTGGAAGCCTGCCGGGCCAATAATACCTTCCTGGTCCACGTCTCTACCGATTTTATTTTCGATGGAGCAGCCGGTCCGTACAGCGAAGAAGCCGAAGCCAATCCGATCAGTTTCTACGGCTGGAGCAAGTACGCTGCGGAGAAAGTGGTTATTCACTCCGGCATCCGTTGGGCGATCGCCCGCACGGTACTGGTCTACGGTATTGCCCACGACATGAGCCGCAGCAACATCATTCTGTGGGTAAAAAAATCGCTGGAAGATGGTAAAAATATTAAGGTAGTTACAGACCAGTGGCGCTCTCCAACATTGGCTGAAGACCTCGCCATGGGCTGCTGGCTCATGGCCGATAAAGCGGCAGAAGGTATCTTCAATATCTCCGGCAAAGATTTTCTGACGCCCTACGAAATGGCCATTATGACCGCCGATTATTTCGGTCTGGATAAATCCCTGATTGCCCAGGCCGATGCCTCTACCTTTACCCAACCCGCCCGACGGCCGCCCCGCACGGGCTTTGTTCTGGACAAAGCAGTCTCGGTACTCGGCTATGCGCCCCACAGTTTCGAGGAGGGTATTGCGGTGTTGGCAGGGCAGTTGAAGCCGTAATGGCGAACCACCGCTGGTACGTTTCAGGCTGCTTCTACCGGTGCAATCACTTCCGCCGTTCGTTTTGGCGGAATGTAGTGCCGGAAAAAGCTCTGGATCTTCATCTGAATGACGCCAATGACCGCTTCTTTGAAGATTCGGGTTGACATTTTGGACACGCCTTTGGTGCGGTCGGTAAAGATGATGGGCACCTCGGTGAGGGTGAAACCGTACTTCCAGCAGGAGAACTTCATCTCGATCTGGAAGGCGTACCCAACAAAGCGGATCGGATTTTGCAGGAGCGTTTCCAGCACTTCGCTCCGATAGCAGATAAAACCGGCCGTAGGGTCCATTATAGGCATACCGGTTATAAACCGCACATATACGCCGGCAAAGTAAGACATCAGCACCCGCCCCATGGGCCAGTTCACCACATTAACGCCTTTAATGTAGCGCGAGCCTATAGCCACATCGGCACCCTGCCGGGAGCAGGTATTGTACAGCCGCACCAGATCGTCGGGGTTGTGCGAAAAGTCAGCATCCATTTCAAACAGGTAGCGATATCCCCGTGCCAACCCCCATTTGAAGCCATCGATGTAAGCCGTGCCCAGACCCAGTTTGCCCCGGCGCTCCAGCAGGTGCAGATGACCCGCAAACTCATCCTGTAGCATACGCACGCACTGCGCTGTACCGTCGGGCGACCCGTCATCGACAATCAGCACATCAAAATGTTCCGGCAGGCTCAGCACCTTCCGGATAATGGCTTCAATGTTCTCAATTTCATTGAAGGTAGGAATGACGACTAAACTCTCTTTCACAATTACGGTAGCGCGTTAATGGTGTCGCTATTAGTAAAACAACTTTTGGTCCGGGATAGTACCCTATCAGACACAAAATAGCACTTTTTCCGGCTTAGTTTACACCCTTTTTAACATCTTTTAACCACTTCTACATCGGTTTGGCGGTGCTGTCTGCCTTTGTATCCTGTAAATTCTCCACCACCTGCTTATAGATTTGCTCCATCAGCTTCGGCCGGGACGAGTAGTATGTATAACTCTGATTGTAGGTAGTGGTATCGATCTTGTGCTTTTTGAAAATGTCCCGCTCCAGACGCTTGTAAACAACCGCCGATGAATCGGGAGAGCCTAACGCTAACTTACCGACTTGCGCTTCGGCCAGGTGAATATCTGTCAGGACGTTGACCATTTTTTCTTCGGGTATCAGGTTAGCCGGCTTTTTATCGGTCGATGGCCGACAACTCCAGATGACCAGCAGCAGGCCTGGCAACACCAGGCTCTTTATTACTTTTATCCAGTTCATGCCAATCCCGGTGTTTTCATCGTTAGTTTTGTATAACTGCATCCCGACAAAGTTCGGTATTTCTTCCTCAGCATGGATGAATTTTTAGCCCGGCTCCGCAATTTTGAGATTCGCATCCGTAAAGCTGTTAACTCACAGATGCGGGGTAGCTTTCGTTCGGTCTTCAAAGGCTCCGGCCTGGAGTTTAGCGATCTGCGTTCGTACCAGTACGGCGACGATGTACGGGCCATTGACTGGAACGTATCCTCTAAAGGCCATGGTACGTTTGTTAAAGTTTTCCGGGAAGAGAAAGATCAGACCGTATTTTTTGTGGTCGATGTCAGTGCGTCGCAGGAAGTAGGCAGCCAGAGTCGCTCTAAACTGGACACGACCCGGGAGGTTTGCGGGGTACTGGCCATGTCGGCCATTCGCGAAGCCAGCCACGTTGGCATGTACTGCTTTACCGATCAGAAAGAGAAATACATTAAACCGTCGAATACACTGAAGCAGGGATACCAGTTAATTATGACCTTGTTTAAGCTAAAACCCGAGTCGGTCAGGACCAACCTCAACGATGCGCTGCTGTTTACCCTTAACGTGCTGAAACGCCGGAGCGTGGTCATTCTGATTTCCGATTTCATTGACCAGCAGTACGAGCATAGCCTCAAGGCCCTGGCCCGCAAACATGACCTGGTAGTTATTCATATGTATGACAAACGAGAGGTGGATCTGCCGGCATTGGGCATCATTCCGGTCTACGATGCCGAAAGCCGCCGGACTGTCTGGATCAATACCTCATCGCGCAGCCTGCGTCAGAATCTGCGCACCTCCTTTGAGCAAAACCGCGCCCGGCTGGACCGGCTCTGTAAGCAATACAAGGCCAATTACCTCGCCCTGGATGCGCAACAAGACTTTGTACCGCAATTGGTCGAGTTGTTCAGAATCCGGAAATATATATAGTTGCCCGATGGAATGGCTCGGTAAGCCGATTTTTTGCTAATTTTATCCTGTGGACCGTAGACTTGTATTCACTACTCTTCTTGGCTGTTTTCTTTCGCTATCGCTCTGCGCGCAGCAACTGCCTGGTAGCAGTATGGTTATTGCCACTCCCCGGCCGGTGGGTTACTTTCTCACAGATTCATTTGAGGTAGGGCGTCCGTTCCGGTACTCGCTGAGTGTGCGGCATCCGGCGCACCAGGAGGTTGTCTTTCCGGATACAGCCCGGCAGTTTGCCCCGTTTGTCGTTCGGGAATTGAACGTTTACCCAACCCGAACGGATTCCACCGGCAGCCTCGATAGTGCGGTTTACACCCTGATTTCGTTTGGAACCGCATCAGCCTATCTGTTACGAATGCCGGTGTATCTGGTCAATGCTACCGACTGCACGGCCTTGTGGGCTTCGGTGGATACCGTATTCCTTCGCTCGGCTCTACAGACCAGCCGCCTGGATACGCTCCAGCTCGCTACAACAACGACCATAGCTCCTGTGAAGCAGCAGCTAAACTACCCGTACCTGCTGACGGCGCTGCTCATTACCGCGCTGGTAGCCGGTATCATCTACTCGATTTTCGGCAAATCCATTGAACGCCACTGGGCGCTGTATCTTTTGTACCAGCGGCATATGCGCTTCCTGAAGGAGTATAACCGGCTTATTCGGGGCATGGACCCGGATACGGCCGCCGACACCGCCAACCGAATGGTCGTGTTGTGGAAAATCTACCTGCAGAAACTCAAGAACAAGTCGTTTACGTCGCTGACAACCCGGGAAATCGTTGAACAGATTGCCGATGACCGGCTGGCCGACGCCCTGAAAGAGGTAGATCGCATGGTGTACGGCGGTACGTTCTCTCCCCAGTCTCAGGCGGCTCTGCGGGTGTTGCGCGACGTAGCTACGCAAGCGTACTACCGTCGCCGGGAGAAGATAAAACCATTATCGCCCACTAGAATTCCTCCGGTTCCATCACCTGCCAGCCCGCCTGTTGCGGTACCAGAACCGGCAGCCACCACTCAACCGGTATAGCGAATGACCCCCTGGTATTCATTACGATGGTTTACACCCAGCCAGTGGCAGCAATTTCATTTTGATCATCCGTTGGCTCTGTACGCTATTCCGACGGTACTCTTGCTATTCGGCCTGCGATACCTGCTGCACCGGGGAGCCGGACAGCGGCTTAGTCTGTCGTTTTCACCCCGCACCTCACCCCGTCGGGATCTGCTGAATTCGCTTCTGAACCGGCTGCGGTATTTGCTGCCCCTGAGTGCGTTTATCGCCGTAAGTTTAATTCTGGTGGCGCTGGCGCGGCCACAGATTATCCGGGAGCAAAAAGAAAACCAGTCGGAGGGTATCGACATTATGCTGGCCATCGATGTATCGTCGTCGATGACCGAAAAAGACCTGAAACCCGACCGGCTGACGGCGGCCAAACGGGTAGCCCAGACGTTTATTGCCGACCGCCAAAACGACCGCATCGGTCTGGTCATCTTCGCGGGCGAAGCGTTCTCCCTATGCCCCCTCACGACCGACAACGCTCTGGTGAAACAGTATCTGAACCAAATCAATCACCACATTATCCGGACCTCCGGTACAGCCATCGGCGACGCGCTGGCCCGCTGCATTAACCGGATGCGCGAATCTCGTGCCAAGAGTAAAGTAGTCATCCTGCTCAGTGATGGCGATAATACCGCCGGTAGCCTGGACCCGGTTACGGCCGCCCATCTGGCTAAGGCATTTGACATTAAGGTATACACGATTGTTATCGGACGGCCACCCAAAAGCGCATCTGTTGCCGTACAAACGATGGATGAAGGTATTTTGAAAACAATAGCCTCCATCAGCGAGGGTAGCTTCTACCGGGCTGGCGACGTTCGCAAACTCCAGCGCATTTTTGCCGAAATTAACCGGCTGGAGAAAGCGCCCATGCGGACGCAGGTGTACCAGGATGTTCAGGACTACTACCGCGTCTACCTGTACTGGGCGCTGGTCTTCCTCCTCTTCGCCCTGCTGCTGAAGAACACAATTTTTGGCAATATCTTGGAAGACTAACTTAATGCTTAGGGCTTACTACAACGAAAATGTCCGCGAGGCCGGGCTGGATGAGGTAGGGAGAGGATGTCTGGCTGGGCCGGTGGTGGCCGCAGCGGTCATTCTGCCGCCGGACTATGGCCATCCGGTACTGAACGACTCCAAACAGCTAAGCCGTACGCAACGGGAAGCCTTACGAATCGATATTGAACGGGATGCGCTGGCCTGGGCGGTGGCGGAGGTATCGAACGAAGAGATTGACCGCATCAATATCCTGAAGGCCAGTTTCCTCGCCATGCACCGGGCCGTTGACCAGCTTACGGTGCAACCGGAGCATCTGCTGGTGGATGGCAACCGGTTTGTCAATTACCCGCTGATTCCGCATACCTGCATCATCAAAGGCGATGCCAAATTTCTGTCGATTGCCGCGGCTTCCGTACTGGCAAAAACCTACCGCGATCATTTAATGGAAAAGCTGGCGCTGGATTTTCCCCACTACGGCTGGGAGCAGAATGTCGGCTATCCTACACCCCTGCACAAAGCGGCTATTCGGGAGCACGGCCCCTGTCACTATCACCGGATGAGCTTCCGGCTGGCCTAATCACGCTTTCCGCTTATAAAGCGGCACGGTGCTGCATGGCTCACCGAACATCAGCGTCTGGACAACCGGCTTTAGTAGGCGGGTAATTTCTACATAAGCAGCTGTAGGTACGGGTACTTTGCTGCACCCCTTTACCACCATGCGGGCGTCACGGTACTCTTCGGGCTTAATTTGGGCAATGGCGTCAAAATATAGTTTTTCTTCCAGATCGTTCAGGGTGCCGAACACGACCATATTGACGTAGGGCTGGAGCTGGAGCGTTAGCAGCATATAGGCCCAGGTTGGGATAATGGCATCTTCGGTGCAGGTTACAGCTACATTTTTGCCGGCATACTGGCTCCAGTCGTGAGATTTCAGAAACTCACGGAAGTCTTTTTCTTTCAGAATGAGTCCCATATACAGATTGTCTTTCAGATCGTAGACAACCCGTTCGCCGGGGTGGTAATAATCTTCTAAATCGAGGGTAACGAGACCGCTTTTGGCGACGCGGTTTACAATAGGTTCGGTTTCCATACTGTCGGACTTTCTGTCCAGACAACGTAAGGCCTGACAGGAAAGTTTGTGAAACAGCGGAAGGACCTTAGATTTGGCTATGCCTTACTTCTCCATGCGACTTGTTCATCTCCTGTTGCTACTCGGTTTGCTGACAGCCTGCCGCACTAGCCGGCACACAGCCCGGTCTATGCCTAAACCCCGCGTGCTGGTGCTGACCGACATGACCAGTATCCGCGCTGGCGAACGGGAGCCGGACGATGCCCAGTCAATGATCCGGCTCCTGTTGTACAGCAACGATCTCGATCTGGAGGGTTTTGTTGCTTCTTCCAACCTAAGACACGGCCAGGAAATCCGTCCCGAATTGATCCATGAGTTGATCAATACGTACGGAAAGGTGTTGCCTATGCTCCGGAAGCACGATGCGGCCTACCCGGCAGCGGAGCACCTGCACACGCTGGTAAAAAGCGGCCAGCCCATTGCAGCGCCGAATCTCCCCGTCGAAGCCTCGGTTGGCGACGGGAAAGATACCGAAGCCTCCGCCTGGATCATCCGCCGGGCCGACGAGTCCGATAACCGCCCCCTGTACATTCTGGCCTGGGGTGGTACCGCCGATCTGGCGCAGGCACTCTGGCGCATTCGGCAGGACCGTACACCCGAGCAGGTAACCGCCTTCTGTCGTAGGCTCCGCATTCACGCAATCAATAACCAGGATCAGACGGCTACGTGGATTAAAGATAACTTTCAGGGGTTGTGGTACGCTACCCGCACCCTGGGTATACGGGGCATGTACCGGGGTGGAGATACATCCCTGGTACGCTCGGCCTGGGTGCACCGACACATTCACGGACATGGGGCATTGGGCGAAAGCTATCCGGATTACAAAGGAGGAGACATCTGGTCGGGACGGCTGGGGCGCGTGAGCGGCATTAAAGAAGGCGACACGCCCTCCCTGCTGGCCATGCTTACCAGTACGGGACTTAACGACCCCAGCCGCCCGGAACTTGGCGGCTGGGGCGGCCGCAGCTTACCTGATTCCGTGTCCAATCGCTACGTGGACGCCATCGACCTGCCCACAAACCCCAACGCCCCTGACCCACGCATGAGCAGTGTCTATCGCTGGCGTCCCGCGTTTCAGGCCGATTTTCAGGCCCGGCTTGACTGGTGCATCTTCCCTCCCGGGTCCGCCAATCACCGGCCCAGCACTGATCAGCCTGCCATTCGGCAGATTCAGGCCCGGCCCGGGCACTTGGTTCAGCTAAAGTCCAGCCGCTGGCGGGACCCCGACGGTCATTCCGTAGAGGTCCGGTGGGAAGTCTACCCACCCAACCCAGCTGTACAGCTCCCCGCTGAAACAGGTCAGACGCCGTCACTCCGCGCTCCTCAACAACCCGGCACCTACTGGCTGATTGAAGCCGCTACGGATAACGGTGTACCTGCACTTACGAGTTATAGAAGGGTGGAGTTGATTGTGAAATAAAATAGCCAAAATCACACAACCGCCTTCTTCGGCTTCGTCACCATAAAGTCTTTCAGGTAGAACGGCTCAAAGGTGGCAACATCTTCAAACTGGTTGTCGGCGAAAGCCTGAGCAGCTAGCTGGCCGACCGTGCGAGCCGACGGCCGGATGTCCAGATCGGGAAAGATGGCGTTGGCGTGCTGGCTCAGCAGGGCCCGGCACTTGGCGGCACCGTCGCCAAAGAAAACCACGGGGTGTTCTGCCAACCATTCGTCAAAGGAATGCTCGTCGACAATTTTGGCGGTAGTAGGCAGCAACTCCCGACCGGTAGTATCAGCAATAGCGCAGTAGACCTCCATGCGCCGGGCGTCCAGCATGGGGCAGAGCAGATAATTTGCCGGGAAAACGGCACGGATTTGCTCCGCCATAGCCGCCAGGGTATTGACAGCCAGCAAGGGCTTTTCCAGGGCAAAACACAGTCCTTTTGCCGTGGATACACCGATCCGAAGCCCGGTGTAGGAGCCAGGGCCTTTGGCTACGGCGATAGCACCCAGTTGTGCCAACTCATGGCCGGTATGGCGCACTACGTCACTAATCAGCGTCGTCAGCATGGCCGATGAGGTACGCTCCGTAAATAATTCGTAGCTCCCTAGTAGCGTCTCCTTCTGGTGCAACGCTACCGAGCAAACCGTCGTAGATGTATCAATTGATAGTATTAATGGCACCCTGTAAAAAATTAAGAGTTAAGCAGGCAGACGGAATTAACCCATCTGCCTGCTTAACTCAGCACGCTTAATTCTTATTTTCCTTTTAGCAGCGTCTGGTAGCGGTTCATGTCTTTGAACAGGTCCAGGGCGGCTTTGATCTCAGGATCGGTCGTGAAAGAAGTTTCTTTCATCCCCTTCTGCAGGTAATAGTGGCCGGCGATTTCCTGTTCCAGCAAGGTCTTGATTTCGCCTTTGAACGTATTCAGGTCAGCATCTTTGCTGTGCGAGACTTTGTTCTTCAACGCTTTGATCTGATCCTGAATCTGGTCGAAGTACTTTTCTTTCTTAGCCGAAGCCTCCAGATCACCCAGATCTTTTTCAACCTGCGTGGTGTAGTCGTATTCTTTGTCCTTCAGCCACTTGGTAAAGTCCTGGTACTCGGCATCAGTCAGGCGGAACTCGCGGGCCGGCTTAATGGTCGGGTGCTCGTGGTGGTACTTTACGGCATAGTCGAAGATCAGGCCTTTGTTGTTCAGGCTTAAGGCAATTGGTGTTGGTGTGGCCGCTTCGGTCGTAATGTCTGGAGTTACCCCACCGCCGTCGTATACCACACGGCCATTGCGGGTTTTGAATGCAGTCTTTAGCGAATCAGGTATTTTACCAACGCTGCCATCCGGGTTGCGGTGGCTGTAGTCGATGGCCTGGATACAGCGGCCGCTCGGAATGTAATATTTCGCCGTGGTGATCTTCAGCTTGGTATTAAACGAGAGTTCGCGGGTGGTTTGTACCAGTCCTTTGCCGTACGTCCGCTGGCCAATAAGCACCCCCCGGTCGTAGTCCTGAATCACGCCCGACACAATCTCGGCGGCCGATGCGCTCCGGCTGTTGGTCAGCACTACCAGCGGCATCTCGGTATCCATGGCCGGATACAGCGCATTGTAGGTCTTGTTCCACTCGGTTACCTTGCCTTTCGTGGTTACCACCTCCGAATCTTTTGGAATAAAGATGTTGGCAATGTCGATAGACATATTGAGGAGTCCGCCCGGATTCTCGCGTACATCCAGAATCAGCTTCTTCATGCCCTTGCCCTTTAGTTCGGTGAAGGCGTTCCGTACTTCGCGGGAAGCCGTGCTGGTAAAATCTTTCAGATCGATATAGCCAACTTCATCGGTAATCATGCCGTAAAACGGCACGTTGGTCATCTTCACCACATCGCGCATGACCGACAGTTCCAAGGGTGCTTTTTGCCCATAACGGTTCACCGTGAGCTTCACTGCCGTACCATTTTGGCCACGAAGCAGTTTACCGGGGTCCATCTCACGGCGGGTCTTTACGTCAACGCCGTCAACCTTTAGAATTTCGTCGCCAAGCTGCAAGCCTGCCTTTTCGGCGGGAGTACCCTCATACACCATCATCACAATGCTCTTTCCCTGGCGGGTTCCGATCAGGGCACCAATGCCGTTGTAACGGCCGGTAGTCATCGTCATGTAATCTTCAATTTCGTCTTCGGCGTAGAAGTTAGTGTACGGGTCGAGGGCCTTCAGCATGGCGTCGATACTCGTTTTCACCATCCGGTTCGGGTTGATCTCATCCACGTAGTACATGTTCAGTTCTTTGAACAGCGTAGCGTAAATGTCGAGGTTGCGGGCAATCTCGAAAAACCGGTCGTCGTTGCGGAACGACACAAAGGTAATGCTGACCGTCAGCAGCAGGGCGGAGGCTGCTAGTGTAAGGCGTTTACGGGATAGCATATGAATAGTTGGCAGTTTACAGGTACACAATAAAACCGGTAGTCTGACAGTATGACTACCTACTGCCCACGACCTACTCTCTTTAAAGCTAATTTCATGCTTTTTTCTATCTCTTCAAACGAAATTTTATCGCGTGCGGTATAAAGAAACGCGATATAGGCCGGAAGTTGCTTATCCGGGCCCGCGGTGTCGACCATAATGGCCTTATTTTGCCGATACCCTTCCCGAATCCGGCGTCGGATGAGGTTGCGATCAACGGCTTTTTTGAAGTTCCGTTTGGAGACGGTAATCAGGATAGCGGGGAGAGGGGACGGTTCGGGCTCATAGAGGCAGAGCACCCGAAACGGAAAAAGGTAGAACGTCTTGACATCCGTGCTACCTTTTTCAAATAATCGGTCAATAATTTTCCGACTGGAGAGTCGTTCGGCTTTCGTAAATGTTAAACGCATCGTAGTCGATACGGGGCCGCCCGGCGGTCGTTAGTGGATAGTCGTCAGTAAAACTATAGACTAGCGACCGCCGGGCGGCCCCGTATTGACTAACGACTATAAGTTATGCCTTAAAACGATCGCCTTTCTTTTCGTCTGATACGGTCAGCTTATGACGACCCTTCTGACGACGAGCGGCCAGCACTTTACGGCCGTTATGCGTAGCCATACGTTCACGGAAGCCGTGCTTGTTTCTCCGCTTGCGGTTCGACGGTTGGTAAGTTCTTTTCATTGTATTATATGCTCAATAACCCTGTTTCCCAAATGAGCTTGCAAAGGTAGAAAAACGTTGGCAGTTAATCAAGTCGGCTTTTGTTTTTGTGGTGCAGAATTCCTGATTTTTATACGATTCGGGTGCTGAAGCCCGCGATGTTTAGACAAACCAACCGGTATATTTGTTAGCTGTACAAAGTCCATACCTGTACCTGTTATCCCGGATTATGCACTACACCCTTTCATCTGCCCACCCTGACGCTCATTACATCGATATTGAATGCCGGCTTACCGGCGTTTCACAGCCTGAACTGGAACTTCAGCTACCCGCCTGGCGACCCGGCCGGTATGAACTGCAGAATTTTGCTAAAAACATTCAGCGCTTCGAGATCTTCGACGGGAATGGGCAACCGCTACCCTTCCATAAGCTTACCAAAGACCGCTGGCGGGTACAAACCAACGGTGCCAGCGACATAGTAATTCGGTACAACTATTACACTAGCATCATCAACGCCGGCACCAGTTACGTCAGTGAGGAGATGTTGTATGTAAACTTCATTAACCTGTGCCTGTATGCGGAGGGGCGTATCGATGAACCTTGTACGGTGAAGCTTGATATTCCCGACAACTGGACCATCGCCTGCGGGCTCCGGCAGGTGGGGCCAGGGGAGTTACAGGCCAGTGACTTTTATGAGCTGGTTGACTGTCCACTCATTGCCTCACCTGATCTACAAGACATAGCGTATGAAGTCGATGGCATCGATTTTCACGTCTGGATTCAGGGGAATATTAAACCGGATCAGGAACGGATTATTGCCGATTTCAGCCGATTCTCCAAGGCCCAGATTCAACTGTTTGGCGAGTTCCCGGAAAAAGACTATCATTTTCTGACCATTGTTCTCCCGACTGCCTTTTACCACGGTGTCGAGCACCGCAACTCCACCATGCTGGTGCTGGGGCCCGACGATGAGGGCGAAGGGCTCTACCAGGATCTGCTGGGTGTATCGTCGCACGAGTTATTCCATGCCTGGAACATCATCCGCATCCGCCCGAAGGAGATGCTGCCCTACGATTTTACCCGCGAAAACTATTTCCCCACCTGCTTTGTCGCCGAGGGCGTAACGACCTATTACGGCGATCTGATGCTGCGCCGGTCGGGCGTGTTCGATGAGGCCGCGTACCTGAAAGAGTTGCAGGTGCTGTTCAAACGGCATTTTGAGGTGAGCGGCCGGGCATTCCAGTCGCTGGTGGATTCCTCGTTTGACCTCTGGCTGGATGGGTATGAAAAAGGCGTACCGGACCGGAAGGTGTCGGTTTACCAGAAAGGGGCCATTGCCGCCATGATCCTGGACCTGCACATCCGCCAGCAAACAAACCACGCCCGCTCACTGGACGATGTCATGCGGCTGATGTGGGAACGCTTCGGCAAACCGTTTGTCGGCTATACCCTCGACGACTACCGCTCCGTAACGGAAGAAGTAGCCGGAGAACCGTTGGACTGGTACTACGAACACTGTATATTCGGCAACCAGCCGCTGGAAGATCTGCTGAATCAATATCTGATTTTTGTTGGCCTGTACATGGATTACGACGAAAACGGCGGTGTGGTGCTGCATAAGCTGGACGATGAAACCGGGCAGATGCAGCGGGAGAACTGGTGTGCCAGTACCCCGGCCCTATACCCCGGATTATAAATCCGGTTTTAAAACAGCTTACTTAAACGGTTAATTTCGAACCGGAATAGAATTCCGGGATACAGAAAAAGCGGAATTCCATTCCGCTGTACATATGATGAACCCTCTACCTACCCTGCTTCTGCTGGCAGCAACTACCTGTCAGCTTGTATTTGGTCAATCGCAGCCCGGTACCGTCCGTCGGCCAACATCAACCGCCAGTAGTTCACGTACTGAAAAGCCGTGGATGCTGGGGCCGTTCCGAAAGGTAAATGCGGCTAATCCTATTATGAAAGCGAATCCGAACACCACCTTTGACTGCCCTGTACGGAAGGAAACGGTACGCTGGGAGGAAAAAGATGTGTTCAATCCAGCCACGGTCGTGCGCAATGGTAAGATTTACATGATCTACCGCGCTGAAGATGTGGTCGGAAAACACGCGGGTACGTCCCGGCTGGGGCTGGCCGTCAGCACCGACGGTATTCACTTCAAACGCATGCCGAAACCGGTATTTTACCCGAACAACGACCCCATGAAAACCTACGAATGGGAAGGTGGCTGTGAGGATCCGCGGGTGGTGGAGAGCCCTAACGGCGTTTATGTGATGACCTATACCTCTTACGATGGCGACAAAGCCCGGCTGTGTGTAGCTACATCCCGCGATCTGGAGAACTGGCAGAAACAGGGGCTGGCCTTCGGTGAAGCCTACAATGGCAAGTACCAGAACGAGTGGTCAAAATCAGGTTCAATCGTTTGTAAACGCGTTGGTGACCGGTTGGTAGCGCAGAAAATCAACGATAAGTACTGGATGTACTGGGGCGATCAGGCGGAATTGTACGTGGCTACGTCAGACGATCTCCTCCACTGGACACCCTTGCATAAGGCCAACGGTAAACTCCTTGCCGTTGCCGAAAGCCGGAAAGGCAAGCATGACTCCCGGCTGATGGAGCCCGGACCACCGGCACTGATTACCCCTCGCGGCATTCTACTGATCTACAACGGCATGAACGCCCCCCGAAATGGCGATCCGAACCTGCCGGAAGGTACTTATGCCGCCGGACAACTGCTGTTTGACGCTAACGACCCGGTGAATCTGATCGACCGCTCCGAGAATTATTTCTTCAAACCGGATCAGCCATACGAGATCACCGGTCAGGTGAATAACGTTTGTTTTCTGGAGGGGCTGGCCCCCTACAAAGGCAAGTGGTTTCTTTATTACGGTACCGCCGACTCTAAAATTGCTGTAGCAACGGCACCGCAATAACAAGCTTTTTTTTCCTACATTTAGCCGAACCCTTTTCGCTGCCACCTATGCAGACTTCATCGACCCGCACCCTGTCTTTTGCCGAATACGTACAGCATGACGCGACGAGCCTGGCCGAACTCGTCCGGAAAGGTGAAGTAACGCCGGCCGAACTGCTGGAAACTGCCGTTACCCGCGCCGAAGTCGTTAACCCGAAGATCAACGCCATTGTACAGCCGTTATACGACCACGGTCGGGCACTGCTGGATAAATTGCCGGCCGATGCACCGTTCCGGGGTGTTCCCTTTTTGCTGAAAGACCTGGAAATGGATTGGGAAGGTACGCCCATGCGTTCGGGCTCGGTGGCTTACCGCAACCATGTATCGACCCGCGACAGCGAAGTGGTCAAGCGATTCAAAGCGGCCGGTCTGGTGTTTTTCGGTAAGACCAACACGCCTGAGTTTGGCTTGACCCCCTTTACGGAAGCCAAACTATACGGTCCAGCCCATAACCCCTGGAATCTGAACCATTCGACCGGGGGCTCCAGCGGGGGCTCGGCGGCTGCCGTAGCGGCCGGTATTGTGCCCGCAGCGACGGCTACCGACGGTGGGGGTTCTATCCGGATTCCGGCCGCGTGCTGTGGGTTATTTGGCATGAAACCTTCAAGGGGGCGGGTCACCTTAGGCCCGCGTTTTGGCGAAGCCTGGAGCGGAGCCGTAGCCGGTCTGGCCGTTACCCGCAGTGTGCGCGATAGTGCAGCCTTGCTGGATGCCATTGCCGGGCCGAGTATTGGAGACCCGTATTACCTGCCTGCGCCGGAGCGGCCATTTGCCGAGGAAGTGAATCGGGAGCCTGGTCGCCTGCGGATCGCCTTTACGACGCAGCATCCGTTTCCTAACCAAAAAGTCCATGCCGAATGCGTGAAGGCTATTCACGAAACAGTAAAACTTTTAGAGAGTCTGGGCCACACCCTCGAAGAGATTGCGCTGCCGTATACACCCGACATCCTGAGCCGCACCTTTCTGACAATGGTATTTGGTGAAACAGCCGCTACCCTCCGCGAGGTAAGCGCTTACCTGAATCGCCCGGCCCGACGGAGTGATGTTGAACTGGCAACCTGGACGCAGGCCCGCATTGGCGAAGCGTATACCGCCGGAGATTTTGCTTACCAAAAGCGAAAATGGAATGATCTGAGCCGAACGATGGGGCATTTACATGAAACCTACGATGTAATGCTGACGCCTACACTAGCCCGCCCGCCCATCCGGATTGGCGAGTTACAACCTACGGCGCAGGAAGAAAAGCTCATCAAGCTGGTTGATACTCTGAACGGATTACGCTTTCTCCGCAATAGTAAAGTCATCGACCAATTGGCCGAAAAGTCATTCGGCTATATCCCTTACACGCCCATCGCCAATATGACCGGGCAGCCTTCTATGTCGGTGCCCCTGCACTGGACACCAGACGGCCTGCCCATCGGCTCCATGTTTACGGGGAAGCTGGGCGACGAAGCCCTGCTATACCGGCTGGCCGCCCAGGTGGAGCAGGCCAAACCGTGGTTTGCTAAACAGCCGAATCTGTAAAACGGATCGGTTCGCCGATCCGTTTTACACATGCGCCTACCGGCTCAGATACAGATTCCGCTCGGAGTATACCTTCTGGAAGAAATCGTCGGTCAGGTCATCAATAAAGTAGATACCCTCGCCGGTCGATTTCATCTCGGGGCCAAGCTCCTTGTTCACGTTCGGAAATTTGCTGAACGAGAACACCGGAATTTTGATCGCATAACCATTTTTGTGCGGCTTGAAGTTGAAGTCTTTGACCTTCTTTTCGCCCAGCATCACCTTAGTTGCGTAGTTGACATACGGCTCCTGATAAGCCTTACAGATAAAAGGTACCGTCCGTGACGCCCTTGGGTTGGCCTCGATCACGTACACCTTCTCCTCTTTAATCGCAAACTGAATATTAATCAGTCCGACCGTTTTCAGGGCAACAGCAATCCGCTTTGTGTATTCTTCAATCTGCCGCATTACATTCTCGCTCAGATCAAAGGGCGGCAAAAGGGCGTATGAGTCGCCGGAGTGAATTCCTGCGGGCTCGATATGCTCCATAATACCGATGATATATACGTCTTCGCCGTCGCAGATAGCGTCGGATTCGGCTTCTATGGCGTTTTCGAGGAAGTGGTCGAGCAGGATGTTGTTGTCCGGAATGTCGTTCAGGATCTTCATAACGTGCTGCTCCAGTTCCGCTTCGTTAATGACGATCTTCATCGACTGACCACCCAGTACGTAGCTTGGCCGGACCAGCAGCGGGAAGCCCAGGTCTTTAGCCAGGTCCAGGGCCGCCTGCGAATCGCGCACCGTGCCGAACTTCGGATACGGAATGTCCAGCTCGCGCAGCAGGCTGGAGAAGTGACCCCGGTCTTCGGCCAGATCGAGGGCTTCCCAGCTCGTTCCGATGATTTTTACGCCGTAGCGGGTCAGTTTCTCCGCCATCTTCAACGCCGTCTGACCACCCAGCTGGACAATGACGCCTTCCGGCTGCTCGTGCTGGATGATGGCGTGTACGTGCTCCCAGAATACCGGCTCAAAGTACAGCTTGTCCGCGATGTCCGGATCGGTCGAGACGGTCTCCGGATTACAGTTGATCATGATGGTCTCATAGCCACATTCTTTGGCCGCCAGTACGCCGTGTACGCACGAGTAGTCAAACTCAATCCCCTGACCAATGCGGTTCGGACCTGAGCCCAGCACAACAATCTTCTTGCGGTCGCTCACGATGGACTCGTTACCGGGTAGGTCGGAAACCGGCTCGGGGCGGTCAAGTATCTGCGGCACCTCGTTGTTGAAAGTCGAGTAGTAGTAGGGCGTTTTGGCTTCAAATTCAGCCGCGCAGGTATCCACGCACTTATAAATACGCCGGATGTTGTGTTTCTGCCGGTACTCATAGACCTTGCTCTCCCGCACCTGCATGATGTGGGCCAGCTGGCGATCGGCGTAGCCTTTCTGCTTGGCTGTGCGGATCAACTCGGGGGGTACGTCGTCGAGGTCGTATTGCTGGATTTCGCGCTCCAGCTCGATCAACTCTTCAATCTGGTGCAGGAACCAGGGGTCAATCCGGGTCAGCTTCTGAATGGTCTGGAACGACATTCCCGCTTTGAAGGCGTCGTAGATGTGGAACAGCCGGTTCCAGCTCGGATGCGCCAGGCTTTCGGTCAGCGCTTTCTGGTCGGTCAGCTCCTTGCCGTCGGCCCCCAAACCATTCCGGCGAATCTCCAGTGACTGACATGCTTTCTGCAAGGCTTCCTGAAAATTCCGGCCGATACCCATCGCTTCGCCTACCGACTTCATCTGCAGGCCCAGGCTGCGGTCGGCACCCGGAAACTTATCGAAGTTCCAGCGCGGTACTTTCACAATAACGTAGTCAATGGCCGGCTCGAAGAATGCCGAGGTTGAACCCGTGATGGGGTTGATCAGCTCATCGAGGTTATAGCCGATGGCCATCTTGGCGGCAATCTTGGCAATCGGATAGCCCGTTGCCTTGGATGCCAGCGCCGACGACCGGCTTACGCGTGGGTTAATTTCAATGGCAATAATATCGTCGGTTTCCGGGTTTACGGAGAACTGCACGTTACAACCACCGGCGAATTTGCCTATACCATCCATCATCATGATCGCCAGATCCCGCATTTTCTGGTAAAGCGTATCCGGCAGGGTCATGGCCGGTGCCACCGTGATGCTATCGCCCGTGTGGATACCCATCGGATCGAAGTTTTCGATGGAGCAGATAATGATGAAGTTACCCGCACCGTCACGCAGCAGTTCCAGCTCGTACTCCTTCCAGCCCATCACACTCTGCTCGACCAGCACCTCGTGAACCGGTGAGGCATGCAAGCCGTTATTGAGTGCTTTATCAAAATCCTCTGGTTTTTCAACAAACCCACCCCCGGTACCACCCAGGGTAAACGAAGGACGAATCACCAGCGGAAAGCCAATCTCCTGGGCAATCTCCTTCCCCTCCAGAAACGAACGGGCGGTGCGGCCTTTGCATACGCCGACACCCAGTTCCAGCATTTTCAGCCGGAATTTTTCCCGGTCTTCGGTCGTTTCAATGGCTTTGATATCCACTCCGATGATCTGAACCCCGTATTTCTGCCAGATACCGGCCTTGTCACAGTCGATGGCCAGGTTCAAGGCGGTCTGCCCCCCCATGGTTGGCAGCACAGCGTCGACCTGGTGCTTTTCCAGAATCTCAATAATGGACTTCTTCTCCAGCGGCTTCAGATACACATGATCGGCGTTGATGGGGTCGGTCATGATCGTAGCCGGGTTCGAGTTGATCAGGATCACCTCGATGCCTTCATCGCGGAGCGAACGCGCTGCCTGAGAGCCGGCGTAGTCAAATTCGCAAGCCTGGCCAATCACAATGGGACCAGAGCCGATAATCAGAATCGAGCGGATGTGAGGATTTTTGGGCATTGTAGCGATAGTCGGACAAGAAAAATGTCAGTTATGGAATGAAGAGTGGATCATTCACTGACCTCCTGAAACCGATCGCCCGAGAGAAACCGGACTGGTGACAATCAGGCCAATCCGTTCCGTGGTGGTCAAAAATTACGCAAAATTAGGGGATGAGATGAAAATAGAAAGGAGTTTATGTAAAAAATAAGGCGCAGGGATTACCCCTGCGCCTTATCAGCCCTAATTAGCTGTTTTACCCGATAAACGGACCCGCAATGGCCAATACAGCCTCTTTGGTCAGCGGCTCGTCGAAAGCCTCCCGTACCCGCTCAACCGGCATCATATTCGCCACCAGCTGAGCCACATTGACCCCTCCGTGGATAGTGTTGACCTCGCCGGCATACACGGCTGTTGGCTGCTCGTTTGGATCAGACGGCCACTCCTTAATACCCATCAGCCGGCGCACTTCGGCTGCATGGCGCGCTTCTACCGAGTGGATACGTAAGGCCACGGTTAATACATCTTTATTAACCGTCAGGAACTGAGCCTGGCCTTTGTAAGCCCGTACCCCAGTGTCCTCAAGGGCTTTCGCCAGAAACATAAACGTCTGGTAGTTGGTAAAAGCATCGCCCGGAAACTTGAAGTTGGGCTTCATTACAGCCGCAGCACCCAATGCAACCTGCAGCAATTTTACGTGAGCATCTTCGTGCTTGCTGATCTGCATGAATACCGCACGGTCCTGAGCAGGAATCAGGTTTGGTGCCATCAGGCCCATCCGGTAGAATTCCGCTTCCAGGTATTCCAACGTTAAGGCAAAATTAAGGACCTCCGTAACTGTGGGTACCGCTCCCTGGCCATAAGCGCTTCCAATGGCCGCAAAAGTTGCCGGAACAGCGGCTGCAGCCGCTTTGGCCCCGAGCCGGAACATCTGCCGACGCGAATAATAGTTGATGCGCTCTACCGCATCCGCGTCTATGTTTTCAATCTCTGTAAATATATTGAATAGATTCATAGTCTTTCCCGATTACATGGTTGGTAAATTGTTTCCGCTAATGGTGTTTTTGATGAACGGCTGCGCCAGTGGCAATACCTGCATTGGCGATCTTACGACATCGAGACCCGTTGCCGGATCAACTACATCATCACCTGCGAAATACGTAGTTTTGGGCTGTAGCAAATCCCGGATTACAGCCGCATGGCGCGCTTCTACAGACACAATTTTACCAGCAATCGTCAGGAAGGCCGGGTTGGTAAGCAGCCGGCCAGCTCCGTTGTAAGCAGATACACCCAGGTCCTCAAAAACGCGGGCGGTTTGCAACACACTGTCCCGGCTTGAAAAATTAATAGCACTAAAATTCACCTCCAGCATCCGAATGGCATTGCTACCCAAAGCCGCTTTGAAAAACTCACGGTGGGCAATCTCATGATCCCGAACTTCGGTCAGAATACGGCGCTCCTCGGGCGTCATATTGGCGTATGGCATATCAATAACCATCGTGTAAAAAGCAGCCTCCAGTTGTTCAAGCGCGTAGGCATAGTTTAATACCCCAAAATCGCCGGAGCCCAGGTCAACAACCATCCCGCCGGGAACGTTGTGATCAGACATTGTGCAGGCCTCCATGACGGCGGTTGCTGATAAGGCCGTAAAGCCAGCGTAGCGCATAAATAGTCGGCGTCCTACCGGCATCAGCGTAGGAATTGCCAATCCGGAAGCTTCGCCCGGAGCAGTACTTGTCGGTTTCTTCATAACAGGACCAGAATAAAATTAGGTTTGACGTTTAGCCCACCGTCGGAAAAAGCTTCTCAAAAACGTTGCGGGCAAGTAGAGTAACAGAAAGACATACGGTCTGTGCAGCGATATAGTTTTCTGATTAGTTAAAATAAATGAAAAATTGAGGAAGCGGTAAAATGAAAAAGCATATTAATTTTATCATATTTCTGCGATCCTCTATACGACATTTTTGCTCTCGTAAACCGTCTATATGCTTTGTCCGCACAGAAACCACATCGTTAGTCACTCAATCACAACAGGTTACCACTAACCACTGTTACTAATCTGTATAGTATACTTGTGTTACCAGACTACGCTAAAATTAACGGTGGCTTATACGCAAAGCCATAATAGAGGCCTTTGTGAAATAATCAGTCCCGGATACCTTTGCAGCCGCCGGCCGGCCGGTTACCTCCGGTAAACTGCAACTGTTAAACATTTTAATGCATGGCTGCTGTTGCAGATAAATAGGATAAACGGCAGACCGGCCTATGGTAACTATTCGATTTTTATGAGAAGGTATTTTCAAACTTACTTGTTAACCGCAGGCTTTGCCCTGTTAACCTCAGCCGTTTCTGCTCAACACACCTACCAGCTACGGAGTACTATTCAGGGGCTTAATCAGGCTAAAATCTTTCTCAGGAAGCAGGATAACAACAATGCCCGTGTGCTGACAGTCGATACCACCCGCGCCCAAAATGGCACGTTTTCGTTCCGCCGGGCAATCCCGGAAATCGACTTTTACACCGTTTCTGTTGAGGGCGTGCCCGGCCAGACAAGTTTTATCTGGGATCATGATGTGGTGCTGACCGGTGATACGAAGGATCTGCGCACCGCCGAAGTCGCCGGCTCCCCACTCACCGACGAATGGAAGAAGTTCCAGACCGAGGTAGACCTCCCTTACCGCGATCAGCTTATGACCTTGTACAATGCACGGCAGCAGAGCCCTGCCAATACGGCGGTAGCGGAGCGGGTAGCAAACGAAGAAAAGCGACTGAAACAGGAGCAGATGCAGAAAGTACAACAGTATATCCGCACCAATCGCACATCCCTGCTAAGCCTGTTTTTACTGAACTCACACTGGACAGCCTTTTCCAAAGCAGACGCAAAGGCACTTTACGACCAGCTTGATCCCACTTTTAGAACGCATTCTGTAGCGAAGCGGCTGGAGCGGCAATTGTGGTAGGAGCGTGTAGCCTGGACCAGATCGCCGGAGCGATTGTATTCCGGGCTACACGCTCTGCATCGAACTCAACTTCCGATAGAAGCCTTCGTCCAGCGATACCAGGGCGTGGTGAGTACCACGCTCAACGATTTCGCCGTTGTGGATGACCAGGATCTCGTCGGCATGCTGGATGGTGCTGAGCCGGTGGGCGATCACCAGCGTAGTGCGGCTGGTCATCAGCCGGGTGAGAGCCTCCTGCACCAGTTTCTCGGACTCGGTATCGAGGGCAGAAGTGGCTTCGTCGAGGATCAGAATCGGCGGGTTCTTCAGCACGGCGCGGGCGATGCTGATACGCTGCCGCTGACCACCCGACAGGCGGCTACCGCGGTCGCCGATCCGTGTCTGATAGCCCTCTGGCTGCAGCATGATAAAATCGTGGGCATTAGCAATCCTAGCCGCCCGTACGACGTCTTCTTCGGTAGCCTCACTGCCGAAGGCGATGTTGTTAAAAATGGTATCGTTGAACAAAATACTCTCCTGCGTAACAATACCCATCTGGTCGCGCAAGGATTCCATGGTGCAGTCGCGCAGGTCGACGCCATCGATGAGGATCTGACCGCTGGTAGGGTCATAGAACCGGGGAACCAGGTCGGCGATGGTGGATTTGCCACCACCGGAGGAGCCCACCAGGGCAATGGTTTTGCCTTTTTCGAGCGTAAAGCTGATGTTCTTCAGCACCGGCACCCCCTGCGTATACTCAAATGAGACGTTCCGTACCTCAATCTCCCGGCGAAATTCCCGCAGGTCTTTCGCACCGGGCTTATCCTCAATAAGCGGAGCGGTATCCACTAGTTGCAACACCCGCTCACCCGATGCCAGTCCGCGCTGGGTACTGCTGAACGCGTTGGATATCTCTTTAGCCGGCCGCATTACCTGCGAGAAGATGGCGATATAGGTTACAAACTCCGAAGCCGACAATTCTGACTGATTGGACAACACCAGCGAACCGCCGTACAGCAGTATACCCGCCACCACCGTTACCCCCATAAATTCAGAGAACGGCGACGCCAGTTCGCGCCGGTTCGCCAGCGACCGGATAGCCCGCCGGTAGCCCTGGTTTTCCTCGTTAAATTTGGTGAGTACGTAATCTTCTGCATTAAAGCCTTTGACCACGCGCATGCCGCCGAACGTTTCGTCCAGCAAACTGATAAGCCCACTGAGCCGCTGCTGTCCCTCCTGGGCATCGCGCTTCATTCGTTTTACCAGCGTAGCAATAAATATCCCCGAAATGGGAATGACCAGAAACGCAAACAGCGTAAGCTGAACGGAGATAGAGAACAGGGCATAGAGGTAAAAGACAAATAGAAAAAACTCTTTCATAGCCGCCGACATGGTGTTGGCAATGGAGTTTTCAACCTCCTGCACATCGGTCATGATGCGCGAAATCAGATTGCCTTTGCGCTCGTTGGAAAAAAAACCCAGGTGCAGCCGTACGGCCTGCCGAAACACGGCCTCGCGCAGCTGCGCCACCATTTTGGCCTTAAAATTCTCTAACTGACGAATGGAAAGGTATTTGAACACATTGCTCAGCAGCACCGAAATGACGATTACGATACAGACAAACTGCAAAGCACCCGTGCGGCCATATGCCTGAAAATACTGAATGAAGTAGTAACGGAAGAGGCCGGTAATCTGGTCAGTATTCAGGGAGAAGGAAGGAGCCGGCTGGCTGAGTACCTGCTGCATCTCCTGCGGACTCACCTGATTGAACAGCACGTTGAGCAACGGAATGAGCAGCGTTAAATTAAGCACCGCAAACGCGCTGGCCAGAATAGACGTGGGCAGGAACAAAGCAATAAAACGCCCCAGCGGTTTAGCAAACGAAAGAAGTCGGAAGTACGTTTTCATCAGTAATTTCTTAAACGCAAAGGTCGTTAAGAAATTCCCAAAGTCCGCAAAACGTTATAGTCCTTTCATTACCTCCTGGTACAACGCCCAGTATTCCTGGGCTGCGCGCTCCCAGCTAAACTGCGCGGCCCGCTTCCGCAACCGCTCCGCCCGAAACGGGTTCTGCTTGAAATCACTCAGCCCGTTAAACAACACCTCGGCCATCGCTTCCGGCTCAAAACTATCCCAGTAGTAAGCTTCCCGGCCGCCAATCTCCGGCAAGCTGGTACGGTCCGACAGAAATACCGGTTTGCCATAGGTCATGGCTTCGACAACCGGCAACCCAAATCCTTCGGAGAGGGAGGGGAACAGAAAAGCCCCGCAGTTTTCGTACAGCCAGTGCTTGGTGGCCTCGTCAACGGCACCGGGTATAATCAGTCGGTCGGCAATGCCAAGGCGCTCGGCTTCGGCCATAATGTGCTTTGCGTAGGGATGAGAATCGTTGCCGGCCAGCACCAGCGCCCAGTCAGGAAAAGCCTCCAGCAAGGGCAGCAATACATGCACGTTTTTTTTAGGATGTATCACCCCCAGAAACAGAAAGTAGGGCTCGTTGCGGAGCCGGGTAAGGGTAACGCTGCTCCCCCGCTCACTGAAAGTACCCTCCTGGTCGGCGGCCGAGTTGCCATTATAGATGACCCGGAATGGTATGCCTTCCGGTATAGTCAGGTGCTGCCGTACTACCGAAGCGGTGTACTCAGAAATTGCCGTTAAAGCGGCCGACCGGTTGATGCTCCGCTGCAAAGAAGCCAGCCGACGGGCCTTCTTATCGGGACTATAGTCGGTACGATCCATAAAATTCAGATCATGAATGGTCAGGATCAGCTTGTTCTGACCCGATACCGGCTGATAGGAGGAGTCCTGGTGGGTGCAGTGCCAGATGTCGTAATTACCGGACATGTAAAACTTATGCGACCACATTACCTCCCGGTACTGAACCTGTTCGCCAAAGATACCACTGTGTTCGCCGGGTACCAGAAACGTCATGCCGGCATTGGCGGGGCGCTTTTCAACCAGTTCTTTACCCAGGTGCAGGCAAAACTGGCCCAATCCACTGTTGAGATCGCGGAGACGTTCGGCATCGACGAAGATTTTTTTCATGCTGTTTTCAAATTTGGCCAAAATTAGGAAATAGCAGGAGACTGCTTACTACTCCTTTAAATCAAGGTTCAGACGTATCTTTGCACCATGACATTACAAAACGATTTGTTGCTCCGGGCTGCGCGGGGTGAAAAAACCGAGCGGGTACCCGTTTGGCTTATGCGGCAGGCCGGCCGCATCTTACCGGAATACCGCGCCGTGCGCGAAAAAGCCGGCAGCTTTATTGCCCTGGCTACCACGCCCGAGCTGGCTGCGGAGGTAACTATTCAGCCGGTGGACATCCTGGGTGTCGATGCCGCCATTATCTTCTCCGATATTCTGGTCGTACCCGAAGCCATGGGCCTCCCCTACGAAATGATTGAACAGCGGGGCCCGGTTTTTCCGCAGACGGTACGCTCTGCCGCCGATCTGGACCGGCTGCACATCGCCGACGCCGAAAGCGATCTGGGATACGTGCTGGAAGCGATTCGCCTGGTGAAACGGGAATTGAACGGCCGGGTGCCCCTGATCGGTTTCGCCGGGGCGCCGTTCACCATCTTCTGCTACATGACCGAAGGAAAAGGCTCCAAAACCTTTTCGGTGGCGAAGAAACTGCTGTACACCGATCCGGAGTTTTCGCATACGCTACTCCAGAAAATAACCGACAGCACCATCGGCTACCTGAAAGCGCAGGTGCAGGCCGGTGCCAACATTGTGCAGATATTTGACTCCTGGGCGGGTATTCTCTCCCCCGACCAATACCGCACCTATTCGCTGCCCTATATCAAGCAAATCTGCGACGCTATTACAGACGTGCCGGTTACCGTCTTCGCCAAAGGAGCTTTTTTCGCCCGGCAGGAAATCGGCCAGCTCAACTGCTCCGTCGTCGGCCTCGACTGGAACATGGACCCAACGGAATCCCGACACCTGGTGCCGAACAAAACATTGCAGGGTAATCTCGATCCCTGTGTGCTCTACGCCAGCTTCGACCAGATACGCACGGAAGTCCGCAAAATGATTCAGGCATTCGGTACCGGGCGGTACATTGCCAATCTCGGCCACGGCGTGTATCCGGATACAGACCCCGAGAAGGTAAAATGCTTTATTGAGACGGTGAAAGAATATTCGGCGTAGGTGCTATATGTAGGCATCCGGGTCAAACTTTTCCATGATGGTCTCGGGCTTGGCCAATTCTGTAAAGCCGAACTGTCGGTACAGGCCGTGTGCATCGCGGGTCGCCAACAGCCAGCGCCGGATAGTCTGCAGATCGGAGTGGCTCATGATTGTTTCCATGAGCCACTTCGACAAACCTTTACCCCGGTGCGCCGGCAGCACAAATACATTGCCCAGATACGCAAACGACGTATAATTAGTGAGCACCTGCGCGTAGCCTACCTGCTGATTGCCATGGTATAGGCCGAAGTGCAGGGTAGAGCTGTCCAGTTGCTTCCGCACAAATTCCCGGCTGATTCCTTTAGCCCAATAGGAATGATTACAAAGAAAGTCATAGATAACCTCAAACTGCAATAGATTTGGGTCCGTCGAAATACGATACTCTCCCTGTTGCTTCTCTAAAAGCGTACTCATCTGAAGAAACATTTATCTGGCCTGCCGCACCCCTACCCGTAAACGTTCCGGACAACTAAGGCTACATCGCTGGCAACAGGCGGCAAATTAATCAATAAATGCGCTCCTCCGGTATGCTCTACGGTCAGCACCTCCCTGACGGCTCCGGCTACGGTATCCCAAAGTGTTACACTATAATGGCCCATTGCCAAATTGGGTACCGAAAGGCTGACCGGCAGCGATTTTGCCATTTTGGATACCAGACCAGAACGGTCTTTCCTGTCTTTACGCAGCAACCAGACAATCGCCTGCCGGTGGTCTCCGCAGGCAAATACGGCGAATGATGGCGAAGAGATCTGTACTTCTTCGTTCAGGTTTATCCGCCGGAAATTCTGCCATTGAACAAGCGCTAAAAAATTAGCCAGGCTACGCTGGGCTGCGCGCATACCCCGCGTCAGGGAGTGCGGGTGCCGGTAAGGCCAGCGCATGCCGCCCCCCGCACCGCCGGAGGCAAAATGGGCCCACTGGATGTGACGGAAATATTCGTCGTCAAACGGCTCCGGATAGGTGATGTGCCGGTCCTTAAAGGCGTGGATCGGCCCGTGTTCGCTGTCAAAAAACGGCCGGTTGTCCGTAATATGGCGTAAAGCATCGCGCATAAGTTCCCCCGTCCGAATCGCTGATTTTATAGTATCTTTTGGGTTATTAATTGTACGGGTATCGTAGAAATGGGTGCTGGCGAAATTCAGCTTCGGGTGCCGGAAAATCACATCGGCCATAGCCGGATGCTTGTCGAGCTCCGGCCCAAATACGGAAACCGTCTGCGGATGCGCCCGACCATACAAACTTATTTCCAGCGTACGGACATGATCGCTGATTTCGCTGATAAAATCGCCAAATACCCCGATGTTGTAATTTGCGTGGGCGGGGTGCAGCTCGTTCCACAAATCCCAGGCAAACAGGACACCGCTTCCGCCCCAGCGTTGAATAGCAAACGTAAACCGCCCTTTTATGGCGTTGAGGGTATCTGGACATAGCAGCCAGCGGGAGCGGTTACTGCATGGTCCACCGTTGGCCTGGTTATAAGGGTGATGCTTCCAGTGAATCCGCATCCAAAAGGTATCAAAGGGCGTCAGCAGAATGCGCAGCCTGTACGTCTCGCAGAGCGCAAAGAGATCATCCCAAAGCCGGACCATGTTGGGTGGAAACTGGCCCGCCGGCCGCTCTATGTACCGGTGGCGGGTCTGGCTGTATTCCAGCATCAGCCGCAGGCAGGTAACGCCATGCTCCGCCAGATACGCGAGGTAAGTTTCGGCCGTCTGAACATCTTTTCGCTGGAAGAGGCCAGCAAGTTCAGGCCAGGTGATGGCGTCATTCTGCCCAATGGGTGTCCACGGCTTACCGTCTGCGGTAAAAAAGAAAGAACAGTCAGGCGTTGTCTCAACCCAGGGTAATGGCAGTTGAGACGTATAGGTTTGCAGGGAAGCAGCCTTCATTAACTACCGATAAAAGAAACTATTTCTTTCAGGGCTTCTTCTTTCAGCCGCTGTTTGTCAATGGGTACCACGCCCACTGATTCGCAAACCAGTCCACCACCCAGATTAGAGAGTCCGGCAATAAACCGGGGCGGCATGTTCAGTGCCACACAGCAGGCAGCAATACTGATTACGGTATCACCGGCTCCGGATACGTCGGAAATCTGGCGGACATGGGCCGGCAGCCGGTGCTGCTGTCCGTTATAGTCGATGTAAACGCCACGCTCCGACAGGGTAATTAATGCGCCTTTCAGGTTCAGCCGGGATTTTAGCTCCTCCACAGCGGCTTCAAATTCCCCATCAGCCTCCATATCAAAATCCAGCTTAAGGCCTTCTTTCAACTCCTTCAGATTAGGCTTGAACAGGCTGGCGTTTTGATACGAGAGAAAGTTTCGCTTCTTGGGGTCAACGACCGTAGGTACGCCCTGCTCGTTGGCAAACTGAGTGATTTCGGCAATGGCCGCTTTGCTCAGCACACCTTTGTCGTAATCTTCAAAGATGATGACATCACAGGTAGGAATAAGCTCTATGGCTTTGGCAATCAGTTGCCGGCATTCTTCGTCGGTGATGTATTTATCGGTTTCGGTATCTACCCGTACTACCTGCTGAGAGCCCGCAATGATGCGTTCTTTAATGGTGGTGATGCGGGCGTCACTGCGGATCAGACCGTCGCAGTTCAGGTTACGGTCACAGAGCTGCCCCACCAGCATATCGCCGGGGCCATCGGTACCAATAACGGAGCAGATGATGGCTTCGGCCCCCAGCGCCTGAACGTTGAGCAGCACATTACCGGCACCGCCCAGCCGCAATTCGCGACGCTGTACCGATACAACCGGAACCGGGGCTTCGGGCGAGATCCGCTCGACTTTTCCCCAGACGTAGGAGTCCAGCATCACATCGCCAATTATCAGAACACGCAGTTGGTTGAAGGCATCAAAGACTTCGTCAATGGTCATTTTCTCCAGCACCGGACTCATACTTGTAATACATTAGTACCGCAAAGAAACAAAAACCCGTCTAGATTAGCGAAAGATGAAGAGCCCGGTGAGTTAACGGCAGATGGGGTCCATGCCGATGGGTCAGTCAAAATCCTCAACCTGAGCGTATACAGCAGCCAGTGTCAAATTGTATCCGATACTCTCTAACTGAACTGTGCCATCGGGGTTTTGCGAGTCCGACAACAGCCAGTGCCCGTCTATTTTCTGGTAAACTTCTATATTCACCTTTTCCGAACTGACCATGACGTATTCCTGTAGGCTTGGAATGGTGCGGTATTTCCTGAATTTCTCGCCCCGGTCATAGGCCTCCGTTCCTGGCGACAGCACTTCAATAA
Organism: Nibrella saemangeumensis; assembly: GCF_039541915.1. NCBI lineage: Bacteria > Pseudomonadati > Bacteroidota > Cytophagia > Cytophagales > Spirosomataceae > Nibrella > Nibrella saemangeumensis. The sequence goes on from NZ_BAABHD010000005.1 coordinate 295,080, forward strand.
TCAGCAGGGGATTTACAAGCGTATCTTTTTTTTCATCGGTGAAGTATTTCAGACCGGATACGATCATCAGGTCCGGATACGCGTAGGTTGTTCCATCCGGAATAAACAACCGCATATCACTATGATAGAGGGTGCAGGGCTTCTCTTTCAGATAGTGGTGTAATTCGCCGATCAGATTACCAGTAATGATGTTGTGGTTGTTGCCGGCACCAGTCGTTACAATAAGCTGGCCCCGGTAGTACTCATGTTTAAACAACGACCGGCGCTCCATTTCCAGATAAGCGTCCGGTGATATTAGCGTAAAGGGTTCAGACATAGTTTATGCTTTATACGAAGCTATCGCTTTTCTATACAACAAAAAACGGGCAGGATTGCCCCTGCCCGTTTCATTTATGCAACGGCAATCAGAGCTTTTCCTTCAGAAACGCAGCCGTGTAATTGTTTTCCAGCGTGACCATCTCTTCGGGCGTTCCGGTAAAGGTCACGTAACCGCCGGCATCGCCCCCTTCCGGCCCGAGATCGATGATGTAGTCGGCGGATTTGATGATTTCGGTGTTGTGTTCGATGATAATGACACTATCCCCCTGATCGACCAGGGCGTTGATGGCTTTCAGCAATTTGCGAATGTCGTGGAAGTGCAGACCCGTGGTGGGTTCGTCGAAGATAAACAGCGTAGTACCTTTGTTGGAATTACCCTTGCTCAGGAACGACGCCAGCTTGACCCGCTGAGCCTCTCCACCCGATAAGGTGTTGGCCGACTGGCCTAAGCCGATATAGCCCAGCCCTACCTCCTGCAAGGGCAGCAATTTCTCCACCAACTTCGGCTCAGCCTGTTTGAAGAATCCGATAGCCTCATCTACCGTCATGTCCAGAATATCGGAAATGTTCTTCTCGTGAAGCATCACCTCCAGCACTTCCTGCTTGAAGCGTTTGCCATTGCAGCCTTCGCACCGGAGGTAGATATCGGCCATGAACTGCATCTCCACCTTTACCTCACCCTCACCCTGGCAAACCTCACAGCGGCCACCCTCGACGTTGAACGAGAAGTGCGACGGCTTATAGCCCCGTGCTTTCGACACCGGCTGATCGGCCATCACCTGCCGCAGGTAATCGTAGGCTTTGATGTAAGTAACCGGGTTGGACCGGCTCGATTTCCCAATGGGGTTCTGATCGATCATTTCCACGGCCGTGATACGATCCAGACTACCGCCAAGGCTTTCGTATTTTCCGGCTTCTTCGCCGGTTTCACCCTTCAGCCGGCCCAGGGCCGGGTACAGCACCCTCCGGATGAGCGTCGACTTGCCCGACCCGCTCACACCGGTTACGACCGTCAGCGTGTTGAGCGGAAAGCGGACAGTAATATCTTTCAGGTTGTTTTCCCGCGCTCCGTTTACCTCAATAAAGCTGGTCGCCTTCCGCCGGAACTTCGGCACCGGCACCTGCTCCTTACCCGTCAGGAAGTCAATGGTGTAACTATGCAGATTACCCTGCGGCATAGTCACCTGCCGACCGCTATCTGCCGACTGTTCTCGGATGTCCTCCCACGTTCCCTGAAACATCACTTCACCACCGTTAACGCCGGCTTCGGGACCAATGTCGATGATCTGGTCGGCGGCCCGCATCACTTCTTCTTCGTGCTCAACCACGATAACGGTGTTGCCCAGATCACGAAGCGATTCAAGTACGCTCACCAGCCGCTGGGTATCGCGGGGGTGCAGACCAATACTGGGTTCGTCCAGGATATACATAGAACCCACCAGCGCACTCCCCAGTGAGGTTGCCAGTTTGATGCGTTGGTACTCGCCACCGGAGAGGGAGTTGGTCAGCCGGTTCAGGGTCAGGTACCCCAGCCCGACGCGTTCCATGTACGCCAATCGGTTGCGGACCTCTACCAAAATTCGGTTGGCAACCTGTTGCTGGCTTGCCGGCAGTTCGAGCGTACGGAAAAACTCGGTGACTTTGGCAATCGGCATCAGCACCAGGTCCGTAATGGATTTGCCGGCCACTTTCACGTAACCGGCATCTTTGCGCAGCCGCGAGCCCCGGCACTCCGGACAGGTGGTTTTGCCCCGGTAGCGCGACAGCATGACCCGGTATTGTACCTTGAACGTCTGGCTTTCGACAAAATCAAAAAAAGCGTTGATACCCTGAAAGTACTGGTTACCCGTCCAGAGCAGGTTCTGCTGCTCGGGCGTGAGGTCTTTGTAAGGGCGGTGAATCGGGAAGTCGAAGCGGATGCCGTTCTTCAGCAATGGCCGCAGAAACTCCTCACTCATTTTTTCACTCCGCCAGGGTGCAATGGCCCCCTCGAACACCGACAGGTTCTTGTCCGGAAAAACCAGGTCGGGGTCGATTCCCAGTACCTTGCCGAAGCCGTCGCAGCGCCGGCAGGCTCCATACGGGTTATTGAAGGTGAAAAGGTTGACCGTCGGCTCCTCAAATACGATGCCGTCCAGTTCAAACTTATCGGAGAACGTGCGGGTTTCCTGACCAACCACATCGACCCGGCAGATGCCTTCCCCTTCGGAGAAAGCCGTTTGTATCGAATCTGAAAAACGATATTGATTATCCTCGTCCGGATTACCGTCAGCATCGAACTGAACGGCGCTGCGGTCAATCAGTATCTCCAGATCTTTGCTTTTCGCTGCGGCAGCCAATTGCTCGGCCGGGCCGTCGAGCAATTCTTCAATAAACAGCACGGACCCATCGGCAACAATGCGGGTATACCCTTTCTGGAGCAGTACTTTCAGTTCGTCGGCCAGCGCCCGGCCGGGCCGGATGTGGAGCGGGGCCATAATCATAGCCCGCTGCCCTTCGGCAAACGAATACAGGTAGTTGACCACATCGGTCACCGTGTCTTTGCGCACCTCCCGGCCCGATACCGGCGAATAGGTAATGCCTACGCGGGCAAACAGCAGCTTGAGGTAATCATAGATCTCGGTAGAGGTACCTACGGTGGAGCGGGGATTGCGGGAGGTCACCTTCTGCTCAATGGCAATGGCTGGCGATACTCCCCGGATGTACTCGACATCGGGCTTTTCCATACGGCCCAGAAACTGGCGGGCGTAGCTGCTCAGGCTTTCGACGTACATGCGCTGCCCTTCGGCAAAAAGCGTATCGAACGCCAGCGACGATTTGCCGGAACCCGACAGGCCCGTCAGAACAACTAATTTATTGCGTGGAATGGCAACATCAACGTTTTTAAGATTATGAACCTTGGCCCCTTTGATGATAATAAAGTGCTTGGGGTCTAGGTGGTCTACGGAGGGCAAAACTTCGGTCCCGGCAGTCTGATTCATTCTATAAATTTAGCAAACCCTATCCAGTCTCTAACGGTTTTTGGCTTGATATGGTTTCCTATACGACAGGGTTTATCCAGCCCACCTGATACACATCAATCCGGGAAAACTTCCCTAAACACGATACGCGCATGACCTTTTCAGAAGAAGATATACTAAAATTAGTAATGGCCATGTTTATTGGTGGCCTCATCGGGGCCGAGCGCGAGTACCGGAGTAAATCGGCCGGTTTCCGCACGACTATCCTGATCTGTGTAGGGTCAGCTCTGTTTACGATAGCCTCCGAAAAAATCGGCACCAGTGGCGACCGCATTGCCGCCAATATCGTCAACGGTATCGGCTTTCTCGGGGCTGGTATCATTTATAAAGCCGAAAACCGGGTAAAAGGGCTTACTACGGCGGCCACGATCTGGTCGGTTTCGGCCCTGGGTATGTGCATCGGTGGGGGCCAGTATGACATTGCCATCATCGGCTTTGGCCTGATTCTGGGGGCCCTGCTGCTGTTATCGGGCCTGTCGCACCGGATCACCCGGCTGAATCAGACTCGTGATTATAAGGTCGTTACGCAGTACCGGAACAAAACGCTGACGAATTACGAAAAGATGTTTGAAGAATGTGGTCTGACGCCCCAGCGAGGTACCCAGCGACGCACCGGTAACGAAATTGAGGGCCACTGGCGCGTAGACGGTCCCGAGAAGAACCACGAAAAGTGCATCAAGCGGCTGCTGAGCGATCCGGAGGTAAAAGAGTTTGTATTCTGACGAGGTTGAAAAAAAACCTTACTCCCTGCCAACGGTTTTGGTTAGTAAAGGGTCTTCAGAGAAGACAAATGCTATTTTGTTGTTTTTTTCGTTACTAAGGGAGCACCCAGTTTTTACAGCATAACCATGAAAAATATAGGAAAACTTATACTGCTGTCAGCTTTACTGAGCAGCAGTTTGGCGTTTGCCCAGATTACCGAAGACCCCGAAGACCGCCGGGAGGCAGGACGGGAACCATTGCGCACGCAAACCCCCGAAGGACGTCCGTTGCCGTTTGGCCAGCGCCTGCGGATTGGCGGAGGGATCAGCAGTCTTCAAATTGGTAATTCACGGATTGGCACCCCGCTCATCATTGGGATTTCGCCCGTGGTAGCGTATCAGGCTTCCGAACGGCTGATACTTGGCACGGGAGTCAATTACACCTATTATCGGTATAAGCTCAGACTACCTAACCAAACGCTGACCGACCAATTCAATCAGTTTGGCCTGCGTGGGTTTGGTATGTACGAGGTGGTGCCGAACCTGGTACCCAACCTCTTTGCCCATGTAGAGTACGAAGGCAATAACATCCGGTACGCCGATAACATAGCCCAAGAGTATCGACGTCGGTGGGTGACCGCTCCGCTCCTGGGCCTGACCTATTCGCAACGGATCGGACGGCTGGCCGGCATTAACTTATCGGCCCTGTATAACGTCAATTACAACGCGGATATCTACTCCCGGTACGTTTACGGTAGTCCCTTCGTCATACGGGTATCCTTCTTTTAATTCGGCAAGCTTCTCCTGTAAAGCCGGAACGTTCAACCTGTTCCGGCTTTACTTTTTTACCTGTTCAGACCCCTTATAATAAAGCTTGTTATGGTTTCCCGGCTGAAATAGTATTTTTGACCTCGTAACCTCCCCGGCGATATGCTTTTTAGTTCGGCTATCTTTCTGTTCCTATACCTGCCTACTTTCCTGCTTATTTATTACCTGCTATCCCGGCGCTGGAAAAATAGTTTTCTGTTTATAGCCAGCCTGTTTTTCTACGGCTGGGGTGAGGGGGCAGTCGTGCTGATACTGCTGCTGTCGGCGTTTATCAATTTCATGGCCGGCAAACTGATTGAACAGGGGCAGCGTCGGACCGGTCTGTGGTTGTCCCTGACCGGCAGTCTGGCCCTGCTGTTCTACTTTAAGTACACCAACTTTATGTTCGATACCGTGCAGAGCTTTGCCGAAGCTTTGCAAATACCGGCATCCGACGCCTTAAGCGTGGCCCGGATTGCCTTACCCATTGGTATCAGCTTTTACACCTTTCAAGGTATATCGTATACGCTTGACGTATACTGGGGACGTATCCAGGCCAATACAAGCTTTATCAACTTCGGTACGTACGTAGCTATGTTTCCGCACCAGATCGCGGGACCCATCGTTCGCTACGCCGACATTGCCCCCGAACTGGCCGATCGTCATGTTACCGTCGAAAAGTTTGGGCTGGGCGCCGAGCGATTCATTATTGGTTTGTCCAAAAAAGTTTTGCTGGCCAATACCTTTGCGGCAATTGCTGATACGCTGTTCAATGCTCCTATAAACAGTATCACCACAGCCTCGGCCTGGCTAGGAATAGTGGCTTATTCTCTCCAGATTTATTTTGACTTTTCGGGGTACTCCGATATGGCTATTGGTCTGGGCAAAATGGTGGGTTTTGATTTCAGGGAGAACTTCAACTATCCATATATTGCCCGCTCCATTCAGGATTTCTGGCGTCGGTGGCATATCTCGCTGTCGAACTGGTTCCGCGATTACGTGTACATTCCTCTGGGCGGTAACCGGGGCAGCAAAGTGCGTACTTACCGCAATCTCCTTATCGTGTTCTTTGTGACAGGGTTATGGCATGGGGCAAGCTGGAATTTTATAGTTTGGGGTCTATACCACGGCGTATTTCTGATGATTGAGCGGGCTGGATTGAGCCGGGTGCTGGATCGAATATGGTCTCCGTTAGCGCATGCCTACACGCTGCTGGTGGTGCTGGTTGGCTGGGTATTCTTCCGAGCCGTCGATTTACCGTCGGCGGTGGCCTATCTGCAAAAGATGACGGGTCTGCTACCTGACCAACCGTCAGCCGCGTTCCCCCTATCTTATTTTACGAATGCCGAAATTGTTGTATCGCTGCTGCTGGGGATTATCCTGTCAACACCCGTTTACCACAAATTTCAGCGCAGTTGGCAGCGAGTGCAGTCCCGACTGGTGGTGTCAACAGCGCAGCGGGGTCTGGAGCTGATGTATGCGGTCGGGATATTTGGCTTGTTTTTAGCCGCCATTATGTACTTAGCCGCCGATACCTATAACCCGTTTATCTATTTCCGGTTTTAGTGGTCCTGCATCGAACCGTAACGTTTACGAATGAAGACGCACTTGTTTCGTTCTAAAATAATGGCTTATGGCTTTGGCCTGTTGCTGGTGATGCCGGCACTCGACCAGTTCTTCTCCATCAGTAACCGGTTTCAGAGTACCGAAAACCGACAACTGAAAGATATCCCTGCTTTTCAATTTCCACACGTCAATACGTTTATCCGGCGCTTTGACCAGTATTACAAAGATAACTTCGGGTGGCGAAATGCCCTGTTCTATGTCTACAGCCGCTGGAAATTCAGGATTCTGGGTAAATCGCCGTTACCGGAGAAGGTAATTGTCGGTAAAGAAGGCTGGTTTTACCTGGGTAACAGCTACAACCGCGTGGTCGACCAGCACCGGGGTCTGGTACCGATTACTACTGATAGCCTCCAGGCTATAACCGACAACCTGACCCGCCACCAGCGCGAACTAGCCCAAAAAGGCATAAAGTTATTTGTGTTTATTGCCCCCGACTCGCATACTATTTATCCGGAGTATATACCCGATCCTCTACAATCAGCGGCTCAGATCTCCCGGCTCGATGTACTGAAGCAACACATAACCCGGAACACAACGATCCCCTTTATCGATGTACGGGATACGTTGCAGAAGGCCAAACGTAGCCACCAAGTGTATTACCAGACTGATACGCACTGGAACGACTACGGAGCCATGGTAGGTAGTGGAGCTCTGTTGCAGCGTATGCGTCAGGAAATTCCTGCCCTACCTACCGCCAGCCCCTCCGACTACCACATTGTGTCAATGCGCGGGATCGGCGGGGATCTGGTAGCCATGCTGACGCTTCAGGAAGAGATTAAAGACCCGATATACTACGAAATCAAACCGGCTCCTCACCGGGCAGCCCGTCAGATCGCTACCGTCCCGAACGAACGAAGCGGCTTCCCCTCTATGCGGTTTACCGGGCCAGACAACCGCCTTCCGAAGTTACTCTTGATCGGCGACTCGTTCAGCCACAGCATGACCCAGTTTATACCCGGCTATTTCCGGGAGTCTTATTTCGTTCGCGACAACCGGCTCGACTACGGTCTGGTGCAGGCCGAGCAGCCCGATGTAATTGTTATTGAGATTGTTGAGCGTAACCTGGGTAACCTGGCTCACTTTTAGCTATCGGTGCCAACCGATGGCCCATCACCAGGTCCGCTGCCTTTTCGCCAATCATAATAACCGGGGCATTAGTATTGCCCGATACAATCGTGGGCATAATTGATGCATCGGCTATGCGAAGGCCCTCAATGCCGTGTACCCGTAGCTCGTCATCCACCACGGCCATCTCGTCGTTACCCATCTTACAGGTACCAACCGGGTGGTAAACCGTCTCCACCTGTCTGACAATATGTTGCCAGATGGCATCGTCGGAACTGTGGTCGGGTGGGGTCTGTATCCGGCGGCAATAGGGCTGGAAAGCCCCCGCCTGCATGACCTCCAGCGCCCGCCGAACGCCTTTGATCAGCAACCGGCGGTCCGCTTCGGCCGTCAGAAAGTTTGGCTGGATCACCGGCGCATCGAGTGGGTTCGCCGAACGGATGCTGACATTTCCCACGCTCTTCGGCCGCAGCAATGTCGGCAGAATAATATAACCGTCGGTGCGGGGGTAGGTATTCAGGTCGTAGATATCGACGGAATAATCGTCGCCATTGTGGATTGGGGCAAACTGGAACTGCAGGTCAACGCGGCCCGGAGAATCGTCGGTACACAGAAAAGCGTTGGCTTCCAGCGGACTCACGGTCAGGGGACCGCGGTGGTAGAGAAAATACTGCATGAGCGATTTGACCTGCCCCAGCGGTTTCAGGTAATGGTTGGTGCCAACAGGTTGGGTGCATAAACTATTGACCCCGATAAAGAGGTGATCCTGCAGGTTTTCTCCCACGCCCGGCAGCTCCCGCTTCACAGGAATCCCCTGCCGGCGCAGCGTATCGGCCGGCCCGACGCCCGACAGCATTAGCAGTTGCGGAGACTGAAACGACCCGGCCGAGAGAATCACCTCCCGGTGGGCATATGCTTTTTCCGTCGTATTTTTTCCGGTCAGGTACTCCACGCCAACGGCGCGGTCGTTCTCGATCAGCACCTGGCGCGTGTGGGCGTGGGTAAGTATGGTCAGGTTAGGCCGGTTCAGGATCGGTTTGAGAAAAGCGCTGGCGGTACTGTGCCGCCGTCCGTCTTTGATGGTAAACTGAAAGAAACCGGCCCCTTCCTGCCCGGCACCATTCATATCGTGGTTTTCGGGAATGCCGGTCTGCTTGCAGGCTTCCACAAAGGCTTCTGCCAGCGGGGTGCGAAAACGCGTAGCGTAGGTAACGTTCAGCGGCCCTCCCTGGCCGTGGTAGCGGGCGTCCAGCTGGCTGAATTGTTCGTTATGTTCCGAGCGGATGAAATACGGCAGTACCTCCTCGTACTGCCAGCCGGCATTGCCCAGCCTTGCCCAGTCGTTGTAATCTTCCCGGTTACCGCGTATATACGCCATAGCATTGGTGGAGCTACAACCCCCCAGCGTTTTGCCGCGCGGCAGGTAAAGCTTTCGTCCGCCGATAGCCGCCTGCGGCTCCGTCCAGAACCCCCAGTCCACGGCGGTGCGGTTGAGTTTACTATACGCGCCGGGAATGTGTATTTCCATTTTCTTGTCAGGACCACCGGCTTCAAGCAGCAGAACCGACACCGATGGGTCGGCCGACAAACGGTTGGCCACCACACAACCGGCCGACCCGGCACCAACGACGATATAATCGAACTTCATGCTTATCTGGCTTAGGAAGATTGCACTAAAAGTATAAAAATATACACGATAAATGAAAGCCCTAACATCCCGAATAATTCTTTACTTACCGTAAAAAAAACCGTGATGACCCCGGATACTATGTTCCTGCTGGCGAACACGCTGGTACTCCCTCAGTGGCTGCTGATGATCGCAGCCCCCCGCTGGTCGGTTACCCAATGGCTGGTCCGCACGCTGCTGATTCCGGCCCTGCTGGCCGTTATTTACCTGTACTATCTTTTTTCTGGTTCCGCAAACTTAGATTTTAGCTCGTTCAGCACCTTATCGGGTATAAAATCGTTATTTACGCAGGATGAAGCTGTATTAGCGGGCTGGGTTCACTATCTTGCCTTTGACCTGGTGGCGGGAAGCTGGATGCTGCGGGATGGTCAGCAGCGCAGCATTAATCACTTTCTGCTTATTCCCTGTTTATTATTTTGCTTCATGCTCGGGCCTGTCGGGCTGTTGCTGTACGTAGTCATTCGATTTGTTAAAAAGCCGGACGCATGAAAAAGCTCCACATTTTAGTATTACTGGGCATACTGGCCCAGACAGCCACTGCGCAGTCGTCGCTGCTTTGGCAGGTTTCCGGAAACGGTCTGAAAAAGCCTTCTTACTTGTTCGGCACGTATCACATTCTGAAAGACAGCTACCTCAACCAGAACACAAAAGTAAAAACGGCCTATGCTAACGCAGAGGGTGTGGTTGTCGAAATGGTGGTCGATTCGTCGGCTATGCTGAAGATGGCGATGCGGGCGCTGATGCTCACCAACAGCCTGCCGGATCTGATCAGCGAAACCGATTATAACCTGGTGGCCAAGGAATTTGAGAAAGCAACCGGCATGGATCTGGGCCTGTTTAACCAGGTGAAGCCGGTAGTTACCTCCACGATGCTCAGCCTGGCGTACCTCGAAAAAGAAAGCGACACCCTGAAACGATTTACGGGTCAGCCCCTTGATATGTATTTTGCCACCGAAGGCAAAAAGCTGGGAAAGACCGTGACCCCCCTGGAAACGATGGAGGAGCAGATCACGATGCTGTATGACCATGATCCCGTTGAGAAACAGGCCAGACAACTGGTGCAGATGGTGAAAGAGAAAGGCTCGATGCGTCGCGTGTCGCAGTCACTCACCGACCTGTATCTGAAAGAAGACCTCAGCGCTATGTGGAAACTCAGCGAACAATATGGTGAGCAGTACGGCGATATGAGCTATCTGGTTGATGAGCGCAATCACAACTGGATGAAAAAGCTGCCGAACGTTATGGCCATCCGGCCCACCTTTGTGGCCGTTGGTGCCCTTCACCTGCCCGGCCCTAACGGGCTGATTGAATTACTACGCAAGGCAGGATTTACGGTGGAGCCGCTGTAAAACAGCACGCAGTGGGCAGGTTTGCGCAGTAGTATGGGTGCACCCTGGCTCTGCCCGCTGAAGCCGGCTAAACGCTGCCGCCTGATAAATAATTGAGCCATTAGGTCAGAAACTGTTCGTTTCAGCCAGTATGTTTCTTTACTTCGCCTGAGAACCAATCAGTTGGCGGGAAGCATACGGCAATTCATGCCCTCTGCAAGCCTTCCGGCCAACTGCTTAGCACGTATGCTTTATCCCCAAAAAACGAATTTATTTCAAGCTTTCTCTGATCAAAATCCCTTCCGCTCGTTCTGGATGGCGGGCTATGAATGCACCGACCAGCAGAATGCCTTTGGCAACCGGGTTGATTTTCTGACGCTGACCGGCCACCTGGACCAAATCGACCAGGACTACGCCGACCTCCATCGTTTCAACATCCGGACCGTCCGGGAGGGTATCCGCTGGAGCCAGGTTGAAAAGCGGGCGTATCAGTATGACTGGAGCGTTGTCTCCGACATGATCGACAGCGGTCGGGCCGCCGGTATTCAGCAGGTATGGGACCTGTGCCACTTTGGCTACCCCGATGACCTGACCCCCTTGCACCCGATGTTTGCCCGCCGGTTTGCGGCTCTGTGCCGGGCTTTTGTGGCTTTCTACCGGTCTAAAGACCCCGATGGCACCCTGATTGTTACGCCCATCAACGAAGTTAGTTTTATGTCGTGGCTTGGGGGCGACGTTCGGGGCACCTCCCCCTACTGCGTGAGGCAGGGCTGGGAAGTTAAATACGGCCTGATGCGGGCATATATTGAAGGCGTGGCCGCGCTGCGCGAAGCCGATCCGGGCATTCGCATCCTGAGCACCGAGCCACTCGTCAGCGTAGTACCCAGTCTGAACGCCAACGCCATGCAGATTGCCGAGGCCGTTGCCCAGCACGAGAGCCAATACCAGGCCATGGATATGCTCGCCGGCCGTATATGCCCCGAACTGGGTGGCAGGCCGGAATACCTTGACATGCCGGGCTTCAACTACTACTACGACAACCAGTGGGAAGTAGGCAGCCACGCTACCTTACCCTGGGCCAACCTGCCGCCCGACCCACGCTGGCGTCCGTTGCGTGATCTGCTCCTAGAAGCTTATAACCGGTACAAGCGCCCCCTGGTCATTTCTGAAACCAGCCACCCCGGTATCGACCGGCCCCACTGGGTTCGGTTTGTGGCCGAGGAATGTCAGGCGGCTATCCGGCAGGGTATACCGCTTTGGGGTATTTGCCTTTACCCCATTATAGACCGGCCCGACTGGGATCACATGACCCCCTGGCACCGATCCGGTTTATGGGATGCCGAGCTCCGTTCCGGGGAGTCTCCCCGCCGGATTCTGTATCAACCGTATGCTGACGCGTTACTGGAAGCGCAGATGCTGCTTGCCGGGAAAGAAGCCGCCTTGCTTTAGAGGTCAGCCCCCGGCTGGGCCAGCCGGGGGCTGATTCCTACTTATCCTGCTTCTGAATAATTTTAATCAGCTTTTGCGCTTCTTTTTCGTCCCGTTGCGGAAATTCAATGGGCAGCGACTCCAGAATTTCAACCATGATCCGGGCAATGATGAGTTGCTGATTCTTGCGGTCATCGCTGGGGATAAGGTACCATGGGTTGTTTTTTGTGGCGGTCTGGTTGATAACCTCTTCGTAGGCAGTCATGTACTCGTCCCAGTGTTCGCGCTCTTTCAGGTCGCTTTCGCTGAGTTTCCATTGCTTCTCCGGATCGCTGAGCCGGTTGATCAATCGCTGACCCTGCTCTTCTTTGGCAACGTGCAGATAGAATTTAATGACCGGGAAGCCGTTGCGGTACAGGTAGTCTTCGAAGCAGACAATATCAGCGAAACGCTCTTTCCAGAGCTGGTCTTCGGCAGGAATCAGGTTTTCGGGAATCATCTGCTCCTTTAAACGTTCCGGATGTATACGTAAGACCAGCGTCTCTTCGTAATACGACCGGTTGAAGATGCCAATCGTGCCCCGCTCGGGCAGTTCCCGCCAGAATCGCCACAGAAACTCGTGCTTCAGGTCGGTCTGCTCCGGCTTTTTAAAGGCTGTGATTCTAAACCGCGATGGGTTAAGCCCTTTGAATACATGCCGGATGCTGCTGTCTTTACCGGCCGCATCCATAGCTTGAAAGAGTACGACCAGCCCGTAATGTTCGTCAGCGTGCATGGTATTTTGCAGCTGGTCCATGCGGGCTGTCAGGTCAAACATCTGCCGGTCCCAATCCTCCTCCGACGCGTAGAGCGGTTCTATGATGGTTGGAAAGTTTTTACTGCTGAATTTCTTAGCACCTTTGGACGACCCATCGAACCGAAGATCGGCGCTGCTGAATGATTTCTTTTTCATAACGTACTCACGGATGATCCGTCACTGTGGCTTCAGCCCGTACCCACGAACTTTAGCCCAATTTCTTTATACAAGATTGATTAACCAATCTTAAACTCACTGCTTATTCTTGTTCTGTCCCTCAATTACCTCTTTTAGCTGCTGAAGGGTTTTGTGCTGACGTTTGTTAACTTCCGGAAAGGATAGCTTCAGTTTTTTCAGTTCATTGGCCAGCACCCTGGCCACAATCAGCCGCATATTCTTTTTGTCATCGGCGGGTATTACATACCAGGGAGCATTATCGTCGGCGGTCTCGTTAATGGCTTCCTCGTAGGCCGCCATATATTGCTTCCAGAAACCCCGCTCCACCACATCCTGCTCGTCGAATTTCCAGTTCTTCGCCGGGTTTGCAATGCGTTTCAATAACCGCTCGCCCTGCTCCTGAAACGAGATGTTGAGGAAGAACTTAATTACCCGGAAGCCATTCCGGAACAGGTAGGCCTCCAGATTCCGGATATCGTCAAACCGGTGCTTCCAGACCTTATCCAGATCGGCCGTCAGTTCCTGAGGCAGGTGCTGCTTTTCGGTCAGAATTTCCGGGTGAACCCGCACCACCAGCACCTCTTCGTAGTATGACCGGTTAAACACCCCGATGGTACCCCGTTCGGGCAGGTCGATCAGGTTGCGCCACATAAAGTCGTGATCCAGTTCCTTATCACTCGGACGTTTATACGAGTGGACCCGCATACCCAGCGGATTCACGCCCGAAAACACGTGCTGGATGGTACCGTCTTTACCAGCTGCGTCCATCGCCTGAAAAATGACCACCAGCCCGTACCGGTTGTGGGCGTACATCATCTGCTGAAGCTCATCGATTTGGGCCGTCAGTTCGCGCAGGAGTTTGTCGTAATCATCACTGTCTTTGTAAAGATCGTCCAGTTTAGTCACTGCCTTCTTCAGGGACAGCTTCCGGCCGGAGCGGCCATCATAGCGAAAGTCATCAATATTCAGGGTAGAAAGGTCGGTTGGGCTGCTCACGGTTGCGTTGGTAAACTTATTGGAAAAACGGTTTGTTATCCGATTGTATACAACAACCGCCGACCCCCTGATATGGTTTACCCTACATTTTGGAAGCAACTGGCGACCCTGCAGCTCGCCCTGCTCCCTTTTCTCTCGGTGCTGTCATGCGCACAGCCCAATAAAGCGACTAAACAGGCAAAATCAACTACTATGAATACAACATCTGTTGCCAATACCGGCAAAGGCTCATCGGGTGCTGGCCTTGAAAAAGCGACCTTTGGCACCGGCTGCTTCTGGTGTACCGAAGCCATGTTCGAACAACTCGACGGGGTTTCTGCTGCGGTTTCGGGTTATGCCGGCGGTAAGAACGCCAATCCAACCTACAAAGAAGTTTGCACTGGAGAGACCGGCCATGCCGAGTGTGTAGAGGTAACCTATGACCCGGCTAAAATTACTTACGCCCAACTGCTGGAAGCTTTCTTCCGCAGCCACGACCCGACTTCCCTGAACCGCCAGGGTGCCGATGTGGGCACGCAGTATCGCTCCGTGATTTTCTACCACAACGACGAGCAGAAGCAACTGGCCGAGAAATACAAGAAAGATCTAAACGAAGCCAAGGCCTACGATAAGGCGATTGTAACCGAGATCAGCCCGGCCCCGACGTTCTACGTCGCCGAAGATTACCACCAGGACTACTTCGCTCACAATCCCGACCAAGCCTACTGCGCCTTCGTAATTGCCCCGAAGCTGGATAAATTCAAAAAGGTTTTTAAGGATAAATTGAAAACGAATCAGGTAGCCGGACATTGACACTAATATGGAAGCCTCAGTTTGGGGCTTCTTTTTTTTGCCCAGAGGGAGACATATACCAGAAAACCAGGTCGGTGCCGGGGTATGGGTGTTAAGCTGCGCAGAATTTACTACTGTGGTATCAGATGGAGGCAGATTGTCAGCCTTTACAAATTTAATACCGCATCGGCAGCTTGCCTGGCATCGGCATAGCGTTTTGACCTTCTCTCCGGAAAATGAAATGTAACGATAATGGCTTCGTTCGGCCCTTGGTCAAGGTCGACGCTTATATCCTGCTTTTTGTCATGACTCAGGGTAAATGACAGATGGTTGGTTCCTTCTCTATGAACAGTACCACCTACAAAGTAGCCGCTCTTGGTGCGGCCATTTCCACTTATCAGATTTTCCAAAAGAGAGGCTGCCTGCATTTATATAGTTGATTTAGATACATTGATCTCTACTCGTGCTTGAATAACCCGGCGCTCAGGCACCAGACTTTCCATCAAAAACGTCCTTAATGGACCAACCAGTTTAATCCTATAAAGTTGGGACTTCTCTCCTGACTTAACAGCATTTACCGTTTGCTCGCTATAAATTAAAATTTCATCCTTTATTGATTTTTATCCCGACGGCCCCTTATTTGCACGCTAATTCGCTTGTTATCTTCTGGTTAGGCTGAACCGCTCCTGACCAGATCGTCCGTTGTCGGTTCCCGCCCTACAATGCGTAGTTTACCGATTACTAACTGAAGGGTTTTTACGCTTGTACCTTGGCCTAATTTACTGCTTACTTTGTACTCAAGTTTCACATAGCAACCTTACAAACTACCATGAAAAAGTTTTTCTCTCTAGCACTACTGGGATTATGCCTTCTTTTGGCGAACCAATCGTTCGCACAGTTAGCCGTTGGTAAAGGCGACAAGTTTCTGAACGTGGGTATCGGCTTAGGCGGGTACGGCGGCATTGTGTATGGCGGTGGAGCAATCGCTTTCGGTGCTTCGTTTGAAGCCGGTGTTGCGCCTAATATTACGGTCGGCGGTGTGGCCAGTTACCGTCCTTACAGCGGGTATGGCTCTTACTACAGCATCGGTGCCCGTGGTTCTTACCACTTTAACGAGCTGCTTAATATGGCTAACGATAAAGTTGACCTGTATGGTGGTCTGGGCCTGATCTACAGCGGCTGGACCTGGAACGAAAGTTACGTTGGCTTCCGGAATTCATACGGTGGTGTAGGCTTCGGCGGACACATCGGTGGCCGTTATTTCTTCAGCGATAAACTAGGTGGTTTTGCCGAAGTTGGCTTTGGCGTTTCTCCTCTTCAATTAGGTCTAACCGCCAAATTTTAAGGGTCTGGTCTAAACATATATTACACCAAAACAGAGAAGCCCTGCCGACAGTCGGCAGGGCTTCTCTGTTTTGGGCATACACCCCGGATCAGTTGCTGGTCCCGTTCGGCAATGTTTTCACCCCCATATTCCAAAGAATGAACGAGTAGATGTCGGCCATCAACTCAATGTTCTTTTTGGTGTTGCTGGCACCGTGGCCCGAGTTGGTATCAATCCGGATCAGGGCCGGGTTCGGGCCTTTGTACTTCTCCTGCAGCGTAGCGGCATACTTAAACGAATGCGCCGGTACGACCCGGTCGTCGTGGTCGGCCGTGGTGATCAGAGTAGCCGGATAACTGATACCCTCTTTGATGTTGTGAATTGGCGAGTAGGCATATAGGGCCTTAAACTCGTCCGGCTTATCGCTGCTGCCGTAATCGGCAATCCAGTTCCAGCCGATGGTAAATTTGTGGAACCGCAGCATATCCATCACACCCACCTGCGGAATTGCCACCCGGAACAGGTCCGGCCGCTGGTTCATGGCAGCGCCAACCAGCAGCCCGCCGTTAGAACCGCCCCGGATTGCCAATTTGGCGGGTGAGGTATATTTCTGGGCGATCAGGTATTCGGCGGCCGCAATAAAGTCGTCGAATACGTTCTGCTTCTTCAGCTTCATACCCTGCTCGTGCCATGTTTCGCCGTATTCACTGCCGCCCCGGAGATTCGCCTGGGCATAAACGCCCCCCTGCTCCAGAAACGGAATCAGCAACGCACTAAAGGCCGGAGGCAGACTAACGTTAAAGCCGCCGTATCCGTACAGCAAGGTCGGGTTGCTGCCGTTCAGGCTGATGCCTTTGCGATAGGTAATAAACATGGGTACGCGGGTACCGTCTTTGCTGGTGTAAAACACCTGCTTTGTTTCGTAATCCGTTGGTTTGAACGCCACTTCGGGTGCCCGGAATACGGTGGTTTTACGCGTAGCAATATCGTACCGGTAGATGGTCGGCGGGAAGGTGAACGACGTAAAGGTGTAGAAAACAAACCGGTCATCCTTTTCACCGTCAAAGCCGCTGGCGGAGCCAACACCCGGCAACGTCACTTCATTTTCCAGCTTCCCGGTCAGGTCGTAAACAGATACCCGCGAGGTAACATCCTTCGAATACTCCACAAACAGCTTTCCTCCTGCCGTGCCGACCCCGGTCAGTGGCTCCGGCTTTTCGGGCAGCACGACAGTCCATGAACGGGTACCGGGGCTATAGCGGACAACTTTCTCGTTGGGCGCATCGGCATTGGTTTTGATCAGGAAATCATCGCCGATATTATCCAGCACCCGGTAGCTAAAATTGGTAATGGCTTCGATGACCGGCGTAAACTGCGCATTCCCTTTTTTGGTATCCAGCACGTACAGGGCGTTTCCGTCCATTCCCTTCCCCCGATCGCTGACATACAGGACGGCAAACCGCTCATCTTCGGTTGTACTAACGTTGTGAAAACGCTGCGGATTGGCCTTATCCTGATACACCAGCCGGTCGGCCGACTGCGGGGTATTCAGTTTGTGAAAATACACCTGATGATCTTCGTTTTTGGCGGCCAGCTCACTACCTTCCGGTTTGGGGTAGCGGCTGTAATAAAAGCCATCGCCCTGCCAGGCGGCTCCTGATACTTTCACCCACTCCAGCCGGTCGGGCAGGTATTGTTTGGTGGTCATATCCATCACCTGGTACTCCTGCCAGTCGGACCCGGCCTTTGATAAGCCAACCACCGCATACCGCCCATTTTTTGACAGGGAAAAGGCCGTAAGGCGGGTTGTTCCGTCAGCCGACAGTTTGTTGGGGTCAATAACGACTTCCGGCGCAGCCGAAGCCTCCAGGCTCTTCTGCCGGTACAGCACCGACTGGTTCTGCAGGCCGTCGTTTTTCGAGAAGTAATACCAGTCGCCCTTGCGGAACGGTGCCGAATATTTCGGGTAATTGAATACCTGCTCCAGCCGGTTCTGCAACTGCTTTCGGTACGGGATCTGCTCCAGGTAGCCGAAGGTTACCTGGTTCTGAGCTTTTACCCATTCCGCTGTTTCGGCAGAGCGGTCATCTTCGAGCCAGCGGTACGGATCGGCCACTTTAGTGCCGTGGTAGTCGTCAATCTGGCTGGTTTTGCGGGTTTGCGGATAAGTAAGTGGCCCGTTGGTCTGGGCCAGCGCGGCAGAAGCACTAATCATTACGGATACAGAGATGAAGTTTAGTAAACGCATAGGTATAGGTTATCAGATAAAAACCAAAGAATACACTTACGGTAGTTAAATAAACTGAAATCGGCAAATAAAATTCACCAGATACCACAATTAGGGCTAAACATTTTGTATTATTCCAGTCCAGAACACCTTTTGCTCCCTCATCACGATGCGGTCTTTCCATTACCGGCTTCTTTTTGGCCTGTTGGCGTTATACCTGGGGATGTATCAGGTAGGGGCGCAGCCGTTTCGGGTAGATCACATTGGGGTAAACCATGGTCTGACGCAGGGTTCGGTATACTATATGCTGAAGGATAGCCGGGGGTTCCTGTGGTTCGGCACTCAGGACGGTCTCAACCGCTACGACGGCCATCATTTTCGGACATACCGGCCTAACCAGCAGGTAGCCGGCAGTATCTGGGGAAATAATGTATTCGGGATTGTCGAAGATTCGACGGGAAGCCTTTGGATTGGTACCGAAGAAGGCCTGAACCGGTACAATCGCCATAGTGACAACTTCACCAGCTTTCATTACCTCAGACAAGACGGCAAACCACTGCCTAACCGGACCCTGCCCTTCTACGTCAGCCAGCGCGAACTGCTCTACCTGAGCGATCGCGAAGGACTGGTCTCGTTTGACGTCCGGACCGGAAAAAGGAAACGTCTGCAACAGTCGCTGACACCCCCGCACGAGTATGATATGCAAAGCTCGACGCTGCGGACGGCCGCGGGCGATGTCTGGCTCCACGCGCCCAAAGGTCTGATCCGTTACAACATCAGGGAAAACAGAATTTACCGGTATTTCAGCGACCAGCCCGACAATCAGGCCGGTAATGCACGGGCCGTATTTGCGTTTCATATCGACGCCCAGAACATCGTCTGGCTGGGTACCGACATTGGCCTCATCCGGTTTGATTACCGCAGCCTGCAAGTTCAGGTTTTTGACCGGGCATCCGACGGGAGTCGGCAGCTAAGCCCGGTGCAGAGCATTGCCGAAGACAAGCGGGGACGGCTGTGGCTCGGAACCCAGAGAGACGGGGTCCTGTACTTTACCAAAAATACCCGTCAGTTTGGTCAGGTCGTTAATCTGACCGACGGCGCTGCGCGTCTGATTGATTTTTCCATCAAAAAGATATACGTTGACGACCGCGACATTGTCTGGGCGAACATTGATCCGAACGGTATCGCCAAAATCGTGTCGGAGCCATTTATGCTGGGGGGTATTGCCAAAAGAGCCTATTCCAACGATCTGACCGATGGGCAGCAACTCGCCGGGTATACAGTCAGAGGGATGGTCGAAGAAGAACCGGGTGGGCTTGTCTGGATCGGCACTGAAACAGGTATTAATGTACTGGACCGCCGGACCAACCGCATCATCCGGCGATACCTGCACGAAAAGGGACCAAAATTGCTCCCGAAAGACCAGCCTGTCAAATGCCTCTATCGCGACCCTCAGGGCCGCATCTGGGTCGGCACAAACTATGGCGTACTGCGATTCAATCCGGCAACCCAAACATTTGACACGTATAGCTTTCCCGACAAAAACGAAAGCCTGGTGTCCATTAATTACGTGCGGAACATCGTCAGCATTGATCCCAATACGCTGATTACGGCCACCGAGGAGGGCTTGTATCAACTGGATATACCAACCCGGACATGGCAGATCCTTCCGGCGCTGCGCGGGGTCAATATTTTTAGCCTGCTGTTTATTCCCGAAGCCAGCCGGCTTTGGGTAGGTACGCAGTTGCAGGGGGTGTACTCGTTTCGGTTACCAGCGCCGGGCGATACTCCGGCTACCCCCTGGCCGGTGCTGCTCCATGAGCTAACCGGCTATACGGTGCTGCATATGTACAACGACACAGCCCGACAGGCCCTCTGGCTGGCTACCGACCGTGGACTGGCCAAGATAAGCCAGGAGCAGAAGCAGCAGAGACCCCAGATAAACCTGTATACCGATCGCCTGGCCAACACGTTCCTCTACAGCATACTGCCAGACGCTAAACAAAATCTCTGGGTGAGCACCAACCGGGGCATCTCGCGGTTTAACCCCCAAACTGAATCGTTCAAGAACTTCGATCTGTCCGACGGGCTACAGGGCTACGAATTCAACGGCAATGCGTTTATGCGTACGGCCGACGGGGAGCTGTTTTTCGGGGGTGTCAACGGATTCAACCGCTTCCGGCCGGAGCGCTACCGCAGCAGTACCTTTAAACCCTCGGTCCATATTTACGACCTGAAAGTAAACGAGAGGCCGTACCGGCAGGAAACGAATGACGAGACGTACGTTGGCGAAATGTCGTCGATTACCCTGGACCACGACCAGAATACCCTGTCGCTGGAATTTGCGGCTATCGACTACATCAGCAACGGCCGCAATCAATATATGTACCAACTGGAAGGCTACGACAAACGCTGGGTTGAGGCCGACGGAAAAAATTACGTGCGCTACGCCAACCTGCCGCCCGATACCTACACGTTCAAAGTAAAAGCGGCTAACAAAGACAATTTGTGGAGTGATGACGTCCGAGAGCTGGTTATTACCATCCGGCAGCCCTGGTGGCGTTCTATTGCGTTTTGGCTGCTCATGGCGTTCTTAATCGGCTTAGGGGTTTATGCCTTGATTCGCAGACGGGAAAAGGCCATTCGGGAGCAGCAGGCGGAGCGCATCAGACTCGCCTATAGCATTCAGGAGCAGGTAAAAAAAGATATTGCCCGAGACCTGCACGATGAAATCGGCACCCGCCTGGCTACCCTGAAGCTCTATATTTCCCAGATGGGCCAGCACATCACCGACAATGACGAAACCCGGTCGATCCGGGAAAACATGTTTGCGCTGATCAATGATACCATCAGCGACGTGCGAAACCTGCTGCGGAAGCTTAATCCACGGACCCTCGAACAATACGGCTACGTGGCCGCTATGGAAGAACTCCTTAGCCGAATTAACTCGACCGAAGAGGTGCAGGCTCACCTGACGCTAAACGAAGCGCCCGACCGGTTACCAACCGAGATTGAACTGATGTTGTACCGCATTACGCAGGAACTGATCAACAATACCCTTAAACACGCCAACGCCAGCCGGATCGACATCTTCTTCTCGGCGGTTGATAACCGGCTGGTTTTAGACTACCAGGATAACGGCGTCGGTTTCGACTATCAGCACGCCCGGCAAGGGCTCGGGATCGGTAACATCGAAAGCCGGGTGGCGATTATCGGCGGACGCATTACCTGGCACACCAGCAACGAAGCTGTCCGTCCTGAGCCCGGACGGCCAGATGCGGGTCGGCCGGTTCCCGGCACCCACGTTACCATTGAACTGCCCTGGAATCCCCAGCACGATCAGCCTACTCACACATCAATAAATACCCCTTCGCTCTCGGGATAGCCGGTGCAGGTCAGTACCCAGCCATCAGCCAGGTCGCGCTCCGTCAGCACATCGTTGATGGTCATGTACACCCGCCCGCTCCGGCAGCGGGCCGCGCACGACGAGCAACGCCCACCCCGGCAGCTGTACGGCAGCGTAAGGCCGTGATTCAGCGCAGCCTGCAGAATATTCTTGTAGGCCGGCACATCAATAGCATACTCCTGTCCCCGGTACCGCAGCAGAATCTGGTGGTCGCGGCTCAGCGCTGGCGGAGGAGCCAGGGTAACCGGTTCAATGACGAAGTTTTCGCGTCGGATCTGCTCGGGCCGGAAGCCGCTGAAGAGGAACGTAAACTGCACCATCCGCATGTAATCGAAAGGACCGCACACGTAAAACAGGCATGTGTGGCGATCAATCTGAATCAGATCGGGCAGCAGCTGCTCCAGTCGCGTATTGTTGAGCCGTCCCCGCATACCAGTCCAGTGGTCTGACGGCTGACTGAGCAGGTTCCACAGCCGGAAACGCTCCGGATACTGTTGTTGCAGCTCTTTTAGTTCTTGATTGAAAATGATGCTGGACTCCCGGGTATTACTGTACAGCAGGGTAATATAGCTTTGCGGCTCTTCACGCAACACTTGTTTGAGCAGTCCAAATAACGGTGAAATACCGCTGCCGGCTCCCAGCAGAATGATATCGCGCCGGAGAGCCGGATCGGTAGCGATCGTAAAGCGTCCGGCCGGCGGAAGTGTGGTCAGGACATCGCCAACGTATAGATGATTGAGCAGATAGCGGGAGATTTCACCGTTGGCTACCCGCTTGATGGTCACCTGCCAATACGGATCAACGCCAGGGGCCGAACTAAGCGAATACGACCGGCGCACCTCGTGGCCGGCGCGGTTCAGGATAAAGGTAAGAAACTGACCGGCCCGGTAGGGAGGTGTTGACCCATCGACAGGCTCCAGCCGAAAACTTTTTGCGTCAGGTGTTTCAGGAATTATTTCAATAACCCGCAGGGGTAAGAAATCTTGGTTCATCAGGTTTCTTAATTTTGCGTGAAGCTCATTATCGGAACGCCGAAGCGGTTGAATGATGATACGTGTGGCCTGATTGTTTACATGAGACAGTTTACCAACCTCCTGCCATTGGCCTTTGTTGCCGGAATACTGTGCCTATTTTTGGCCGGAACCTTTCCTGACCCGTATCGGGCCGCAAAATCCCGTTACCCGTTCCAGCCGGACACCACGCGTCCGGACACCATCCGTCCGGTACAACCAGCCATTCAGACGGCGGGGCTCTCTAAACTGGCGGTATGCCCCGGCACCATGATTTCTGTGGGCTACACCACCAGCGGGACCTTCAATGCAGACAATGGATTTGTGGTTCAACTGGTCGATGCCGACAACAATTTTATCAACCTGAACGAACCGGCCCGCGCCAATCCGCTCATTGTAACCATACCTGCCGATAAAGCACCTGGTCACCGCTATCAGATCCGGGTTACGGCCACCAGTCCAATCGTCAACGGCTCATTACATCCCCTACGGATTTTACCGCCACCGGCCGCCCGTATCGAACTGCCCGACGGGGGTACGTCGACAACCATTATGCCGGGCCAGTCGACCACGCTCCAGGTTGTGCTAAGCGGAGCCGGTCCCTGGTCGTTTCGGCTGTCGGACAGCACGGAGGTATCCAACATCGTGCAGACGCCTTATGAGATGACGGTAACCCCCAGCGCGCCTACCGCCTACAAAATCCTTGCCGTAAAAAATACCTGTACGGCGGGCACGGCAACCGGGGAAGTTATTGTCAACGTCAGCGAAGATCCAGCACCAGTACTGGCTCTGAAGACACCAACCGGGGGCTATAAAGCATGCACGGGTACTCCGTTCCAGTTAGCGTTTACGGCCACCGGTCGCTACCACCCCGGCAACGAGTTTGTGGCGCAGCTGGAAGGCGAAAACGGAAGCTGGATTAACCTGCCCGGCCAGGCACTTGGCAGCCCCATCGTCACCCGACTGCCGTATGGGATTACCCCCGGCAAAACGTACCGGATCAGGGTAGCCTCTACTTACCCTACGCTGGCCAGCAGTACGGCCACGGTGACGGTATCTACCCCTGCCACCGCTGTTCTGCGGCCCGATTCGATTCGGATCGAAGACGGTAAAAGCACCGATCTGACTATTGACTTCACAGGCACCGGTCCATGGTTTGCGCTGCTGTCGGATGGGACGTACGAAAATGGGATCACTAAAACGCCCCATAAGGTACGGGTAACACCCGCCAACGCCACCGCCTACAGCATCACCTCGGCGGGTGGAACCTGTGGCGTTGGCGAATACAGCGGTCAGGCCTTTGTGCGGGTCAATGTGCCGCTGTCGACGATCACCACCGGCAACCTGAGCAGCCGGACGATTTGCTACGGCAGCGAAATTACCGTACCCTTCACCTCCTCCGGCCGTTTTTACGCCAGCAATAAGTGGATTGTACAGGCGGCCGACTCCACCGGCCGGTTTGTCAGCCTGGCGACCACGTATAAAGACGGGGTACTGAAAGCCATAATCAATCCGGCCTTTGTGCGCGATACCATCAGCACCGTCCGGCTCAGAGTCATTTCGACCACCCCGGCCGTCAATGGCACCGAAACGACACTAACCGTACTGGCTCCCAATACCGGACAGGCACTCGTCATGGGCGAGGCAGCCATCCGGCCCGGCCAGACAGCCAGGGTCCGGGTGCAGTTCAAAAATGGTCTGCCGCCCTGGTCGTTTAGTCTGTCAGACGGCACGAAAGTTAGCGGAACGTTTATTAACCCATACATTCTGACAGTCAGCCCGACCAGTACCACCGAATACCAGATTACCACCCTCAGCAGTTCGTGCGGGAGCGGCATTGCCCAGGGCAAAGCAACGGTCACCGTAGATACCAATTAAAAAAGGTGGGTTTCAGGCCCACCTTTTAGTTTACTTCAACGCCACGGGGTGATCATCCACCACAAATTTATCCACCTTATGGGCTACCGGCCGCAGGCTCATCAGATACGTGTACATGGCCCCCAGGTCTTCGTCGGTCATACCGCTGTAAAATGCCCAGGGCATTGTGGTGTTAAACTGATTCTCGGCAACAGCCATTTTCTTCTCGGCATCGTATACCGCATGGGCGAACCGATCGATAAACTGCTGCCGGGTCCACCGGCCAATACCCGTTTCGGGGTCGGGCGTAATGTTAGCGGAAAAAGCAACGCCCCCAGTTGCCTGTTTGAACGGCATTCCGCCGGTAAACTCCGTACCCGCTACCGGTGCACCTTTTTCGTCACGCTGCACATGGCAGTGGGTGCAGCCTGCCACCGTAATCAGGTAGCGCCCATGGGCCAGTTCATTTGACGGGTCCGGCTTTTTCGTGAACCTGGCCTGTGTGGGAAAGGTATTAATCAGCAGGCTCATAGGAAACTCCCACTGAGGTCTCTTATACACCTCACCGGCCGGAGGCAGCGTACGCAGGTAGGCAATGACCGACTTTATATCTTCGGGGTCAGCCTGCCCATAGGCATCATACGGCATCATGGGAAACAAGGCCGAGCCGTCTTTACGCACTCCGGAGGTAATAGCCCGAAACAGTTCACCATCGGTCCAGTCGCCCACACCGGTTGGCGTAATATTTGGGAAGGCCGAGTTAGGAGGAAATGCCGCTTCGTGCATTTTAGCACCAGCGCCCAGGGGGCCTTTTACCGGATGCAGAAAAGCTTTGTCATCTTTGGCCGAGTGACAATCCATACAACTCATCACATTATGGGCCAGGTATTTGCCGCGGGCAACCCGTTCGGGGGTAATCTTAACGGTCAGATCCGGAGCCGGATCAACATTGGGCAACACAAATCGCAGGTATGCCAGTCCACCACCGGCCGCAACAACAACAATCAGCACAACAATTCCCAGGATTTTGTAGAGTTTTCTCATATGGACACACGGGTTACGAGTAAATACTGACTAACTGACCGGGAAGTCGCATCAACTGCCAAACACTGGTACCAACTGGACTAACTACATACTACTCACTGCTTACTGATTTACGCTACAAATTACGCGGCTAACACAACTACCGGGACAAGACTAAATTTACTTGTTTAAATACAATTTGCAAGACACTCCCCATTAAATTTCCAACGGGTCGCCTAAATACCTAGCGTATGTCTGATCAGGCAACTACCCCGGCAGCAAAAAGCCGCTGGCGTCTCCCATTCGGTTCTGCCAACGGCTAAAAATTGTACTGCTGCCAACGGAGCACTGCCTACTCTTTCTTCTCCGGCATCAGCACCAGGCGGATAAAGTTCTTCCCGAAATACCGGTTCGCAGCTGCTTTGGTGCTTTCTACCGTTACCTGTTTCAGGCGTTCCTCCTCAGACAGGATCTCTTTGGGGTCATCGCCGTTGTAGTACTGACTCGACAGGTAGCTGAGCCAGAAGTTATTGTCTTTGAGCTGTACCTCCGTCTCTCGCTGGGTTTCGGCTTTGAACTTGTCAATGTCTTTCGGATCGGCCCCGCGCTGTTTCAGGTTATTGATTTCTTCCAGGGTCTTGCTAATCAGCTTCTCTACATTCTCGGGAGCGCAGCCAAACGCAACCTGAAAGGTGTACCGCTCGGCCGGATATTTGGCATACGACCCGTTGACCCCCACCCCGTAGACGCTGCTTTCCTCTTCCCGAAGTTTTTCGATCAGTTTGATCTCCAGCACTTCGGCCAAGGCGTCAATCTGCGTCGTGGTTTCCGGGGTCCAGTTAAAATCACCGCTGAACACCAGCCGAACTGTACTTTTCGGGTCTACCCCTTTGTAAACGGTTTTGGAAATCTGACCCGCCGGAATCCGGATGCCCAAATCACGATACCGCTCCTGTCGGTTACTGGCGGGTAAGCCGCCCAAGTATTTTTCGATCAGCGGCTTAATGTCGAGTTCCTTAAAGTTGCCGACAAAAACAAAGGTAAAATCGCCGGCATCGGCAAAGCGTTCGCGGTAGATGTCGATGGACCGGTCCAGGTTAACACGGTCGAGTTGTTCGGGCCGCAGCGGCAGCCGGCGCGGGTGACCTCCCCCCAGCACAGTCTGTACCGTATCCTGAAATACCTTGGCCGGCGTCGGCGTAGCAATCTGGTTCTCCAGAAAACTCTTCTGGTTCGACAGAAAACCCTGCACCACCTCGGCATCCTTTCGGGGTTGGGTAAAATAACTGTACATCAACTGCAGGGCCGTTTCCAGATCTTTGGGAGCCGCGCTGCCGCTGATGCCCTCCTGCAATTCACCGATGTATGGGTTTACCGAAAGCGATTTACCCGACAGGTATTTACCTAATTGAATCTGGTTGTAATCGCCCGTGCCACCGAGGGTAGTTACCGTGGAAGCAAAGCGGGCCGATTCAAAATCCTTCTGGTCGTACAGGGAGGTACCCCCGAAGCTGGTGCCGGTAAACAGGATCTGATCGTTCTTGAAAGTAGTCGGTTTCAGCACCACCCGGACGCCGTTCTGCAGCCGCCACTCGGTTACCCCAACTTCCGGAATTTTCTTCTCCCCGGCAATGGGCTTCGCCGTCGGCTGTACGCGTAGTAAGGGACTATCCAGCGTCTGGTCTACGTAAGCGGTAATGTTCTGCCCCGCGTTGTTGATCCAGCCGAGTACCTGATCAACAGTCGGCAGTTTATTCTTGTTCTTATCCGGGGCCATAATGACTACGGCCCGGTTCTCGGGCGCAATAAACTGGTTCACCAACTGGTTCACCTCGTCCAGTTTAACACCGTCGATGGTACTCTTCAGAAAGTTGTAATAGAAATCGACGCCCGTCACCGGATCATTCTTCAGAAAATGCTGAACGTACTGGTTCACATAGGCCGCCGACCGGGTTTTGTTCCGCTCATTATAGGCCTGCTCAGCGCCCGATACCAGGTCACGCTTGGCACGCTCCAGCTCGGTAGGCGTATAGCCAAATTTACGCACGCGGGCGGTTTCGTCCAGCAGGCTCTGGATTGCCCGCTCGACATTATCCCCTTTGGCTACGGCAATGGAGGTAAACGCATCCAGATTACCGATAAAACTGCTGTAGTTGCTGTACCCACCCAGAAACGGCGGATCGGCCCGCTGCGTCAGTTCCTGAATGCGGTTACCCAGCATAATGTTGAACAAACTCCGTTTGATGCTCTCCCGCAGGTCATTTAGGGTGGTTTCTTTGATCTCCGGCCGCTTATAAATCAATTGGACAACTGTGTTGGGCTGCTCCTCATCGGTCACAATCACCACTTTGGTATCCGGGTGGGCGGGTATGGTAAAGGTCTGACGGGGCTTCGGGTTGGTTGCCTTGGGTATTCGGCCAAATTTCTCCCGGATCTGGCTCTCTACTTTGGCTATGTCAAAATCACCCACAGCCATCACGCCCATCAGGTCTGGCCGGTACCATGTCTGATAAAAACTCTCCAGATCCTCTTTTTTGAAGGTACGCAGTACCTCTTCTTTCCCAATGGGGAGTCGGTCGGCGTAACGGGAATTATTCAGGATATAGGGAAAATACTTCTCCCGCATCCGCTGCGCTGCGCCCCGGCCCGACCGCCATTCTTCCAGCACAACGCCCCGCTCCTTATCAATCTCAGCCGGATCGAGGGTAGCATTATGCGCCCAGTCTTCCAGAATCTGGAACGCCCGCTCAAACAACTCGGGGTTATCGGTCGGCACGGGCAGTTGATACACCGTTTCGTCGAAGCTGGTATAGGCGTTCAGGTCGGCACCGAAGCGCACACCGGACGATTGCAGAAAACTGACCAGCTCATTTTTAGGAAAGTTTTTGGTGCCGTTGAACGCCATATGCTCCATAAAGTGCGCCAGGCCCTGCTGGTTATTTTCTTCCAGCACCGAACCAGCCTTGACCACCAGCCGCAATTCGGCCCGGTTCTTCGGCTCCTCATTTTTACGGATATAGTACGTCAGGCCGTTGGGCAATTTGCCGACCTTGACATTCGGATCAAAGGGTATGGGCCGTTTCAGGTCGGCCGGTGACCGGGTCGAAGCAACCGCTTTAGTCGGCGCTTTCCTGGCTTTTGTTGTAGGCTGCGCTACTACCAGCGTAGTAGTCAGCCACAGAGCTGCGAGTGTGGTTCTGACAAGTGTATACATAGGAGAAACAAAGCACAGTGAATGTATTTGCTGCTCAGGCACCGCCGGGCGAGGGGTCTGCGTTGGCACGGACGCCTGACCAATACACAACTAAAAACTAGACCTTGATGATTATTTTTTTGGCGTACATCCACCACAGAATTACCACCCAGATCAGAATAAAGGTAACGGCCCCGGCCAGCGACGCATTGTAAGGACTAGTGAAATACGGCACAAAAAAGGTTTGGTACATCCACTCCCTGGCGCCCACCTCCGTACCATCGGGCCGGGTTACCCGAATCATATTCAGGATGCGGGGGATCAGTCCTGATAGAAAGAAGACAGTAATGGCATTTACCCCAAAGGCCACAAAAGGCGTTGTCCACCGCCGATAGCCGGGGCTTGTCCGGACCTGCACATCAATAAACCAGTAGCAGAGCGCCAGGCCCAGCATAGCCAGCCCGGCGGTTAGCAGCACAAAGGAACTCGTCCACAGCGCCTTGTTAATGGGAAAGAAGCTGTCCCAGATGACTCCACTTACCACCGACAGGCATCCGGCGGCAAACAGCCAGGCTACCTTATCGGCTTCGGGCCGATCTGACCGCAGCAGCGTACCCACCAATACGCCCGACAGCCCGGTAGCAATAGCGGGTAAGGTACTCAGCAGCCCTTCCGGGTCCCAGACTTTGGCACTGGCCCACAAGTGGCCCTCCAGCAGTGTCCGGTCAAGCCAGGCCCCCAGATTAGTGGTCGGCTCCATATTGGCATAGCCCACGCCCGGCACGGGAACTACAGTTAGCAGCAGCCAGTAGGCAATAAGCAGAATTACTATCAGCCGGCTTTGGGCGCGGGTACTGGTGCGCAGGTAAATCAAAGAGCAGGCCAGGTATACCAGCGCGATCCGCTGCAATACGCCCGGTATACGGAAAGTAGCAAAGTCGAACTTTGGAAACAGGTTCAGAAACAACCCCAGTCCAAACAGCACCAGGCTCCGTCGGAGGATCTTGCCGGCAACGCCTTTCTGCTGACCTATCGGACCGCCCAGTGCATACGTAATGGACACGCCCACGATAAAAAGAAAGAAGGGGAAGATGAGGTCTGTAGGCGTCCAGCCATGCCAGGGGGCATGCAGCAGGGGAGCATAGACATGGCCCCAGTCACCGGGGTTGTTCACCAGAATCATCCCGGCCACCGTAATGCCCCGAAAAACATCCAGCGACAGCAGCCGGGTGGCATGACGTTTATCGGCCACCGAAGCCGCTGACGCGTCAGCGGCTGACGAACCATATCCAACGGTTTGTGGCATAGTTTTGCAGCGAAAAATCAAAGCTACTCTTTTCTGGCAAAAAGTCTGACATCCGCTATTGATGTCCTCACGTGCTTACCCGTTTACCGAATGCTCAAAAGTTATCTGTCTCAATTGCGTTTACGCGTACCTTGTTATCATCCTTCCGCTTACCGTATGAAAATTTTTTTGATAGCAGCGGTGGTGGCTCTGCTCCTCTTACCTGGACTAGCTACTGCTCAGCCGGCAGCTATCTGGATCGATACCGATATACACCTCGGGCGTTTCGGCCGTGATGTCGACGATGGGCTGGCTATTATCCAGGCCGTACGATCAGATAAGGTGGCTATCAGGGGAATAAGCTTCGTCCTGAATATTAACCATGGCTACCGGATCACCGAAAAGCTTTTACAACGATGCGGTAAAACCATCCCCATCTACAAAGGAGCAACCAGCAGCAAATTGCTGGGAAAAGAAACCGATGCCATAAAAGCACTAGCCGAAGCGCTACGAAAAGAGCAGCTTTCCATACTTATTTTGGGGTCGGCTACCAATATAGCTACTGTCTTAATGCTCTATCCGGAGCTCCAGTATCAAATTAAGGAAATAGTGTTCTGCGGAGGCCGGCAACCGGGCCGGCTTCTTAACCCGGCCAAGGGCAGAATCAATCTCCCCGACATTAATTTCGAACGCGACCCAAAAGCTTTTCAACTAATTTTAAATACCCAAATACCCCTTGTTCTTGCTGGTTATGAAGCTTCTTCAACTATTTACGTAGATAACCAGGACATTCATTTTCTGCAGGAAAGTTCAGATCAAACAGATCGATGGCTGTACCAGCAGTTAAGACAATGGCAGAAGCTGTGGAAAATAGCACTGGGCTCCCGTAAAGGCTTTATTCCTTTTGATGCGGTAACAGCCGCGTGGCTGACAGACCCCGGCTACCTTCTTTATTTCAACGATATTCCGGTTAGCATCGAGCAGTTGCCTGATGATTGGAAACTCCATCGGCTCATTCACCACCGGAAACCTTTCCTGCAGGCTTCTTACCAGTATGCATCAATCCGAAAAGTCACCTACTGTTATGGCGTACAACCCGCCTATAAAGAGCTCATGCTGCAATCGCTAAAAGGTAATTTCCAGCCTGCTATAATTCCTGTTCTTACTGTTAAGTAAAAGGCCCGATTGGTATCGGGCCTTTCCTCATAGCATGTATAAACGGTTACCTAGAATTTCCACCGCACAAAGGCCTCCATGGCTTCATACTCAGCGAGACCCAGGCGATTGTAAAGGCCGGCGGTAGCCCGGTTGCGCTCTTCGGCCCGTTGCCAGAACTCGCGGGAATCGGTACCCTGGTACACGACACCGTCTTTCTGCGACTGGTGCTTGAAGATACCCAGCCGCTTACGCATCACCTGGTCAGGCGACATCGGCACGGCCATTTCGATCTCGTGAATATCCCACTCCGCCCAGGCGCCCCGGTACAGCCATACCCAGCAGTCTTTCATGAAGTTCTTATGTTTGAGACGACGAACGGCTTCAATGATGGCGTCCAGGCAGACTTTATGGGTACCGTGCGGATCGGCCAGGTCACCGGCGGCATAGATCTGGTGCGGTTTTACCTCCTCAATCAGATTCATCACCACCTTAATGTCGTCCTCACTCAGAGGCTTCTTCTCTACCTTACCGGTCTCATAGAACGGCATATTGAGGAAGTGCGCGTTCTCCACCGGAATGCCTACAAAACGGCAGGTCGATTTTGCCTCACCCTTCCGAATCAGTCCTTTGATGTACCGCACATCGGCCGTATCCATCTCACTGTCCTTTTTGGTACGCAGGAACGCAGCTGCATCCCGGAAAATCCGGTTGGCCTCGGGGCTGTCAATCCCAAATTTCTCGTTGAAATCGACCACATAATCGGCGAAGCGCAGCGCTTCATCGTCGGCTACGGCGATGTTCCCAGAAGTTTGATAGGCAACGTGTACCTCATGACCCTGATCGACCACGCGCTGGAAGGTCCCGCCCATTGAGATAATGTCGTCGTCGGGGTGCGGACTGAAAATCAGGCAGCGCTTCTGCGCCGGCAAGGCCCGCTCCGGCCGGTTGGTATCGTCGGCGTTCGGCTTACCGCCCGGCCAGCCGGTGATGGTGTGCTGCAGCTGGTTGAAGACGTCGATGTTGATGTCGTAGGCCTGGCCATACTGCGCCAGCAGGTCACTTACCCCGTTGTCGTTGTAGTCGCGGTCGGTTAGTTTCAGGATCGGTTTACCCAGCGTCAGCGACAGGTGGGTTACCGCCTTCTTGATCATCTTGTTGTCCCACACCACCTGGTCGACCAGCCACGGCGTTTTCATCCGGGTCAGTTCCGAGGCTGCGGCTTCATCAATGACAAACAGCGCATTCGGGTGGGTTTGCAGGTACGATGCCGGATTATGTTCGGTTACGGTACCTTCCACAGCGCTCCGGATAACTGGTGCTTTGCGCTCACCCCATGCCAGCAGCACTACGCGCCGGGCCGCCAGAATAGAGGCTACCCCCATTGTAATCGCCTTGCGGGGTGTACGGGCGAGGCTGCCAAAATCCATCGACGCGGCCGCCCGCGTAGAGTGGTCAAGCATCATCAGGCGGGTATGCGAATTGATCAGCGAACCCGGTTCGTTGAAACCGATATGACCATTACCCCCAATACCCAGCAGCTGAAAATCCAGCCCGCCATACGACTCAATTTTGGATTCGTAGGCACGGCAGAAATCGGCCACTTTTTCAGGCCGGACGGTGCCGTCCGGTAAATTGTAATTTCCCTCCGGAATATCGACATGGTCGAACAACTGCTCCTTCATAAACAGGACATAGCTCTGCAGCGAGTCCGGTTCCATCGGGTAGTATTCGTCCAGGTTAAAGGTAACTACGTTGCGAAAACTCAGGCCCTCTTCGCGGTGCATCCGTACCAGTTCGGCGTATACGGTTTTCGGTGAAGAGCCGGTCGCCAGACCCAGCACACAGGGTTTACCCGCCCCCTGCTTTTCCCGGATCAGATCGGCAATTTCACGGGCTACAGCGCGGGACGCATCTTTGGCATCAGCGTAGATGTGTGTTGGTATTTTTTCATACGTAATGGCGGCCTGTACCGGTTCGCCAGCTACGCGGTTGGTCAGTCCCTCCGAAACAGGGCTGTCCAACCGGGAAGGTTCAGTAGTCATGAGATAAGGCGGAAAATGATGTATATAGTAAAGTTGAGAATTTTCAGGTAACCTACCGCAGCGTTTATATGAAATCTCAGCGTAAGGGCAATGAAAAGGACCTACTCCGGAGCCGCCGTGGCTTTTTCAATCGTAATACCAACGCTCAGCACATCGGGCAACGGGTTCTGCCGCATATACTGACTGATACGCATGGTATAGTCTCCCGAATGCGGAAACCGGTAGTTTCGCTTGATCAACACTTTATGATCAAAGATATCGCCTAAGCCATCGCCCCGGGGTTTGCCCGTTTTTGGGTCCATCAGAATCAGTTCATCCAGCCGCGACTCGATCAGCGTACCGCTGGCATCGGTCAGGTAACGCGTCAGATACAGGTTGTAATAAGGGTACGAAATGCTGTTGCGCAGATTGTAGTAGATATTGTAGGCCTGGGCCGTATCCGTAATGGTAAAGGTAAACGAGGGGGTCTCTTTTACATACCACTGTCCACCCTTAATGTCAGCATACTCTTTGTAAACTGTATTCTTGTCGCACCCTGTCAGTGCCAGCAGCACGACCAGCCAGAGTCCCTTCGTTTTCATACACGTATCTTTCTGCAAAATTACAAGGACTCTACAAAAAACCGCCATCCCTTCGAAAGACATGGCGGTTTCTGTTATTACCCTTTGGCCGGTTGAGCGGCCGGCGTTCCATTGGCTGGCCCGGCGGCTTTTCCTTTCGACTTCTTCTTTTTCTTTTTCGGCTTGGCAGCCGCGTACTTCTTATCCAGACGGTCCAGGTCGCTGTTGAGGGCGGCCAGTCCAACCGGCTCTTTCTTTTCCGCAACGGGTGTCAGCACCTCGAACGACTCCGGAACGACTCCGCGCTTGTTGAGTTCGATAATTTCCAGCACACGCGTAATCGGCAGTGGGTGCCAGGTACTTTCCGTGCTGTATCCAAACCACATAATCTTACGGAAAATGTCGGTTTTCTGGAGATAGGCATTTCCTTTCTGCGTCTGCAACGGCTTTTCAACCGTCGGTATATCCCGCAGCGCATCAATGTAGGTCTCCAGCTCGTAGTTCAGGCAGCACTTCAACCGACCGCACTGCCCCGACAGTTTGGCCGGATTCAGCGACAGGTTCTGGTACCGGGCTGCCGACGTTGTAATGTTCTTAAAATCCGTCAGCCAGGTCGAGCAGCACAGTTCGCGGCCGCAGGATCCGATACCCCCGAGCCGACCGGCCTCCTGCCGCAGACTGATCTGCCGCATCTCCACGCGGATCTTAAACTCAGCCGCCAGCAGCTTGATCAGTTCCCGGAAATCAACGCGCTCTTCCGACGAGTAGTAAAACGTCGCCTTCGTGTTGTCAGACTGGTATTCCACATCCGACAGTTTCATGTTCAGGTTCAGATCCCTGACGATCTCCCTAGCCCGGTACATCGTTGGCAGGTCGCGGGCGATGGTCTGCTCATGCTTTTCCAGGTCTTTAGGCGTCGCAATCCGGTGAATTACCTTCATGTCGTCGGTGGCCTGGAGGTTCTTCTTCCGAAGCTGCAACCGCACCAGTTCGCCCTGCATGGACACTGAACCCATATGGTACCCTGACTGCATCTCGACCACCACAAAGTCGCCGGTCGTCAGGTTCAGTTGGTGGACGTTCCGGTAATATTCTTTCCGGCCACCTTTAAATTTCACTTCCACCACGTCGAACCGCTGTGCCACCGGAACATCCATGTGACTCAGCCAGTCGAACGTATTCATTTTGTTGCATCCGCCGGTCCCGCATCCCCCGCTGCCACAGCCGGCTGTTGCCGTGCCGTTACTGGCTGTCCGGGTTCCGCATCCACCAGTCGTACAGGATTTGCAAGCCATGTTTCTGTTTAGTTTAAAGTTTGAGGTTTGAAGTTGAAAGGCTCTTAAGCAAAAACGCTCACCTCGGACAGCCGGGCGGCCCTGTTCAAACTACAAACGTCAAACTAGTCCTGATACCGGATCAGGTCAAGCCCGATATCTTTCCGGTAATACTTACCATCAAATTGCACCGTCCGGGCCGCTTCCTGCGACTTCCGAACGGCGTTTTCCAGGGAGTTAGTCAAAGCGGTAAGGGCCAGTACGCGCCCGCCATTGGTCAGCACATGGCCATTGGGGCCGGGGGCTGTACCGGCATGGAAGGCGGTTACCTGCTCCAGCTTGTCCAATTCCGTAATCACTTTGCCCTTCTCGTAGGCGTCCGGGTAACCACCCGACACCAGCACCGTCGTGACGGCGGTCTGGGGCGATACCTGTAGCTCTACTCTGTCGAGTTCACCATCGGCGGTGGCGGTCAGCAGTTCCACCAGATCATTCTGGATACGCGGCAGCACCACTTCCGTTTCGGGGTCACCCATCCGGGCATTATACTCAATAACGACGGGTTCGTCTTTCACGTTCATCAGGCCAATAAAGATGAAGCCCTGATACCGGATGCCTTCCTGCTGCAGGCCCAGCAGCGTGGGCTTGACGACCTTGTCTTCTACTTTTTGCAGGTATTTTCTGTTAGCAAACGTTACCGGCGAAACCGCGCCCATCCCCCCGGTATTAGGCCCCGTATCCTCTTCGCCGATGCGCTTGTAGTCTTTAGCCTCGGGCAGGATTTTGTAATTGACGCCATCGGTCAGCACAAAAACAGATAACTCGATTCCTCGTAAAAACTGCTCGATAACCACCTTGTTACCGGCTTCGCCGAATTTCTGCGCCGTCAGCATATCGCGCAGCGTGTCCCTGGCCTCCTGAACGGTGTTGGCAATGATTACCCCTTTGCCGGCCGCGAGTCCATCTGCTTTCAGGACAACCGGCAGTGAGTGGCTCTCCAGGTACGCCAATCCTTTAGCCAGGGTGTCGGCCGTGAACGTCTGCGACGAGGCCGTCGGGATACCGTACCTGACCATGAATTGCTTGGAGAAGTCTTTGCTGCCCTCCAGTTGCGCGCCCTGCTGATCGGGGCCAATAATGCGCAGGGCGCTCAGATCGGGCTGACTACGGAGGTAATTCACCACCCCTTTGACCAGCGGTTCTTCCGGGCCAACGAGCAGCAGATCAATCTGATACCGGCGAATAGCACCGGCTATGCCATCAAAATCATTGTAGCCGATTGGCAGATTGGTGGCGACCTGCGCCGTACCGGCATTACCCGGCGCCACAAACAAGCTATCACAAAGCGGACTCTGAGCCAGTTTCCACGCAAAGGCATGTTCTCTGCCCCCCGAACCCAATACGAGTATGTTCATTAATTCGCTACTTCCGATAAGAATTTGATCCGCATCAGGCGCAGTTCCTGCTCGGTGAAATCGTCACCGCCGAACTCGCGCATGGCTACGGCAATATTGTCGGTTTCGGCCGACATGAAATAATCGTAAATCTCATCCTGCCGGTCGCCGTCCATGATCTGATTGATGTAATAATCCAGATTCAGGCGGGTACCGGAGTAACAGATATGCTCGATTTCTTCGACCAGATCGTCCATCGACAGGTCTTTCGACTCGGCAATTTCCTCCAGATCGACTTTCCGGTCGATCTGCTGGATGATGTAAATCTTGACCTTCGACTTATTAACAGTTGATTTAACAACGACGTCTTTCGCCGTTTCGATATCGTTTTCCTCAACGTATTTGGAGATCAGGTCGATGAACGGCCGGCCGAATTTCTGCACCTTACCCATGCCCACCCCGTTGATCTGAGCCATCTCTTCACGGGTGCAGGGGTAGGTGGTCGCCATTTCTTCCAGCGACGGGTCCTGGAAAATAACGTACGGTGGCAGTCCTTTTTCCTTAGCTACCTTTTTCCGCAGCGCTTTCAGCAGACCCAGCAGTTCTTCGTCGTAGGCGCTGCCCGTGGTCGGGGCCATATCCTTATCGCCTTCTTCTTCACCATCGGCAATCTGCTGGTCGTAATTGTGGTCTTTCGACAGCGTTACCGGGTACGGGTCTTCGATATAGCGTTTGCCTTTTTCGGAAACCTTCAACACCCCATAGTTGTCGACATCCTTATCAATGTAGCCCAGTATCGTTAACTGGCGAAGTACCGAACACCAGTAATCGACGCTCTCGTTGTATTCGCGGCCTTTACCGTATACATCCAGTTTGTTGTGCTCATAGCTGGTAACGTACTGATTGTCGGTGGCGGTCAGCAGATCGGCAATATGGCTGGCATCGAAGCGTTCGTCGGTTTGCTCTACCGCCCGCAAGGCCAGGACCACTTCATCCTGCACCTTAAACCGTTCGGTCGGTTTAAGGCAGTTGTCGCAGAACCCGCAGTCCTTCTCCATGTACTCGCCGAAATAACTCAGCAACTGCCGGCGCCGGCACGTACCCAGGTTGGCGTACGACACCATTTCGGTGAGCAGGTGTCTGGCGTTATCCCGCTCCGTAACCGACTTATCTTTGTTGAATTTCTCCAACTTGACAATATCGTCGTAGCTGTAGAACATGATACAGTTGCCCTCCAGTCCGTCGCGGCCGGCCCGGCCGGTTTCCTGATAGTAGCCTTCCAGCGACTTCGGCGCGTCATAGTGGATCACAAACCGCACATCCGGCTTATCGATCCCCATCCCGAAAGCAATGGTGGCCACGATCACGTCGGCCTCTTCGTTCAGGAACGCATCCTGGTTGGCCATCCGGGTAGCGGGGTCCAGACCGGCATGGTACGGCAGAGCCTTAATATCGTTGACATTGAGCACTTCGGCGATCTCCTCCACCGTCTTCCGGCTCAGGCAGTACACAATCCCCGATTTGCCCTTGTTGTTCTTGATGTACTTAATGAGCTGCTTTTTGGCGTCGATCTTCGGCTTTACCTCATAGTACAGATTCTTCCGGTTGAACGACGTCTTGAAGATGTCGGCGTTCTCCATCTGCAGGTTCTTCTGAATATCCTGCTGTACTTTCGGCGTGGCCGTGGCCGTCAGCGCAATGACGGGCAGGTCACCAATGTTGTCGACAATACCCCGGATTTTGCGGTACTCCGGCCGGAAGTCGTGCCCCCATTCCGAGATACAGTGGGCCTCGTCGATGGCCACGAACGAAATGTTCGCCCGCTTCAGAAAATCAAGGTTTTCCTCTTTGGTCAGCGATTCGGGCGCAATGTACAGCAGCTTCAGCGTGCCGTTCAGGGTGTCTTTTTTCACCTTGTTCATCTCGGCCTTGGTCAATGTCGAGTTCAGGAACTGGGCATTGATACCAAAGGCATTGAGCTGATCTACCTGATTTTTCATCAGGGCAATCAGGGGCGAAATCACCACGGCCGTACCGTGGGTTACCAGCGCCGGCAACTGATAACAAAGGGACTTACCGGCCCCTGTCGGCATAATAACAAAGGTGTTCCGACTGGCCAGAATACTATTGATAATGGCTTCCTGATCTCCTCTGAACTGACTATACCCAAAAATTTCTTTTAGCCGCTCCTTCAGGGTAACGTGTACCACTTGGTCTACCTGCATCATTCTATATTCGTACAGAAGGTTACTAAAATCTCTGTTGACTGTATCTTTGCTAAATTAAAGTTAGCGAATTTACAACGCAAACCTTTCGCCAAAGCGAATTCTCCGTTGAAAGTAATAAAAAAAAATCCTCAGTTAATTGCCCGCCAGGTAATGATGGCCGAAGCGGAAGCCATCCGGGCCGCCGTCGACCTGATCGATGAACAGTTCGACGCCTGTGTCGAAGCCATCCTGAAAACGACCGGCCGGGTCGTCGTTACCGGCGTCGGCAAAAGTGCGCTGATCGGCCAGAAAATCGTGGCGACGCTCAACTCCACCGGCACCCCGGCCCTGTTTATGCACGCAGCCGACGCTATCCACGGCGACCTCGGCATGATCCAGACCGACGATGTGGTCATCTGCCTTTCCAAGAGTGGTAATACCGCAGAGATCAAGGTGTTATTACCGCTACTACGTCGCGCCGGTGTCCGGCTCATCGCGCTGGTCAGCGATACCAGCTCCTACCTGGCCCGGCACGCCGACTTTGTGCTGCATGGCTACTGCGAACGTGAAGCCGACCCGCTGAACCTGGCTCCTACCACCAGCACCACCGTAGCACTGGCGCTGGGCGATGCCCTGGCCGTAAGCCTGCTCGAAGCCCGTGGGTTTACCCGTCAGGACTTTGCCCGATACCACCCCGGTGGCTCCCTCGGCAAAAAGCTGTACCTGAAAGTTAGCGATATTTACCCGCACAACCAAGTGCCACAGGTTCCTGCACGGGCGACTATACACGAAGTTATCCTGGAAATGACCTCCAAACGGCTGGGCGCGACCGCCGTAGTTGATGAGGAAAATTTACTGGCGGGCATCATTACCGACGGCGACCTGCGCCGGATGCTGAACCAGCACGAGCAGTACGCCCACCTCTGCGCCCACGACATCATGACGCCCTCCCCCGTTTGCGTCTGTCCCGACGACTATGCCGTCACGGCCTTACAGATCATGCAGGAGCGTAACATCACCCAGTTAATTGTGGCCGATGAACGACGGATAAAGGGGTTTGTGCATCTGCACGATTTGCTGAAGGAGGGGCTGGTTTGAATTGATGAGTGATTGAATGATTGAATATAAGCGCGGCAACTCATTCAATCATTCTATAATTCAATCACTCAATCATTCAACCATTCCTACCGGAACCGATCGGAATCCCTTACCAGCTTCTCATCCCGGCGGATGAAGCGGTTGGCGAGCATATTGAAGATCAGGGCCGCAATGAGGGCGTAGAAACCGGTGTGGTAATTGCCCTGGTCCTCGGTCAGGCCATAGGTCTTGCCCTTGTAGAGCGTGGTGTACAGCACAATGGCCATCATACCGGTCATCAGGAGGGCGTTGACAGCGCAGAGCCCCATCTGTTGCAGGCGGTTGCGGTACCGGAAGATGGCAATCAGGGCAATGACGGCAACGAGCCCGGCCAAACCGGCCAGGTACCACATCGGGGTAATGTAGGTGGTGATACCCTGCTGGTAGGAGTACTGCAGAGCGCTTAACTGCGCGGTTTCGGTGGAGCGGGTGCCAACCTTATCCCAGATGGGAAACGACAAAAATGCGCCCATTGCGAGCACAATCAGAAACAAAAATATGGTTTGAATGCGTTGAATCATGGTAAGCTGTTTTCGGGTGCGAAGATAACCCAAAAGCGAGGAATATGAAAACAGACAGTCGAATCGTGGTCACGGCCGATGGGTCGCATTCGGTGTACCATCCGGTGTTTGCGCAGCATTACCACTCCATTTTTGGCGCGTGGCAGGAATCGCAGCGGGTGTTTATTGAACTGGGGCTGGAGGAAGCGTTCCGGCGGTTCGACGACGATCTGTTCGTCTTTGAAATGGGCTTCGGCACCGGCCTGAACGCCCTGCTCACCGCCCGCGAAGCCGGAACCCGGCAGCGACCCGTATTCTACACCGCCGTGGAGGCTTACCCGCTGCCGATGGCCGACGCGCAGCAACTTAATTTTGACACCCTGCTGGGCACTAATTACCTCTCGCTACTACACGAAGCACCCTGGGACGGGCTGACGGAGATTCACTCTTACTTTACGCTCACCAAACGGCAGGGCCTCCTGCAGGATATAGCCACCGGCGACACCCTACCCGGTCGCTTTCACCTGGTCTATTACGATGCCTTTGCGCCCGAAGCCCAGCCGGAATTGTGGACGGAGGACATCTTCAAACAAATAGCCGCCCTGCTACGCCCCGGCGGCCTGCTGGTCACCTACTGCTCGAAAGGCTATGTGCAACGCAACCTGAAAGCAGCCGGATTTTCCGTTGAGAAACACCCCGGCCCGGCGAGGAAGCGGGAGGTGCTGCGGGCGGTGCTTAAGTGACCTGTTGAATGATTGAATAATAGAATTGTTGAGTGTGCCGATTATTCAATCATTCTAACATTCAATCATTCAGATATTTTGCAAATCTCACCAGATTACAGGAAAGCAGTAACCAGCCTCGCCACCCGCTCCAGCCCAGCCACATCAACCTCGCTGAAGTCGTTGAGCTTGTCGCTGTCTACGTCCAGCACCATCGCTACCTCGCCGTTGCGATCGAAGATGGGTACAACCACTTCTGATTTGGACAGGGAACTACAGGCGATATGGCCGGGGAACTGCTCGACATCGGGTACCAGAATGGTTTCCCTGCGGGTGTAGGCAGCGCCACAAACGCCCTTATCGAAGTTGATACGGGTGCAGGCAATGGGTCCCTGAAACGGCCCCAGCACCAGTTGCCCTTCTTTTTTGAGGTAAAAACCTACCCAGAAAAACCCGAACGCTTCCTTGAGAGCCGCCGTAATGTTGGCCAGATTGGCCGTCAGGTCGGTTTCGCCTTCAATGAGAGCAGCAATCTGGGGTAATAAGGTTTCGTAAATCTCTCTGCGGTTGGTAGTTTGAGGGAGAATGAGCGTTTCTGCCATAGGTTACAATAGACTAAAGTGATGCTGCCCGTGAACGCGGGGCTGTGCTAACCATCCGGTAACAAAAATAGCCGCTAAATTGTGCCCATTGACCCAACCCGAACCGGATACAAAAAACTTATGATGGATTAGGAAAGGTATCCGTTTATTGTTTTATTTTGCTTTATTAAAAAAGTATTAGGACGGGCTATTATATTTATAGATCAGGTAGGCGTACAAACGGAAATTTTGAATATGAGAAATAATTACTTTTTATATATCAAGTTGATACTATTTACTCTGCTTTTGAGTAGTAGCATGAGAGGATATAGTCAAGCAACCTGTATTCTTCAAACTGGTGGAACTGAAAAACAAAACCCTGTTCTATGGTCTAATAGAGATGCTTGGAGTTGTTCAGGCCCCAGCGGTTCACTTGGTAGTGCCCCACCTCCAGGTTTGGATTTTGTTGGAACTATAATTATAAACACCGGTTGGGTTGAGATTGATAAAGATGTAACCATTAATGGACAAGTTAGAATAGTAGTAAACGGAAGTGCAAAACTTGCTTGGAATCAAAATACGGACTTAATATTAAAAGATAATAACTCATATGTAGAAGTTGCTCCAGGTGGAGAATTAATTAGTGGCAGTGCTAATTCAGAACTTATTATCGGAACAGGAACTATATGTGATGAGACTTATCGTGCGCCTTGGAATGGTTCCAATGTAATTAATGGTTATGCTTTTTACACAGCAGCTAGACGGCCTGACTGCTCTACTGTAGTTCTTCCCGTGGAACTCACCCACTTCAGTGGCAAAGCCTTTGGCAACTCGGTTCAGCTTTTCTGGGAAACGGCCTGGGAACGTAATGCCGACCGGTTTGTGGTGGAGCGCAGTCGGGATTTAAAAGAGTTTATT
Source organism: Nibrella saemangeumensis (assembly GCF_039541915.1). Classification (NCBI taxonomy): domain Bacteria; kingdom Pseudomonadati; phylum Bacteroidota; class Cytophagia; order Cytophagales; family Spirosomataceae; genus Nibrella; species Nibrella saemangeumensis. The sequence continues at coordinate 337,618 of NZ_BAABHD010000005.1, forward strand.
CCGGTGGGCGATCCTGTAAAGTCAGTGGGTGATACCGAAAACCGTAACCGGTACACCTTTGTTGATAAGCATCCTTTCCCCGGCGCCAACTACTACCGCCTGCGGCAGATTGACAAAGACGGTACCACCGACCTTTCTAAAGTTATCTCGGTCGTGGTCAATGCCGATCAGGAAGCTATGCTGGCCTATCAGTCAGCGGAGAATGGTGATATTCGGGTGCTGCTCAACGCCATTGACGCCAAAGGCATGAAGCTGCACAACCTCTCCGGTCAGCCCGTGTCGGCCCAGGCCATTCACCTCGCCGATACCGAGTGGGTGATCCGGCCGGCGTCTCCGCTGGTGCCGGGTGTTTACCTGATCTCCATTGATTCCGAAACCGGCCTAAAGCGGCTGAAGTTTTTCGCCCAGTAAACGGCCGGGGCCTGCTCGTCCGCGTTTGTAACGCGAGTCGGGCGAGGTTCGCATTTGTAATGCGATTTTGACGTCCAACGCCGTGCGTTACAAACGCACTTCTCGCCCGTCTCGCGTTACAAACGCGGACGAGCGGGAGCTCAGGCCGGCTTACGCATCCAGCCAGTCTTTGAAGGTGCTTACCTTTTCCTTACTGATAAATACCTCTTCGCGCGGGTCGGGCTGGAGTTCGAGCTTTAGCTTGCTGCTGGAGTACGTATGAATGTTTCTGATGCACGACATGGCGATCAGGAACTGGCGGTTGGCCCGGAAGAAGTCAGCCGGATTCAGCATACTCGTCAGTTTGTCCAGGCTATAATCAATGGGTAGCCGCTGGTTGTCTTTCGTCACCAGAAACGTAATCTTCTCCTCGCTGTAGAAATACGCTACCTCCGACGTTTCAATGGTACGCAGCCGGGTACCGACGGTAATCAGGAACCGGCTTTTGTACTCCTGCTGCGGCCGGCCAATTACCTGCCGCAGCGCATCCAGGTCGGTCTGCGAAAACTGCCGCTTCATGGACTGGTACTTCTGCATGGCCGCCGACAGTCCCTCAAAGCTGACCGGCTTCAGCAGGTAGTCAATACTATTGACCCGAAAGGCTTTGATCATGTATTCGTCAAAGGCCGTGGTAAAGATGACCGGCACCGACAGGGAGACTTGCTCGAAAATCCGGAAGCACAGGTCATCCTCCAGGTGAATATCCATAAAAATCAGGTCCGGCTCCTTATGGGTTTTCAGCCACTGCACCGTGTCCTGCACCGACGGTAACTGCGCCAGCACATTGATCTCGGGGTCGTATTTCCGCAGCAGACCCCGGAGCCGGTCGGCGGTCAGGTCTTCGTCTTCAATGATGATAACGTTCATAACTTAAGCAGAAGGATTGACCGGCAGTTCGAAGGCAAACGTGGCCCCCTTGCCGGCATGGTTTTCATACCAGATATCACCTTGTAACAGATGCACTAATTTTTTGGCAATCGCCAGCCCCAGCCCGTTGGAACTTTCGCCCGCCGTGGGCCGGGTCGACAGGCGCGAAAATTTGCGAAAAAGCTTATCAGCCTCGTCCAGCGGTATACCGGTGCCTTCATCCTGCACCCGGATAATCAGCGACTCTTCAGCCCGCGTTACGTCGATGCTGACACTCGCCCCAACCGGCGAGTACTTGATAGCGTTGGAGACCAGATTATCCAGTACCTGCGATACCGCGTTTTCGTCTGTCCGGATAGCCGTTGGTCCTCCGGGCCAGTTTATGGTAACCGATAGCCGCTTCTGCCGCAGGGCTTCTTCGTAGAGCTGCACCACCCGGTTGATTTGCTCCAGCAGGTCCACCGGTTCAAAATGCATCAGAATCCTGCCCGATTCAATCGAGTGAATACTCAGGAAGTTAGTGATCAGGCTGAGCATTTTATCGGCACACCGCAAGACCTGCGCCGTGTGCTGTACCGCTTCGTCGGGATTGGCCAGAATCGACCGGGCTTCGTGCTGAAGGTTGTAGAGCGGATTCTTCAGATCATGCGTCACCATCTGCATCAGCTCGTTCTTTTCGTCGTTCAGCTTTTTCAGTTCGCGGTTTTTCAACCGGATTTCGAGGTTGCTGCGCTCTATCTCACGGGCATCGGTTTCGGCTTTCTCTTTAGCCTGCCGCAGGACCTCCTCAAACTCCTTACGCTCGGTTATATCCCGGATATTAGTTAACAACCCACCAACGGCCTCGTTATCAAACTGGTTCGACGCGTATGTCTCCACGTAACGCATTACGCCGTTTTCATCAATGGTCCGGTATTCAGCCTTTACTTCCGGAATTTCGCCGGAAACAATTTTATGGAAGGCTTCGGTAACGCGGGGTCTGTCTTCGGGATGAACCCACCAGAGTAACTCATCGGATTGATTAATTACCTCGACCGGGTAAATGGTAGGTTTGCTGGTAAACAGCAGCTTGCCGTTTTTATCAAAAATCTGAATAAAATCCGCAATGTTGGCAATCATAGCCCGGAACCGTTCGGCATTGCGCTCAATCTGGGCTTCCAGCTCTTTGCGATCCGAAATGTCCCGGAAGTTCAGGATAATACCCTGAATAAGCGGGTTCTCCAGCTGGTTGGAAGCCGTAGCCTCAATCCAGCGCCAGGTACCGTTCTTGTGCAGGAACCGGAACGAAAACACGATCGGCGTGGCGCAGCAACTAGTAACAAAATCAAAAAACGTTTTGCGTACCCGATCGCGGTCGTCGGGGTGGTGCAGCAGGTATTGGCTGCGCGACAACAACTCCTCGGGCTGATAACCCAGCACCCTCACCACCGACGGACTGACGTATCGCTCAATACCGTCTTTGTCGGAGATGATAATTACATCCGAACTGTGCTCAATGAGCGCCCGAAAGTTGGTGAGCTGCGACTGTAGCGCTGAGTCTAAAGGCATGGAAACATCATAAGATATGGCTGGCATACAAGTAATTCGCTGTTACGGTGGTGAGTTCGCTTCTCTCACCCAGTAAAGATACCTCATTTGCCTGCTTGGTTGTGCTGTTTTCAGGCTGTTTGTTTACTTCAGAGGGTATCCTGGCCCGACAACGGAATGTTCACCGTAAAACAATCGGCTTCGGGCAGCACCTGTACCAGCCGGCCGGTCAGCTGCGCGTACCGGTGCTGAATGCCGGCCAGGCCGTGCCCCCTGCCACCGTCGGGCCGGCTGCGAATCTGGCGGTTATTACACACCGACAGGCAGGAGCCCTGTTCCAGCGCACAGAGGCAGATATCGATCACCAGCGGGTCGGCAGCCGACATGCGGTTATGCCGGATCGCGTTCTCGATGAGTAATTGCAGCGTAAACGGCAGCAGCGTGTAATGCTGCCAGGCAGGTGCCGTCGGGATATTCACTTTAAACCTACGCCCAAAGCGCACTTCGAGCAGAAAGGCGTACGAGCGGGCAAAGTCAAGTTCCTCTTCCAGCGTTACGCGCTCAGTGTCCCGGTGTTCGAGCAGGTAGCGGTATACCCTGGCCAGCTGGTCAATGAACTGCTCCGCCAGGTCCGGGTCTCTGCGCACCAGCGCGGACAGCACGCTGAGGCTATTGAACAGAAAATGGGGACTTATCTGGTCTTTCAGCGCCGTAAACTGCGCCTGATAGTGATGACTGGGTAAGGACGGTATGGGGTTCATCGACCGGAGCTTCACATGTTTTCCTATGCAAGCTACGCCGGATGACTCCGCCACCGAAATAAAGTCTGCCGAAACCGCCTTTTCAACCGAAGAACCGGGAAAAGGAGCGACGAACCACCAAGGTATACAAACAAAAAACCGGGGTGCTGGCCCCGGTCTCTGTAAGGTTTATGTGTGGATAGTAGTGTAGTAATGCAATGGTTAGCTTTTTACATCGCCCAGCACCAGCCGGATGCCTTTGCCTACCAGGGTTTGCTTATGGGCATCGGCCCGCTGGCAGGAGTGGCGGTTTGAATGCGGGATAAAGCCCCGGTTACTGAACAACGATGGTTTGCAGGCAGCGGCACTTTTCAGAGCAATGACAGACTCCATCTGGGTTGACAATCCCATTGTCAGACTTTGTCCTCCCGTCAGTTTACCGATGATCATCAGCGCGATTACCATGATTGTTTTCATAATCTTTACTGGTTCGTGTGGATTATAGGTCAAAGGTATAGCTAACCGGAGCCGGACGAAACTAAAAAACGATGAATTGGCAAAAAAGGGGGAGGAAACGGGTAAACCAGCCGCTCAATTGATTCCGAAGGTTACGCTATTTTTTGTTACTTAGGGACTCCCATCTCAATGTCCCGACCAAAAAGTGTATGAAAACGTCCTGTGTCCTTCCTGCTCTGTGCTACCGACTCCTGCTCCTGGCAAGCTTTACCAGCTGGGGAATGCCCCTCTTTGCCCAATCATCAGCACCGTATACCTGGCCGGATGGCAAACGGGTAGCCGTCAGCCTCAGTTTTGACGATGCCCGGCTGAGTAATGTCGATGTAGGCACTCCGCTGCTGGACCAGTACGGAGTTAAGGCCACCTTCTTTGTTGTACCGGACGCCGTAAAGCAGCGGCTCGACGGCTGGAAAAAAGCCGTGGCTAGCGGGCACGAAATCGGCAATCACTCTGTCGCCCACCCGTGCAGCGGCAATTTTCCCTGGGCGCGGCAGAAGGCGCTGGAGCATTATACCCTGGATCAGATGCGCAGCGAACTCCTGGACGCCAATAAGCAGGTGCAGGCTTTGCTGGGCGTGAAGCCGGAGGTATATGCCTATCCGTGCGGACAAACCTTTGTTGGGCGGGGCCGCGACACCAAAAGCTACGTACCCATTGTAGCCGACCTGTTCCGGGCGGGCCGGGGCTGGCTCGACGAAGGGCCGAACGACCCTGCCTTTTGTGACATGGCCCAGCTATATGGCATGGAGATGGACGGTAAAGACTTTGGGCAGATCCTGGCCGTTCTGGAGAAAGCCAGAGAAGCCGGCCACTGGGTAGTGCTGGCCGGCCACGAGATTGGTGAGTCCGGCAATCAAACCACCCGTGTTGCCATGCTGAAGCAGCTATGCGAGTATGCGAATAACCCGGCCAACGGCGTTTGGCTGGCCCCCATCGGCACGGTAGCCGCCTATATTCAGAAAAAAACGCCGGACAGTAGACGTTAGACAAAAGGAAGGAGCCGTTGCTGGGTGTCAGGCCGCCGGCGCGCTGACTTTTCGGCGGCTTTGACGGTTTTGCCTGTGTACTACCAGCCCGAAGCCTATACCCTGCAAAGACCAGACGAGGTGCAGTACGGCAGCCGCGACATCCTCGTCAATCTGCAGATAGACGTAATCCAGACCCGCCCGACTGGTGGGCCGGTCGGCCGAGGGTTCCGGCATGGCGTCCGCAGCCGGAAGCCCGGTGGTCCAGGCCGAATAGAGCAGCGGACCATGAATGGCCAGCAGCAGGACCGTAACCAGCTTCAGCAGATACCCTCTCAGGACGTTTCGGCTCCGGCCGACTACCACCAGCAAACTCAGTAGCAGCAGGGTTGTGGACGCGATGAACGAGAACGGGTAATGCAAAACCAGGAATACCGCTGCCGGTAAGCGGTAGGGGACGATGACGTAAGCGAACAGGTGCCTGACATAATCGAAGTAGAGGGCCGGTGCCAATTGCCGGCTTAGCAGTACCGCCAGATTAAAGCCGGCATAGAGCAGCAGAACGCCGTAAAACCACCAGCTTACGCGGCTGGTGCCGCCAACACTCACAGACAACCGGAAAACGAGCAGACTATAGGCCACATAGACCAGCAGATCGGCATCCGGAACATAGAGCCGGTAGGTGGGTGCCCATCCCTGCCCGTATACCAGCACCGGCATCAGGATCTGCCAGGCGCCCAGACCACTAAATAGCAACAGAAACAAACACCTGAGCTGCCGACCGTGCCAGTACTGATACAGGGCATACAAGGCTACGGCTAACAAACTAGTCAGCGCAATGCCGGAAGCGATATCAATCATTAGAATTCAAGCGGCCACTAACTTTTCATCGAGAAAAGTCCCAGCAGGCTTAACGTCGCCAGCACCGACAACAGCTTGCCCAGATCCGTTATTGAGGAAACTACCGGGGCAACTGACTGATCGGGCAATATATGGTGGGCAAACGTAACGTGCTGGATAATAAACAAACAACCCGCGAAGATACCGATCAGCACCCAGCGCAGTACTTCTCTATGCAACTTTTTCATAATCTTCAGAATAAAGGTATGGATAACACAAAAGAAACGCTGGCTGCCGAAAAACGGTATAGCTTATTAGCAAACGGTTACACTGTTAGGCACCGGTTATTTACCCTTAGTCGTATAATTCACCCGCCGGGTAAACAACACCGGCCCCAAAAAAAATTATACTATTACTTGTTAACTTTGGCAACCATCGACATACCGGGTTACCACTATGTGCAGAAAACTTTCAGGCCATTCACTGCTTCTGTGTCTGCTAATCGAATTAGCCGGTTGTGCGGCCTTAACCGACTCCCAGCGCAAATCCGTGGCGAACTACGCTAAACTCACCCAGGCGTACACCCAATACCCCAGCGAAGTTGCCAGAACGTATGTTGCGCTTAATTATGAAGTGGCTACACTGCTCATTCCGGTGAACCAGCCGGTCGTGACCAATATCCATACGGACCTGGTCAATACCTTCGCTACATTTGAGCAGGGTAACCAAAACTCGCAGCGGGTAGATGATGCCATCAATATACTACGGCAGTACGCCAAAGCCCTGGAGGCCTTGTCGTCGGCCGACCTGCCTGGCGTCTTCGGTAAAAACGCCGAACTCTTTGGCAAATCCGTTGATAATGCCGTCACCTTCTATAACAAAACCCACCAGCCGACTACCGCGCTGCCCATCGGATTTGGGAAATTAGCCGCCGATGCCATCTCGCTGGCTGGCCGGCGCTACATCAACCACAAACAGGCTGCGGCACTCCGCAACTATATGGCGAAGGGTGAGGAACTGATCAAACTACTCAACCAGGACAGTCAGCGGGCGTTTACAGACCTGGAGAACCGGTGGCAGCAGCAAAAGCGGTTAATGGCGGCCTCCCATACCACCCTGCTACAAAAAGTACATGAAGACGCAGGTGGCCAGGCCGCCCGCAATTACTACACCTACCAGATCAACAAAGATATGCGGACGCTGATCGAACGGTCGGCTGCGTTTGACAAGCTGCTGACCAAAACCGCTCAGGCAATGGGTAATGTGTACAAAGCCCACGAAAGTGTGTTGAAGGACATTCAGCAGAAGCGTCCCTGGCACGATCGAATTGCCGATGTGCAGAATTTGTACGAAGACCTGACCGCGCTGGAGGCACAACACGAGAAACTCACCCGTCCAGCCACCCACTAAAATGACCAACAATCCCTTTGCGCTAAAGGCACGCGACCTGATTACGGACGTGCTGATCGACATAACGGTACTGCTGGGCTCGACGCCAAACAACGACCCGAACTTCCGGACCATCCAGGCTACTCAGCGGGAGTTGTCACAGCTCAATTTCCAGATCGTCGTCGACGACATCAACCAGATGGCCGCCACCATCAACCAGCACAACGACGAACTGAAAAAGCTAACCAGCCAGATCCAACAAACCACCGCCAGTCTCGAAGGTCTGGCCAAACGGCTTGAACAGGTATCGAAGGTTGTTGAGTTTTTGGTGAGCGTCGGCGGCCAGGCAGCCGCCCTGGGTTTGGTATGATGGTGAAAGCCCGTTTATTGTAAGATTGGCTACCTGGAACAAAAAAGCTGTAACCCTTACTGAGTTACAGCTTCTGATTAGATACCGGGAGCGGGAATCGAACCCGCACGACCTTTTACGGATCACAGGATTTTAAGTCCTGCGCGTCTACCTATTCCGCCATCCCGGCTTAGTCCATAAAAGGCTGTCTATAAGACATTTAGACGCATTCTTAAACAGAAGCTAATTTCCGTTCTATTCACTCGTTACCTCAGCGCGGTGGGTCAGAATCAGAAAAAAGTCCTTTGTTTCACTAATGTTTCACTAAAATCTGCTGTTTACCGAGCTGCGAAGTGGCTGATAACGAGCCATGAAAGCACTAGTAAGCTTCTCTCCTATTCACTCCGGCATCTCGTTTCGACTGGAGTTAGGGAATCAACCAAAGCGCAACGGCGATTACGCTATCCTGCTTCGGATAACCGAAAATCGACGCCTGAAAAGGATATTTACTGGACTCACCGTCAAAATTGAGCACTGGGATGCCAAACGCGAAGAGGTTAAAAGAAAGGACAGCAACTACATTCAGAAGAACACAAGACTACAGGAGATACTATCTCAGGTTAATCGCTTTCAACAGGATATACCTAACCTGACATCGGAGGATTTGATTAAAACTCTCCGGGGGGAGAAAGTCACACGCCAAGAACCTGAACTCTTTGACTATGCCTACAACTGCTATCTGAAAGGAAAACCGTTTAACACGATAAAGAGCACAACTAGCATACTGAACAAGGTTAAGGCGTTTACCGGAAAAGAAGAACTACTGTTTTCTAATCTCAACCTTGATTTTGTCAGCCGATTTGAAGTTCATCTCCGTCGGGAGTATAAGAACAACGATACTACAGTTGACATCAATCTGTCTAAGTTAAAAGCCATTTTCAATCACGCAGTACGGCATCAGATTGTAAGCTACGACATCAACCCCTTCAGAATATACCGAATAAAAGAGGGTAAACCTAATAAGCTACGACTGACGGAAGAGGAAGTAGAGCAGTTTGCAAAGGTTAACCTTCCTACTCACTCACTACTATGGCACACTCGGAACTATTGGATGTTTGCCTTCTACTCAGCGGGTATCCGTTTCAGCGATGTAGCCTGTATGTCTTGGAAAAATATTCTTGAAAAACCAGATGGAAGCATTTACGTCAGTTACGACATGCAGAAGACGGGTAAATACCATACGGTGCGGTTGCCAAAGCGTGCCATTGAGATTTTGAACCATTATCGGTATCCGAAACAGAATGGTCAAAGTGCTTTCGTTTTTCCCATCCTCAATACTGGTAGGGACTTGAGTGACGAACGCACCCTGAAAATTGAGATTTCATGTAAGAACGCCCTCATTAACAAATACCTCAAAAAGATATGCGAATTAGCCCAGATAGATAAGAAAGTTTCCTTCCATACAGCCCGACACTCATTTGCCGACATCGGTCGCCAGAAGGCCAGTCTTTATGACATCTCGAAGCTTCTGGGTCATACCCGACTCGCTATAACAGAACAGTACTTCGCTCAGAAGGACGAGAACGCCATGACGAAAGCAATGGTAACCATCTTTCCGGATGAATAAACCTCAGCATCTAAAACCTCCAACACCTACCTTACGCCTCATAGGTTTTATTAGCAGGAAGTCTTTGGTTCGAATCCCTACAGGTCCGCATTGATTACCAGCCACTTAGCAGCAATGTTGAGTGGTTTTTTTATTGAGGTTGCAAAACATTTTTGGTGATTGCAGAAGTAGTGGAATTGGAAAGGTGTCAACCGCTCCACTGCAACAAAATAAAATGTTTTTCTGACAGTCATTTTTGTCACTTTCGTCATTTTCTTATTGCTGTATAAGCACAGACGTCTAAATTAAGGGCTCGGTACTATCCCGATTCCCTTTGGCTGTATGCAGTTAGACCCGCTGTTTTACCTACAAAATGTGAGCTTTGCACCTGAGAGAGTAGACCAGAGATTCCCTCATGCTCGCCGTATCTTAACTGGCGGAGTTTTCATAAGCCACAGTGGCATTGATAGTATTTTTATTCAACGAAACATCATACAGGTGCTTAGTGACCGTTTTAACGATGGCATTTTCTTTCAGAACAAAGGATTTGGTGGCAGAGAAGAATATATACAGCTTGTACAAGCAGCCCTTCATTATTGTAATAAATTCATTCTTGTTCTCTCAAAGAACAGTATCGGTAATCCTTGGGTGTATGCAGAGGTTGATTGGGTAATGGTACACCAAAGACCTATAATTTGCTGTCTAATGGATAGCTCCGACCCTGCTTTGCTACATAGGCAACTTGCTGACTACTCATTAAACAGCTCGAACTACTTTAAAGCAGTTGACTTTCAGGAGGATATAGGACTAGCCCAAATCAGATTAGGAGCTTTTGTAGATGAACTGCTACAGAAACCTCCATCTTCTCGGACACCTGTGGATGGCACTGAAATCTAAGGTTTGAATAACATCAACTAAATTGCCTCAAGAAATAAAGTGTTTTTAAAGCGTCATTTTTGTCACTTTCGTCATCTTCCAGCTTAGACATTCTTCTATTGGTAGAGCTGGATTTAGGTAGTTAATAATCAGAAGGCGGTGAACTGGTCGGCTCAGGTGGATACGGTAGGTATGGTACACGCATCAGAGATGGATTCACTCGCTAACTACCAATGCGACAATAACCCGTTTGCTGTTCAGAATCGGAAGGAGAATATGGCACTAACCAAGCCGTGTCCAACCTGCCCATGGCAGGAAATCAAAAAAACGCGCTCAACCGCCGTAATAGTCCCAGAGCCGAGTCCAGATAACCCGGTATCGAGTGACATAGGAGAAAAAGACAACCATGCCCCACCTGTGGCGATTAAGGCAGAACGTTATCATAAAGACATTGAGGATACTATCAGTTAGTAAGCGCAGAACGACTAATACTACTAGATACTGACTCAATAAAAAAGCTCCGGTTAAAAAGCACCGGAGCTTTTTTCACTAAATTGCGATTTTAGTTTTTGTCCAATAAAGAGCTGCATGCAATCTTCCGCGACCAGAGTATCGATGTATACTATTAATCGAATTTAAACTAACACGCGGGTTCGACTAATTTTGACTTAAAGATCTATCTACCAGCTAGATATAGAACCCTTAAGAAAACAAAACCATTTATCGCAGTATAATTACAAACAGCAAACTAACTGATGACGAGGGAAGAAGAAATCATCAAGGTTCATGGGAATGGAACACATGTAGTTATATTAGGAGCCGGAGCATCTTATGCCTCTACTCTTAGGAACCCTGAAAAGAACGGCAAGAAACTTCCTCTAATGAGAAATATTGTCGATATAGTAGGGTTACAAGATATTGTCAAAGAGCTACCGGAAGATATAAGAGCTTTTAAGGAAGACTTTGAGAAGCTTTACAGTAGTTTATGTAAACAAGGAAAGTATTCTTGGGCTACAACGGAGATTGAATTGCGAATTTACAATTACTTTAAAGAACTGGAATTACCTGATGAACCGACTATATATGATTATTTGGTCTTATCACTTAGACGTGGAAAGGATGTAATTGCCACTTTTAACTGGGATCCATTTCTATATCAAGCATATGTTAGAAATAGTGAGCTTGTTGATAGCCCCGGAATTCTTTTTCTACATGGAACGGTGGCATTAGGATATGACGCAGAAGAAGGGAGAGCTGGGCCAGTAGGCTATTTTTCAAAGAACACTTATAATGAATTTCTACCGATTAAACTTCTCTATCCGGTTGATAATAAAGACTACAATTCTGATCCATACATTAAAGGCCAATGGGACGGGCTTGCAAATAGGCTCAATGTAGCCGAACGTGTAACTATCTTTGGCTATAGTGCTCCTATTACTGATGTTGAAGCAATAGAGCTTCTACAAAAGGCTTGGGGTACACCAGAGCGAAGAAACATGGAGGAGTTTGAATTAATAGATATTCGTCCACAAGCTGAAGTCAGAAAATCTTGGAAAACGTTTATACATTCGCATCATTACGGCTACGGAAATAATTTCTTTGAGAGCTCTCTTGCTAACCACCCCCGAAGAAGTGTCGAGAGTTATCACCATTGGGCAATGCCACTTACTCCTAGTGAAGCATTTCAAGAGGGCAACCCTGTACCACAAAGTTTTAGACATTTACATGAAATGTGGGAATGGTATAGGCCATTAGTTGAAGCAGAAGATGAATTTTATAAGGCAAAGCCATGAAGATTTAGGCAGTAGACGTGGGAAGCTCGTTGAACAATAATGAAGTAGTAGAATGTTATGATGAAAATTCAGCACAAGCAAACAGAGGAAATTAAGAGATGTTTCAAGACATACTTGGGAAACCTCACCTGAATATCAGAATTTGAGAAGATTGTGGAAAGTCCTCGATGAAGGTGACCCTGTTACTTTGATTTGGATAGAAGATACAGGTGAGCACAAAGAATTAGGGCTATACGATAGAGACCATGCTATTCGCATGATTAAAAGGGATAGTACCAAGTGCTATATTAAAGAAGATGATAGTGAAAGCCAACCCACCATAGACAGAGAGTCTGAACTAATAAATCAAATCTTAAAGGACGGACAAGAGCGATGGATAACACCTACTAGGTCTACTCCAAAGGATTATCAACAGGCTATTCAGAAAGCAAAGCGTTATGGATTACTCAAGGCCGTTAGTAAAGACTCTTTTGAGGTAACGGAAGAAGGACAAAAAGCTTTTGACTTAGGTGGTTTTGATAGATGGAAAGAGATTTGGGATCATAGTAGCCAGTCGCGCTACGATTCAATAATTATCGGAGGCAATGTAGTAATCGGCAACAATAACTCAGATGTGACTCAAGGACACAATTTAAGTAAGTCATCTCCAATAAACACAGTTACACAACAATCCCAACACAGCGAAAAGTCGATCAAAAAGTCAGAGCACAGTGCTTGGGATAAGATTAAGTACATTTCAGTGATTGTTGGTGGATTAAGTGCCTTAATTGTTGGTTTGGCTAAAGTGTTTGGCTGGTGGTAATCAAAAATTTATACTTTAGAAGACAGCTAGCTAATTCGGTCATTTAGAATTATAGATTAACTTTAAAATACTATTATGAAAATTTCAGTTCAGGGCAGCAATGATTCTCATAATGTACAATTTTATTTAACAGAATTGCCAGATAGATGTCCCTATTGCCATAAATCTATCAGGCCAACGCCTTTATATGGATTTCTTTATAACCAAAGATGGGCAGTTTTGATGAATTGTCCAGACAAGGACTGCCGTGAATCATTTATTGCTTACTACCGCTCACTAGGGAACCAATTTACAGAGTATGAATTTCTAACAACTGTAGGTAAACTTCGAGGGCGAGATTTTTCTGATGAAATTGCAAAAATTTCTTCAGGCTTTATAAAAATATATAATGAAGCCTACGCTGCCGAACAACAGGGCCTTACTGAGATTTGTGGTGTAGGATATAGAAAGGCTTTAGAATTCTTGATAAAAGATTATGCGATAAAAAAGCATCCAACCGAAAAAGATAAAATAGAAAAAAAGCTGCTTGCTCCATGTATAGGTGATTATGTTAGTGATGATAGGATAAAGTCAGTAGCTAAACGCGCAGTATGGTTAGGAAATGATGAGACGCACTATATTAGAAAATGGGAAGGCAAGAATATAGCTGACCTTAAGAAGCTTATCGACTTAACCCTTCATTGGATTGAAGCAGAAGTGTTAACTGAGTCATTCTCTGACGAAATGCCTGATTGACATTTTCCTGTTGCAAGAGCTTTTAGCTTGCCTCTTGAGATTGCCACATTCTTAATGTAACAAATAAGCGAGTTTTGTGCCCTCCCACTGTAGAACCCGCTTTCACTTTAGCTAAGAGGTCAATGCAAAGGTGATTTTTCTATTCGCTATATTACTCTCGTATATAGTTAAGTGAGAGCGAACAAAGAAGCTTATTGAGTGAATTATCACAGTAGTTATTTTGCGCTTAATCTCATAAATAAGTAAAAACTGCCTCCTTCCACCCTGTAAATAGAACCACTGACAAATACTCTACCTCACTATCTTCATGTGTTGTGAAAAAAAAAGTCTGCGCCAGCAATCGTAATTACTATAAATTAAACTTTATCACTTTGAGGTGAGTTTCCTTTAAACCTTCATGCTTTCGATTCAAAAAAGGAAATAACCAAATATGGGACCCTTATTTTCATATTTCACCATTACGCTATACCCCCTACCTCTCCTTAGATACTAACAGTAAGTTCTAACCTGCACAGATATAAATTTTTTTGGAAGGATCACTTTCGTCATTATCATCATTTATGTAGACAGTGACTCGTGGGAAGCAGAAAGTGAAAAATGACAAAAGTGACGAAAATGATGCATGTAAAAAACTTTTTTGTTGAAGTCAGTGTCGGACTATCTGACTTTTTTGTAATTCTACTACTACATGTATTCAGTATTTAGCTCCCCGACTAGAGTTATAACTACGTATTTAAAAGTCTTCTGCCCCAATCTACGGCTCGCCTGCTAATCGGTGTTTTGGCTCATAAACGCTGTATTCAACTGTTGCTTGACTTGGTGAATCATCTCCTCCCGGCTGTTGCCGGTAATATCTATTTCCACTGCCCGCAAGTTAAGAGCCTTTATGTTTAGCAGATCTGAACTTACCGTAAATCTGGCCGGTGGAGAAGGTACCTTTCCATAGGCACAGGGGTACAGCAGTAACACCTGATCAGTTGCTCGGCGTAGCGAATAGCTGACCATCTGGTACAGGTCCGTCTGGCTGATGCCTTGTTTAGCATCGTTTGAGCTTTGATCTCTTCGTTTGTATTTGGTGTCCACAATCATTTGTTTTCGGGTATTCCGTTGAGTCAGCAGCAGGTCGTTTCTGATTTGGAAAACCCGTTGATCCGTCAGCCAGTCCTTGGCCTGTGATTGGACGATAAACCTGTCGCTGAAGTGCATCTGGCTTACTCCGGCTATAAAGTCCTCAAAGACGTATTCCATTGGCAGAAGAAAACAGAAATGCCGTTGGTGTGCTTCTTGTCGGTTGAGGTAACTGTCCGCCAGAAAAAAACGGCACATATCCAGACAAATCTCATATTCAGCGTAAAAACGGCTCAGGTGAATCCTGTCACAATCACGGGCGTTTACCGGTACATCATCCACTTCATCAAGGGCAAACAGAATTTTCTCCAGCCAGCGGTAGGTATCAGGAAACCGGCATAATCCGCTTAACCGACGGGTAACATATTTGATGATCTGGTTTAACCGGTTGTTGTACAAAAACGGTTCGTGGTCGCAAACAAGCTGCTGCCAATAACCCCGACTTAGGCTTTCCCGAATGTATTCCTGTGTGTTTAGCCGACCCCGCAGGTAAGGAAGCACTTCGGTTGTTTCCTCATACTGATGGTAAGGCTGTGTTGTGACCAGCGAATAGGCATCACGAGCGAAGTAGCCAATTAACGCTTCCGGAAAGTCATCTACCCGCTCCGCATCACTCAGGAGATCAGTAAAGGGAAACCGGATGTTACGGCAATAATGAAGCCACCATAGCAGGTGCCGAAAAGCCTCATCAGCCTGATCTACGTTAAACAGCTTGGGCAGAATTTCAATGGTGATCCCTTCGTACCGGATAAAGCCAATGTATTTACCAGCTTTCAACCGGGGACCACATTCCTTTCCGGCATATTCAAATGTCACAAACGGCTGGTGCAAAGACTTAGCTTGGTCCTCTGGTCCTTCATTAAAAACAAAGCGACTTTGCCAAACTCCATTCAGATACTGTTGTAGCCCCGCCACATCGAAATCCGGTGGCAGGGGCTGACCAGCCGTTTGATGTTCAATCAATCTATAGCTCGTCATGGGTAACTTCCAGTTGGAAGGTGTACTCGTTCTTTCGGGTAGGAATACCTGATTCAGCTAATAAGGATGCCACCAGATCTGTCCTGCCGCTGAAGTACTCCATCAATAGGGGAATCACCCGATTCTGAAAGACTGATTTGAGCTGACCATTCTGCTTGCCGATGAAGTAAGCATGACCAATCAGGAAATCCGCCGACTGTTTATGCTTATGGATAGCTTCATTCAGCTTTTGCAGTAGAATTGCTACAGCTTGATCCATACCGGGTATATCGTACTGGGGATACTTGCCAATGAACTCAAACCGACGGCGAAGGGCAATATCCAGCAAGGCCAACGATTTATCGGCCGTATTCATGGTACCTATGATATAGAGATTGGGCGGCACTGCGAACTGTTCACCGGAAGGCAGTGTTAACCGAATCTCGTTTTCAGCTCCTAACCGTTTGTCTTCCTCCAGCAGCGTGATCAGTTCGCCAAACACGCGTGACATATTGGCGCGGTTTACTTCGTCAATAACCAGTACGTAGTTTTTAGGTAATACCGTACTCCGGCTACCATCAAGTTTTCCGCGTTCTTGTAACAGAGTTATGATTGGGCCATAGTAAGTTCGCATACCACCAGACTGCATCTCTACTGTACCCTCATACAGGTCTCTCAAAGTAGGAATTGTAAGCATATGTCCTTCATCCCCTCCGGATTTCTTAATACGAATCCTTTGACCCTCAATCCTTATCAGCGTATAGGAGATACCTGATGGCATAGGAATAGGTACAGGTTGATTATGATCGACAAGCGGTTGAATTAGTTCTTCCAGCACCTCTTCAAAAGGCCGTAAATTCAACATAGAGCTGTTTGACCCGCTGGCCTGAAAGTTCTGTCCAGCTCGTTTGGCAATCCGATAAAAAATACCCTCGTGCCGACTAAACCGAAGCCCCGAACCAGTATCATCCAGATCGGGTTTTATACCCACCACGAAATCTTCATACGTATAGTTCTGGTGGAAAGTGATGAACTCGATCTGATCGCCGAGTAGGACATCGAAACGGGTTTTGCTATCCTGATGACTTTTACCTCTTACGCCATCTACAATCTGAACAGCGAGATCAACAGTGCTGTATGTCTTGCCGGTACCCGGTGGGCCGTAAAGAATAATATTTTTGGGGTAAATCGGTGCGGGGGTCATTGGAGCGGTCTGTAGTTCGTCTATAACACCTTCTTCCACAAGACCCCGTTGCTTGAAGAGGGGGAGGTATTGTGGATACTTTTCAACGTATTGTTGAAGAATCTGAGGCCCAACGTTAGTATACGCGAACTTGTCTGGTGCAAATAACGTAGGCTGGTCCGGAAATAGATTGGATGTATATGTCCATGCTTGATCTGCTAACCATTCCACTGGTCTGATATGTGGGATCGGTTCGTTTGACCGAAATTGGTAATTATCCGTAAATACCCCAATAGCCGTAATTTCGTTACGGCCTCTGCTTGCAAACACCACATCACCATTCAAAGCATCTCTGAAATAAAGGGAATTCCGAAGGTTGGCGAATTTATTTTTGGAGTCGCCCAGATGAAGTTCCAGTTCTTTCAGTGAGTTAAACGGTTTAAGGGACCCCGGATAAGTATGGCTAATGGGGAAACCTATTATCGTTTTTGTTCCTGATTTTGGCAAAAACTCATTCAGAAGTTCCGAGTCATACTTCCAGTAATATCTGGATTTATATGGTATCTCCAGAGTAGATCTACCCTGTATCTTACCAGTACCATTTTCTGTAATATATGCCAGATTACGCTCAAGACTATTTTCCGAAATAAAGAAGGTATATTCCTCTCCATGCCTTCGAATAATCTCATCAATCACCGGCTTTTCATTGGAAAGAAAGTGCAGCAGGCTTTCCCGCCAATCCGGAAGATCATAATAATATTTGAACCGTTTTGGTCTAGACTCCGTAAATAAACGTGACCCCAGCTGCTGAATAATCTCTTCATAGACCGGCCAGCAGGCAGTTAAATCCGGGTCATCAAAGGCAATCGACAGGCAAACACGTTTGATCTGGTCTTGTTGCTTATTATACTCGAATTGTATACCAATGCTTCTGGTCTTTTTTCTACCGTTGTGAGGAGCATACATTCCTACGAAAATATAGCGATCCGAATCTCCCGTGAACAGGAATTCAGTTCTGGGACGCTCGCGGTGCTCTTTTTCCCGGAGAGCATAAGTTATGTTTTCATCGGGGTGTGCTTGTCGGTATTTCTCCAGAAAATCGAAAATCTGACGGTGGTAATCAGCAATAGGCATATTTCTATCAGGGAAAAGCAGTAAAGTACAAACAGAAGCTAGATTAAAGAAAATTGTTGATTAAGCGGTAATTCTTACCCGGAGCTTTTTGCTGCCTTAACTGACGTGTCCTAACTCCCGTGTCAGCAAAAGGTTAAAAATGAGTATCCTGCCCTGCTTCTGATTACTGTACAGCCAATGCTGGGGGTTGGCCAAATTTACAAGCACTCAGAACGGGCTTCAAAATTAGAACAGGAATAAACCAAATATGGAAACCTAATTTTGAATTGTAGGACTGATTAAAACTTATAGCATGTAGTACAGAAATAAAATGTTTTTCTGACAGTCATTTTTGTCACTTTCGTCATGGCTCAGTAGTTGACCACTAAAAGCAGTATGAGCATGGGGTTACCTGATGGTGTAAACCTGAGTGAGTTGAATAAAGCCAACGTATTGAATGACTCCGCTTGGCTAGTATCATAAAACTCCGTTTAAGAGTCGGCACATTGCGGTGCCGAAGCAACTTTGATTAGGATGAACATCAAAGTTTAATATGTTCATATGAGTTTTACAAATGAAGAAACAGCGTTAAGAGTATATCATTTACCTTGATTTACCATGATTTTTCTATGACATTTTTTTAAATCTCATTACAGCCGAACTAAGGTTTCTTGCTACTAACCTCCCTTCTACAGCGAGATCTTTAGTGTTCTGGATGTGAAATCCACCAAACGTTGCATGGTAATGCCTTGGATCTCCAAGTATATGCTGTAAAGGGTTTCTATATAATTCTCCCCACTTTAAAACCTCTCCAAGTAGGCCAAGTGAAGTATATTTTCCTCCGTCCCAGCCTTTTAGCCCAAAAGCTGCCTCTAAAGCTGTAGACTTTTCTTTGACTATAGCATTAATCTTCTTTCCTACTCCATACTTTTCGTCCAACTCTAGTTGTCTTAGCATGGAAGTTAACCTGTCCTCAATAATTCCATAGGCGATGAATGCAGCCTCAAAAAAGTATAGGTTTTCAATAGCCACATCAATTCTATTAAACAAATGTTTATACCATTCAGCCTTGTCCATATGTAAGTATTTTATAATGTATAAAAGTATAACGGTTAAAGCTTAAATAAGTTAAAGTGACTGCTTCTTATTTAATTTGTTAAATTTTATTATTAAATAGGAGAGCAGTAAAGCAAGTAAGCATTATGGCTCTGATACAGTCTAAGTAGGATTTGAAAATCAAAAAAGGAATAAACCAAATATGGGACCCGTAAATTATTATGTATGTTTTCACCTATATTCCCTGCCTTCATCTTACCCTCTTTTTAATAAGTTTGCCCTAGGCCCAAACTTAGGAAAGTATTCATTACCATTGGTGAGAACCTTCTTCTTGAGGAGCTAAAGTGGAGTCAAGCATCCACCTGAAAAAGTTTTTTAAAATGATCACTTTCGTCATCATTATCACTTCTCCAGAAAATGTAGGTAGAAAAGCAGAAAGAATGATGAAAGTGACGAAAGTGATGCTTGGGGAAAAGATTTTTTGCGGAGGTCATAGGGTAAAAAATAGCCTTGGCAAACCCATGCTGCGGAAATAGCTTTCTATCTACTGTAGGAATCAAAATCAAAAAAGGAATAAACCACTGATGGGCCCCTAATTCCCTTATAGCTGATCTTTTCATAACCCATACCGCCTCAAAATCAAATGATTAACCATCTAGACAGCCAATTCTAAAAGTCCAAAAGGGTATTAGGATGTGGGCAAGTCTGTTTTGCCTTGTTCTGCCGGGTCAAGCCTGCCCTTACCGCTTGCTCGAAACTATTGTTGCCTATTGATTATTTTTAATTACCTTTTCCTACTTTCAGGTCTGTGGTACCTTTCGGCTGGTAGCGGTCTTTAAGTGCAATAGTCATTGTAAGTTCAGCCAGCAATGCTTGATAAAGGACAGCCGCCACCGCTTCTTTGTTTGATAAGCCATTGCCTGACAACCCCGCGTTTTCTAATTAGGTTATCGAAGTATAAGTTATACGACCTAAAAGTTCAATGCCTTGCCGGTATTATACAAACACATGGAAGAAATACGACAAATCTTTCATTTATTTAGGAGTGATCCGCCACCACATGGCGTTGGTGCTAACAATAAACTAACTTTAAGAAATGACTGACACAATAATCGAAATACTTATTGACGAATCAGGAAGCATGGGTTACATGAAAGGCGACCCACAGCATGAAAACAAATACTTAGTTGATGGACTTACACGAATGACTTTAATCAAAAAAGTCATGGCTGATGAAATTATTCCGACTATTGATTACGCAACTCAAATAATTATTCGGACATTTAGAAACAACAGCAAAATAGTTGACGGAAAGAAAGTTGAAGCAATTTTCACTCCTATTATTTATCAAGGTAATTTTGACAAACAAAAAATTTTATCTGTAGTATCTTCTCTTCAAGACCCACCTTTCGGCGGAACTCCAATTACCGCAGCAATAAACGCAGCGATTTCTGATTTGATAAATTATCCGAATAGTGATAGAAAAATAATACTTCTGACTGACGGAGAAGAAAACGGAACTGGTGATTACAGATTAGCTGCAAAACAAGCATTAGAATTGGAAGGCATTCCATGTAAGATATTCATCGTCGGTATTGATCAAGACGGTGAATCAGAGAAAAAGTCTAAAGAAATTGCGACAGGAGGTTATTACAATATCAAGTCAAAATCATTTACAAATGGTGAGGTAAGAAAGGTTTTAGCACCGTTAAAAACAGTAGTTCTTCAAAACACTATTCAAAACATTCAAACAATTGAAAATAATTTTCAACTGGAACCACAACTGAAAAATAAGGAGAAACTCCAGTTACAAATTCAACCACAAAAGGTAGTTGAAACAGTTGAAGAAAAAATCAAAAACATAAAGCAAGAAAGTAAGAAGGGGGCAGTTTCACAACTTGATGAATTAGAAAATAAAATCAAAGAACAGATTTTAAATACCCAAAACCTTCTTTCCGAATTTTCATTATTAAAGGAGCGTTTGAGGGTTGACGCATTACTTGAAACTGGAATTAACTCAACTACTCTGACTATTGACACTGAATACAGTGAAAACATACGGCAACGCAGCGAATCATTTCTTTACAAAATGCTTTGCGACAAACATGGAGCAAGTAAAGTGAAATGGTTAAATCAAGCAGGAGAAAGCTTTAGTCATCATGACTTTGAACTTTGGGACGAGAATGGAAAATTAGTGCAATTGATAGAATGTAAAGGCACAGCGAAAGACAAACCTACTTTTTACCTAACATCTAACGAATGGAATCACTTTTTAGAACATAAGGATTTGTATCAGTTATACAGAATTTTTGATGTTGATGGAGAGATGAACGCTGTTTGTATTGACAACTTACTTGCTGCACTTTTGAACAAACGAGTTGTTCCATACCTTTTGAAAATAGAAGTTCTGAAAGAAGGTAGAGTATTTTTAACCTTGACAAATTAGCAATAGATTTACATTACTTTAAACGTCTTTTCAGAGAACCTGAATCTGAATAACTTCCGACAAGCAGCAGGGTAGCAGCGGATAACAAGGTATTGCTGAAAGCGGGGCTGACGTAATGCTATATGGCTGAAGCAAGTAATTCAAAAGTGGCAATGCTATTGAGTGGTATTGCCAAAACTCCCCGCCTTCAGCAATACCCTCTCCGTTAGCGGTAGTTCGAACAGCCTTATTTTAAAAGAGAAAAGACAAGTAAGCTTAAGCAATGGACAAAATTTTTTCATCAAAGCCGGGTAGGAGAAGGTTTCTATTTACAATCTCAATTTTAATTTTATTATTGCTCGTAATTCGATATGGTGTACTTCCAATAGAGGCAATTTCTAACGCAGCTAACGTAAATATTGAGTCATTCATTGATAAATTTATTACTTCAGTATTTACTGCCGTAATCGTTGGATATTTTTTATTTTGGATAATAGCTGACGAAAAGAAAAAGCAAATAGAGTTTACTGAATCAAGATCTGAAATAGAAAAATATTTATCAAATTCCAGAAAAACAACAGATAGCTGGTTATTTAACGGTGGTTTAGGGAGATATACTAAGTCAGATACAATTCCAAAGTTATCTGAACACGCGTTAAAAGAACGAAAAACTATATATATAAATATAATTGTCCTTCATCCATTTAACATATCTTTGCTTAATAAATATATAGATTTTAGACTAAGTGTTGAATCGCCTAATAAGCGAGCCAAATGGACTATATTGGAAGCGCAGTCGGAAATTTTAGCAACAATAATAACGGCATTGTACTATAAAAAGCATAACCAATTTCTAAATATTTCAATTAAGGTTAAAGACTTTTTCACTTTGTCACGAATGGATATATCAAATTCATTGGCGGTTATTACACGGGAAGACCCTACAATTCCTTCAATTATTTTGGAAAAAGATTCCTTTATGTACAAGCATTATTCCGAAGAATTTCAACAAGTAAGTAGGCAAAGTCAAAGTCTTGACTATACTTTTTCAAGTGTCGAAGCGCCAACTATACAAGAAATTCAAAAATGTCTAAGCTCAATGTTTCCACAAGACACAATATGCGCAGATTTATTAGATAATATTTTTAATAAATTCAAAACACCTGAAAACCCTTTTGCTTCATGGTAGGAAGCTTACTAGACCGTGTAAATCAAAATAAGTCGATGACAGAGGTTTTGAACGTTGTAAAGGATATTTTTGACTTGATAACTTATCATGATAAATGGATAAACGATTTCTTTTTGCATCCATTGGGTTTTTATTATTGCCGACTTTATCATAATGATGAACATCAAATACGGCTACATATTTGGGAGCCAAATTACCCAGTAAAACAAGACTTATACATTCATGATCATTTTTATGACTTATGTAGTTGGGTGCTTTGCGGAGAAATTAAAGACTTTTTATACGTAGTACAGTCCACAACTGATACAAGTGATTATTGTATGTTTACTACTTCCTACAGTATAGATAAAAATATTCGAATCTTAGCAAGGACTAACAATTTTTTATTAGTTAAAAAAAAAGAAGAAAGAATTATAAAAAAGAATGAAAAATACATTATTCCGAAAGATACATTCCACTCTAATACTGTTCTATTCGACGAGTCCAATTTAACTGTAACTTTTGTTTTTACATTTAATCATAAAGAAAACCATTCACCAAACGTAGTAGGGTCAAGTAAAAACGAACTTTATTATGAGAGTAACCCAATTATGATTTCTCCTGAAAAAGTGAAAGAATTAATTACGAAAGCTGAGTATAATATTTGGGGTAGAACAAACACTGAAATTAAATAGAATTGCCGCTTACATATGGTTGGCGTTATGGCGGATAACCCAACGCAGCATCAGCAATAGTAAACATTATAGATGAGAGCGCTATTCTGTAATATTCTCTACCCACTGAGCGGTTAAAGGGCTATTGTTACAGTAGTTATAGAATTACAGCCTAATTCACTCCTCTCTAATCAACGACTTACATTTTAAATTTTAGAATATAATTTACTCTAATCTTGACTTTAGCGTTATGCCGCCCATGCTAAGGCGCTCTGCCAAAGCCAGAACTGCTGGCGGGGCAACAACCGACGCTTAGCCTAGGACTATGAACGAACGCTCCGTTCGATCCAGATTTTCATTTGGATTGCTCACATCCGACGAAACATCAAACGAAACGTGTTTATCACTAACTCAAACAGCTTCTTAGCTGTGAGAAATGGGTTAGAGATGTGAGAGCGATATTGCACTTAACTCTGTAAACTCACTTTTTGGCACTTTAACAACGGTGCTGCTGCCCCCTGTCATACTTTTCCCTCCACCAGAGGGGACCCACGAGGCATACTGGGCAAGCCTTTCAAACGTAACAAACCACCACCTTACCAGCTTTCTCTGTGTGGTATTATTTATTTCACGAACAAAAAACAGAGAATGAAGATTACCTTTTTTTGCAGCATAAAAGGCAAGTTTCACAAATGGGCCAACATCTATACCAAAATATTTTCCTATTTTATCGTCTTCGGCCACCGTCTTTTCTTTTATCTCAATTGGATAAGTGTACTGCTGACCCCATAATATACCGTCTATGTCTGAAATTTCACTCATAAAGCGATTCTGAAATGTAACCCTTAAGTGCTCTTTAGTAAACTCCTCAGGTACATTACTATTAGGAATGAGGTTTGCATTTGTCTTATAGCGTAGAAAGTTATAGCGTCTTCCTCTGTGAGAAAATGTTTTTATTAAGCCTGTTAATGGGGTATATGGTATAGGATTGGGAATGCCTAACTGTTTTGCATGCCATATAACAGTTGATGGGTCTTCATTAATATGAATAGAAGGAACACAGAAATAGCTATGGACACCAATCTGATGCATTGTTGCGCAGATGGTATGCAGCGATATTGATGGCTCTTCAAGCACCCTGCCAACAGGAAAATCCACCATAGGTGTAATGGTTTGAGGAAACAGAACTATTGTCGAATGGCCAAAATCCCCTTCCCCTACATTTCGAAGTATCCAGCCTCCTTGTGAGATTCTGTCTCCGAAACCTAAGCCTTGAAGAGTCCGGCGAAGGTCTATCTCTGCTAACATACCATTTATTTTATTTTCATTAATGCTACTGATGCTTGAGGAGAGATAGGCTCTCATACATCCCAAACTGAGGCTTGGCATATTGGTCAGATCAGAAATTTAGTCTATTTAATAGTCCGGGTCACGTAAGCAACTTCCCAGTCATTCCGGTTACAACGGCGTTTACATTCTGTTCGCTTCAAGACCTCCACAAATGACGTATGACACCGGGTCCTCAAGGTTGATTATATGGTATACGGGAGCTTTGTTCATATTGTAAATATAACGCCAATCAGTATACTATATCTGAAACCATCTAACTTTACTGCAACCGGCTAATCTGCATTAGCTTACAATAAGGTTCGTTCATGGTTCTTCATTTGTTGCCTTAAAGAACTACTACTTATGGTGTTCGCCTTTTTTGAATTCTTCGGGTAAGGGTTTATATTCGCCAGCATACCCGCATTCACATGAACGTTGAGGCACCAACCGTTGTTAAATACTCCCAGCTACGCAGTGTACTGGGGTTAGATAATCCAAAAAGTAAATTGAAAGCTGGCATAGACAGCTTTACTCACTATATTCAGAACCTGAACACGCCTGCCGCTGACTACTACAGAGAAGATGCGCTCCGGTTCATCAGAGATAACCTCCCTGATTCTGAATACATTTCAGGTGATACAGTTATTGAATGGGATATACCGTTTCCCCCGGTAGAAGTACCCCGATTTAATTTTATTGATCTGTTTGCCGGAATTGGCGGGCTAAGGATGGCATTCCAGAGTCTTGGGGGTAAATGTGTGTTTACGTCGGAATGGAACTCCTCAGCCCAGCGGACCTACGAAGCAAATTTTGGGGAGCTCCCCTTTGGGGACATTACAAAAATAGACGCTGCTTCTATCCCAGACCACGATATTCTTCTAGCCGGGTTCCCATGCCAGCCTTTCTCTATAGCCGGAGTGTCAAAAAAGAATAGCTTAGGCCGGGAACATGGGTTCAAAGATGAAACACAGGGTACTCTGTTTTTCGACGTTGCCCGAATTATTGAGACAAAGCAACCAAAAGCTTTCATGCTGGAGAACGTGAAAAACCTCAAGTCTCACGATAAAGGGAATACATTCCGGGTTATTCAAGGTACCCTTCGGGAGTTGGGCTATAATGTATTTGCTGAGGTACTGAACGGGAAGCACTTCGTTCCTCAGCACCGGGAGCGGATTATTATAGTAGGCTTTCGGGAAGCAGACTTTGGTTTCATGGATTTCTTCGACTTTCCGGTTCTTCCCCCTCCTACCCATGCGATTGGTGAAATACTTGAAGAAGATCCTCCGGCAAAGTATACCCTTACGAATGGCCTGTGGGATTATCTACAGCAATATGCTCTCAAGCACCGGCAGAAGGGAAATGGATTCGGGTTCGGCATGACTCCGCTAAATGGTATTTCCCGTACCCTCAGCGCCCGTTACTATAAAGATGGGTCCGAAATATTAATACCTCAGGAGGGTTCTAATCCCCGTCGATTAACTCCCCGCGAGTGTGCCCGCCTGCAAGGCCTCCCTGAAAATTTTGTCATTCCTGTAGCTGATACTCAGGCCTATAAGCAGTTCGGTAATTCCGTTGTCATGCCACTGATGCGGGCGGTGGGTACTAAAATTATAGAATACTTTGTGTGAATCTGATTTTGCAAAACAGGTAGCTGTTATTAGACTACCATATAATTTTATACAATTTTGGCGCTCCGGGAAACTTCCGCTGACCCCTGTAGAATAATTGACAGTTATAACCTTTCTGATCCAAACCACCTCAGACGGATCCTGTCCAGAGACAAACATGCCCGTATAGAAGGCTTGGCAATTGAGTCTCTGTTCCATTCTGAGTTCATACACGGGCGATTTGAACAGTACACAACCGGCTATTGGTTTCATATTGATAACCGATCTGCTTCAGGTTTCTCCGTTAGCAAATTTCTTACTGATCCGAGTGACATACAGTCCTTCGACTATACAGTTCTGAGCAACTTCCTTAGAGCTGGTTTCAGGTGTTTTGTTATCTGGTTCAACCACAGTGTCCGCAAATACTATTATTCCGTATATGATGGTACGTCGATCGATTTTAGTCGTTCAGGAACAGAGTACCCTAGAAAATTAACCTCAGTCAGTATCCCTAAAATTACGGAACGAAATCCGCAAAGGCTGGAGCAGGCCTCTAGTTATCTGGAAAGCATGGGAATGTTGTACAGATCAACTATTGAACGCATGTTCGTAAACTGCTGGGCAGGTAATAATTCCTTATGGGATATTGATTGTTTTGTAACCTTTGAAGGTAGGCTTGTAGCTTTTGAGGTAAAACAGAAATATCCTACTCAAAATGGCACCTACGGGTTGAACACAGGTCTGGTAAAATTATTTTTAGCTCTGGAGAGGGCCGGTATACCAGTAATTCATATCATTCTGAAGAAGCCAGTCAATGACTACAAAATACCAGCTATAGACCTTATAACACTTCCGAAATACCGGGAAAAGTCCCAATGGATAGGAACACGGTACCAGAACGAAATATTGACACTTAGCGAAAGTAAGGCCCCAGCGCGTACCAGTATCAGCGGATCAGACGAACTATCGTTTTATGAAATTCCTGAAAACAGGTTTCACTTTCTAAAGATGCTGGGTGATAAAGAAAGCCTGCTTCCCCAATTCCTTAATGCTGTAGTTTGATATTTGGCAGATCAGATATAAAGATGTTAAACCAGCGAAGTACGAACTGTGAACTTAGAAAATCTTAGTAGGGTATACGCAGCTCACGGCTGTCAGAGGATTTATGTTAAAGTATTGGCGGAGAATGACAATTCAAAAAATCAGGTTTACCTCGGTGGAAGTTTTGAAATCTTAAATGTATTTCCTGCATCCGATATACAGGCGGAGTCTCCCGAAGATTGGACCCGTGAACGCTTCAAAGCCACAGTCAGGTTTGCATGGATTACAGAAACAGGTACTTTGGCCATTGCCCCAAACGCCCAGTTGATTCTGTATCCGAAATACCCAGAAGTCAGATTCTCAGGCTTTCTTCTTGGGTGCACACAAGCACCTTCCGATCTGATGAAGGGGACAGCACGAATTGCAGGAAGGCTTCTGTTTCTAGGGGTAACTACTGATGGAAGAGTTCTGGGTTACGTAACCTCCCCAGCTTCTGCTCTGGCCGCCGAATTCTCCCGATTAGTTACCGACACCTACGGAGTTTTCAGAGTTATACATCTGGCAGCTGATAATAATCGTAACCGCTTACTGCGTGAGCTGAAACGTATTCATGATCTTGGCTGGATCCGCTCAAGAAGGCTGGACTCAACAGGCACAGTTGTCCCTTGTGAATCATCCAACTGCGGTGGATACACTCTGGAAGCGGAACTGGGAATAACCCCGAACGGATACTCGGAACCGGATTTCTTAGGATGGGAGATAAAGCAATTCGGTGTAAAGAACCCGGATCGGTTCCGTAGTGAGGTCATTACGCTAATGACACCCGAACCAACAGGGGGAGTTTACGTAAGTCAGGGCCTTGAACATTTTCTCAGACAATATGGATACGCTGACAAAATGGGCAGGCCAGACCGTATTAATTTTGGCGGTATTCATGTATCAGGTATCCGTCATGCCACCACACAGTTACGTATGGAACTGATTGGCTTTGATAATTCAACAGGTAAGATCAGAAATACAAACGGATACATTGCACTGGTTGATCCTTCAGGTCATGAAGCTGCTACATGGTCATTCTCATCCATGCTGAAACACTGGACCCGCAAGCATAATCAAGCCTGTTATGTACCAGCTTTATCTGAGACGTCTCCTGTCAGACGATACAGTTATGGGTCTTCCGTTATTCTTGGCATTGGCACAGACTTTCAACTATTCCTTAGAGAAATGTCAAATGGTAATATTTACTACGATCCGGGAATAAAAATGGAAAATGCTTCCTCTGCTCGTCCCACAACCAAACGGAGAAGTCAGTTCAGGATTAAGTCAGGTAATCTGGTCAATCTTTACCGGATAAACGAAATTGCAGACTTAAACGCACTTTAGCAAATGGCCATAGCTCACTCATGATCGTTAAAATCCAGTGAGTCAGCAGATGGTGCCCTGAGGTAAAGCAATAGGTTTTTCAGACTCTTTTCGCGGAGAAGAGGGCGTAACTCGCATTCAAATATGGTAACTACATTCCATCCCGCATTCCGAAGTGATTGTGTGTTTTCCTGATCCTTACGGCGGCTGGTCATTATCTTGTTAGTCCACCATTCAGTACGGGTTTTCGGAATAATGAAATAGCGGCATCCTTCATGGCCATGCCAGAAACATCCATGTATGAAAATAACAGTCCGGTATTTAGGCATTACGATATCAGGTTTGCCCGGTAAATCTTTCACATGAATCCTGTACCGGAAGCCGTTTTTATGCAGGAACTGCCGGACAATCATTTCCGGCTTTGTATCTTTCCCCCGGATGCGGGACATATTAAAACTGCGCTGCTCAGGTGTATGTACATCAGCCATATTGTCAATAAGTTGGAATATGGCTCAAACTTTTGAGCTATAAAATATCCCTCTCATAAATAGCGTATATCCTCTCCCAATACACTCCTTTATATCTTAACGTACTTATTTCCTCTTCTATTGATTCTAGCTTAGTAACCACTTCAGGTCCGTACAGCTCCTCCAGATCAGCATCAGGATACTTTGTTACCAAGGCAATACTGTTATCCAATGTATATTTTACTTCCGCAAAAGCACGCGCTGACTTGAAAAGGAAAAGAAACTCGTTATGACCTGTTTCTGCTATAGCAGCCTGAAAACGATCAACTTCTACCCTATTGTAATTGTAGAAGATAGCTAATAAACTATCCCTGTCAATTGCAGACTCTAATTCGCTGATATAATAAATTAATTTAATAGTTGGGGGGAGTGCTTGTATAATATCACTCCGCCTGTCATAATAATCAAAAATCAGTTCATTAACCTGATTCCCTACTTCGGCAGCAATTTGTGAAGTAGGTATACCTTTTAAATCTAAATTCTTAAGTGCCTCCTGAGAATCTTCCATATCTGTGATGTGTCTGGCAGTTCGGGCCTGTCTTTACTAGGGCAAATTAATGTTTAAAACTCTCAATAGAGTACTCAATGGTATTGATTATTGTAAGTCTGCCACATTAGTACCTTTCATCAAAGTGCTCTTCGCCATCTATAATTGTGCGCCGTACCTGCCCTCTGAACTTAAGAGTGTCAAGCATCTGAGCCAACTCATACGCCGCCTGCCGACTGGTAGCATCAACAGTTATGTGTTCCTCTGCGTACCCCAGCACTTCACCAGTAACCGGATCTGGCCCAGCTTCACGTACAATTATTATTTTATAAGTCTTTATAAGTGGACCAGTCATCTGTTCTCCGTCTACTTTTGTATCTTTTGGTGACTCAGTTTGCACCAATCTGCATCCAATTTGAAGATAACCAAAATGACCAACAAAGGCAACCAACTTGGTTTATCCGTCTGAGCCGTACAGAATTCTTCTGGGACTAACCAAAATTACGAAGGACAAATGCCTATCATAAGTTCTTGAAATCAATTTTAACCTGCTGTAGTCAGCAAAATCAAAAAAGGACAAAACCAAAAAGGGGACCCAAAAATTCATATGTAGTTTTTACCCCTACCCCCTTTTCTAACTTTACCTGCATATGACCGTCTAAAAACCAGAAGGCTAGATCAAGATTCAGCAGTTCGAAGGTATATTTTGCGGCAAAGGTAAACGGCACAAAAAAGCCTGCCATCAAGCAACAGCAGGCTTTTGCATGTTAATCAAATAATCACATGCAGGATGTGATGTGCGCAAAGGTACTACTTATTCTCCTTATACACCCGGTCCCGAATCAGCCGGAGGTTGTTCAGCTCCGGAATGTCGCGTATGTCATCGGGCGGGATAATGCCCCGCTTTATCCAGTTGGACACCACATTGGTTGATTCCAGCTTGTGACGCTTTACATACTCCTTAATGGTTACCCACTTAGTCAGGTCAATTGTTTTCCCCTGACTCACTAAGTAGCTTCGGGCCTCCTCAATGAGCTGACGGGTCTCAGCCATCAGCCGCTGGTGTTCTTCGTTTATGTTATTCTCCTGATTCATGACTCGTTATATTTTAAATTATGAGACACCGTAGAGAGGGGCACAAGGCCCCTCTCCCCTTCTCTTTAGCTTGCTTCCAGTATTTCAAGGATGTCAAGTAGTTCGCTTAAGGCTTCGAGGGCTTCGTTGATTTGCTCCTCCGTGAGCTTACCATCGTTGATTCTCAAGTAATCTTTGATCTGCTTTACCTGCATGTTGATCTTGTTGATAAATCCTGCGTTCATGTTTGATATATTTGATTAACAGGATAAATATACAGATTGTTACGTTACGTAACAAATAATTGAAGAGAATTTTTATAAAATTTGAATTTTTTGCATAAAACTCAGCATCGATGTTAGTAAAGGCCTAATAATAAACAAACTATGAAATATTAATTGTAATTATTTTTAGGCAAAAGAAAAGCTTTCCGTTAAATAAAAACTTTTGAGCATATATGCCTAACGAATGTAAATTGATTGCCTTAAGAATATCAGTTTCACCTTAACCTGTGCTTTAATGAATTCACCTTTAGTCGTAGTTACCTCAACAAAAAGTGTTGGTGTAGCAATCCTTTTGACACTTCTGTTCGGTCCCATTGGATTATTTTACGCCACAATAACTGGAGGATTTCTAATGACCTTCTCTCCCCTCATTATAGGACCTATATTGTTTTTTAAAGCAAATCCCATTTTAACTATAACATGGTTTATCCTTCATTGGATAGTCTGCATAATTTGGGCAGTAAGTGGAGTAAAAAAGTACAATGCTAAAATGTTAATGTTGGCAACTCTTCAATCAGGCCCCTTGAGTGTAGCCTCAAATCTAGCTGATAATATTGTATCTGAAAGCAATGAAAATAATTATAAAACAGGAACCAGCGGAGAACAAAGCATTATACCTAAAACAAACTACACTACAGTTACTACACCAATATTGTTGTTTGTAATAGGGATTCTAATTATGGTAATAATTAAAAAGGGTTACTTCGACAATATTAATAAGCAGGTCAGTAATTATGAATGGAAAGTTACTGACAGAACAGAAGTATACTCCCGGCCAAATATAAATTCTCAAGTTATCAGGATAGCAGAAAAAGATAAAGGTTTTAATTCCATACGTGAAACAAAATATTTTATTGAAGTTAAACTTGATGAAAATGAACAAAACGGCCAAACAGGTTTTATCAGAAAAACCTTTTTAAATAAAACCCAAACAGGAGAGTAAAGCTTTAGCAATAAAAAATTTAATGAATAATAACCAAAATTAATTTTTTATGGATATAGCTAAAAACATGCTTGCCCCTATCTGTTTACTGTTGGGTTTACTTTTTGGTTACTTGTTTATGTTTGAAAGCTCTAAAATATACAAAGCTAAAAGCAGAATACTTAATGTTATCAATAAGGGAAAGAATTACGATCAACTGCTGTCAAGAAAGTGGATTAGTACAGAAGAGACTTCTAAAACTATAATAAACCGGGTTAAAGACCACTATGATTTAAATATAGGTTTACTTGTTACTCAATTAGTTACTGCAATGGATAAGAGTCGGTCTGGACTACCAGACTTACTAATTCTTGATTTTATCGGGACAGGGGGGACAGGTAAATTTAACCTTATTTATAAACTTCCCTTAGCACAAGGTAATTGGCAAATTACAGAAGATAAAGAATTCTTGATTTTTAAATTTGACAATACAGCAGAAGACAGGCTCCATATCGAGGAACTAACTGAGGACAGCCTTATTCTCTCTTACTTTGCTGATGGAGTAAAGGTCGTTGAAAAGTATGTCCCCTATACACCATCTAGTAATATTCAGGATAAAACAGAAGACATTAATGAAAATTCAAGTGAGTACCCTCTTGAGTTAAAAAACCCAAACATTGTTTATGAAGATAGCTCAGACGTAAAATCATATCCAATTGACGAGTCTGTAATTACAACTGAGGAAAAGACTTGGAAAGTTGTAGCCGATAGAGCGTATTTTCATAACCGTCCAAATGAGGCAAGTATACGAAATGCCTACATGGTAAAAGGTGAAGTAGCTACAAGTATATCAGAGTCAGACAATTTTGTATATATAGTTTTTATCAACAAAAAGAATAAGCAAAGTGAAGGATATATAAGAAAAATAAACCTTACACAGGTTGTCAGTGAGTTAAACAGAGTAGACTCTACAAATATAGAATAGATGTAAAGCTTCTTCTTTCACATGAAGGGTAGGAAATGCCTATGAACTGTGTAAGCTGGAGTTTCAGCCTTTACATTTGCAGTTTCTAGTATCACAGCAAACTTCTTAAACTCACAGAAAAAGTTTTTCCAATCATCTTTTTCATCATTTATCTAAATAATAGCGCAAGAAAGCCTAATTGAAAAATGATGAAAGTGCCGAAAATGACGCTTGGAAAAACATTTTTGTTGAAGCCTGTGTCGGACAGGTAAATCATTGTGGAACTTTGGTTTTATTACCTAATATTAGGAAACATTCTGGTGAATATGAGGGTACAGTTTAAACTGCTGGAAGGTTGACTAAACCATCTGTAATAATTTTAATAAAAAGTTTAGCCTTTAATACAAAAAACGCAGCATTTTATAAATTGTTGGTTACAGCAAACAAGTTGATATATGAAGCTTTTAAATTGGAACATCAGACATGGAGGTAGAAAGCATTTAACTTCAATATGTAGTGCAATTTCAAAGCACAACCCCGATATAGCCGTTATAACCGAATTTAGATATAATAGTAGTGGAGAGTATATTTTACAAAATTTATGCAATTTAGGCTTGACGTACCAAAGTTTTAACCGAAGCATTATGAAAAGCCATAATGGCGTACTTATAGCAAGTCGCCAAGGAGAAGTTGTTAGTTCAGTTAAGATACCGGAAGGCCTACATCAGCATGTTACTGCAA
The DNA here is from genome assembly GCF_039541915.1 of Nibrella saemangeumensis. Lineage (NCBI taxonomy): Bacteria > Pseudomonadati > Bacteroidota > Cytophagia > Cytophagales > Spirosomataceae > Nibrella > Nibrella saemangeumensis. The sequence goes on from NZ_BAABHD010000005.1 coordinate 371,115, forward strand.
TTAGCATTGGTGATGTTACTGTTGTAGGCACATTCTGCGCTACCAAAACTTTATCTAATTTATTTTTTGAATTTCTTGTTGACCTCGTTAACGACTCAGATAGCCACTCAATTTTGGCAACCGGAGACTTCAACTGCGGTGCAACAGGCAGAGTCCCACAATACTGTTCCAAGAGAATGCAAAAGGCGTATAAAGCTGGTTGGATTGATATTTGGAAACGTGACAATAAAGAAGAGGTATGGTCTTTCAGACAAGGAAAAGGCAGGTCACGTCCTGACCACATATATACGACCCAACCTCTAGCCTCTTGTGTCAAAAATGTATGGTACTCTTTTGAGGAGTTAGATAGAAACTTCTCCGACCATGCCCCTATGCTCGCAGAGATAGATATTTACCTTTGATTGCCTATTAGCCTTTTGTAGCCTACTCCATCACTCCCGTGAATTATCTAAGTATTGAAGCTGAAAGACTGCCTGACCGCATCAGGTCCGCAGTATCACTCGCATGGTCACTATTTGCCAAGAAAGTAGGTGGTCGTTTAATCAGCATCAACAAAGAAGCTTCCATGCAACTCCAGTACGCCTATATCCTTCAGCAGATACTGTCACTGATTGTATTTGATGAGAAAGAGGCTGTAACGCTTGAATTGGAAGAAAGTCGCTTGGTTGATGGCTCTTTGTGTGAAATTGACATTCTTGTAACAGGTCAGTACAGCGACCTATTGTACCCTATAGCAATCGAACTTAAATGTTATAAAACTTACTCTACAACTGGTGGGAAACGTGGGGCAACCGATATATTCAGAAAAGATGTGTATGAAGACTTTGCCATTTTAGAACGATACATCGAAAGTAATCAGACTAAAGCTGGCATTTCATTAATAATGACGGATATGGAAAGCCTGATTTATCCAAAAAGTAAGAAAGGTAAATGTTGGGACTATGATATATCTGATGGAACAATTATTTATCCCGGTCGTCTGATGACACCTATTGGCGGTAAGCCAGTCGAAATTGAACTTAAGAAACAATATACACTAAAATGGTTACAATATGGCTCATTCTGGTTTGCTGAAATCGAGGGTAATGCTTTTTCTTTTGGGCAGTGATGAATTAACTTGAGTTCGTCAAAATGAACAATTACCTTTCCATTCATTTGCAGGTTCATCTTAACCAATCTACTCCATGCGGGTCGAGAGTCTGCCGCTAGTGGAGCGATAGTAGCTGTTCTGCCGATTTGGCTTCTATGCTGCTGGTCGAGGTGTTACTCCAAGTAGTATAACGAACCCCAATATTTGTTACGGCCTAGTGAGACATAAGTAGTGCAAATAAATACAAGAAGTACGACAAAGCTTTTATGTATTAAAGTGTTAGCAGCCATATTATTATGACAATACCAGAAAGCATTAAAGAATTTGTTAGACAAGTGTTCAGAGATTATAACTTGAAAATATAAAACTTTCTAAACACCCAATGACATGGGAAACTTCATTGGACTTTACGTTTATCGAACATCTATCAAACTATGCCGCACCACTAAAAGTTGAAAAGAATTGGATAATAAGATTTGATACACATTACTTAGGCGGGATGAGGCATTGAGCAAACTGGGAGATTGCTGATATCGGAATACTCATTATTTTCAGAGAAAATGGCAAGACTGTTAAGTTTAAAATATCGCTCCTTCAATCTAAAAGACTTTATGCGAACGAACTTTTAACCGAAGAGGAGGATAGTGAGAAGAATTATATTAAAGGGTTTGGCAGATTGTATGAAAATGATGAGCTGTATAAAGAAATATTAAAGCCAAGAACAGTAAATTTTACAGACGCATCAAGATATAGTGCAGTAAGCGTTAAGGATGAACAATGGGAAGCAATTAAAGAGTATGAAAAAGAAACAACAATCCCAATTCATTATTTATTCTACAACCCATGCAGAGTGCCGCAATCGATTGAAATGCCCTTGACAGCAGACATTAATTATACTTCTTTCAGTGTTGGGGCAAGAGTATTGCTTACTGTCACTCTCTTCAAGAAATTTGACAGTGAAAATAAAGGTTATAGTCCAAGTTTTGGAGAGTTGAAATATACTTTAGATGCACCATTTAATGAAGTGGCAAATGAAGGTGGATGGCGACTTGAGGACTACATTGCCGACCAACTGATAACTTGTAAAGAAGGATACATAGTCAAAGATAATGACGATATAAACTTGTATAAGGTTTTTAATAGGAGAAGCGGACCTATTGCAAGCGCATTTTCGTTAACGTTTGACATGACCCAGCAATAAATACGGCTGCTAACCGTGTGTTATAAAATTTTGGCTAGACGTTAAGCATTCAACTTTAAATCGCTATTTTGCTTTTGTGGTTAATTGAAACTGACGTTTTTCAAATGCCACAACTTCATAAACACTTTAGCGTTAGCTACAACCTTCAACTTCATCTCTCAATGCAGAAAATTCAAATAAAGTCTTTCCAAGATTACTTACAGCAGGTTGAAGAAACCATTCAGAAGGGATTTACCATAAATTTATTCAGAGGGCAAAGCAATAACTCTTCCTTACTTCCATCAATTGCGCGACAAAATCCCCAATTTGACACTACGGAAGTTGAAATCAAAATGCTCGAAGACCTAAAGCGTCGTTCTCCTCTTCTTATTAAAAGAATTCCACGAAATGATTGGGAATGGTTGGTTTTAGCACAACACTTTGGCTTAAAAACTAGATTACTTGATTGGAGTAGCAATCCTTTGGTGGCACTGTGGTTTGCTACCTCAAATGAATATTTTATGAACCAAAGTTCGTTTGTTTATTTGTTATCTGCTAACGATGGTATGCTTGTTGATTTAGCAAAAAATAAATCTCCATTTGCTAACGACAGAACGAAAATTTATAGACCGACACTTAATAATGAAAGAATTGTAGCTCAATCAGGCTGGTTTACAGCCCATCGATTTTCGGAAAAATCTCAGAAATTTGTAACCTTATCGACGCATAAGAGAATGAAGTCCCTGCTTTTAGAAGTAGAAGTGCCAGCATCAACAAAAGAAGACATTTTAAAACGCCTTTCGATGTTGGGAGTTAATAGTCGAACTGTATACCCTGACATCAATGGGTTATGCCTTCATCTCAACTGGAAGTACAAAAATGAGATAAAGGTATAGAGGCTAATTGTTTCAAAAAGCTATAGTCAACCATGCATTAGCGCATATAATTGGGCAAAGTGCAAGCTTTTAGCAGTAAATCACTAATCGGCAGATAGAACGCAAATCAATAGCAATAGTAAACATCGACATCAGTAACTTTTTACAGCAGCGGTTCTAGGGGCGAAATTCACAAAACTGGCGCTTGGTTGTTATCTTCTATTGCTAATTACTTATCGGCTGTAGTTTCAACCTTATCAACAATAATTGCTACTACAACAGGAAACCATGTACATAGAAGCCGTCTCATAGCGACACATTATCAATGGAAAATAGATTATACCCAACTTGGCAACAATTAGAAGAGCAGAACAACCCGTTGACTGCTGGCGAAAAAGCCTTAATTAAATACCTTGATGCCTTCTTACCAAAAGACCCAAACTGGAAAAATGAACAAGGACTAAAGCAATACCAAGGTTGGCTAATATTTGCACAACCATTTTTAAATGGCACAAGACCGGACATAGTTATTTTTAATCCACAAGTTGGAATTGTAATTTATGAAGTCAAGGACTGGAATTTAGACATGTATAAATATGAAAAAGGAGAACTTTTTGTTAATGACGGATGTGGTTCATACCAAAAAAAAAGTCCAATTGACCAAGTTCAATATTACAAAGAAAAATTAATAGGGCAATTAGTACCTAACATAGGTGAAGCTATTGACCGAGATGAAAAAAATTATGGACTTATAAAAACAGGTATTTATTTTCACAAAGCCAAAACAGATATATGCAGAGGAAAATTGGGATCAAAAATAAAAGACTTCAAATATTTTCCATTTTTCGGTTATGACAGCCTTGTAGAAAATCGTTTAAATGAAATTGTTCCAGACGTTAATACGAGTAGTAGTTATTATTGGAATAGAAACTGGAATGAAGATATTTTGTTTTGGTTAATACCACCTTTCCATAGTATAGAACAAGGAACTATTTTAAAACTTCGTGGCAATCAATTTAAGGTTGCTGAGCCTAAAAGTGGACATTACCGGGTTCGTGGCGTTGCAGGCAGTGGAAAGACACAAGCACTTGCTTACAGGGCAGGGAAACTAGCGTCCCAAGGCTACAATGTTTTAATTATATCATTCAACATAACACTTTGGCATTATGTGAAAGATATGGTTGCTCGTTCACCTTTCGCTTTTAGATGGGATAAATTTACTTTTACACATTTTCACGGTTTTTGTAAGGATAAGCTAAATGAATTCGAGCAAAAATGGCCAAAATCACCTGAAAGAAAGGAATACAGAGACCAACAAGCATTTGAAAAAGCTTTAGAATATTTCTTTAAAGCTACTGTTCCAAACGCTGTAATTCAAGCAATCCGAGGGAAAAGGTATCAAAAGTACGACGCAATACTAATTGATGAAGGACAAGATTATCACTACGAATGGTATTCAATGCTTGATAAATATTTTCTTTCCAATAGAGATGAAGCATTAATCGTGTGCGACAAAAGACAGAACATATTTGATAGAGAACTTGACTGGTTAGACAAACGTGTTACAAGAGCGGGGCTTGAAAAATTTAGTGAACCTTATATTGATTTAACCATAACATTCAGACTCCCAAAAAAAGTCGCTGTTATGTCAAATGAATTCAGTGAAATATTTGAACTAAATCAGGAACTAAAAGTTGGAAAGTTCGAAGATAACCCTGTATTAGTTCATTCACACCATATTATTTGGCTAAATATTTCAGAAGAAGAATGGCAATACTATATTCTTAACGCCTTTTTAAGGCTTAAGAAAGAAGGTTACAGCCCTTCTGATATGGTAATTCTTTTACCAAGTCACAGATTAGGCAAAGAAGCGGTTCAAATGTTTCGAGACAAAAAAATTGAGGTCAATCATGTTTTTGAAGAAGATACAGAAGCAAGATTCCATCCTCACAAAAAGGCATTTTGGATGGGTGACAGTAGATTGAAGATGTCAACTATTCATAGTTTTAAAGGATGGGAACTCTTAAATATTGTTCTGTATATTCCTGAACGAGCCCTAGAGAGCAATAAAAAATTAGATGCTATTGTTTACACTGCTTTGACGAGAACAAGAGAAAATGTAATTATTTTGAACGCGAATAAGCGTTACGATACATTTGGAGACAGATTCCCTAAAAAATGGAACGAACAATAAATATCGCGCTAACATCTGTTAGCCGCAATCGCTTGTACCGTGTAAATTAGGAGCTAAGTGCTTCTATTCAAGTTCAGTGCTGGCAAACAGTTTTGTGCTCCGCAACCCGCCTAACGCAAAGCCATTGATCGTTGGACAACCGGCTTTACCTTACTTAATCTTTGGACCTTCCCTTGAGACTACTTCCAGCAATTAAACGCATGTCGGGTAGAGCATGATGGAAGAGCTACAGAAGGCGGTCGGATTAGCGCCGAACACGAAAAACGGGTATTTGAAAAGCTAAAATTCAGCTAATTGTCCAAATTATATTGCGCAAAATAAAGCTTCTTTTTAATAAGAAGGTAAAGTACTTTTTTTGATACCAACCCAGTTCGTCTCTGCTCAAATAAGAAGTTAGCTTTACCCACTGAAAAAACAGTAAATACCCTTTGTCTACGTAGCACGTTAATCGCTGCATCTCTGCCGCATAACCTTATCCTCTTGACATTCAAATTGCTAGAGTGATTTTACTACTTTATCACCTAAAAACAAAAAAGCCGATCACTAATTTGATCGGCTTTCTCTTTATTTAACAGCTTACCACAACTTTATCGGTTTTGGCCCAATTAACAAATCCGCCAGATCGCATCCTTGTACTTTCTGGTCATAGGTGGCCTGCTTCTCAACGCGGTTGTCAACCGTTACCCGGAAACCTAATTTATTCAGCTCTTCTGCCTTCTGGCTCCACTTGCGAAAGGTACTTCCGCCTTTGCTCGCATCCGGGAAGAGGGTAATATCCCGGTGCTTCAAAGGGGTTAATCGTTCGGCATTCAAAAAGCTTAACCCACCTACTGCCATCCAGATGTACTCCGGTAGATAGCCGGTACATATTACTGCTGTCTTGCAAGCTTCTACTATAGCCACTGGCTTGTCATGTGGTTCGGTAGCTAGCTGATGAAGACCGAAAGGAACAGGCCATTTGTTGTCGTTTTCATGAGCATACTCGTACAACCAATTAGGTATGAGTTTCAATCGTTTAGTGTACTGATGAATTAAAGATGTATGTATCCAACTATTTTCTTTAGTATGCCCGTCTCTACTAAACAACTTCAACTGCCCACCTCTTACATTTTCATGTTCATCGATAATCCAGAAGATTGTGCCACCCCGCTCATCACTCTTAGGCCATTCATCTAAGGTACCTACTTGAAAGCGTTCTATCAGTTCCATCTTCTTTTCATCACCAAACAGATGGTTCAACAATAAGGCAAAATTGTTCCGGAAGTAGGATTTTAGTGTTTGCCGGTATACCTCTTCAGGTATTGTGAGTTGAGTCGATGGGCTTGAAGGTTCTTCATATACCTTCAGTGACCCCTTTCCGATTTTGTATACATAGTCAACAACATCGACAGCTTGGGAAAAACTCAGTTCATCATACTTTTTTAAAAGATGGAGCGTGTCATCATAATTGTAACCTTCATCCTTTAACCCGTAAGCTTTTGCAAAGAACCTACTTGGTATTTGGCTTTTTGCCCACACTCTATCGGAATAGCTTGTACCTGACGAGTCTTTATGGTAGGGGCTTATGAAATAACCGCATTTATCCTCTTGGTTGCAACGGCCGTATTCTTCAGGCAGTAACTCGCCCGTGTAGGTATCTACATACCGGGTGTATTCCTTTTTCTCGCCACATTCGGGACAGTTATGTTGGCTACCTTTTTTCTCGAACTGGTAGCGGTAATCCTTTTTGTTGCTCATGTTCTTTATATAATTATTGTTTAAAAAATTGTTTTTAGTTGCGTCATTTCCGTCACTTCCGTCATAATGCAGCTCCGATAATCAGGAGAGACCATGACGAAAGTGACAAAAGTGACGTTCAGAAAAGATGTTTTTTAACAGAAGGGGATTTTAAAATTTCCGGATATAAACGCTTAGTCCAATAGACTTCTTCTCGATCGTTATTCCGATGTTCTCCAGTCGTTTTTTAAAGTTTTTGGAACTCACCGGTTTGTATCCCTCATCCACACAGAACCCCCTGTATTCATGGTAGAGGTCTTTCAAGGGACGCAAATCACATGGGTCAGGTGTGTATTCGTTCTCGTTCAAAAACAGATGTACACTGTCAGACTCCCGTTTGTAGCTTTCCAGCTGCTGAAGAATGGCTTTGCAGTCCGTGAACTTCTTCTGCTGGAGAAGGCGGTTTAATCCATCCAGTACCCAATTAAATACTCCGGAGAGTTCCGACTCAATGATTTTAGTCGCTAATTCCTTATCCTGCTCCGCTTCCGGAATGGTTACTGAGAACGGCACAATCAAAAATCGGCGAAAGAACGCATTCGTATGCTCCACATCGGTAGGTAGCTCATTGGTGTTGAAAATTAGTTTGGCATACCGGTGCATGATAAAGGGCTGCCCATAAGGCAATCTTGCCTCTACCGGTTCACCCGAAACTAACTGCTTGAAAATGCTGGCCTCCAGTCTACCGTTGATCTCACTTGCATAATTGAGTATTTTATTAGCTAAGTGGGCACGGTGATAAGCCGGGTCGTTGGTTAAACTGTTCAAAGAATAATTACTGACGTTCTCCGGTCCGAGTAGTGCCATAATCACCTCAAAAAAGACGGACTTACCATTGGCTCCACTACCGAATAGAAGCAGTGCCTTCTCCAGTTTGAGCAGGGATGCGCTAACAAAGAGATACCCGATAAATTCAGCGAGTACTTTCTGGCACTCTTTGTCGGGTAGTACTTTATCCAAAAACTGCTGCCATTGGGGTGCCTTTGCACTGGGATCATAAGAAAAAGGTAATTGATAGGTCAGAAAGTCGCCGCTGTCATGCGACCGTAGTCGCTGACCCTCACTGGTAATCTCAAAGGTTCCGTTAAGCAGATTAATGAGAATACAATCGGTACGTCCTTTTGGAGCCGGTAAGTAGCCTTGGTCACTGAATTGCTTAACAAGCTGGTCACCAAAAACAAAATATCTGGCATCGTACTTATCAACGCCCATTTTCTCGGCGGCTTTCTTTAAAAAAGTCCGAATTACATGTTCCTCAACTACCTGCCAATACGCTCCATTGTAGATGTATAGGAAGGCGTTTTGCTTGCAAAGCCCCCATTTATTATGGTCAGCAATCTCCATAATCGTTTCCACTACAATAATCTGCTGATGCTTGTCTTTGAGCTGTTCTTTATCCTTGGTCAGGGCTTGCTTAAAGTCCTTGAGGCCAACCTGTTCCAGCATGCTATCCAGAAGTTCGGCTGGATCCCTCAGCACCAGCCCCGTGGTTTCTTCCGTTTTCACCTCTATGCTTGGTGGAATTTCAGTTGCGTTGGATGTTTCTGCATCTGAAAGATTGGTTGTTGGTTGCTGCTGAGGTTGGTTAACCTCATTATTAGTATGAACTACTTTGTTTTTTACTGTCATTCTTTAACTTACCTTTTGTTACTAATTTATTAAAATACTTACTTAAATAGTTATCAGTCTCTCCGTGGACTATACATTCTAATTTTGATATATTCTATAATTAGTTTTGACCTTCTTTTTTGATTTAACAGCTCAAAGGTATAGCACGTTTTTGGTAAACACAAGCCCTTAACCAAATTTTAATTAAGTAAATCACAGATTAGCCAAATAAATAATATACATTTAACTATTATTCATTTAACTAATTTGGATATTGAAAAAGGCCGCTTTGTTGGCGGCCTCTCTATATTAAAGTATGATAGGGTCCTCTTTAGCGACCCAAAGCGGATAGAAAAATTGTAATGGGTTATTAAGAGGGTTTTACATTAAATGTGGCACTACACGGCATACAGCGTTACAGAAAAGCATTCAGTGCATCATCCAACACTTCATTCTCAAAGCTGTCCAGATAAATGCGGGTAGTCTGCTCCCTGTCATGCCATCAACTGGCTAATGACTGCTATTGGCGTACCGCTCTTTTTTAGCGTTGTGGCGAAGGAGTGTCGAGCCACATAGGTCGTTAACGGCAGGTTAATTTTTTTCTTTCGGCCAATCTCCTTCAGGTCGTTATTAATTTGCCGGTTCAGCTTGCATAATCGGTTCTCTATCTGCACCGGCGTAATATGCCTGTCCCTGTGGCAGAAACAGGTAAGAAGAGCCGGTTGATAATTTGCTTTTTTCTACGTAAATTTCTTGAGCAACAGGCAAAATCCTGTTTCACTATAGTTTCACTAAACACAAACAAAAAAGGCCATAACGCACTGATAAACAGCGAATTACAGCCTTTTAAAAGTACCGGGAGCGGGAATCGAACCCGCACGACCTTTTACGGATCACAGGATTTTAAGTCCTGCGCGTCTACCTATTCCGCCATCCCGGCTCGGATTGGTAAAATCCGCACTCTACAAAAAAAGCACCGGGGTCGGTGCCTTTTTCTGGAGCGAAAGACGGGGTTCGAACCCGCGACCTCGACCTTGGCAAGGTCGCGCTCTACCAGCTGAGCTACTTTCGCGTTGTTTGGTGATGCAAAATTAAGGCATCTCCGCCATTTGTCAAGTGGTTTTGCCGAAAAAATTTAGAAAACCACGCCAGAACATGTGCTCCGCACTGGCTACGAACGGTTTAGCAGCAGCAATGTCAGAAAAAAAGCGTTCAGGCCCAAACCCGCCAACAGGGTCATCCGCATGGCCGAGCGGAAGTTGGCCTTGCCCGTATCGTGGTAGACCTGCCAGTACCAGAACAGAAAGAAACCGGCCGCCGGCAGCAGGTAACCCAGCAGCATATAAAATGGTGAGCCACCCTCGAAATAGAAGTAATAGCCTGTTACCGACAGGCCAAACATCGCAATGGCGCAGACAAACGTGCCCCGGATGCCCAGCAGCCGGCTCATGGTCAGGTCGCCCCGGCGGCTGTCTTCGTCGTGCTGGTACACCTGGGTAATAGGATAAATCGCCAGCAGGTTCAGTGTGCAGAGCAGGCCTGCCAGCAGCGGCCTGGGTTCAGTCAGGGCCCACAGCGGCAGGTCGTTAATGGCCTGGTAGGTCATCAGGTAGGTAAAGCCGCCCTGAAAGAAGCCCACCACCAGCCAGCTGATAACCGGATACTTTTTGAGCCGGATGCGGTCGTTGCTGTAGGCTTTAGAGATGGCCCCGTAAACGAGCAGGTACAGCACAAACGGCCAGCCGATGAACGCGCCCAGCACCAGCGCAATAAGGTCGAGTCCCCAGGCGACGTAAAACAGCGTCCGGTCGACGGGCGGGGGCGCTTCCAGAATACCGATGCTGCCCTCGTCTTTATCATAATAGCTGTTGTAGGCGTTGCTGGCCGGGTAAAGCAGCAGGTGGATGATGAGCACTACCGCCAGGGCCCGGCCGGTGTCCGACTGAGGGGACTGGCTTAAGGCAAACCAGAAGACGGGCAGCAGAAAGAACGAGAACGGTACCCGCAGATGCAACCAGACCGCTCGGGCGGTCATACGTCTGCTTTTTTCCTGTGTTACCATAAGACCACCAACATTATCATACAACTGATAGTTATACCCCCAATACCTTTGAGCGACGTTCCGATATGCCAAATCAGCATAGCAGTTATATCAACGCATTGGGCACTGCCGTACCGGCCTATGCCATACCGCAGTCTAAAATCGCCGAGTTTATGGCCGACGCGCTGCAGTTTGATGAGCGCGAACAACGGCGCCTACAAACCATTTACCGCCAGACCCGCATTGAGCAGCGCCACTCGGTGCTACCTGACTATGGACTGCGCTTAGGTAAATTTACATTTTATCCGAATACGCCCGGCCTGGAACCTTTCCCAACGGTGGGTCAGCGCATGGCTATTTATCGTACGGAAGCCACACCCCTGGCGGTCAAGGCCATTCGCAACTGCCTGGCCGATTATCCGGAGTTCGAACTCCGGCAAATTACCCACCTGATTGTGGTAAGTTGTACCGGCCTGGCCAATCCCGGTCCGGATATCGAAATCCTGGAAGCAATTGATCTGCCCTCGACCACCCAACGGCTGGCAATCAACTTTATGGGTTGCTACGGAGCGTTCAACGGCCTGAAGACCGCCGATGCCATTGTACGGGCCGACCCAGACGCCAAAGTGCTGGTGGTATCCATTGAGCTCTGCACGCTTCATTTTCAGAAACGGTCGGAAACCGACCATCTGCTCTCCAACGCCCTCTTTGCCGATGGCGCAGCCGCCGTGCTGGTAGAAGCGCAACCCAGAGCGGAACGATCCCTGCGGATGCGAACGTTTTACTGCGATTTGCTGCCGGAGGGAAAAGACGAAATGGCCTGGCACGTCAACGACCACGGCTTTGAAATGACGCTGACGCAGGAGGTACCCGCGGTAATCCGCAACGGTATCGGTAAGCTGATGTCGCGGTTGCTGGAAAAAAGCGGCCTCACCATCGGCGACATCGGGTATTATGCCCTGCATCCGGGCGGCCGGCGAATTCTGGAGGTGATTGAGCAGCAACTGGGCCTCGAACCGGAGCAGAACCGCTACGCCTACGAAGTGTTGCGGCAATACGGTAATATGTCATCGGCCACGGTGTTGTTTGTGCTGACGGCGATCTGGCGTGAAGTGCTGACCCAGGGCACGGCCGACGCGCAGCCCAACATTCTGAGCTGTGCCTTCGGACCCGGCCTCACGCTGGAGTCGATGATTCTGGAGATGAATATGACGCAGCCGGAGCGGGTCACTGCAGCAGCTTCCAGCGCATCAGTCCCAGTTTCGTAAGCATATAGTAGAGCGAAACTTTCAGCACGCCCAGGCCGTAGATGCTGCTCCGTCGGAAGTTGATAGACGAGGCTTCTTCAAAATACTTGGTGGGGCAGGTTACTTCGCCAATCTCAAATCCCTTGTAGAAGATCTGGGCAATCATCTCGTTGTCGAAGATGAAGTCGTCGGAGTTGTGGGTGAAATCCAGCTTCCGGAGCACCTCCCCGGAGAAGGCCCGGTAGCCGGTATGGTATTCCGACAGCTTCTGGTTCATCAGCAGGTTCTGCGTGAACGTCAAAAAGCGATTGGCAATATATTTGTACATGGGCATTCCGCCCTTCAGCGCGCCCTTGCCCAGGATTCTCGACGCGAACACCACCGGATACAAGTCGTTGCCGATGATCGAGACCATGGCCGGCAGCAGCATCGGCGTGTACTGATAGTCGGGGTGGAGCATCACTACAATATCGCCCCCTAATTCAAGCGCCTTGCGGTAGCAGGTTTTCTGATTACCGCCATATCCTTTGTTGCGGTCGTGGCGGATCACATGCCGGATACCCAGTTGGCGGGCCACCTCCACGGTATTATCGGGACTGGCATCATCCACCAGAATTACATCATCAACCAGATCAAGCGGAATTTCACGGTAGGTACGCTCCAGCGTTAGTGCTGCCCGGTAAGCCGGCATCACCACAATCACTTTTTTACCATTAAACATGGCGCGAAACTAAGGAGCGAAACGCAATACGCCAACATTTCCTGAGCAGGAACAAATTCCTTTGCCGATATTGCGCCGTTTTTTGCGCCTGAACGTCAACTTTCTTTTATCAACCGGCGTTCTCTTATTAGTAATTTATTAGAAACATGCTGGATAGCGAAACCTTATTTTTTCTGGCATTTGCCGCTTTTGTGCTGTTTGTAATGGCACTGGACCTTGGTCTGCTGACCCGGCAAAAAAGCCACATTGTTAGTTTTAAAGAAGCGGGGATCTGGAGCGCCATCTGGGTAGCGTTATCGATCGCTTTTTATTTTTTTATAAAACAGTACGGATACCTGATCCACGGCATCGATACAATGGCCCGGCTCGAAGAGATCCGAAACCTCTACGCCCCCCAGGTTGACCTGGTCGCCGGTAATTTTGAGGCCAGTTTGGCGCGGTTCCAGAACAATATGGCGCTGGAATACATCACCGGTTATCTGGTCGAGTACTCGCTGTCGGCCGACAACATCTTCGTGTTTATCATGATTTTCGCGTCGTTTGGCGTCCGGGAGCGGTTTTACAAAAAGATTCTTGTCTGGGGAATTCTGGGGGCCATCGTCCTCCGGTTTGTATTTATTTTTGTCGGCTCGGCCCTGCTGCAGCGTTTCGACTGGATCATCTACATCTTCGGGGCGTTTCTGGTGTATACCGGTGTCAACCTGTTCTTCCAGAAAGACGAGGACGAGAAAATTGAGCCCAAAAACCACCCGGTGGTGAAGATTACGGCCAAGTACCTGAACGTGTACCGCCGGAACGTGATCGACCACTTTTTTGTCCGGCGCAAAACCGACGGGAAGCTATTTGTCACCCCCCTGTTTATTGTGGTGGTGGTCGTGGCCTTTACCGACCTGGTCTTTGCAGTCGACTCGATCCCGGCGATCTTCTCGATCACCAAAGACCCGTACATCGTCTTTTTCTCCAATGTGTTTGCCATTATGGGGCTGCGGTCGATGTTCTTCTTCCTGTCGAGCATCATGAGCCAGTTCCGTTTTCTGAAGGTAGGTTTGGCCGCGCTGCTGACGTTTATCGGTCTGAAGATGCTGGCTCACTCCTATCTGGACAAAATTGGCTTTGAAACGGTCTACTCACTGTACATTATCCTGACGATTCTGGGGGTAAGTATTCTGGCTTCCTGGCTGATTCCGGAGAAGGAAATGGTAGAGAAAGACGAGGAAATCAGGGTCTGACGAGCCGTTGGATAGAACATGAATACACGGATGCAGAGATTTACATACTAACGTAAACCTCCTGCATCCGTGTGTTGTTTTTGGTGGTATATTGCCCTGCCATGTTCACGCCCGACATCCTGAAAGTTTACCGCAAACGGCTGACTAACCTCAGCAGCCGGAACCGATCCTTACTGCTGACCAGTTTGCCCGCCGAGCAGTTTCTGGACCTGCACGAAACCGACTTTCTGCTCAACCGTCCCTCTTTCGATCTGATTACCCAACTCATTGCCCAGCGGCCGGCGATTCCCATTTGCGATGTACTCGACAGCCGAAACCAGCGGGTCAATGAGGTCAGCCGGAAGCTTCGGCGGATTGCCCGGACAGAGCAATTTATTGAGGAAGAACGCGGCACCTGGGATCTGTACGTAGGCTACCCGTTTGTCCGGGGGAAACTGATGGATGGCACAGTGGTACACGGCCCGCTGCTGTTTTTTCCGGTTCATCTGGAGCAGGAAGACAAACAATGGCAGCTTACCCGCCGGGGTGACGAGATCGCCATTATCAACTCCACTATTTTTCTGGCCTACGCCCATTTCAACAAGGTCTCTATTCCGGACGAATACCTCGAAAAAGATTTTACCGATTTCCCCCACGACGCGCTGGCATTTCGGATTCAGCTGTACGAATGGCTGAAAGCCAGTCCGCTGGAGATCAACTTCAACCAAGAGCTTTTTGAAAATAAACTCCTGCCGTTTGATAAGCAGTCGCTAAAGAACCTGGATGCGCAGGAGCGAACGGGCGAATTGAAGCTGTATCCGGAGGCTGTGCTGGGCATCTTTCCACAGGCGGGATCGTTCCTGGCTCCGGATTACGATCGACTGATTGCCCGCGCCGGCCGAAGCCAGGGACCTGACAGTGGTACGCGAAACGGAGCCGGCATCCCGTTTACCGCGCCAAAATCGGTACCCCGTAATCAGATCCGTGAAGAACATATGCGGACTCCGCTGCCGATGGACGGGTCGCAGGAAGCCGCCGTGCGGGCTGTAAAAGCCGGGCAGTCGCTGGTGGTGCAGGGTCCTCCCGGTACGGGTAAATCGCAGCTTATCGCCAACCTGATGGCCGACGGTGCCGCCCAAGGCAGACGGGTGCTGTTGGTTTGCCAGAAACGGGCCGCGCTGGATGTGGTCTACAACCGCCTGCGACAGGTAGGCATGGAGCCGTTTGTGGCCCTGATCCATGACTTTCAGAACGACCGCAAACCACTCTACAGCCAGATTGCCACTCAGATTGACCTGGTAGATACCTACAAGCGACAGAACTACAGCCTCGATGCCGTGGTGATGGAGCGCGACTTTGACGCTGAAAGTCGAAAAATAGATCAGTTAACGGCCGAGTTACAGGCCTTTAAGGAGGCACTTTTCGATACCCGCGACTGTGGTTTATCAGTAAAGGAATTATACCTGACCAGTAGCCCCAACGCACCCACCATACCGCTGAAAGATTATTATGCGCAGTTCAGATTTGATACGCTGAACAACTTTCTGCGTAAGCTGACGGAATATACCACCTATCGGCAGCGGCTCCCTGCCGAGCACCTGTTTGCCGAACGGGTATCCTTTAGCCAGTTCCCGGCATCAGCCCTGTCGGCAGCGGAAGAAGTGATCCGTGCTATACCAGAAACAGCCCAGACCAGTAATCAGCAAACCAATCACTTAATCGGCCGAACGCTGACGCTGACCGAGTGGCAGCATTGGCACAGCCAGGCCGACCAACTGGCTGCGGTGATTGCGTTGCTCGACGGACCGGAGGCCGAGCGGATCTGGCGTATCGTTCGTTTCTTTATCGATCACCCGACGCATCCGGCCCGGACTACTGCCAAACAGCAGTTGGAGAAGCTGGCCAGCAGTTGGATCGAAGCGCTGGATACTCCCGGTCCGGAAACGACGCTGCCGCCGGACGAACTTCCAGCCTTCCGCAGCCTGCTCGACGAAGCCCGACAGGCCCGAAATTCCTGGGTCTCGTGGAACTGGTGGCAGTTGCGTGGGCATGGCAAAGAACAACTGCGGCAGGTAACAGCCGCCAATGCCCTAACGGTTTCGGCTGACGATCTGGATACACTTACCCATAAAGTTGAGAAGCGTATGCAACTGGAATCGGTCCGTCAGCAGACCAGGCCGCTGCTGACGCTTTCGCCGGCCCTGCCCGACGAGCCCGATAGCCTGCGGTTGCTCTGCCGCGCCAGCGAAGCCGCCGAACAGCTCCGGCACCTGTCTGCCACTAGCTATTTGCCACCGGCGGTCTGGGAGAGTTTTCAGTCGTTCACCAAAACCATACGGGCGCTGTCACCCTTGGCATTTCAGGTACTTCAGCAACAAGCCGACTGGCAGACCTACCTAACGGACGGGCAGATCGAAAAAGCCTGGCGTGATCGGGATTATGCCGAACGGCTGCGGCATACGCTCCACGACGACTTTGATTTACTTGTCGATACGGATAAAGCCTGGGAAAACTTCAGCGATGAGGAGCAAACCATCGTTGACCGGCTGTATGATGCGCTACCCCCTGCTGCTCCTGCTGAAAATGGGGCTGAAGCCGGAACACCGGAGCAGGTAGCCACGCTGTTTCAGAACGCCCTCCGCCTGGCCTGGATCGAACACATTGAAACAAAGTACCCGATGCTGCGGGGAGTGTCGTCGCTGAAAAACGAGCAGATTGAACACGACCTGCAGGATAGTATGCGCAAAAAGCAGGCCCTCAGCCGGGATATGCTGCTTGTTAAATTACGAGAACAGACTCATAAAAACCTGACCTTTAACCGGCTGAACAACCAGGTCACCTACCGCGAATTGCTGCACCAGACCACCAAACGGCGTAACATCTGGCCCGTGCGGAAGCTGATGGAGCAGTACGCCGACGAAATCTTTAAACTGGTACCTTGCTGGATGGCGTCACCCGAATCGGTGTCGGCGATGTTTCCGCTTCAGGAAGGACTGTTCGACCTGGTTATTTTCGATGAGGCTTCGCAATGCTTTGCCGAAAGCGGCCTGCCGGCTATGTTCCGGGGGAATCAGGTAGTGGTGACTGGCGATAAGCAGCAACTCCGGCCCAGCGATCTTTACCGCATCCGGTTTGAAGAGGAAACCAATGACGAAACCCCGGTCGTGCTGGAAGTAGAATCCCTGCTCGATCTGGCAGCCCAGTACCTCCCGCAGGTGTCGCTGACGGGCCATTACCGCAGCCGCTCGCTGGACCTCATCACCTTCTCGAATCAGTATTTTTACCGCAATCGCCTGACGCTGCTGCCCGACTGCCACGACGTAAACCGGCACGAACCGGCCATCCACTACCTGAAGGTAAACGGAACCTGGCAACAGAATACCAATCCTGTTGAAGCCGAAAAGGTACTGCAGTTACTCGAACAGCTCGCCGTGGAGCAGCCGGGTAAATCGGTCGGCATCGTTACGTTTAATTACGCGCAGCAGCAGTTGATTCAGGAGCGGCTGGATGGCTATTTCCATCCGGAAGTGGACCGCCAGAACCCAATGGCCGCCGGTGAACTCAGGAACCTTCCCCTGGCTACCTTCGACAAGGAGCTGACCAGCGAGGTAACCTTCGTAAAAAACATCGAAAATGTGCAGGGCGACGAGCGGGACATTATCGTCTTCTCGCTGGGGTATGCGCCGGATGAGTCGGGACGGCTGGCCATGCAGTTTGGCAGCCTGAACGCAGTCGGTGGCGAAAACCGACTGAACGTGGCCATCACGCGGGCACGAGAGCGCATTTATATTGTGACCAGCCTCTGGCCCGAGCAGTTAAATGTAGAACAAACCACCAACGAAGGGCCAAAACTCCTGAAAGCTTACCTGGCTTACGCCCGCCAGGTAGCCGAAGGGCAGTTTCGTCCGCAGCCCCGCCCCACCGATACGCTTCGCTCCGGTGCGCTGTTGAAAGATAAACTTACTACCCGCCACCCCGACTGGCGGCCGGAGCTACCGTTTGCTGACCTGACTGTTAAGGATGGAAAAAACTACAAATCGCTCCTGCTGACCGACGACGACCAGTATTACCAGCAAAGTCCCAAAGATGCCCACGCCTACACCCCCTTCGCCCTTCGCGCCAAACACTGGCCGCACCGGCGGATTTATAGTCGGGAGTACTGGCGGGGAAAGATCTAAATTTGTTTCAAGTTCCAGGTTTCAACGCGGCCGCCCGGCGGTTTTAGCCTAATAGACTATCAACTAACCTGGAACCTGAAACAGCACCGCTTCGGCAGTCCGACGGCCGCCCGGTTGAAACTAGAAACATGATTGGTTTACACGAAGAATACGAAGCAATGTTCCGGGTGGAGTCCCGGCTGTGGTGGTACCGGATTCTGCACGGGAAGGTAATGCGGCAGATTCAGCGGCAGTTTGGGGACAGCCGGGAGCTCCGGATTCTGGATGCGGGCTGCGGAACAGGCGGCATGCTATCGTTCCTGCAGCATAACGGCTACCGGAACCTGCGAGGCCTTGATCTGTCGGAAGATGCTGTTGCTTTCACCCGCTCCCGTGGTCTAAACGTCGGCCAACTGGATCTGCGCGATGTAGGTACGCTGCCACCTGAGCCATTCGATGTGATTATCTGTAACGACGTACTCTGCTATTTCTCCGACGACGAAATCCGGCACATTCTGACGGAGTTCCGGAACCGGTTAAAACCAGGTGGTCTGCTCATTACCAATAACAATGCCCTGAAGGCCTTTGAGGGCGTTCACTCGATTGTCCTGAAAATACCCCGACGGTTCACACTGGACGAGTTTAAAGGCTTCGGTAAGGCGGTAAACATGTCGCTTCGGTACGGCACCTACTGGAGTTTTCTGCTGGCTCCGCTTATCTGGTCGTACCGCAAAGCGCAACTGCTGGCCTTGCGGCTAAACATCCTGCAACTGCAAAACCTGCACTCCGATGTGGGCTATCCCGGCGATGGTGTCAACGGACTGCTGTACGGCCTGGTGCGGGCCGAAGAACAGGTTTTCTCAAAAGCCCCCTTCGGCAGTTCGGTATTTGTGGTGTATCAGCGGCCCGCCTGATCGTCCGGACAGGCAAACCGGATGCGTTTACCCAGTGCCGGATTCAGTCGTGCCCGCAGCGAATCGGGCTTGGGAATAAACACCATCCGGCTGGACATAGCGATATTGGTTTCAGCCACCGGCCGGCCAAACCGCCGGTAAAAGGCCTCTTCACAGCCAGGAGCCAGCAGATCCGGGTAGAGGTTGATACCGCTGAAGTCGTTGTAAGTAAAAAAATCGGCGAAGAACTGCATTTCGGCCTCGGTAAGGCACCGGCGCTGCCGGGTCGATTTGAACATATCCGTATCATCTGGCACAAACAGACAAGGCCAGTTCGCACGCTGAAAGGGCGCAACCTGCGAGGGGTGCAATCGACCCAGAAAAAAGCCGATAACCTTCTTGTCGTGAAACCGGCGCAGGGCAAACGTGCCGGACGTCTGGTAGAAGAACGGGCAAAGATCTTCGCCTATACCATTGTCGCCCAGCGTGCAGAATGGCCAGTCGAGTACGGCCTCGCCAGGGGTCTGCTTTACTGTATTCATATAGGCGTAAAAATTCCGGTCCAGCTTTACGGGTTGGTAGTAGAGCGTATGAAACTGGTAAGAAGTAATTGTTTCTGCCAGGGCCAGCGTTACAACCAGACTGAGCAGCAGGAGCGGCAACCGTTTCCAGTCTACCGATAAAGCCAGCAGGGTCAAAATAATCGGGTAGATGAGTGTAGCGCGGGACGATACTCGTGTAAACAGAAACCAGGGAAAAACCCGGAGCGTCGGTATACGGGTAGTATGGAACAACAGGCACATGGCCATCAGCAGCAGCAGCGGCAGGTAGACGGCTTTGTTCCGTGCCTGGAAAAACCCGATGAGGCTGAGCAGGACCAGAAATAGCCCCGGACTGGTTGGCCCCAACCCCTCCGTATGATCACGCAGCCAAGGTTGGTAATCGATATGGTACGGACTGACTCCCGGCAATAGCGGCAGTAGTAGCCGGAATGGGTTATCCCAGAAGGCACCCATCGGCAAATCGGCCGACTGCAGGCTTTTAGCGGCCGCAGCAATCTGCAGGACCAGCGGCAGATACAGGCAGGCCGCTCCAAGTATACCGCCAAGCAGGGCTATATGCTGCCATCGATGAACAAACAAATCAAGCCTGAAGTACTCTGGAAGCGACACCCGGCGTATCCGGCTGATGTAGACTCCGACGCAAAACAACGCAGCCAGGGTAAACGACGACAGCGCATAGCCGGCTACATAGCCCAGGTTCAGCCCCAGCACCAGCGCCAGCAACAAGGCTTTCAGTAATAGAAAACGCAGCGTAAGCGGCTGCATCAGCCACACCCGACGTACCAGTAACCAGTCCGTCACTAAACCGAGCGTGGTCCAGTGCATGGCAGTAAACGCCAGATGGCCGGGGTATTTGTGAATGGCGTAAAAATTACAAAACGCCAGCACCAGCGCAGCCAGACCCGCCTTTGAGTCACCCGTTACGGGTTTCAGCAGCCAGAATACGCCAAAAACCGTAACCAATGCCGAGAGTAACAGATAAACCTGCAGATACGGCCCGGTCGTACCCGTTAGCAGGTAAAAAAGCGCGTAAAACAGCTCCCGCTCCACCGCCCAATCCTGCAAAGCCTGGTTGGTGCCGTGCGGATACGCCAGCTGGTTATTGACCAGATCGAGCACTGGCAAGGGTGTAAAGGACAGATTGTTGGCAACGTAGTAGCCGTAATATTCCCAAACATCAGTGTCGCCCCAGCCGGTAATGGGGGTCTGAAAATCTTTTATAACCAACAGGCCGTAAAGGGCTGTCGCCAACAGGAAAATAACAATCCAGAAAGAAAGCCGCATAGAGGGGTTTGCTTAGAACGGCCACTGGCGTTTGACTCTCGCCAAAATCAAAAAGGCCACGATGCCCAGAGTCGTAACCGTCAGCCCCGATAGCATAAAGGACCAGCCGGTGGAGACAAAAATAAACGCCCAGATGATAATTGCCAGCACAACCGGCAACGGGTACAGCGGCATCCGAAACGGAAAACTGGAGCGGGGCCGGTTCCGGTGCAAAATCAGCAGCCCAACGGCCTGACCGATGAACTGCACCACAATGCGCATCGCCAGAATGGCCGTAATGACGTCTGACAGCCGGAATAGCAGACTGAACACAAACGCCAGGGCCCCCAGGAAGAGCAGCGAGCGGTGCGGAAAGTGGCGGGTAGGATGCAAACGGGCGAAGACAGAAAAGAACTGACCGTCGGCGGCAGCCGCGTAGGGTACCCGCGAATACCCGAGCAGCACGGCAAACAGGGATGAAAACGCGACCACCAGTACCAGCCAGGTAGCCATCTGGGCCGCTTCGGGGCCGTATAGCCGCTCCACAAACGTACTCACAATAAATTTACTCTGCTGCACCTCCTGCCAGGGAATCACACTGACTACACTCACGTTCATTAGCAGGTACAGCGCGGCAATCCCGACGATGGAAATAAACATACTGATGGGGATGTTGCGCTTTGGGTTCTGAATCTCTGAGCCCAAATGGCAAACGTTGTAATAGCCCAGGTAACAATAAATCGTTTTGACCGAAGCGGCTCCGAGCCCTGCCCCAAATAGCCCGGTCGTTACCGGCCCGGCGGCCTGAACCACCTCCAGCACCGGTCGGGTAGCGTTGCTGAGGCCGCCGACAATGATCCAGCCCATCGTGGTCAGCACGCAGGCCCAGAGCAGCAGGCTAATGCGCCCAATGGTTTCGATACGCCGGTACAGCAGCAGGACAATGACAATGACCACCCCACCGGACACCAACCGACGCTGCCAGTCGTCGAGCGGGAAGAGGTAGGAAGCATACTGCGCAAAGCCAATAGACCCGGATGCGACCACCAGCGGAGCCTGAATCAGTGTTTGCCAGACAAACAGGAAGGAGAACAATCGGCCCCAGCGTTTTTCACCATAAGCGATTTTCAGAAAGTTGTAGCTGCCGCCGGCTTGGGGAAAGGCCGCGCCCAGTTCGGCCCAGACAAAAGCATCGATAAACGAGATCAGGGCACCGAGTACCCAGGCATAGATGAACTCCGGCCCGCCAATGGTCTGGATGACCAGCGGCAATACCACAAACGGTCCGATCCCGACCATATCAATCATGTTCAGGGCGGTTCCTTGCAGTAAGTTGAGCCGGTGGGGAAGCGTCTGTGAATCAGGAGCGGTAGCGTTTTCCAAGCGTACGGCAGCTTTTGGTTTATTGGCAAATGCTGCCAATGTATGAAAAGTTCCGGCAGCAGCGCATCTCCGCCCCCCCTTTCTCCAGGCTAATTTTACAAACAAAGCCTATCGATTAAGGTTGATTAGGTAACATTGGACTGATTTTGTAAATACATCATGTTATGAAAAAGATACTGATCGGCGGACTGGCCCTGTCTATGGTGCTGGCGGCCGAATCGATAGCGCAGACACAATCGCAGAAAACAACTTCCGGCGTCACCACCAAAGCCGCTAACCCAAAAAGCCAGACCAGTTCAAGTGAAGGGCTGCAGCGGACCGGCAGCGGAGATACCCGGCGGGGAAACGGAAAAATGGAAGGTAACACGGTCAGTCGAAGCGGAAATAGCTTTTACTCACCTACCGCACCCACTTCAGCCATTGGCTCCGAATACGTGATTGTAGCGCCGAGCGACAATATGCCAACCCGGTCGGCCGAAGCTAGTGCCAGCACTGAACGCGAACCCCGCTGGGTCAACCAACTGCCGGCGCTGGGACCACGCGTCCGGACGCAGGGTAGCTCGTCGGAAGGCAGTTCCAGTGTTCCTACACCGGGAGGAGCACCGGGGACCAACACTAAAATTACGGTACGGCAGCAACCTAACCGCACTACCTCTACGTTATCGACTTCGGGTCAGACCGGCTCCCAGCGCCCTGGTTCCGTTGAGGGCGTTAGAAGCGAGGCCGGCGAGGCCGATAACCTGACTGGTCCTGATCAGGCGAATACCGGAAATGGTGGCGGACAACGCAGCCAAACCATGACCACATCCGAATCGGGCCCGGGTGGAGCCAGCACGTCGCGGGTCAATGTAAAGCCACAGGGACAACAGCCCGGTTCGGTTACCGATGTTAACAAAGTAAACCAGCGGCCGGGCGATCGGGGTACGCAGACAAATGCCCGCGCAGGCGGCAATACCAACCAGCGCATCAGCAACACGGGTCAGGGAACCGCCAAAGGCAGCCCTGCCAGCGGCAGCGGGAATGCGAAAGGACCCAGCGGTAATTAGCAGCGGTACTCTTCCTGATACACAGAAAAGCCTCTCATTGCTCTATATGTAGCGGTGAGAGGTTTTTTGTGGGCTAAACCCTGTCTGAATCCAGCGGCAGATTACCTGGTTTTGCGTAAATTGGTGAAAATTTACCTTGCCCGATGAACCTTAACCTGAAAGCAACTGCTCAAAATACCTACGACGCCATTGTCATTGGCTCAGGTATCAGCGGAGGCTGGGCCGCCAAAGAACTGACGCAAAAAGGCCTGCGCACCCTGGTACTGGAGCGGGGCCGCCCCATCGAACACGTTACCGACTACCCCACGACCATGTCGAGCCCGTGGGAGATGCACCACCGGGGCCGGTATCCGGTAACCGAACTTGAAAAAGCGCCCACCCAACGGAAAGTTGACTACGCCTTCAACGAATACTCCGGTCACTTCTTTATCCGCGACGAAGATCATCCGTACACGCAGGTGAAGCCGTTCGACTGGATTCGGGGCTACCAGGTAGGCGGCAAGTCGCTGCTGTGGGCACGCTGGACCCAGCGCTGGGCACCTTTTAATTTTGAGGATAATCAGAAAGACGGCATCGGCATCGACTGGCCGATCCGGTACGACGACCTGGCTCCGTGGTACAGCTATGTTGAGCGGTTTGCGGGTATCAGTGGCAACAAAGATGGGCTGTCCACGCTGCCCGACGGCGAGTTTTTGCCCCCCTTCGAGATGTACTGCATTGAAAAACACGTCCGCGATGCCTGGAAGAAGCAGTTTCCCAACCGGCACCTGATCATCAGCCGCACGGCCAATCTGAGCAAAGCGCAGAAAATTCATCAGGAACTTGGCCGTGCCGACTGCCAGGCGCGCAACTGGTGCGCCCGTGGGTGCCTGTACGGCGCTTACTTCAGCAGTAATTCGGCCACCTTGCCTGCTGCCGCCAAAACCGGTCGCCTGACTATCCGGCCTTTCTCGGTGGTCCACTCCATCATCTACGATGAGAAAAGACAACGGGCAACGGGCGTACGGGTCATTGATACCAATACCAAAAAGGCCACCGAGTTCTTCGCCAAAGTAATTTTCGTGAATGCCGCCACGTTAAACTCTACCATGCTGTTGCTCAATTCGACCTCCAGCCGCTTCCCCAATGGGCTGGGTAACGACAGCGGAGCTCTGGGCCACTATCTGATGGATCACAACTACCGGGGCCGCCTGTCGGGTATTTACGAAGGGAAGGAGTACAACGATATATATTATTACGGCCGCCGACCAACGGGTACGTACGTGCCCCGGTTCCGTAATGTGCTCAACGACAAACAAACTGATTTTGTCCGGGGCTATGCCTATGCCTGCGGAGGGAGCCGCCAGACCTGGGGCCGGGGTGTTGGCATGGACGGCTTCGGCGCTGAATTCAAAGAAGAGATTACGAAGCCCGGAATCTGGACCTTTGGCATGACCGCTATGGGCGAAATGCTGCCGCGCTACGAGAACCACGTCCGGCTGAACCACGACAAGAAAGACCAGTGGGGCATGCCTACGCTCGATATCGACTGCCAGTGGGGCGACAACGAAGATAAGATGACGAAAGACGCCATTGAGCAAGGCAAAGCGATGATGGAAGCCGCAGGCATCACGGTAACAGCCGCTGTCGACAACCACCAGCCGCCGGGTCTGGCCATTCACGAAATGGGCACCTGCCGCATGGGCCGAGACCCTAAAACATCCGTGCTGAACCAGTGGAACCAGATGCACGCGGTAAAGAACGTCTTCGTCACCGATGGGGCCAGCATGACCTCCTCCGCCTGCCAGAACCCCTCCCTCACGTATATGGCCTTAACCGCGCGGGCGGCAGACTATGCGGTGAAGACGCTGAAGAAGGGAGAGTTGTAAGTAAGTGGTTAGTCAATAGCCGTTAGTAGAATCCGCAATTAGCGACCAACAACTATCGACTAACCACTATTGACTACACATCACAAATCAGCACCGACTTCTTCAGCGACTCCACCATACCGGCTTTGTCTTTAGCCGTAGGCACAAACTCCTGACCGATGAAGCCTTTGTAGCCGGTCGCTATAATGGCTTTCACGATGGCCGGGTAATAGATCTCCTGCGTCTCGTCGATCTCGTGCCGGCCCGGATGCCCGCCGGTATGGTAATGGCTGATGTACTGGTGGTAGCGACGGATGTTGCGGATATGGTCGCCCGACATGCTCTGCATATGGAAGATGTCGTAAAGCAGCTTGAAGTTGGGTGAACCTACCATTTCGCACAGTACCGCGCCCCACTCCACGTTGTCGGCCTGGTAGTCGGGGTGACTGTCGCGGGAACTGAGCAGTTCCATCGTCAGCAGCACGTTATTCTTCTCGGCAATAGGCATGATCCGTTTCAGCACCTTCTGGCTGTTGAGCAGACCCTGGTAATCGCCCAGGCCGTTGCGGTTTCCCGAAAAGCAGATCAGGTTACGCACCCCGGCATTGGCCGCCTGCGGAATCAGATTGGTGTACAGGTCGACCAGCGTATCGTGGTTCTTCGGATTGTTGAAGAAGCTGGTCAGGCCGGTACCTTTGGGCCAATCCGTCCAGCCCATGGCCGAGGTCATGCCGTATTTGTTCAGCACCTTCCACTCCTCGGGGCCGGTCAGTTCCACCGACTCAATACCCAGGCTCTTGCTGATCTGCACCAGTTCCTCAAAGGGAATGCTTGAGTAACACCAGCGGCTCACCGAATGCCGGATATTGCCTTTAAGTTTCATCGGCGTGTCCATGCCCATAGCGATGGATTCAAAGGCGGCTGCGGTCAGTGCAGTACCGGCTAGTTTTTTAAGTGCCGTTCGGCGGGAGGAAGACATTTTACTGTTTCAAGTTTCAGGTTTCAGGTTGTCTGTTCATGCTGCTTGTTAATTTCCCACACATGAAACTTGGAACCTGAAACAATTTAAACATCACAAATCAACACCCCCTGCTTCAGCGAGGTGAGGGGGTCGCGCTTGGGGATGAATTCCTGGGCAACAAACCCTTTGTAGCCGGTGTCCAGAATGGCTTTCATCACGGCCGGATAGTAGATTTCCTGCGTTTCGTCGATCTCGTTACGGCCGGGATTGCCGCCCGTGTGGTAGTGGCCGATGTATTTGCTGTTTTCTTTGAGCGTGCGAATGATATCGCCCTCCATGATCTGCATATGGTAGATATCGTACAGCAGCTTGAAGCTCTCCGAACCCACACGCCGGCAGAGTTCGGCACCCCAGGCGGTATGATCGCACATATAGTCTTTGTGGTTGACCTTGCTGTTGAGCAGCTCCATGATCATCACCACGCCATGCTTTTCGGCGCTGCTCATCAGTCGTTTCAGACCTTTGGCACAGTTCTCCAGTCCCTGCTCGTCGGCCATACCCCGGCGGTTGCCCGAGAAGCAGATCACGTTGGTCAGGCCGGCCTCTTTCAGCTTGGGGAAGATGGCTTCGTAGCTGGCAATCAGCTCGTCGTGCAGGGCCGGGTTATTGAACCCGTTCTCGATGCCTTTGCCGGCACCCTGCGCCATGGAACAGGTCAGGTCGTACTTTTTCAGTACGGGCCATTCCGCAGGGCCGGTCAGGTCAAGCGCTTTCAGGCCGATTTCCTTCGCGGCTTTACAAAGCTCTTCGAGCGGAATTTTGCTGTAACACCACCGGCAGGCCGAGTGGTTGATGTTACCTTTCAGGGCCGGAGCAGCAGCGGCCTGAGCAGCCAGCGTCTCGGTTAGCGACAGCGTCAGGGCAGTCCCGGTCAGAGTTTTTAGGGCGGATCGGCGGGTAGACATTTTTTAAGGGTTTAGTATTTCAGGTTCCACGCTTCAGGTTGGGCAATTCCGAACCTGAAACGTTGAACCTGGAACAGAATTATAACTCGCGAATCCGGATGTTGCGGTACCAGACACGATCGCCGTGGTCTTGCAGGGCAATGCGGCCGGTGCTGTACTTGTGGAAGCCTTCCCAGCCTTTGAACTTGCTTTCGCTCACCATTTTATCCCACTCGGGGCCGCTGGTGGGGTATTCCACAATTTTCTTACCGTTCAGGTAGTGCTCGGCTTTGCCGTCTTTTACAACCAATCTGGCTTTGTTCCACTCACCGGCTGGTTTGTAAGCCGACGGATCGGTCGGTGGTAGCATGTCGTAGAGCGAGCCAGCGGTGCGGTTGTTGTTACGTCCCATCTTAGCGTCGGGGTGGCGTTCGTTATCCAGCACCTGCATTTCGGGGCCGGTAGCGTAGGAGGTCTTATATTGGGGATCCTCCTTGACGTGATACATAATACCGCTGTTGCCCTTTTCGGCAATCTTCCACTCGATCTCCAGTTCGAAATCACCGTACTCTTTGTCAGTAACGATATCACCGGCTCTGCCCGCAGTCAGGGTAAGAGTGCCGTCTTCAACCTTCCACTTATCCGACACGGGTTGCCCGGGCTTCAGGTAATTGTGCCAACCGCTCAGGGTTTTACCATCAAAGATTTTCTCCCACTTGCCTTTTTTGGGCTTAGCCGGGTTGGCTGTAGCATCGGCGGGAGACAGGTTAAGCGTGAGGGATAAAGCAAGCAGCCCAGCGGCTGTCAATCGAAAAAAACGCATAGGTATGAGGTCATTAAGGTTATTGCAAAAAACATTTACTCAAAAATAACGATAAAACGTCTAACTTTTGTCCTGTAATATCTCTTTCAGGAACTTCCGGAACGGCTCGGCAAACTCGGGCCGCTTCAACGCAAACTCCACGGTCGTTTTCAGAAAGTCGAGTTTGTTGCCGATGTCGTGCCGCTTGCCTTCGATATGGTGGGCATAGATGCACTCTCGCTTCAGCAGCAGCCGCAGGGCATCAGTCAGCTGAATCTCGTTGTTCTTGCCCATGCCGGTCTGCTCAATGGCCGAGAAAATCTCCGGCGACAGTACATACCGCCCGGCAATAGCCAGGTTAGAAGGCGCTTCGCTGATAGCCGGCTTCTCTACCAGGGTATCCAGTTCCAGAATCCGATCGCTCAGCGATTTACCGCCTATGATCCCGTACCGGTTTACTTTATCGGCCGGCACTTCTTCCACCGCAATCACCGACCCACCGTATTGCTCATAGGTGTCAATCAGCTGCTGCGTTACCGGAATTACCGAATCCATAATGGTATCCCCCAGTAAAACCGCAAACGGTTCATTGCCGACATGATGACGGGCGTAACTGATGGCGTCTCCCAACCCATTCAGCTCTTTCTGGCGCACAAAATGAATATTGGCCAGATCCGACAGCCGGCGCATTTCATCATAAAGCGATCGATCTTCTTTTTCTACCAATCGGGCCTCCAGTTCGTGATTGCGATCGAAGTGGTCTTCGATGGCCCGCTTCCCTTTTCCGGAGATGATGAGAATGTCTTCAATGCCCGAATCGACGGCCTCCTGCACTACATACTGAATGGTCGGCATGTCGATTATCGGTAGCATTTCTTTGGGCTGCGCCTTCGTGGCGGGCAAAAACCGCGTACCTAATCCGGCAGCGGGAATAACGGCTTTCTTGATCATATAAGAAATAATAGAGTTGTTGAATGATTGAATTGCTGAATGATAAAGCGAATAAATTAACCTGATGACCCATTTATTCTATCACTCAATCATTCTCTCATTCAACATTAAATTACATACGGCTTAATCACGCGGGCGTTCAACTTTTTAAGTTCGATGAAGAGTCGGTTCAGCATGGCGTCGTCGCGGTAGATGCCGATGATAGAGCCGCCGGAGCCGGTAAACGAGGCCGACGCTCCGCAGGCGCGGGCGGCCCGGATGAGCGCCATATTGCTCTCGCTAATATTGTAAATCTGACAGCGAAGATCAAAGTTGCGGTTGACCAGACTGTTCAGGGCTTCCAGATCCTGCTGCAGCAGGGCTTCGCGGCCCTGACAGGCGACATCGGCAATATGGTGCAGGGTGTTTACGACAAGCTCTTCGCCCTGTAACCACCGCGACCGAACATCGTTATGTATCTTGCCCGACTGCTTACCCAATTCCGTTTTGTAGGCGATGTAAAGCTTGGGCAGTAATCGCGGATCGAGCGATTCGTAGAAGCCGTGGCCCTGACGCTCCATCAGCGCCCGATCAAAATCCATATATACGCAGCCCTCGTAGCACTGAATCACCCGGTCCTGCAAACCGGCCGCAATACCGAGTTCCTCGGTTTCCGTCGCCAAAACGAGGTTTGGCAAGGTGGGTAGGGGAATCTCTACGTCGTAAAAGCGCATCAGCGCCCGGAAAGCGGCAACGATAATGGCGCTGGAGCCCGACAGCCCGACCTGCCGGGGTATAGAGGTGGCATACCGGATTGAAAAGTTCTTGTTGGGTAGTTTGATCTGCTCGCGTTCGCAATACTCCAGAAACTTCTTGATGGCGGCTTTCAGCAGCGGTACGCCACCGTGGTAGCCCAGGGTGCTGACCGCATCACGCAGGTGGAAGATGCTGCGAAACACATTGGTATCCTGCGGCTGCGGTTCGATATGAAGCTCGGGCGACGGATAAAGCTTTACAGACGCACCGAAGTTACGAACGGAGATGGAAATGGTTTTGCCGAAGAAGCCGTCGGACGGATTGCCCATCAGGCCCGCCCTGGCGTAGGCACGGGATTCAATAATCAAGGGACAACAGGGTTGGTGTACGAGCCGGCAAGTTTACAAAGAAAATAGGTTAGGTAGTTATATACCGGTCGGTCAGCCCAAAAAGAAGCGGCCGGAACTCCTGGTTCCGGCCGCTGAAGTGGTTTATTCCTTTATATCCCGTTTGCCTGGCTGGTTGTCATACCCCACATTATGCGGGTCATAATCGGTGTTAGGATTATCGCTCTGCTCCAGATACGTGGCATCGTGGCGATGGAACAAAGCCTCATCCGACGGATTATCGGGTATCTGTTCCAGTTTACGATTCGCTTCGTCGCTCATCATTTGGGGATTTGCGTGGCTGCCCTGATTAACAGCCTCCGGATTCACCTCCCACTCCTGATCAGTATTCAGGCTTTCACCTTTGGGGGTTGCCGGATGACCTTCGCCCATATTCCGTTCCCGCAGACCAGCGATCAACTCTGTATTCTCTATATCCTGGTCCATACCGGACACCGAATTAAACGTCTCTACATTAGTCCCTTCAGTCACGCGGCCGTAGTCCGACGTACCGTGCTGATAGGGATCATTTGAATAAAATTTAGGATCAACCTCTTCCGGGTCGAACGCTGATGTCTTGTTTCCCATAACGTATTAAGGATTTTTCAATATAACCCGAAACAAGCGGGCGTTGTTTCAGCCGGCGGTTCTGGGAACAGGCCGTTACAGAGCTTAACCGGCTTTCGCAGTCACCTGCTCTTTCAACTCCGCCACCTCCTCCCGAAGCTGGTCGTTGGTCTGTTGCAGCAGCGCCATGCGTTCGTTAAGCTGAAACAATAGAAACTCCATGTTCCGCAGCCGCTCTTCGGTGGTAATGGCGGCCGAAGGAGAAGGGTTTAGCGTGCGGAACATCAGGCCTTCGCCCCGAAGCAGCCAATCGCCGTTAACCTGCGGAAAGACTATCAGAATCTTTTGCAACGTATCAAAGCGAGGCTTCATCCGGCCGTGCAGAATATGATAAATTTTTTCGCCCCGGCGCTCGCCCAGCTTACGGGCAAACTCCAGAACGCTGATGTCCAGGGCATCGATGAGCTGTTGCAGGCGGTTTTCGATGGTCATGCGTGAAAGGCGTCAATTTTACATAAATATGTGTAAGTTTTAAGGGAATTTTTCGGAAAAAGTCGTTTAAAATTTACACGGTTTTATGTATATTTACCTGTTAAACGAACCCCTGTAAAAGGCAAAAGGGACCGCAATATGGGCCCCCTGCTCGAACAGTAAACAACAAATACTAATGAACATGCAAAAGAATAACACAACCGAGACAAATCAAAGCGGTTTGATGTTGAAACCGTACCAAAAAATTCACGAGGTCACGGGCGAGGTGGTTAATAAATACAAATACCTCGAAGGACACCCCCGTCAGTACCGCTTCGATGCCAAGGAAGGTGTGTTCAACATCAACGGTACCGAAAAGATCGGCCGGACGCTTACCTTCCAGCCGCTGGCCTGGCGGATCTTCACGGACAACATCCTGAACATGGGTACCAAAAACTGGGCGGAGATCTTTTTCCTCGACCAGAAAAACTGTGTATCGGCGGTGTTGTTCCACGGCTACTCGGTTGATAATATTTTCCGGCTGATTGAGCCGCTTTACTACGACGACCTCACGCTGGCCGACGTGGTCATCACGGCCGTAGCCGAGAAAAAAGAAAATACCAAGATCCAGCCAAAGGGCGTGTATTACATCGCTACGTTCTCGTATACCCTCGGCGATACCGAGCGCACTGCCGAACTGAAGCAGTTTGCGCAGGACCATAAGATCTTCCGCCAGGAGACGCTGACCGACATCGCCAACATCAAAACCGCTCTTAATTACTATAATCCCTTTGCCCACGCAGCCGATGAGCCGGAATTGCTGACGGCGGGTGAGTAAACGTTCAGGCGGTCTGCCAAAGCGGGCGTTTGCCGACTGGGGCGTTTGTCAGCTGACGCGGGCAAACCTCCCGGCCTGGTCAAACTACTTTAACTCCGCTTTGGCGGACTGCGCAAACGGTATACACTTTTTTTCACCGTTATGATTAGCCAACTAACCATTGATAAACCGGAGCTGGCCACCGGCCTGACTGACTACCGGTCAATTGCCCGCGTATCCAACTCCGACCTCACCCGGCTGAAAGAAGAGCATCTGGGGTACTGGTCGGTGCCATCGGCGCGTTTTTTTCCGGAAAAGGCCCGTGCATTCGGAAGAGCCTTTCACAGCCACCTGCTGGAGCCTGAAACCATTGGCACGGTGCTGGAGCAACTGTTACCCGACCTGACTGAATCGGGACTGGTCGGTAAGCCAATGCTCAATGGCAACGATAAAGCCAAACTGCAGCAGTTGATGCACACCATCCGGCAGGATGCCTTTTGCCAACGGTACCTGCGCAAGTCGGAGCGTGAGCGGGTGGTGCTCTTTACCGATCCGATGAGCGGAATAGCCTGTAAAGCCCGACTCGACGTGGTTTATACTAGTCCAAAGCGCCGGAACGCGCTGATTCTGGACTTTAAAACGACCTCGGCCCGAACTCAGGCGCAGTTTCTGCAGACCTGCTACGATTACGATTACGACCGTCAGGCCGCATTTTACCTGGACAGCCTCCGCTACGCCGATCTGCCGGAGTGGATCGATACCCGGCGGTTCAGATTCATTTTTATTGGTGTGCAGAAGCAACGGCCGCACCGGTTGTTCGCCGTTGATGCCACTTCGATTCCGAATTTTGTTGATTATGGCCGGAAGAAATACCGGTTCTGGCTGCGAAAATGGAAAGAAGAGCAGCCGGTGCAGCCGGATTTGTGGCCGGTCAGCAGCGGACTGGCTTCCTGATTACGTAAACTCAACCCTATGAATGCTTTTGTGATGACATTAACACCCACTACGCTCCAGTTTGACTGGGGCACCGATGGGCTGGTCCTCTGGATTGAAGACCTGAGCAGCGACAGCAGCCTGGTGTGCCAGATGGACGAAGCCCTGAGCCGGATTGCCTTCGCCATTGAACTGCAAACCGGCTGGGACCACCGCACCGACGGCGATACCTACCACCCGCTGTACGGATACCGACTGCTGATGCGCGACGCTACCGGCCTCTGGCATGCCGTGCGGGTAGACGAAGCTGGACGCTTTGCCGAACTGGTACCGCTGCAGGAACTCGACTATGAGATCGCTTACGAAAAAGTAATCTGGCTGGACTAAACGTATCCAGCCAGCATTTGAAACAGTACCAGTAAAAAAGCCTCCCCGTTCAGGAGGCTTTTTTACTGGTTTCTAACCACAGACTAAGTTTTAGGTTTTATATAGGTTTTACTCAACTGTTAAAGAAAAACTGTGAAGCGTTCCGTAAAAATTATTATCGGTGTAGTCGTGCTGATCATTATTGCCCGGCTGCTGCTCCCTTTCATTGTGTTGCGTTACGTCAATAAAGTGCTGGCCGATATGGGCGACTATACCGGTCATATCGACGATGTGGATATCTGGCTGATCCGGGGTGCCTACCAGATTGATAACCTGAACATCCGGAAGGTAAATGGTAAGGTGAAAGAGCCATTCCTGTATATTCCCAAGACGGATCTGTCTGTTGAATGGCAGTCGCTGTTTAAGGGTCGATTAGTCGGTGAGATTGAAGCATACGATCCTGAACTCAACTTCTCCTTCAGCGAAAACGAAGAAGCCAGCCAGACCGGTAAGGAAGTCGACTGGACCGAGGTGGTGCGGGAACTGTTGCCTATCGAAATCAACCGCTTTGCGGCCTATAATGGCGATATTGAGCTGGTCAATCTTTTTAGTGCGACCAATACCGGTCTGACGCTGAAAAACATGGATATGGAAATCCGAAACATCCGCAATGTGGAGGATAAGAACGCCAAACTACCTTCGCCGGTAACAGCCTCCGCCGATGTACCCGGTTGGGGTGGTACCATGAATTTCAACGCTGATATGAACTTGCTGAAGCAGGTTCCGGACTTCAATTATAACCTGAAGCTGGACAACCTTCAACTGGTAAAACTCAATAAGGTAGTCCGCTCCTACGCCAATCTGGATTTTGAAGCGGGCACAGTGAGTGTGGTCAGCGAAATGGCCATGACCGATGGTAAGATGCAGGGTTACTTTAAGCCCCTCACCAAAAACATGAAGATCTTTAAATGGAAAGAAGGTGAGAAGCGTACGGTGGGCCGGTTCTTCACCGAGCTCTTGGCAGAAGGTGCTTCAGAAATACTGGAAAATCAGAAAAAAGACCAGATCGCTACCCGCGTTCCGATCAGCGGTACGGTCGAGAGCGCGGGTACTGAAACGTGGCCCATTCTGATCGGAGTTTTGCAGAATGCGTACGTGGAAGCGTTCCGGGCAGAATTTGACCATACGCTTTCCGTAAAAGAAACCATCGAGAAGTATAGGGAAGCGCGTAAGGAAAAACGCGAGGAGCGAAAAGCTGAACGCAAAGAGCGACGCGAAGAACGAAAAGAGGCCCGCCAGCAGAAGCGGGAGGAGCGTAAAAAAGAACGGGAAAAGCGCCGGAAAGAAGGTAAGGGCCTGGGACTGTTCAAATAAAAGCATGGGCGCGGCCCTAAAGCAAAACAGCCTCCTGGACAAGTTTTCTGTTGTTACTGAATCAGCGACTTGGGGTTGCAGGATTTAGAAATTTTTACGACTTTGGTTTTGTAAAACCTTTTCGCCCCTCTATTTCTAAACACAATGCAACCAAACGACAAACCCTCGTTGTATGACCGTCTGGGCGGTATCTACAACATCGCTACCGTAGTAGATGACTTTATTGATCGAATTATGGTTGACCCTCGCTTGAACGCTAACCCCCGCGTAGATGATGCCCATCACCGGGTATCGCCGGCCGGATTCAAATACCTGGTAACCGAAATGGTAGGCTGGGCAACGGGCGGCCCTCAGGTGTACTCGGGTCGATCAATGGGTGACTCCCACCGCCACCTGATGATTACCGAAGAAGAATGGGCGTGTTTCATGGACGATTTTCAGCAAACGCTGGACAAGTTCTCAGTGCCTCAGCCCGAGCAGGACGAACTGAAAGCTATTGTGAACAGTACCAAAGAATCTATTGTGGTAAAGCCTTTTCAGGAAGGCCCCGTGGAAGAACAAAAAGCCGCGTAGTTTTTGGTATATCTCTAGTAAACAGGCTGATCACGGAAATTTCCAATCAGCCTGTTTTTTTTATGCCTTATGGTTAAAATTTGTCTGTGTTCTGCCCAACTATGTACAATTTAAGTTACTGTAACATAAAAATAATACTTACCGTTAAATCAAAAGTTTTAAGCATATATTCTTCTTTTGCCTACTTTTTCAATACAAAGTATAAGCTATGTGGCAAAATCCTGTAATTATTCATTTCTAGTTTTTAGTAGCTCAGGTAAATAACTACTATTCATTTTATAATCCATTCAAATAGGCATACATAAAAATCAGCCGAATTATTTGTAACCCTACTTACCAACCCATTCATTAGTACTGCTACCCGTACGCGATACGTAACTAAACAAAAGCAAAGGCGTGGAGGTCAATCAGGGCTACCGACCTCCACGCCAATCGCAACGTTTTCTCTTCACCGCTCTCTCTTATGCTTCTGGTACTGCGCCTTATAAGGTAGTAGCCAGTCCTGGCATATGCATCAGTTGGGTAACCAAGGAAGTAACTGTCAGGCATATTTTTAGGCTTTATCAAATATATTTTTTAACATTAAGCCAAAGCCGAAAAATTATGAATCCGGATACCGCTGAGGCTTATATTCTGAAGACGCTGGAGCAGAATCTCTCTGGCACACTCTACTACCACGGCATTCACCACGTACGTGATGTTGTAGATGTTGCGATGAAACTGGCGGAAGCAGAAGGTGTTACCGATGAAGAAGCCCTGGCTCTGTTGCGTACGGCCGCGCTATACCATGACGCAGGCTTTCTTGATACGTATCAGGGCCACGAAGAAGAAGGCTGCCGTCTGGTCAGGCAACTGCTGCCGGAGTTCGGGTATACAACTGGCCAGATCGACCAGATCTGCGGGATGATTATGGCCACCCGGGTCCCTCAGTGTCCGCAAACGCACCTGGAACAGATTATCTGCGATGCGGATCTGGATTACCTGGGGCGCAATGATTTTGAGCCCATTGCCCGCTCCCTGTTTGATGAACTGCGGGCTCGTAATATGGTGGCAGATGAAGATACCTGGAATCAGATTCAGGTTCGGTTCCTGAATTCGCACCGGTACTGGACCCCTACGGCTATTGCCTGGCGGCAAGCCGGCAAACAGGCTCATCTGGATAAGCTGCGTACCCTGGTCAATGCCCAGCCGGGGTAACCGGAGCGCTGCGAACCTGTTCGTTGAGATGCCTGATCCGGCGACACAGCATTCGCATAATGTTTCGTAACACCTCACTCCGCTCCTCCATCAGATCATAAAAATCATCCTGATCAACCCGCAGCAGCGTTACATCGGTCGTAGCCACAGCCGTAGCCGAACGGGGCTCGGCATCAAGCAAAGCCAGTTCGCCGAAAAAATCGCCCTTGCTCATATGGGCCAGCGCCTGATAACCGTCGTAAATGCCGATCTCACCATCGTGGATGATATACATGCAGGTCCCTAATTGCCCCTTTTGAAAAATTTCCTGCCCTTCCAGAAACGTGACTTCCCGCATAATGGGTGCAATGCTGCTCAGCACATTCTCGGGCGTGTCGGCAAACAAGCGGGTGTTCTTTAACACAATTACCCGCTCGATATGCGAAATACTGGTAGACGTTTCGGTTGTTTTCATGTACGTATTGGGTTTGAGGGATTTCCCCGTCGCCGTAACAGAAGCCTGGGCATTCGGTTGCAGGAGTAACTCAGCACTCTCGCGCAGCAATTGAACCGGGTGGTTGAGGTACCCATAAATCCAATCCGACGAAGCAGAGTCAGCCACCCAGCGACGCAACGCTACACTGATGGTCCAGTCGGTAAAGGTATATTCGCCCTGCCGGATGATATACTCCAGAATCGGCTCCTTAACCGGGTAGGGTTCCAATTGCGCGTCAATCAGCCGGATTCGCTCGGTCAGCGGCAATTCGTCAACCAGGGCCTGCAGGCACAGATACACCCGGCGGGGTACCGAATTTTCGAGTACTTCGAGCGCATTGGCCCGGCGCTCCCGGATTTCGTGCGTCACACCGGTCCGAACCCGGCTTATGGTATCAGCATCGTACAACTGCGTTAGCAACCCGAAAACGCGCTGCTGAAGCCACTGCAGTTCATACCGCAGGCAGGTAGCCAGCCCCGGCTCCTGCTGGCTGCCATGCAGCAGCCGCTGGGCCAGTTGCCACTCATCTTCCAGAATCTGTTCAAACACATCAGCCTCGGCCAGGTCGGCCGGCAATTTGGTCAGGGCGCGCAGCGCGGCCGACCGCACCAACAGATTGTGCTGCCGGGCCAGATTCACCAGCAAGCGCCGGCTTTCCGGCACATTCATCCGTTCACCGACAGACGCCAGCCGGACCAGCACCGCCGTATCGGTACCTTCGCTCAGTAGTTGGGTAATTAGGGGAAGGACCGACGGCCCAATGTCTCCAAGCGCTATAGCCGCCTGTTTTCCGTGCGCTTTGTCAGCCAGCATCGTAATCAGCCGGTTTACCAATACCTCACCACCCAGTCTGCCCGCGGCCCGTGTGGCCGCGGTTACAACCTGAGCATTTGTGTGCTGTAAACTGCCTTCCACAAAAGCGGTGGAATCGGGCCATTTTATAACCGGTGCTAAATCAAGCGCCACGAGCCGCTCCCCAATATCCGCTGATTTTCCTAACTGTCCCAGGTTGTCTACTAACCGGGTATCGGCCGGATTGTATTCAAAAGTACCCAGCAGGGCACCTTTGCGGATAGAAAGATCTGAATGCTCCAGCAGGCGGCTGCGGATATCGGTCTGTGTATCCTTTTGGCGACAGGCCAGGCGGGCGGCCGTTTCGCGGGTATGTGGGTCCGTTGATCTCTCCGCCAGATCGGCCAGAAAAACAGCATCCACCGGCACCGATAAGGCCACCACCGCTTCGAGCGCCCGTTCCTGAACGCGTGGTTCAGTATGGTCAAGCAGTTCGGGCAACCGTCGGCCAAGCGTTTCTGGCTGGTATAGCTGTAGCCAGTTAATGGCCGTTATAACTTCAGCCGGGCGGTTGCTCCGCAGGTTTTTAACGACCATGCTCAAGGCTTCGGCCGGGAAAGCGAGCGGCTCATCCGTCATAAACCGATGCCCCAGCGCATCGTTCAGTTCGTGCAGGTATTGCCGGTAAGTCCGCCGTACCAGAAAAATTCCGCCGATAGCCACCAGCGACATCCAGATAAACGGCAACCAATCGCCAATGGAAGTCCAGGCATTACCGGCCAGCAGCAGGGCACTCGCCAGGGCCGTACCCAGGGGCTCATACACACTCTTAGCCAGGGTATGGCCGTGCAGGCGCTGTCGGGGGGTAAGCGGCTGGAACAGCACCAGAAACACCGGGTCAAACAACGCCCGGCGAATCACCTCAAACAACAGGTATAAGCCACAGAAGTAAACGAGCTGACCGGTAGCCCCCAGTTCCTGTCCGGCCACAAACACATAGGAGAAAAGCGCAGCCAGCGAGACTATCGGCAGCAATTGCAACAACCACCGGATACCAAGTCGCTCCAGCGCCGGGCGAGAGGCCAGTAACTTTACCAGCATGGCAACCAGATAGGTCAGCGACAGCACCAGACCCACATTTTTAAAGAGCTCCTCCTGGTTATGCCATTTATGTTTTACGTTGATGAAAAACGCGTACTCGATACCGGTTGCCACTACCGCTACTGTCACCAGGCTCAGGCACATGGCATAAATGAGCTGGTTGCCACCGAAGAGCTGGTGAATAAGCGAGGGTTGGACCCGTCGTCGCCAATACTGCCGCTTGTGTGAAGAAAGCGAATGCGACCGGAACGTCCGGTATAAAACAAACAGGGCGATCAGGTAAGCCACCAGCGCACCCGACAGCAGCACTTCAAGATCGGCATGGCTGTGTACCAACGCAGCCAGTACGGCACCAATGGCCTTGGCGGGCATATCGCCGGAGCTGATCACGCTGAACAGCCGCTTACCCTGCCGCACATCGAACACAACCGCTGAGACACCCCAGAATTCCAGGTTGGTAAGAAGGTAAATAACCCGGTAACCCACCATGATGGCGATGGCCAATGCCACGGAGTTACCCACTTCAACCAGAATAATAGTCAGCAGCGTCAGGACGCCTACTGCCGCCAGCACCCGCACGGCCAGCCGCTGTAGCGACCAATGATGCTCGTAGTAATTATACACCTTACCAACGAGGATGGTAAACAGGGCGGCTACCCCATACCCCAGCGGCAAACTGGTTTCGGGATGGTGCTCCAACAAAATAACATTGGCTGATACATAAACTAGTATTGTACCGATCCCCAGCAGAAAGTGGTGCAGAAAAAATAACCCTACCGTGCGAACTTCGTGCGGACGTATGCCTAAGGAACGATACCAATTCTTGGCCAACATGCGATTCAGACTAGGTTGCAATCGTCAAGTTTACAACTTTTTGGGCCAAATTAAAAAGCAATCAGCGAGCTTATACCGATTTCACATGGCGTTAACGGCTGGCTACCAGCAAAAAAGCAGGTATATCCGATAAGACATACCTGCTTTTCCTTTAAGTTGTATCCTCTGTTACCGGATGGAATCCCGGCGCATGGTACCGCTCTTGTCCATAGAACGGCCAGGGCGTTTTTTGTTGGCCCGATTCTCTACATTACGTGACCGCTCCTTCGCCCGGTCGCTGCGCATTTC
This sequence comes from Nibrella saemangeumensis, assembly GCF_039541915.1. Classification (NCBI taxonomy): domain Bacteria; kingdom Pseudomonadati; phylum Bacteroidota; class Cytophagia; order Cytophagales; family Spirosomataceae; genus Nibrella; species Nibrella saemangeumensis. The sequence goes on from NZ_BAABHD010000005.1 coordinate 410,774, forward strand.
GTCGCTCCGGCGGGTATTGGCATCATCCATATCGCTGGTAGTCCGGTCAGTCGAACTCCGGCGGTTGCGCTGGTTCCGCTGCCTGGTGCCCCCGCTGGTGTTCTGATCCTGCTGAGTTGAGTAGGTACCACTGCCAGACGTAGTGCCGGAGGTATTGGTACCGGTCTGATTCGTCCCCTGCTGTCCCTGATACGTGCCGGAAGTTGTTCCGGTACCCGTATTGTTGCCAGTTTGATTGGTGTCCTGCTGGGTCGGATACGTACCTGTCTGGTTTGTGGTACCCGTTTGATTTGAGTATGTACCCGACTGGTTGGTTCCCTGCTGACCTTGGTAAGTGCCCGCGTTCGTACCTGTACCCGTCGTTCCCTGGGTATTCATTTGCGAACCAGATGTAGTGCCCGACTGGGTGGTTCCTGTTGGTGGATAAGTACCCGTCTGGTTCACGGTTCCCGACTGGTTTGTACCAGATTGAGTAGTTCCCGACTGATTTGTCCCGCTTTGGGTTGTCGTAGTTGTCGTTGTTGTACTGGTATTCGTATTTGCCTTGTTCTGAGGCTGAGTCGGATACGTACCAGTCGTAGTTGACGAATTCGTGGTCGAATTTGTCGTATTCGTCGTCTGCGCTTTAACACTCAGGGACCAGCTGGCTGCCAGCATCACTCCCCACATAACCATTTTCTTCATTAGTTCACCAGTTGATCTATAAAATTAGTATACTAAAAGAAAGACTATGAAGATCAGGATATGTTTGTCTTAGTGAGGGAGTGGGACCAGCGTATTCAGATATGATTTAAGTGGTTTAAACCTGTTTTGTCCCTCAAAAACAGGAAAGCACCACAATATGCGGTGCTTTCCTGAACAAATTTGTCGGTTATTTTCTACAGGTTCTGCTTCTTCATCTCCTGCACGGCATAATTGGCAGCCCGGGCTGTCAGTGCCATATAAGTCAGCGACGGGTTCACGCAGTTGGCCGAAGTCATACAGGCACCGTCGGTATTAAAGACGTTCTTCACAGTGTGCACCTGGTTGAACTTGTTCAGCACCGACGTCTTCGGGTCGTTACCCATACGGGCAGTACCCATTTCGTGAATACCCAGGCCTGGCCAGGAGCCGGCATCATTAATACGAACGTTCTTCAGACCGGCAGCCTCCAGCATCTCAGCGGCATCAGTACCCATGTCTTTCCGCATACGCATTTCATTGTCCTTATACTCGGCATCAAAACGCAGCACCGGCTGGCCCCACTTGTCCTTCTTCGAACTGTCGAGAACAACTTTGTTCTCATGGTAAGGCAAACACTCACCAAAGCCGGTCAGACCCATGGTCCACGGGCCCGGCTTGGTCAGTTGCTCTTTGAAATCGGCCCCGAAGCCCTCCATACCATAGCCACGGCCCCAGTTCATGCGGCTGGCCGAGCCCTGGTAGCCAAAGCCCCGCAGGTAGTCACGCTTCTGCTGGCCGGGCAGGTTCCGATAGCGCGGCACATAGACGCCATTGGCCCGGCGACCGTAGTAATACTGATCCTCAAAGCCGGGATACTCGCCCGAGGCACCTACCCGGAAGTGGTGATCCATAATGTTATGACCCAGTTCGCCACTGTCATTACCCAAACCATTCGGGAAACGGTTAGAGGTTGAGTTTAGCATAATGTAGGTAGAGGCCATTGACGACGCACACAGGAAGATGATCCGGGCGTTAAACGTCAGTTCCTGGCTGGTCTTCTCGTCGATAACCCGAACGCCGGTCGCTTTCTGTTTCTTTTCGTCGTAAATCAGTGAGGTAACGAAAGAGTAAGGGCGGAACGTAAGCCGGCCGGTTTTCTGCGCTACCGGCAGCGTAGCCGCCTGCGAGCTGAAGTAAGCACCGTACGGACACCCCCGAACACAGAGGTTCCGGTACTGGCACGAAGCCCGGCCTAGGGCCGTCTGCTCGGCGGTCGGCTTGGTCAGGTGCGCTACACGCCCGATAGTCCACCTCCGCTCAGGCCACTTTTTCTCGACAGAGCCTTTGATGTGCTTTTCAAGACAGTACATGTCCATCGCCGGCTGGAAGATGCTGTCCGGCAAATGCGGCAGGTTTTCTTTGGCACCGCTTACGCCGATAAACCGCTCTACATAATCATACCAAGGCTGTACGTCTTTATACCGGATCGGCCAGTCAATAGCGATGCCTTCTTTGGCGTTGGCTTCAAAGTCCAGGTCACTCCAGCGGTACACCTGACGGCCCCACATCAGTGACCGGCCACCCTTGTGGTAGCCCCGCATCCAGTCAAAGCGCTTATCTTCCAGATAAGGATTATCTTTATCGTTGACGAACAGGTACGCGCTTGACTCCGAGATGGTGTATCCCGTCCGGGCCTGAACCGCCTGTTCTTCGGCCGTTTGTACGGTAGGCCGTCCGCGGTGCGGAAACTCCCACGGATTGGTCATAGCCGTTTTGTAGCCGGACACGTGCTCGATGTCTTCACCACGATCCAGCAGTAACACCTTCAGGCCCTTCTGCGTCAGTTCTTTAGCTGCCCAGCCGCCCGATATACCCGAACCTACAACAATGGCATCGTAGGTATTCGCTTGTTGTGCTTTAATATTGAGATTCATTCGATAGGTTAGTTTGAGACGTTTAAAATCTGAGATAAGGTTCAGAGCCGCTCCAGCAGAACTGCGTCAAACCTTCAACCTCAAACGTTAAACGAGTATTAGATAGCCCACGCTTTTTGACCGGGTTTCAGGGGAACGCAGCCTTCGAAACGGCCGGGAACGGGTACGTAGGCCAGCGCCTGCGTTGCCCCGATTTCGGACGTAAAGTAGCCCATCAGGGTCAGGTCTTTCAGCATAAAAAAGAACGGGGTATACCGCTTGTCGGCCGGGCCCTGCATCATTTGCTGGCGCTCCTGCTTGGCCTGCGTCTCCAGCTTTTTCATGACGTCAATCCGTTGCGCGTTGTCGCACTCCACAAATGTTTTGTTGTACGCATCCCTGCTGACTTTGTTGGTCGTGACCAGCCCCTCCAGAAAACGCTTCTGTTCGGGTTCGCGGTAACAATCCTTCAGTATGATGTCGATTACTTCGTTCACCTTGGCGGCCTTGGCACCGGGTGTGCTGGTCGTTGGGATGATGACCTCGGCCATTTCGGCAACCATTGCATCCTGGTCGGCCGTAAACAGCAGGGGCTTGCCACTAACGGCACGGGCAGCGGCAGAAGCCTCGAGCGTATCGGCCAGCGCCGGCAGCGATACCGTCGCTCCCACCAGCGTGGCCACCCGTAAGAGGGCGTCTCGTCTGTTCATGTGAATAGGTTAGTAATATGTTTAATAATAAACGCTATTGCAGAATACAAATATATAAACTAAAGTTTTTGAAATAAGATTTTTGGGTGAAGAATGACGAAAGCCAAATCTATTGGGCCGACAAGGAGCACGCTTCCCTTTGCCTTTAAATAGAGAAAAAAGGGTTGACTGCCGGCTACCCCCTCAGGATTGCCGATAATATACTATCTTGTTCAGCACTTTTGCACAATTGCCAATCCACCGTCCTTGTCTATGGACCTCTTAGCCTCACTACGCCAATTTCCTTCGCTGGAAGCTGTACCAGATGAACAGCTCCAATGGGTAATCGACCACTCCGAAGAACAGTCTTTCCCGGATAACTCGGTCATCCGGATGCCCGGTGATCCTGTCGATCATCTGATCTTTCTGCTGGAAGGCAGAGTTCGGGTCGACAACGCCATGGGTAATGCCGGTGATGAACTCATATTTGAAGCCCATACCGTTACCGGCGTACTCCCCTTTTCCCGCCTGAAAAGCGCTATTAGCCGCTGGTGCGCCATGGGTGATGTGCGGTTTCTGGCCGTTCACCGCAATCAGCTGCGCACACTGGTTAGAGAATGTTACGAGCTGACCGAAACGCTGGTTCACCAGATGACCACGCGGGTACGGGACTTTACCCGCCAGACCCAACAGAACGAAAAGCTGGCGTCGCTGGGGCGTCTGTCGGCGGGCTTAGCCCATGAGCTTAACAACCCCGTGGCGGCTGTTGTGCGCAGTGCCGATGCCCTGCAGGAGCACATGAATGCAACACCGGAACGGTTCAAGGCCGTCCTGGCCGTTCACCTGACCGAAACCGAGAGCGAAGCCATCAATGAGATCATGTTCCGTCACCTGGGCCAGAAAACGGCGGCCCTGTCGATGCTCGAACGCAGCGGCCGGGAAGATGAACTGGTTGACTGGCTTGACGATCACGATGTACCTGACTCATTTGAACTGGCTGAACCGCTGGCCGAGTTCGGCTTCGACACGAATGACCTTGATGATCTGACTGAGCGGATAAACGAGGAAAGCCTGCCCGCCGTTATCGGCTGGGTAGTCAGCAATTTGGTTACCGAGAAGCTGGTTATTGATATTGCCGACGCTTCGAAACGTATCTCAGGCCTGGTGGGTGCCATTAAGTCCTACTCACACATGGACCGGGGATCAGGCAAAGAACCTGTCCGGCTGGCCGAAGGCATCCATAGCACCTTAATCCTGCTGAATCACAAGCTTAAATCGAAACACATAGAGGTTGACGTAAAAATCCCGGATGACCTGCCGGAAATTAATGGCTGGTCCGGTGAACTGAACCAGATCTGGACTAACCTGATTGACAACGCCATCGACGCTATGGCCGATGGCGGCCGGCTGGAGATCAGCAGCGAAAAAGACCGGGAATTTGTGCTGACCCGCGTAGCCGACAACGGTCCCGGCATCCCAGCCGACATCAGGGATAAAATATTCGATCCTTTCTTTACGACAAAAGGCGTAGGACAGGGCACCGGTCTGGGGCTCGATATTGTGCAGGGCATTATCCGCCACCACAATGGCAGTATTCGGGTGAACTCTGATCCCGGCTGCACCGAATTTTTTGTTTGCTTACCTATACAATAGCAAGTTCCAGGTTTCAGGTTGATAAGTTGCCTGACCCAAATGAAACCTGGAACCTCAGACGTCAAACCTCATACTTACCATGAAACTACCCATAATATTTTCCATCGACGATGACCAGCAGGTGTTGCAGGCGATTCAGCGCGATCTGCGACAACAATACCGCAAACAGTATCGGATTCTGGCGACTACGTCTACACAGGAAGCGCTTACATCGCTGGCTGAGCTGAAGAAAAAAAACGAGGAAGTAGCCCTGTTCCTCTCCGATCAGCGAATGCCGTCCATGTCGGGCGTTGACTTTCTGAACCAGGCCCGGCAAATTTATCCAAATGCCAAACGGGCGCTGCTGACGGCCTATTCAGACATTGAAGCTGCCGTACGGGCTATCAACGAAGTGCAGCTCGATTACTACATCAGCAAACCCTGGGACCCACCCGAAGAAAAGCTCTTTCCTGTCCTTAATGAATTGCTCGATGACTGGCAGGCTCACCACCGCCCTGGTTTTGATGGTCTGCGGCTCATTGGCTACCAGTACTCTCCCCAATCGCACGACCTGAAGGATTTTCTGGCCGCTAACCTCTTCCCGTACCAGTGGCTTGACATAGAAGGGAATCCCCAGGCACAGGAGTTGATTGAGTTGCACCACATTGACCGAAAAGATCTGCCGGTTGTACTACTGGAAGACGGAACCGTATTGACCCGCCCGACAATTCAGGGTTTAGGCGAAAAACTGGGTCTGAAACCGAAAGCATCAGAAAGCATTTATGACCTGGCTATTATTGGGGCGGGTCCGGCCGGGCTGGCGGCCGCCGTATACGGTGGCTCCGAGGGTCTCCGTACGATCCTGATCGACAAGCGGGCTCCGGGCGGGCAGGCGGGTACCAGTTCCCGCATCGAGAACTACCTGGGGTTTCCGTCGGGGCTGAGCGGGGCCGAACTGACACGCCGGGCGATTACGCAGGCGCAACGCTTCGGGGTCGAGTTTCTGGCCCCGCAGGAGGTGGTCGAGATCAAATCCGCCGGACAGTACAAACACATCCGGATGTCGGACGACAGCGAAGTGGTTGCCAAAAGTATCGTGCTCAGCACTGGTGTTTCTTACCACAAGCTCGATAAGCCCGGGCTTGATAAGTTTACCGGGGCCGGGGTATACTACGGAGCGGCTACCACTGAAGCGTACGCGTTTAGAGGACAGCCGGTTTTTGTGGTTGGAGGGGGCAACTCGGCCGGCCAGGGGGCCATGTATCTGTCGCGCACCGCGTCGGAAGTGTTTATCATAATTCGCCGGCCTGACCTCTCGGAAACGATGTCTCAATACCTGATCGAACAGATTGAGCAGACACCCAATATTAAAATTCTGCCCTGCACCGAAGTGGCCGAAGCCAAAGGAGACACCAAACTGGAATGCCTGGTACTGGAAGATATGAATACCCAGGAACAGCGCACCGTGCCGGCTGCTGCGTTGTTTATCTTCATCGGTGCCAAACCCCTTACCGACTGGATTCAGCTCAACATCATCAAAGACGATAAAGGGTTTATTGAAACCGGGCGTGGCCTGACCCGATATGATGCGTTTAAACGAGCCTGGAAAATCGACCGGGATCCCTTTTCCCTGGAGACCTGCAGTCCCGGTATTTTTGCGGCCGGCGATGTACGCGCCGGAGCCATGAACCGCGTAGCCTCCGCCGTGGGTGAGGGCGCTATGGCGGTAAGCTTTGTACACAAATACCTGGCCGAGACCTAAACCTTAGCCCTATACAGTATGTTAAAACGAAATATATGTAGTCATTTGAGCGATCTGACGGAAGTCAGGCTTTCTGACGCCTATGTTTGTGAAGAATGTACGAAGACCGGAGACCGCTGGGTACACCTGCGTACCTGCCAGACCTGTGGCATCACGCTCTGCTGCGATTCGTCGCCTAATACGCATGCTACCCGGCATTTTTTAGCTACAGGACATCCGGTTATCGCGTCAGCCGAGCCGGACGAACGGTGGGTCTGGTGCTACGTAGATGAGCAGATCGTTGCCTACTAAGAAATATGATAATAGAGAGGAATTCAGTTGCTGCTTTATTGGCGGAACAATACCAACGCATCCGGGCACATTCGGAATCCATCTGTCGCGGACTGGAAACCGAGGACTACGTTGTCCAGCCCGTTATCGACGTAAGTCCGCCCAAATGGCACCTGGGCCATACAACCTGGTTCTGGGAGACGTTTGTGTTGGTACCACACCTGCCGGATTACCAGATTTTCCACGACGACTTCAGCTTTGTTTTTAACAGCTACTACGAAACCGTTGGCAAACGGGTGTTTAGGGCCGACCGGGGCAATATGACCCGCCCGACGGTAGCCGAGGTATACCGCTACCGGGCTTATGTCGACAACCACCTGAACCGCTTTTTTGAGCAGGCTGACCTGACACCCGAGCACCACGCGCTTATTGAACTGGGGCTTCATCACGAGCAGCAGCATCAGGAGCTACTGATTACTGATATCAAATATATTCTGGGCCATAACCCCCTGTTCCCGGCTATTGACATGCCGATCGACGAACTGACGCCTGATTATCAGCTAGGCAGCCCCGTTACACTAGCGGAAGGAATCTATACCATCGGATTCCGGGACGCCGGGCACAACAGGCAGTCATTCTGTTTCGACAATGAACTGGGCGTTCACAAAGTATACCTAACCGAAACAACGCTGGCCGGGCAGCTGGTTACCAACGGCGAGTACCTGGCCTTTATCGAAGCCGGTGGTTATCGAAATTTTAAATATTGGCTATCCGACGGCTGGGCGTGGGTAAATGCCCACCAGCAACAAGCCCCCCTGTACTGGCATAAAATTGACGGTCAATGGCATCAGTACACCTTTGATGGCCTTAAAAACGTTGACCCAGCCCTGCCGGTCTGCCACATCAGCCACTACGAAGCCGATGCCTACGCCCGCTGGCGGGGCCTGCGGTTACCCACCGAATTTGAGTGGGAAGCGGCTGCGGTTACCGGATCATTACCGTGGGGAGTGCGTTGGGAATGGACCAATTCGGCGTACCTTCCTTACCCTGGCTTTACGACGGCAGAAGGGGCCGTGGGCGAATACAACGGTAAGTTTATGAGTGGCCAGATGGTGCTGCGCGGAGCTTCGATTGCTACCCCTGCAGGTCATTCCCGCCCAACTTACCGCAACTTTTTCCAACCTGATAAACAATGGCAATTCAAAGGGATTCGGCTGGTATTGCAATAGAGAGTAGTCAGTCATCAGAAAGCAGTTCTCAGAAGACAGCTGACAGGGTTCAGGGAGGTGAACAGGAACAGGCAGATGGACTGGAGGACTTAATCCAGGAAGTACGTACCGGATTAGTGAAGACACCAAAGCGGCTGTCATCGCGCTTCTTCTATGATGCCGAGGGAAGCCGGTTGTTTCAGGAAATTATGCACTCGCCGGAATACTACCTGACCCGCTCCGAGTATGAAATCCTGGATACCAACAAAGATGACCTGCTGCAATTGTTTACCGCCGGCAACCGGCCGTTTGAACTGGTAGAACTCGGAGCCGGCGATGGCTTGAAAACCAAGATTCTGCTGAGCTATTTCCAGGAAAAAAAAGCAGACTTCACCTACGCCCCTATTGATATTTCCCAATCGGCACTGGATGGCTTAACGGCCGACATTCGGCGGCAGTGGCCTGATTTACGGGTTGATCCGCAGCATGATGATTATTTTAACGCCCTCGGCCGGTTATCGGCCGACTCCGATGCGCAGGCAAGCCCACCTCGACTGGTAGTGCTGTTTTTAGGCTCAAACATTGGCAATTTCTCCCGCCAGGAGGCCAACGACTTTTACAGTCAGATCAATAGCCGGCTGCGCCCCGGCGATCTGGTACTGACGGGCTTTGACCTTCAGAAGCACCCGGCCGTTATTCACGCAGCCTACAACGACCGCCAGGGCCTGACCAAAGCATTTAACCTGAACCTGCTCCGGCGCATCAACCGCGAACTCGACGCCAACTTTGACTTGTCGGCATTTGACCATTACGAGGTTTACAACCCTGAGAATGGCGAAGCCCGTAGCTACCTGGTCAGCCAGAAAGACCAGACCATAACCATTGGTGCGCTGGATATGGTGGTGCCGTTCCGGTACGGAGAAATTATCCATACCGAAATTTCCCGCAAATTTACCCGCACCGATATTGAGCAGTTGGCGCGGGCTACCAACTTTTCGATAACCGGCTGGTTCACCGATTGCAAAGGCTACTTCGCCGACGTATTATTTGAAAAATAAGCGTCACTTCTTCCAGACCAACTGGTTGATGTTAGCGCCAATCTTCCGGCCTTCCGACAAGCCGGCCTCGTTATCCTGTTGTGTGTGAATTCCACCCAGAAACCGGGACCATGCAGATTCTTCGGCCGTTTCCCAGAAAGAGTTAAACCTCCGGGGCTTGTAGGAAACGTTACGGACCAGATCCTCATGCCGCCCCACATGTGAACTGTCTGTCAAGGCAAACCGCAGGCCGTAGAGGTCTGTCAGCACCGTGGCCGTTGCGGCTGACTGGGTAGCGTGCCCTGACGAAAAGCCGGGAAAGGGCGGCTCCGGCCAGAACGGAAACCACCTGGGATCAATGTTGGCACGCACAAACGTAGAAGGCCGCTCGTTATGAAACGTAAATTTGCACTTCCAGCAGATAATAAACGCATCGGCCACAGACATGCCCACTCTAGCGTAGGTCTCTGCCGCTTTTGCTAAACCCGGCTGAGCTGTTTTGACGGTGATATTGGCCAGATTAAAAGAGTGGCCGGGTGGGGTGAAGGTTTCGCTCGGATCGTCGGCCCACCAGAGTGCAATCTCTTTTTCCTCCTGCGTCAGCTGCTTGTTTTTATCATACACCGCTTTATAGAGGGCATAATACGCCGATTGTGGGTTTGTAGAATAAGCCACCGGCCGGGCCATAGGCATCCGACTATTGGCCGGCACAAAGGTGCGGTTACGACCCCAGTGTGGATGAAGGGCCCGTGGTATGGCCACTTGCCCGTCGGAGGGTGGCAGCCAGGTGCCCGGTACGCCGGGCAATTTATAATCCATTGGAAAACTATTGATATAGCCCTGATGCCCGCCGTCGCTCGCCGACCATTCATAGATTGCCCGCGCGACAGACCTACCGTACTCCTCTGACCGGGTTACCGTTTCGGCATCTACGTCATCTATCCGCTCCCGCCTTACTACCTGTTCCAGCGAGTCAACCGAGCGCTGGTTGAAAACGGATGTGTGTTCGTATAACTGCTTCAGAAGATAAGCCTGACCGGCATTCAGGCTGAGTACCCAATCGTAGGTTTTACCGGATTGGGGATAAGGCAGCCGCTTCAGACCGTTGAGCTGCCCAACCAACGTTCGGGCGTCATGGTTCCCAAAAACGGTTGTTTCATACATTGTCAACCCCAGATAACCAAAGGCCCGCGAGGCATAAGTAGGCGAATTGCCGGGCGTCCGGGTCGTAATGCGCAGGGCCATATCGGCCCACCGGATGGCAACATCGGCAGGTAATGTGTTCAGCGCAATTCCCTCGGGCTTAAACGCTGTCGGGTCAATTTCCGGCTCCGGCGACTGACGACAACCAGCAAGCAAGCCGGTTGCTATAAGTCCTGCCAAAAGGAAGGCCTTTTTATGGGTGTGGATAGTCATGATTTAATACCTTTTAAGGCAAAAGCAAGTTAGTGACTCTACCCCTGAATGTCCACACAAGCCCTGCTTTTCTTCCCTTCCCCGTTTATTCCGTTCGCCTTTCACCCCCTCCGCCTTTCCCTCCATCTCCCTTTTTCTACACTTCATCCTTTTCTGCTCCATTTCCGGCACTTTCCGTAAAATATTTTCTTTCTCTCTGCGACTATACCTCTGAAAGGCAGGCTATTCCTGCCCATTAACCAGATGACAATCGCAGCAACGACCATACCGGTTTCAATCAACACAACAGAAGAGCAGGATCAGCAGATCAGCGCTGTCGTGCGTCGGGAGCGGAGCAGGCTGCGGGACTTTATCCGTCGGCGAATGCCAGACCCTGATGCAGCCGAGGATGTGCTACAGGATGTATTTTATGAACTGACGGAAGCCTACCGACTGACTAAGCCGATTGAGCGGGTAGCCTCGTGGCTGTTTACCATAGCCCGGAACAAGATCAACGATTGGTATCGACGTCCCAAAACACTGTCCCTTAACCAGACGTCCCCAGCTAAGACAGACGGGACCGATGACAGTCAGTTGCTGACCGATTGGCTGGTCTTAGCGGCAAGCGGCCCCGAAGAAGCCTTATGGCGTGACACCTTTCTGGATGCCCTGGCCGAAGCGCTGGCTGAACTCCCCGCCGATCAGCGGGAGATCTTTGTCCGTCATGAACTGGAGGGACAATCCTTTAAAACCATCGCGGCCGATCTGAACGTACCTGTGAATACGCTGCTGTCGCGCAAACACTATGCGGTGCTGCATCTTCGGGGGCGACTGCGGGACATCTATGAGGAATTACTGAATGATTGAATAGTTAAAACGAACTAACCAGCACAAAATGAAACGATTCTGGATACGGCGGGGACTGCGCTTTTTCGCCTTTGCCCTGCTCTTTGTTACCCTGGCCGGCTTTGTCATAATGAGCTTATGGAACGCCTTGTTACCCACCATCGTAGACGTATCAGCCATCACCTTCTGGCAGGCATTAGGTCTGCTGGTGCTGTCGCGTATTCTTTTCGGCGGCTTCCGGGGAGGAGGTTGGGGAGGCTACGGCCGTATGCGGCATGGTTACTGGCGGCAGCGCATGGCCGAACGCTGGGAGAAACTGACACCCGAACAGCGCCAACAAATGCGCCAACAGTGGGAGTCTCGTTGCGGCCGTGGACATTACGGCCGTCGGCAACAAACTGATCCGCAGCAGGAAGAGCCGAGAACGACAGCGATATAAATGGTTCAGGTTCCAGGTTCCAGCCGAGCGGCTACAACCTGGAACCTGAAACCTGAAACAGTTGAAGTAGGTTACTGCTTATCCCACCACACGCGGCTGTCGAGATTATCAGGCCCCTGCCGGGTAATGGCTTCGTTCAGATTAGCCTGGTTCACCGCGATCTCAGAGTCCGGATAGGTCAGGCGGTTAATAAAGCTGCCTTTTATCTCCCTGCCGGGGTATGGGTTCGGGGTCAGCCGGGGAAAGCCGCTGCGCCGGAAATTAGCAAAAGCCTCCGGAAAGTTCAGAAACGAGGCAATCCAGTATTGGGTGTTAATCAACTCCAGACCGCGCGCCGGATCATACGGATTTTTTTGCAGGTACTCCGTGATAGCCGCAGCCGGTACGGCTGCCCCTTCGTACTCACTCAGCTGCTGCATATGCCCCCGTACACCCTCCGTGTAATAATCGGCAGCGTTACCGGTAACCCATCCCCGCTGAGCCGCTTCGGCCAGTAAGAGCTGCGTCTGAGCATGCGTCACAAAATACACCGGAGCATCGAGCCGGCCCATCCGGGTCCGGTCTAACTGTGAGTAATCATAGAAACTCGCCAGATTGTCGGCTAAAGCGCGGGCCGGGATAGTACCGTTGTCGAATCCGAGAGGCATACCGATTTGCACGGCCGGATCACGGTTGATCCGGGCAGCCGTTTGCTCAGCCCCGCTCTTGGCACCTACGTAGCGGGCCGCAATGGAAGCTAGTCGCGGGTCGGAGGTCGACTTCAGGTAGTCGACAAAGTTGGCCGTCAGGTAAAAGTTGGCAGCCTCGGTCGAGTTCAGCGTAACCCCCACCGGGTTCTGATAGTTGGCGTTGCTCCGGATCACTGCATTGTCGGCGTTGTTTCGCATCAGGCCACCAGGTGCCGATGCCGCTTTTTTTACCGTAGCCTCAGCCACGGCTGGATTAACTTTTACCAGCCGCATGCCGACCCGCAACAACAAAGAGTTGGCCAGACGCTTCCATTTATCGACACTTCCTCCGTATAAAACCTCGCCCGCTTCGGTAGGCTTGGTAGCATCCAGGGCGGTGCCGGCTTCGGTGAGTTCTTTGATCAGATCGTCGTAAATACTCTGCTGCGAGTCATACTTGGGCGAAACATTACCGCTCAGGTAGCCCAGGCCAGCCTCCCGGTAAGGGATATCGCCGTAGGTGTCGGTGAGCACCATATACACATAGGCTTTCCAGATGCGGGCCATATTATACAGGTTAGACCGGGTCTGATCGTCTTTGGTCTTCGCCATGACATCCACCAGCAACCGGGTCACGTTGCGGTAGTAACGCTGCCACAAACCGGCATTTGGTCCAGCGGGGCCCCGGTTATCCACGTTGAAGTTTCCACCGGCCAACACCCCGGAGTTAGGCGAAAACATCTGCTGCACAATAGCTCCTTCAAAAACCAGGTTAGAGCCCGGAAAGGTTGTAGTGAGCAGGGCATTGTTAAGAAGAAAAACAGGATTGAGTGAAGTGGCAGCCGTGGGGTTGATATTCAACTCGTCGAACCCTTTATCGCAACTACTCATGCAACTGAGCAGCGCAACCAGACCGAGCGTTAATGTTATTTTTTTCATAAAAGGATTGATGCGTTTTGATATTAGAATCGGATGTTCAGGTTGATACCGGTGCTGCGGGTAGTCGGCAGGCCCGTCGACTCCAGACCTACCAGGTTATCCGAGCTGAAGCCGAACTGCTCCGGATCGAGGTTAGGTACCCACTTTTTCAAAATGGCTACGTTGTTGGAAACTGCGCTTAACCGGGCACCCTTGATAAAGAAGTTGCGGGGCAGGAAGCGGGTGAAATCGTAGCTGAGCGTAATCTGACGGAGCTTCCAGTAGCCGGCATCATAGATTACCTGCTCACCCAGACTTCTGGAGCGGCCCACCGAGTAGTAGTCCTGCACAAACGCCCGAACCGCGTTGGGCTCACCGCGTTCGTTCACACCCACGCCAACCATTTTATTATCGGATTCACCCCGTCCGACCAGGCTTTCTTTATGCAGACCGTGGCGGAACACGTTCAGGTTGGTACCCGAGATCATCTTGCCACCTAATTTGAAATCGATCAGCACCGACAGGCTGATGCCCCGATAGGTAAAGGAGTTGGTAATACCGCCTACGTATTTTGGTAGTGCCGAGCCGAACGAGATGGGCGCTGCTGTCCGGTTGGGTATCCCACTGCCGTCGTGAATAATACGACCCTGCGCATCCCGTGCGTAGCCGAACGTGTACAGCTGAGCCAGCGGCATACCCACCACGTGGCGCAGTTCGCCGACATAGATACCATCACCGACTTTGATCTGCTCACCGGGGGTGTCGGTCAGCAGGCGCAGCAGTTTCGTTTCATTATACGAACCATTCAGCGTAACATCCCACTGGAAGTTGGTCATCTGAATGGGAGTCAGGTTCAGCAATAGCTCAATACCCCGGTTCCGGCTCTGTCCGCTGTTGATCAGCGTGTTGGTATAGCCCGATGCATCGGACGTCTGCGCGGCTACAATCTGGTCGCTGGTAATCTTGTTGTACAAGGCCAGGTCGAGCCCTACCCGCCGGTTAAACATCCGCAGTTCCAGACCTACTTCGGTCTCGGCCGTCCGGCTGGGTTTCAGGTTCGCACTCGGTACGGTACCTGTGTTAATATTACCCACCGGCTGACCTTGTCCGGCCGGGTTGGGGAACAGGTTGGCCCCTACGCTGTAGAACAGGTTATTGGAGTAAGGTCCTACGTCACCATCACTTCCCACTTCCGCATAAGCGGCCCGTAGCTTTCCGAAATTCAGCCAGGCCGGCATGACGTCAAATGCCTGAGAGAATACAAAGCTACCGGTCACCGACGGGTAGAGGATGCTGCGGTTAGCCGGCGACAGCGTCGAAAACCAGTCATTCCGCGCCGTTACGCCCAGGAACAGGTAATCGTTAAACGAGAACTCGGCAGCTCCGTACAGTGAGTTAACTTTCCGTTCGCTAAGACTAAAGAAAGGATCTTTTACCCGGCCATTCTGTGGGGTATACAGGTCACGCACAATAAAATCGGTGGCCTGTACACTGTTCAGATCACTCCGGCGGTACAGTTGGTTACCACCCAGAGTCAGATCAATGCCAAATACCCCAAACGTGCGGTTGGCTCCAATCAGGAAGTCTGTATTAAGCTCGCGGAACCGGCGGGCCTCCTGCACATAGGCCCCGTTTACAAAACCGGCCGGAGCCGCTGCCAGTGACGCCTGTCCTGTCGGGAAATTATAGTCCTGATCCCGCGACCAGAAATCCTGCCCAACCCGGCCCTGCACATAGAGCCAGTCGGTGAAATTATAGCGGGCCGTCAAGTTACCAAACAGGCGATCCCGGCGGATATTCTCAAACTTCCGGCTCAGTACGAAGTACGGATTGGTCCGGTTCTGGAAACGCGACCAGATAAATTCGTTACCGGTGGCCGGGTTGATCTGATTCGCTTCCAGCACTTCCAGGGGCATGGAGTTAGCCAGCGTATAAATCACGGTCGGCGTACTGTTGTCCTGCTGGGCTATCTGGGGCGGGTTCCGGTTATCTTCGTTGGAGTAATTCATGGTACCCGACACATTCAGCTTCGGCGAGATATTGTAGCTGAAACCCAGGTTGATCGTTTTCCGATTGTAGCTGTTGTTACGGACAATACCTTTGTTATCGGTATTGGAAACTGACAAGTTGAAGCCTCCCTTATCACCGCCCGACGATACGGAAACAGAATTGGTCCAGGTAGACCCGGTTCGGTAGAATTTGTTGATGCGGTTGCGCACCGGCTCATAGGGCACCGTTACCCCGCCGAACAGCACCTGGGTCATACCCGGCTGGAACCGCTCACCAAAGCTCCAGACGCCCGAAGTCGGATTAGCCGCCGTAGGCCGCGCCCCATACTCACCTTGGCCGTATTCGTATTGGAAGTCTGTGAAATCGAGCGGCTGATCGACGGTGAAGTTGGTGTTATACGTAACCCCAATTCCCTGACCGGTACCTTTGGTTTTGGTCGTGATCATGATTACACCGTCTTTAGCCCGCGAGCCGTAAAGGGCCGCAGCCGTTCCTCCTTTCAGCACGGTCATCCCCTCAATATCATCGGGATTGATGGACGACAGACCATCGCCCCCGTCGGAGTAATTGCGGTCACGGCTGCCAACGGAGTTATCACTACCGGCATTCCCGTTGTTCTGGCCGAAGTTCGTGTTATCAATAGGTACCCCGTTGACCACAATAAGCGGATTGTTCTGGCCCGAGAACGAGGATTGCCCGCGAATCCGGATCTTACTGGTACCGGCCGCGCCCGTACCCAGGCTGGAAATATTTACCCCGGCAATCTTTCCCTGCAGGGCATTTACGAAGTTAACCGTCCGGTTGGTAGTAATCTGCTCCGGATTCACATTGGCGGTGGCATACCCGAGCTTTTTCGCTTCTTTCCGAATACCAAGCGCTGTTACAACAACTTCATCGATGCTTTGGGAGCCCTCTTCCAGCGTGATGTTGAACTGGGTCATATTGCCGACGGGCACCTCCCGTCCGGTAAAACCGATAGAGCTAATGACTAGGGTAGCATTAGGCGCTACATTCAGGGTAAAATTGCCGTTGGCATCGGAGGTAGTACCCAACGTGGAGTTTTTGATCAAAATAGTAGCTCCGGCAACAGGGGTCTGATCTTTTCCGGAGAGTATCCGGCCGGTAATCCGCCGGTCCTGCGCCTGAGCTCCTGCCAAGAGCGTAAAGCCAAGCAGAAGCGTTAGCACAAAGCTAACACAGGTAGAATTTCGCATAAGTAGGTTGTAGATTTTGAAACAGATAGTTGATAAGTCGCAATAGGCAAATCCTATTGTGTTACCAATATTACTTATTATTTGGTACTAATCAAGGTTCGTTTTGATTATTTTTAGCAAGCCTTTCAAGTTATTCTCCCATTAACACCATTGACATTGAACCATATGATAAGAATAGGGAAACAAGGCGGCTACAGGAGCTGCCCTGGCCTGTCTGATTTCGCATAATCAGCAGGTAACCTTTGTTGATCCTGAAAAAACGTTAGGTTGCAGTATACGGGAATTTACAGGAATCTGTTAACTTCCAACGATTTTCTCCTGTGCTACCCATCGTAGCATCCAAATTAGTTTCAAATCAGTATGGCCAAACTTATTATCGTTGATGACGAGAAGAGCATCCGGGGTGCCCTGCGTGACATTCTGGAGTATGAGGGTTATGAGGTAGACGAAGCCAAAGACGGTGAAGAAGGACTGGATATGATTATCAAATCCAGTTATGATGTGGCACTTTGTGACATCAAAATGCCCAAAATGAATGGCCTTGACGTGCTGCTTAAAGCAGGCGAAGCCGGTAAAGAAACCCAGTTTGTGATGATTTCGGCATTTGGCAACGTAGAGAATGCCGTTGAGGCAACCAAACGTGGGGCGTTTGACTTTGTAACGAAACCACCCGATTTGAACCGGCTTCTGGGTGCTGTTCGGAACGCGCTCGACCGGTCAAAGTCGGTTCAGCAGACCCGGCTGGTAAAAAATCAGACGCTCCAAAGCAGCGATATTGTCGGTCAGTCTCCGCTGATATGCCGGCTACGGGATGCGATCTCGCGTGTGGCAGTCACTGAAGCCCGGATCCTGATAACCGGTGCCAACGGCTCCGGAAAAGAGCTGGTCGCCAAGCAGATTCACGAGCGCAGCAGCCGGGCCACCATGCCGTTAGTCGAAGTAAACTGTGCCGCAATTCCGGGCGAACTCATTGAAAGTGAACTGTTCGGTCACGAAAAAGGGGCTTTTACCGGCGCAACCGGCCGCCGTATCGGTAAGTTTGAACAAGCCAACGGGGGAACACTATTCCTCGACGAAATTGGCGATATGAGCTTATCCGCCCAGGCGAAAGTGCTGCGGGCGCTGCAGGAAAGTAAGATTATCCGCGTTGGTGGCGACAAAGACATTAAGATCAACGTACGGGTTATTGCCGCTACCAACAAAGACCTGCGTAAGGAGATTCAGAACGGCAACTTCCGCGAAGACCTCTACCACCGACTGAGCGTGATTGTGCTGGCGGTACCATCGCTGGCTGAACGCCGGGATGATATACCCCTGCTGATCAATAAGTTTCTGAATGATCTGGCTACTGAGTACGGAGCGCCCGTCAGCCGGATGGACAAAGCGGCCATGGATCACCTGAAAAAGCTCTCGTGGAGCGGCAATGTGCGCGAATTGCGTAATGTAGTGGAGCGGTTAATGATTATGTGTGGCGATAAAATCACCCTGGATGACGTACAATTCTACACAAACTTAGGTCTCTAAACGACCATCAGATTACAGCCTCTTATATCGGAATTGTCGAAGCGCCCGATCACCCTGAAGTACGCTTCGGGGTTGTCGGGCGCTTTGGTTTCAGGCCCTGCGTACTGACCCAGATCCTGCGTCTCAATAAACGCGCACGAATCCAGATTGGCGAGGTCCACGACATTGATGCCCCCGGTGCGACGCTCGCTGGTCTGGCCGGCCCGGTACAAATGAAACGGATCATTAATATCCCTCAGGAATATACGCAAGGTGGCAGAAGTCCGGAAAACTCCCTGGCCGGTAGAATACGCCTGCGATAGCAGTTCGGTCATGCCATATTCCGAATGGATCGCCGGCATTCCCAGCCGCTGCGTTAAGATCTCATGCACCTCTTCCCGCAGCAGTTCCTGCCGCCGGCCTTTCATACCACCCGTTTCCATAATAACCAGGTTGGGGTGCCGCCCCAAGAACGCCAGATCCCGGCCAGACTCGGCCCAGTCGAGCAGACCGAACGTCACGCCGACCAGGAGGATGTTGCGGCCATCCGGATGCTCAATCAGGTATTGAAGCCGGCTGGTAAGCGCATCGAGGTCGTTCAGGAAAAATCCCGACTGGTCTGAACCGGTAGCTTGCATAAATCGCTGAACCATATACACAAGTGACGAGTTATTTCGTTCAAGGTAAGACGGTAGCAGGGCCAAGATATGAAACTGGTTGAGCGGACCATATTGCTGCTCAAAAAGCTGCCGGCTCACCTGGTCATACAGGTCGGGGTCCGCAACCAGGTGCCGGCTGGTCTGACTTCCGGTGGTGCCGCTGCTGGCAAAGGTCAGCGTTGCGGGGGCAGTGCCGGTCCGGACGGTATGATTCTTGAAAAAACTGATGGGCAGAAACGGAACGTGCTGCAGGTCCGGTACCGAATCCGGACGAATGTTCAGGTAGTTTATAAATGTACGATAAACAGCATTATAGGTAGCCTGATAGCGGAAGATGTCCAGCGCCAGCGGCCCAAAATCAGCTGGTGCCGAATCGGACGTCAGCAAGTGTAGTATCCGCTGGCGCAGCGTTTCGCGCAGCGCAGCCACTTCAGATGTATAGTGAAATGAGGTTTGCAAGCAAAAATCAGCTAATTTGTCTTTACTTTACGCGTACAACACCATGCGACGGCAACTAATTCAACATAGTGTATTTCTCCTGGGGCTGGCCCTAATGGTCTCGGCCTGCTTCAATGAGCCCAATTACAGCGACACGCCCGAAATCTCGTTTAAACAACTCTCTAAATTTACCCTGGCTGCCGGTGGGGGCGTCGGTCAACCCCGTCGGGATTCGGTTATCGTGACCATCGGGTTTCAGGACGGCAGCGGTGACCTGGGCGAAGATATCCGGGATACCGCCCGTATCAACCGGACTTTCGGCCGGGAAGCCTGGGGTAATTACGAGATCAAGACTTTTCAACTGGTAGAAGGCAAATACGAGGAGTTGGACCTTGCCGTTCTTAACAAACTATTTTTCCCCCGCCTGACCCGGGAAGGGCAGCGCGGAGCGATCGAAGGCACGCTGGATTTCAGCCAGATTTTTGCCTACCAGCGTAACTTCAGAATGACACCCGTTAAGTTTCAGATCCGGATTCGCGACCGGGCCATGCGGGTCAGTAACGTTGCCGAATCAGATACTATACATGTACCGCTCAGCGGCCGGTAAGCAGCCTACTACCTATTGAAGCGCCCTTCTGGTTTTTCGGGAGGGCTTTTTTACGCCTGATTCAGCACAATCCGGAAGGTGGTCCCTTTGCCGGGCTCCGAGTGTTTGACAAACAACCGGCCGTTGTGGTACTCTTCCACAATTCGCTTGGCCAGCGTAAGCCCTAGCCCCCAGCCCCGCTTTTTGGTGCTATACCCGGGAGTAAACACCTTATGCTGGCTTGACTTTGGAATGCCTTTCCCGGTATCGCTGATATCAATGGCCACTTCCTGGTTCGGCAGGGGCAAAACGTTAAGCCGTAGCTCACCAACCCCACTCATGGCATCTACAGCGTTTTTACAAATATTCTCGATAACCCATTCAAACAACAACCGGTTGATGAGTACCATCTGACTGGCCGGCACCTGACTGGCTACGCTCATCCGAACTTTAGTAGATATTCGCTTCTCCAGATAACCCGCAAACTGGCAGATCACCTCTGTCAGGTTCTCCTCCTTCAGCGTCGGCACCGATCCGATGCTTGAGAAACGCCCGGTGATGGTTGTCAGCCGCTGAATATCTTTCTCTATTTCCTCGGTGATGGAGGCATCGTACTGGTCCGGGTCAGAGCGCATGTACTCAACCCAGGCCATCAGCGACGAAATAGGCGTTCCCAACTGGTGGGCAGTTTCTTTGGCCAGTCCTACCCAGACCCGGTTCTGCTCGGCCCGGCGCGACGAACTAAACGCCAGGTACGCCAGTACGCCCAGGGCAGTGAGAATGAGTAGCAGCGCATACGGAAAATACTTGAGTTGCTTCAGCAGGAGCGAGTTGCTGTAATAAATAAGGCCTCGTTCACCATTCCCCAGTTCCACCAACACCGGGTAGTGTTCCAGGCGCATCTCAGCCACTTTCTGCCGGAGGAACTGACGCTTCTCTTCACCCACCAGTTCCTTTGGCACTTCTATATTCCGGTATTGAGCCGGTTCGTTAGTAGGATCGATATAAATGGCCGGAATTGTATTATTAACGTCAAGAATCTCCTGCATCACAAAAGTGAGATCCTCTGTATTATTAGATTGAATGACGTGCGCCAGCCCTTTAGCGTATAACTGCACATAGCGCTGCTCCCGCTCCTCCAGTTTATCAATCAGGCGGTTGGTATAAAGCAACGATCCCGTACCGACCAAAAGCAGGTTAAGCGCAACAATTATCTTTAAAATGTTATTCTGATTGTATATATCAAAGGATTTCAGCATATAGTCGGAAACTGTGCCGGTATGAACGTGTAACGAAAAACCTTTAATCGAACGTCTGTCGCTAAATTATTGTTCATTTAGGGAAATAGGACGGAAGCCGGATACTCAATTGTTGTTTAAACAGATTCTAAATAGTAGTATACTGCATCATCTTGTTTTTCATCCGGAATTTGTGCACTAATTTTGTGATTACTTGTGATTCGTAGGTATGTTCGACAGCTTTAAATCAATTAGCCTTTCCCACAAAACAGCACCGCTGAATATTCGGGAGCTAATTGCACTTAACGAAGAAGAAGCCAAAAGGCTCATGCATCGGCTGCGCGACTTTTTCGGCCTTACGGACCTTTTGATTATATCGACCTGTAACCGAACGGAGATCTATTATACCTCCGGACAGGACCTCAATACGGAGGTTACCCGGCTGTTATTAATCGAGAAGGGCCTGACCGATACCGACAGCTACCTGCCCTATTTTCAGTTTTTTGCCGTTCACCACGAGGCCGTCCGGCACCTGTTTGAGGTGTGCGTGGGCCTGCACTCGCAGGTGGTGGGCGATATGCAGATTCCAAACCAGGTAAAGCAGGCCTACCAGTGGTCGGCCGATCTGGATCTGGCCGGACCGTTTTTGCATCGGCTGATGCACACGGTTTTCTTTACCAACAAGCGCGTCGCTCAGGAAACCTCGTTTCGCGACGGAGCTGCATCATCCTCGTATGCCGCCGTTGAACTCATCGACGAACTGGTTGGCAACAACGCTAACCCGGCGGTGCTGGTGGTTGGTCTGGGCGAAATTGGTACCGATGTCTGCAAGAACCTGGCCGACCGTGACCTGACCCGCATTACGCTGATCAACCGCACCCGGTCTAAGGCCGAAACGCTGGCGACCAAACACGGTTTTGCCGTTGCCGACTTCGACAATCTCACCGAAGAGATTCGTAAAGCCGATGTCATTATCTGTTCCGTGCTGCGCGATGAGCCCCTGATTACACCCGCTCTGCTGCACGATCTGAACGTACTTACCTACAAATATTTTATTGACCTGTCGGTACCCCGCAGCGTAGATACCGCCGTAGAGCAGATTCCGGGCGTGCTGGTGTACAACATTGACCATATCCGCAACCGCGCCGACGAAGCGCTGAACCGGCGGATGGCCGCCATTCCGCAGGTTGAAGCTATCATTTCGCAGTCGGTTGTTGAGTTCGGCGACTGGTCGAAGGAGATGGTGGTATCCCCAACCATCAATAAGTTAAAGAATGCGCTGGAACAGATCCGTAAGGAAGAAATTGCCCGGCACATGAAGCATCTGTCGGCCGATGAGACCGAGAAGATCGATAAAATTACCAGGGGTATTATGCAGAAGGTGATTAAGCTGCCCGTTCTGCAACTGAAAGCCGCCTGCAAGCGCGGTGAGGCCGAAACGCTGATTGATGTGCTGAACGACTTGTTTAATCTGGAGCAACAGCCGGCCCACGACCCCAACCGGACTTACTAGCCTATGATCAATACTACGCCAATCCCGAGCCCTAGCGGTTCGGGATTTTTGTTTTGAGCCGGTTATGAGGAATGACCGCTTCTTTTCGTTATACCTGAAACGGTTATCGTCCGCATGATTCGTTTCACGAACACAATAGTCCGCGTTTTTCTGGTTGTTCTGCTGGTAATTGGCCTGATTTCCCTCTGGGAGCAGGTCCGGCACCGCGATTGGTTCAGCCGGTTCAGAAAAGAGGAGAAGACGCTGCACAGCGTCGTGCTGAAAGAGGTAACGGCACTGGGGAAACTGGAACTGGTGAAGTACACGTTCAAAGATATTGTGGAGCACGAACAGGTGAAAGATTGGCTCCCGGACGCCCAGGCAGTCCTGATTATCGAAGGCGAAGCCGTCGGCTGTGTCGACCTGACCCAGGTAAAAGCTACCGACATTGAGCCGGAAGGTGACAGTCTGGTGGTCTGGCTACCCCAGCCGGAGCTATGCACCTGGAGGATCAACCACGAGCGCTCACGGGTATATACCACCCGCTTTGCCTTTCTGGACGAGTCGCAACTGGTGAATGCGGCCTACCAGCGGGCCGAACGGCAGATCCGGCAATCGGCGCTGAACAGTGGCATTCTGGCCCAAACGCAGCAAAACGCCGAGAAGATGCTTCGCCCGCTGCTGGAACAGGTAGCCGGCAAAAAGGTGGTCATCCGGTACCAGCCGCCCGATGGCCCGGCCCGCACGCTCCAGTAGACGCTTTGGGTAAGTTTTTGCCCGGAAAATAAACCTGTACCGGACGTTTTTCGTAATATGGCTACGATACCCATCTCAACCGGGCCTATATGAATACGCAGACAATTACGAAAGGAAGTATCCTGATTGCCGAGCCTTACCTGGGCGACCCCAATTTTGAGCGCAGCGTCGTGCTTATCTGCGAACACAGCCAGGAAGGTTCTTTCGGGCTGGTTCTCAACCAAATCACCAACCTGACACTAGGCGATGTGCTGGAAGATGTGTATGCGGAGTTACCGCTTCATGTGGGGGGGCCGGTTCAGCAAAACACCCTGCATTACATTCACCGTCGGCCGGATCTGATCGACAACGCCATTCGGGTGCAGGATGGACTGTACTGGAGTGGTGATTTTGAGCAGGTAAAGCAGGCGGTGAACCTGGGAACGCTCACGGAAGGCGACATCCGGTTTTTTGTAGGCTATTCGGGCTGGAGTGGGGGTCAGCTGGACGGTGAGTTATCCGAAAAATCCTGGTTTGTTACCCAGGCCGACGCTGATTTTCTGTTTGACACCCCAGCCGACCAGTTCTGGCGGGGCCTTCTGAAACGGATGGGCGGAGAATTTAAGGCTATTTCCAACTACCCGGTGGATCCCCGGCTGAATTAGATTTGGGTAGCATTGCACTTTTTGCCAATTTTGTCACGGCCCGGCCACAAGCACCAGCCGGCGCTTTACCTAGTTGACTCGTTATTGAATAGCAGGAAGGTGGTTGACGCTGCCTTCTTTTCTTATGTATGCGTAGATATCCAATAGTTCTGTTTTGGTTCCTGTTTGCTGTTCCCCTGCTGACGCAGGCTCAAAGTGATTACGCGCCCGGCCATTTTGGCATCAAGGCAGGTCCGGCGCTAACGCGCACATCGGTATCGGGAATTACCCCTAACATTCCTAAAAACAAGATTGACTACCAGTTTGGAGCCATGTATCAGTTACGGCTGAACCGCTTTGTGCTGCAGCCCGAAGTGCTATACGCCGTTAAGGGTGGTACGTTTCAGGTGATCCGGCTGGGCAGTACCAACCGGGAAACAACTCGGAACAACTATAACTACGTGAGCGTTCCGCTACTAATTGGCTGGATTCCTACCCCCGGCATTATCCTGCAGGCCGGGCCGGAGTTCAGTTACGCCTTGAATACGCCCCGAACCAATGGTCCCGGCAGCCGGAATGACCTGGGTATTGTGGTTGGTGCGCACTACGATTTTCTGGATATGCTGGAAAAATTCAGCCTTCAGGTACGCTACATTCACGGGCTTAATGATGTCTCCGGCAATCCGCTGGCCACCTTCCGCAACCAGGCGCTACAGGCCTCTATTGTGTACAATTTCTACCGGATGAAGAAAAAGTAGTGACCATGCTCTCCGACTTCGGCATTATCCTGCTGTTCATCATAGCCGCGCTGGCGTTCTTCGTGCTGATTATGTTTATCAGCCGGTTGCTCCGACCTAACCGCCCGAACGTCGAAAAGCTGAGTACCTACGAGTCGGGCGAAGAGCCGGTCGGCAACGCGAATGTGCAGTTCAACATCCGGTTTTATGTGGTAGCCATTATCTTCGTGCTGTTTGAAGTAGAACTGGTTTTCCTGTTTCCGTGGGCAACCGTCTTTGGGCAGGCCACGCTGATCAACGAGACCAACGGCCTGTGGGGCTGGTTCGCCCTGGCCGAAGCAGTCCTGTTTGTTGTTCTGCTGGCTCTGGGCCTGGCTTATGCCTGGGCAAAAGGCTATCTCGACTGGGTGAAGCCTGAACCCCAAATTCCGCATATAGAGAGCCCTGTCCCTAAAAGTCTGTATGACAGCGTGAATGAACGGTATAAGTAATGTTCAAGCCAGCCCTCTGCTGACTGAAACATTGCGGAAACGATTTTTCCACCATCCCCGTTAGCCTGTTGACGGCATTGTGCTGATCAAACGACCATGAATTCACCCAACACTAAAACCGGCGATGCAGGCTTTATTCTGCTCAGTTCAGAAGAATTGCTGAACTGGTCGCGGGAGTCGTCGCTCTGGCCGCTGAGCTTCGGTCTGGCTTGCTGCGCCATTGAGATGATGCAAACGTTCGCGTCGAATTACGACCTCGAGCGATTTGGTATTTTTCCGCGACCATCGCCCCGACAGTCCGACATCATGATTGTATCGGGAACGGTTACCTACAAGATGGCCGACCGGATCCGGCGCCTGTACGAGCAGATGCCGGAGCCCCGTTACGTGATCTCAATGGGCTCCTGCGCCAACTGCGGTGGGCCTTACTGGCAGCACGGGTATCATGTGGTGAAAGGCGTTGACAAAATTATTCCGGTTGATGTGTATGTGCCCGGCTGTCCGCCCCGCCCGGAAGCGCTGATCGATGGCGTAATCAAGCTTCAGGAGAAAATCCGGAAAGAAAAGCCCCTAACGGGTACTACTCCGCTGGAAGCGCAGAAAGATTCCGATAACGTTTCAAAAGAAATACCTGTTCCGACCAATGCCATTTCAGGAAATACAACAACGCATCAGTGAACGGTTCGGTGAACTGGCAACCGCCATTACCCAGAACCCACAGCCTTATCTGGTCGTACCGGCGGAGCGTATTGCCGACATATGCCAGTTCCTGAAACATGACGAACGGCTGTTTTTTGACCTGCTCGCCTGTATTTCCGCCATTGACAATGGTCCAGCAGTCGGTACTATGGACGTTGTGTATAACCTTACGTCCATTCCCTACGGCCATGATCTGATGCTGAAGGTTGTTGTGCCGCGCAATACCGACCAGGAACCCCTGCCTTCAGTACCGAGCGTAACCGCTGTCTGGCGCACCGCCGACTGGCACGAGCGCGAAGCGTTCGACTTGGTCGGTATCCGGTTTACCGGTCATCCCGACCTCCGGCGCATTCTGATGCCCACTGACTGGGAAGGACACCCACTCCGCCGAGATTACACAGATCCGGAGCGCTACCACGGCATTCGTACCCAACCACCCATTGATCCGCCGGGTATTGGCAACGAACTCCCTAAGTAGCGAAGTCAACCAAAGCAGCGAAGTTTCGGTTTACTGTCTATATTCGCCAGTAAGCTTTTAATCTTATACGCCTATGCGCCTTCTTCACTGCGCTTTACTATATATTTTCCTGTTTATTTCACCTGCCATTGTCGCCCAGACGGATTCGGTGACGGTAACGGGTCGTATCCGGAACCTGACCCCTCAGCTCTACCGCCGGTCGCCCCAGGTGCTGATTACCCGCACCAACATTTTACAGGCCAGTCAGGAAATAGCTCATCCGGCTCCCCTGGATGCCGAAGGCCGGTTTCGGGTGAAGGTACCGCTCATTTATCCGCAGGAGGAATTAACCTTTAACTTCAATACAATTACCACCGGCTTTCTGGCCGCACCGGGCACACTTAGTATTGATCTCAACGCCGATTCGCTGTATGTAGCCGAGGTGCCGTTTCGCTTTGGTGGGGTAAATGCCCAGGTCAATCAGCAGTATGCCCGCTACAGAGCGTATGAAGCCCAGAATCGGAAAAAGCCGGACTGGACCAGGCTGACACGTCAGGCGCAGGGGCGCACCCCGGCCGGCGTTCACCGCTATCTGGTTGAGACCTTTACCGAGCCGCTACGGGCATTTGCGGCCAATCAGAGAGTGCTTCCGCTGCTGAGTCGCTGGCTTACGTCTGTTGCCCGCTACGATGCCGCTACGTTCCAGTACGAGCAGGCCATGGCCGAAGGTACCGAATTACCTGCTGCGTTGAATGACTCACTCCGTCCCGCCGACGACCGGCTGCTCACCGTTGCCCGCGCTACGGCCATGGAGCGTTTCAGCCAATATGCGGTTCAAACCCTGAACAGCTCAGTAATCACAGGTTCCAACCAGGCCGGGCGCAGTTTACCGGTGCCAACGCTGGCCTCGCTGGTCGAACGTTACGGTAAAAACCTGACCGAATCGGAACGGCAGCGCCTGCGGAACATCGGCTCGGCCGGTGCTATCAAACCCCAGGACCTTCGGTTTGTCAATTCACTGGTAGAGCGCAGCGCCGATCTGTTTCAGCGCCTGATGACCTACGAAGCCCTGATCCGCCAAAGCCAGAACCGCTTCGACACCCCCTCGGTCGATTACCTGCGGGGCTACGCGCTGGTCAGCGCCCTCCCTACCCTGACGCTGACCGATGCCCAGCTTTTTTACGGCCACATACGCCCTCAGATTAAAGATGCCTACCTCGGTCCTTCCCTAAGCGATGTTTATTACCGGGAAACAAAAGATAGTCTGCTGATCCGGGAAGCGGCCGGACGGCTCGCTACCGGCGACTCGCTGAGTGGTCTGAACGAAATTGCACCGGGTATTTTTGCCACCCGAAACCGGACTACACCCGGCTCGCAGTTATTTAGTAAGCTGTTGAAAAACAACGCCGGTAAAGTAGTCTATGCGCTGATCTGGTCGCCATCCGTGGAGAGTAGTCAGCAGGTAGCCCTGGCAGCCCAACGGCTGCGGGATGTGTTCAGCCCCCGCGAATTATCGCTGCTGTACATAGCGGCACCGGACGTTGATCCAACACTCTGGCAGGAATTCATTGTCAAGCGCAACCTCAAAGGTGACCACCTGTACCTCTCCGCCGAACAGTGGAGCGAGGGTATTTCCCAGCTTGGTACCGACTATATTACCGTTTTTGACCGGGCTGGAAAGCGGCAACGGCGCAGCGCCATTGATCCGCAGGAGTTCGACAAGCTGGTAACGCAGTTACAAAAGCTGCTATAGGGTATAGAGCATCAATAAGCCCCGCCCGAATGACCTGCTGTTGAAATAGGCTTTCCTGCGGGGCTTTTGTTCAGGTAGTGTTACTTCTTTTCCTTCCTTTTCACCAGGCAACCGCTAGTGGACGTTTCACCTGTATTTCTTCGTGGAAACGTAATTCTATGGGTTTTCCGTGGTGTTCCAGTTGAATACGAATCGGGTGTTTCTCGGCGGGACGCATCGTAGGCCACCAACCACGACCCGCCCTGGGCACGATCAGCAGTCCTTCCGACTCGCCCATCACCACAAAGTCCGGCATCCGGGGGCCTTCGGCAAAGTAGGGAATGGCGTAATTGGCCAGCAGAAACTCACCTGCTTCACTCACCGAATCGACAGGTACCCCTACTTCGTTGATGCTCAGAATGGATGACGAGTTGAATGACTTATACGAAACATTGTTGAGCTCATGTCTGGCAATAAACTCTAGGATTGTACCGTGGTTATCTAGGAAGTAGAACGCATGCGCGTTCCAATTCTCAAAATGAGCAATCTTCCGGCCATCCGTAAAGGGCAGTACACCCGTCCGCTTCGAGAGCCAGGCAAAGGCCTCCTGCATCTGGTTGGATGGAATCAGGAACGCCAAGTGGTAAAACGGTTGCGTCTGGGTATTGACTCTGAAGTGCAGTTGTGACCAGCCCACCTGAAACGTTACCGATTTCGCCATCAGATCTACGATGGGTAACCCCAACCGGCCGCCGTAAAAGGCTACCGTACCGGCTATATCGTTGGTCTCGAGATATACAGATTTGATCTTCATGGCCATGTTACTTTTGCGCTACCTGCACGCCGGAATCAGACGCCGGCTTAAACTTCACTACCTGGTTACGCATAGGCTTAACGGACCGCAGGTAGGCATAGATCGCTTTCAGATCGCTATCCTTCATACCGGCATACATGGT
Source organism: Nibrella saemangeumensis (assembly GCF_039541915.1). Classification (NCBI taxonomy): domain Bacteria; kingdom Pseudomonadati; phylum Bacteroidota; class Cytophagia; order Cytophagales; family Spirosomataceae; genus Nibrella; species Nibrella saemangeumensis. The sequence continues at coordinate 439,805 of NZ_BAABHD010000005.1, forward strand.
CCACGGCATAATTGAGTTATAGTCCTTCATCCCCGTGACCGGAATATTCTGTGGATCATTATAGGCTTTAAAGCGCTGCAAAAACTGCTCTTCGGTCCAGTTACCCAAACCGGTTTCCTTATCGGGTGTCAGGTTCGCGGTCTGGAGTGTACCAGCAGGTATCTTAAACTCCCGACCACCAGCCAAAGCCTTATCTTCCGAGGCCGTATGGCAATCCTGGCAACTCGCTGCCAGCACCAGGTACTTTCCGTAGGCGAGCTGATCGGTTGTGTCAGGCCGGGTTACAGGCTCAGCCGCTGCCGGCATGGTACGCACAATAACGTTCAGCGGAAAATCAAGCTGGCGCTTCGGATGCGCAGCCTCAACAGCCGGAATCGTGCGGAGGTAAGCGATAATGGATTTCACGTCCTCGGTATCCATTTTCCCGAAGGAATGATACGGCATAATGGGGAAGAGCGGCTCACCGTTCCGGTCAACACCGGTGGTAATGGCCCGGTACAACTCGCCGTCGGTCCAGTTGCCAATGGCAGCCGGCGTAATGTTCTTGGCGTATATTTCGCCGGGTAAGCCGATCTCGTGGCCAAACTTATCGCCACCTCTACCCAGCGTACCGGGTGTAAGCGGTCCGGAGAATTTGCTCCAGTCACGGGTCGAATGGCAATCCATACAAACCGCTACATTATTGGCCAGATAGCGCCCCCGCTCAATCTGGGCCTTTGTTCCCTCTACCTTTAATTCGGGAGCAGGCCCCACGTTGGGTAACCCCAGTTGGATAAACGCCAGAACACACAGGGCGATAACGGCGACTCCGCCGACAACAAATAATCCGATGCGAATTAATTTACGTTTCATGAATAGAATAGTGTGGATATAGTAAATGGTGGATAATGCCTTAACGGACGGCCTGAAGGGTCATGGTGGCTTTTAATGATGTCTGACCGTCTGAGGGCAGGATGTCAAACCGAATTTTCAGGGTACCGGCAGTGCTTTCCAACACCTGCCATTGCTCCATCTCACTGTCGTTCTTCAGATCCACCAGACTAATAACCTGGGTTTCCGGATCGTAGATCCAATGGGCAGTCAGTTCTTTATGCGGTTCATCAGGACGGCAACGCAGCGACCCTTTGTCAGTAATCAGGTTACTGTTGGCTTCAAAAATCAGCGCGTCGTCTTTTTCACAGGCGCTCATGAACGACAGCAGCTCACTATCGGGCTGGCCGTCTCCGTTAAAATCAACCGGTGTGTCGAGTTTAACCGACTGTACCGTCCAGGCTTTGCTGACAAAAGAAGGAGCAACTGTAGATGTAGCTGTTCTGAAGGCTACCATTCCGAGGAGCAGGCCCAGCCCGAGGGGCAGTGCCAGCAAATACGCGAAGCGTTTCATGGTGTATTTGTTGTGGTTGTAGTGTGGATAGAAACGGAATAAGCTTTTGTGCCGCCGTTTGTTGAGTCAAAGTTGGCTTATTCATTGTTGCTTCTCAATCAACAGATAAGTCAAGTGGTAAAAAGGCAGGTTGAACTGGCAAATCGACCGGTTCAACCTGCCTGAAAAGCGACCGGCGCGGACACGCTCCTGATGGAGGTATCCGCGCCGGCGGGTAATGAAACGGCAATAGCCGGAAGTTACTTCATGTATGTACCGAAGACATGGTCCCAGATCGGCGATGACACGCCATAGTTGCTGTGCGGGTCTTTGTAGTGGTGAACACTGTGGTTAATCCAAAGCCACTTAAACATATTCTTCGGTGGCGTATAAGCATGGACAATGTAATGCACCAGCAAATACCCCGAATAGCCTACCAGAAAACCTGGATAAAATGCGTAGGCAGATTCACCCATCAATGTGGTAAACAGTCCGAAAAATACAACCCATATCACCACACCGAGGGCTGGCGGCAAGGCCAGCCGGGACTTGTCTTTCGGATACTCATGATGCACGCCATGAAAGGTGTACTGAATCTTAGCCCGCCGGGGTGTGGTAGGCTCCAGGTGGTACAGGTAACGATGCAGTACATATTCAAACAGCGTAAAGACAAACCACCCGGATGTAAACAGCGCGGCAATGACGTAAGCCGACAAATCCGTGTAGGTAAACGCGTACCACATCAGCACAACGGCCGATACCATCCACATTGATATAGGTACCGCAATGTGCGTACGGGAAAGCGCTTCCAGAATCGGATTATCAAATAATGGGCGGGTACCGCTATTCTTTGGCCTTGCATGACCAGGCCTGGCCTGGGCCGACTTCACTTTTTCAGCTTCTCCTTGCATACAGTTGAATCATTCGGTGATTGGTGCGAAAATAGTGGATTTTAAAATACGTTCAATTGATTAAAACGCGTGTTTACTTTATGAAACCAGGAAATGATCCAGTTTTCAGATGAATAAACGAGAAGCAAACCAACTTGTTACGTTTTTTCGACAACCAGTTGATCTTCTATTTTTTGCTTCGCGGCTTCAAAATTTGCTTTGGGCAGTTTTGGTTTAATAATCAGCCGCAGTGACTGGTCATAACTGAAATACCCCCACATCCAGTTGATTAAGATCAGCAGGCGGTTCTTTACGCCAATAATATTGACCAGATGAACAAATAACCAGGTAAGCCAGGCAAAATAACCCTGAAACTTAGCCTTCGGCAGATCCACCACGGCCAATCCCCGGCCAATGGTCGCCATGGTACCTAAGTCACGGAACCGGAACTCCTCCAGCGGTTCTCCTTTCACCAGATGGGTGAGGTTCTTAGCGAGGTGCTTTCCCTGTTGAATGGCAGGAGTAGCGGTCTGCGGGTGCCCGTTCGGCCAGTCCTCTTCGGCCATCATGGCTACGTCGCCGATAGCATAGACATTGCTGAGGCCTTCTACCTGGTTGAAGCGGTTTACGGTGACCCGTCCGCCCCGGCCGACTACCGCTTCGGGCAGGCCGTTGAGCGGACTGGCTTTTACGCCGGCGGCCCAGACCAGGTTGTTGGTTCGCAGTTTCGAGCCGTCGTTCATGAATACGTGCTGACCGTCGAAATCGGTAACCCGGGTCTTCAGCATAACATTAACGCCTAACCCCTCCAGATATTCCTGCGATTTTACCTGTGACTCAACCGACATTGGCCCCAGCAGCTCGGCACCAGATTCGATCAGGTAAATTTGCATAATGTTAAAATTCAACTCGGGATAGTCGCGGGGGAGTACCGTCTTTTTCATTTCGGCGAAGGTGCCGCACAGCTCCACACCTGTAGGGCCTCCACCTACGACCACAATGTTCATTAATCCCTGCTTTTCATCATCTGTTGTGACGCTCAGCGCATCCTCCAGATTTTGCAGCACCCGGTTACGTAGCGCAATGGCTTCGGCAACGGACTTCATCGGCAACGCCCGCTCCTGAATGTTTTTCATGCCGAAAAAATTCGTATCAGCTCCGGTAGCCAGCACCAGGTAGTCGTATTCGATGGGCCCCAGGCCGGTATCAACCACCTGGGTATCGGTATGAATCTGAGTGGCTTCGGTAACACGGATGTGGACGTTCTTACAAGTCTGAAAAACCTTTCGCAGCGGAAAAAGAATAGACGAAGCATCCAGTCCGGCCGTGGCCACCTGGTAATACAGTGGCTGAAACTGGTGGAAGTTATATTTATCGATCAGAACAATCTGGAACTCGTTCCGGCGAGACAGCCTCCGGGCCAGATGCAGCCCCCCGAAGCCCGCGCCGATAATCACCACGCGCTTACGGTCTGTACGAGGAATGTTCGGATTCATGTTGTTTCCATTTTGATTCACATGATAAACAATCCACTTACCCCGGATTGTTTAGTTCAGGAAACCAGCGCGTCCTGGGCTTTCGCTTTCGTTTCCTGCACTACGCGTTCGTAATAGGCCTCGTAGAGCGGTAATATTTTCGATAATTCAAACTCTTTGGCCCGCTCCAGCGCGTTCTTTTTGAACGTCGGCAGGTTCTCGTCTTCGAGGATAAAGAGCGCGTTTTTGACCATATCGTTTACATCGCCAACGGGGCTCAGAAAACCCGTTACGCCGTGTATATTCAGTTCCGGTAAACCACCTGCGTCGGAGGTAATCAGGGGAACCTCGCAGGCCAGAGCCTCCAGACCAGCCAGACCAAAACTCTCATTCTCCGACGGCATCAGGAACAAATCCGCCACTGACAAGACTTCTTCAACGGCATCGAGCTTACCCAGAAACCGGACATCTTCGTAGATTCCCAGATCTCGGCAGAGCTTCTCGATCCGGGCGCGCTCAGGACCGTCGCCCACAAGCAGCATCTTGGCCGGTATCTGCTTCTGAACTTTATAGAAGGTCATAACGGCATCGTCAATACGTTTGACCCGCCGGAAGTTGGAGGTATGCACGATCAATTTCTCTCCGTTGGGGCAGATGGCTTTTTTGAAATGCTCCTTCTGCTGACGCTGGAACCGGGACAGGTCTATAAAATTGGGAATTACCTCAATGTCGCGCTTGATGGCAAAATGTCGGAAGGTATCGCGCCGAAGGTCCTCAGAAACAGCCGTAACCCCGTCTGACTCATTGATACTGAACGTCACAACCGGCTCATACGAGGCATCTTTACCCACCAGTGTAATGTCCGTTCCGTGCAGCGTAGTGACCACCGGCACCGTACGCCCCTGCGCCCGCAGAATCATTTTGGCCATGTAAGCGGCCGATGCGTGCGGAATCGCATAGTGTACATGCAGCAGGTCGACGTTCTCGTTCAGCACTACATTCACCATTTCACTGGCCAGCGCCGACTCATAGGGCGGAAACTGAAACAGGGGGTATGAGGGTATATTTACTTCATGGTAAAAAACGTTCTCGTTGAAAAAATCGAGCCTTGGAGGCTGTTGGTAGGTAATAAAATGAATTTGATGACCATTCTTGGACAACGCCTTTCCTAACTCGGTGGCGACCACGCCACTCCCCCCGAAAGTCGGGTAGCAAACAATGCCGATTCTCATAGATACAAGCCGCCTTAGCGATAGCGGCTGGTCTCATAACAAAAAAATAGATGAAAGTTCTCCCGGTGGACCGTAAAGTATTTGTTACGCGGTAAAAATCGCCGTCCGCCTAAAAATCTTGTATCTTTGGTACAACCATTCCGGCACCAGCAGCTATGGTACAAAAACTTCCTCTATCAGCCTTTATTCTGGGATTCTTACGGCTCATCCGGGTGCAAAACCTGCTGATCGTTGTCGGTACGCAGTACCTGGCAAGGGTATGCCTGGTTGGTCCGGAAATCGGTTCACCCTCTACGCAATGGCCCCGGTTGCTGCTTGATCCCGCTTTATTTCTGCTCTCGCTTTCCACCGTCTGCATCGCAGCCGCCGGATACGTTATCAATGATTATTTCGACGTTAAGATCGACATTGTTAATAAGCCGGAGCGGGTTATCATCGGTCGTTACATGAAACGTCGGATGGCTATGGGTGCGCATCAGGTGCTCAATATCATCGGCTGTCTGATCGGCTTGTACCTCAGCCGGTGGGTGTTTGTAGTCGATGTGCTGTCGGTTACGCTGCTGTGGTTTTATTCGGCTTATTTTAAGCGGCAGCCGTTTGTCGGTAATTTAATTGTAGCGTTTCTGACGGCACTTTCGCTAATCGTGCTGGCCGTCTATTACCGTCGGAACAGCGATTTACTTCTTATTTACGCAGCGTTCTCGTTCTGTATTTCGCTGGTGCGGGAGATTATCAAGGATATGGAGGACGTAAAAGGTGACGCCCGCTACGGCTGCCGGACGCTGCCAATTGTCTGGGGTATCCGCCGGACCAAATACCTCCTGTACGGTATCATCGCCCTGTTTATCACCACGCTTTTTCTCATCGCCGATTCGCTCGATAACCTTCGGCTGGCGTGGATTTTTATGATTCTGCTTATTCCCATCGGCTGGCTGGTGTACCGGCTGGTCCTCGCCGACACCAAACGCGATTTCAATTACCTCAGCAGTCTCTGCAAACTGATTATGCTGATGGGGGTCGTTAGTATGGTGTGGGTGGTGCAATAGCAGTAGGCAGATTACAGCAGGCAGAAACAGGAAGATTGCCCACTGCCTACTGTAATCTGCCTACTGCTATTGCACTGTCAGGTTAAAGTCAATGTTGATATCGTCGCTGCCCGGTGCCACTGTGCCGTTTTTCACCGCAACTCCGTTTACGGGTGGCTGATGCCGCAGTCGCACGGTCAGCTTGCCGGTACCGGCGGCTCCTGTGCGGGCGGTTCCGGCAAGCCCAATCGGAAAATTACGGCCATCAACATCACCATACGTATACGTCAGCAGAGAGGCCGGATTGGCGGTGTACACCAACAAATGCTCGTCTTTCTTTTCCTGAATTTCGCTGGTCAGGTTTGTTGCCGGCGACTTACTTTCATCCAGCAGATCAATCGTCAGCGTATAGGTCGTGTTCGCTTTCAGGCTGATGTTGTCGAACCGGCTGGGCACCTGACCGCCGTCACCATCAGTATCCCGGAACGTAAATGTCTGCGTGGTGGCGCTGCCCTGCTGCGTAAATTTCAGGCTGACCGTTGTAATGAGTTCATTCTCATCGGCCGGCTCCGGCTCATTCGCCCTATCACAGCCCGTTATAAATAGCCCCAGCCCTCCGGCCAGTAACAGGCCCATCCATCGATTTCTTAGCTTACTCATGCGCTTACAGGTTAGTGTTGAACAGTTTTAGATGTAAAACCGGGACAAAATTACCCGACTGCAACAACGTTGCAAAAAATTATGCAACATTATTGCAAAAAAGTTGGTTTGTCTCCTAAGCAGTGTTTTATCTTTGCAGACAGAATCAGGTTTATGTACTAAGGTTATCCGATGAGGGAATTATAGGCTGCTCATCGCCGGTGCCGAAACCCGCGAATTATGAAGATCGACTTATTTTCCAGAAAAGCAGATTATGTTGGTATTACCGGTTCTGTACTGTGCATTCTGCACTGTCTGGCAACGCCGGTCCTGCTGATGACCTCTACCCTGGTAGCCAATGAGAGCGTAAGGGCGGGTTATCTGAGTCTGGACTATTTGTTTATCGGCATCAATATAGCCGCTGTTTATCATGCTACGCGGCATAATACCTCTTCCTTTATAAAAACCAGCCTGTGGTTTTTCCTGGGTTTATTTACGCTTGCCCTGCTGCTGGAGGATGTCAATCCTGTTTTTGAATATGTAGCCTACGCAGCTTCTGCCGGTCTGGTTCTCTCCCACCTATACAACATCCGTTACAACCGCACGGCTCACAGCCACTAGTGCCATTTATACGTATTTTGCACATTCTGCTCTGAATAGTTGGTTTTGATAACCTGTTGCATGCTGCCAGACCGTAGCTTTGTGGTCTATGCAGGCGCTGTATACGTTTCTTGTAATCCTCATTACCTTACCGGCTCTTAGCCAGTCTACTTTCCATCTATCCGTCCGTAATGCGGGACGAAACCGCCCTCTAACCGGTGCTGCTGTGCAATTGGGCACGGCAGGTACCCTTACCGATTCATTGGGCCGTGCTGTTTTAGGACCGCTTCCCGCAGGCCGTTACACGGTTCGATTTTCGGCGTTGGGCTATCGGAAGGTCTCCCGGTCGGTAACGATACCGGCACCCGATACGCTGGTGGTGCTGTTGGAACCTGAAACCGAAGAGCTGGAGGAAGTTGTGGTAACCTCAACGCGCAGCAGCCGCAGCATTGCCGACGAACCCACTCGCATTGAGGTGATCTCGGCTGAAGAGCTGACCGAAAAATCGGACATGAATGCGTCGAATATTTCAATGCTGCTGAAAGAAACACCCGGCATCCAGGTGCAGCAGACCTCCGCTACCTCCGCCAATATGACCTTCCGGATTCAGGGCCTCGACGGGCGCTACACCCAACTGCTGCAAAATGGCCTGCCGCTGTACGCTGGTTTCTCGTCGGGCCTGAGTGTCATGCAAATTCCCCCGCTCGATCTGAAGCAGGCCGAAATCATCAAAGGCAGCAGTTCCACGCTGTACGGTGGTGGCGCTATTGCCGGTATCGTGAACCTGATTACAAAAGAGCCAACCAACGAACGCGAGGCCTCGCTGATGGTAAACGGCACCAGCGCTGGTGGTCTGGACCTGAATAGCTTTTACGCTGAAAAATGGAAGCAGGTAGGCGTTACCCTGTTCTTATCTCACAATACCCAACGGGCCTACGACCCCAACCGGGATGGTTTTTCGGATATTCCGAAGTCCGAACGCCTGAACATTAACCCGCGGGTTTTCTTCTACCTGAGCGAGCGTACCAATGCCAGTGTGGGTGTCACGGCTGCAACCGAAACCCGGCTGGGCGGAGATATTCCGGCTATTCGCCAAAAACTCGATGGCTACTATACCGAACGAAACCGCTCCGACCGGTATACAACCCAGTTAATGTTTTCCCATCGCTTTACGAACAACCTGTCGGTATACGCGAAGAACAGCATTACCTTTTTCGACCGTGTTGTTACCACACCCGATTTTCGGTTTGGCGGGCGGCAGCGGGCGAGTTTCAGCGAACTGGGTTTGAACCGGTACGGCGATCGCATGGAGTGGGTGGCCGGCCTGAACCTCTGGACCGATACATTTCGGGAAAATACCCCTGCAAACAGCCCCCTGAACCGTACCTATACGCTGAATACCGTGGGAGCTTTTGTGCAGAATACCTGGAAAGCTACGGAACACCTGACCGCCGAATCCGGCCTGCGCGTTGACCACCAGGCCACCTACGGCACGTTTTTGCTGCCCCGGCTCTCCATACTCCTACGCCTGAACGAGCGGTTAACCTCCCGCCTGGGCGGAGGCCTGGGCTACAAATCGCCTACCGTATTTACGGAGGAGGCCGAACAGCGACTTTATCAGAGCATAAGACCGATTGATCCTCGCCAGACCAGTGCCGAAACATCGCAGGGCCTGAACTGGGATGTAAACTATAGTACCGAGTTAGCGGAAGATCTTATCTTATCGTTCAACCACCTGTTTTTCTACACCCGTATCAACAGTCCACTGGTGCTGCGTCTGAGCGACAATCGCGTTACGTACACCTACCGCAATGCCAACGGCCACGTCGACAGTCGGGGATTTGAAACCAATCTGAAACTTACCTACAACGACTTTCGCCTGTACACGTTTTACACGCTGATCGATACAAAACGACACTATGACAACCTGGATCGTCCCATCCCGCTGACGGCCCGCCACCGCGCCGGGTTCGTTCTGATGTACGAAGTAGAGGGCAGTTTCCGGGCTGGTTATGAGTTGTACTATACAGGCCGTCAGGAGTTGGAAGATGGCCTGCCCACCCAACCATACTGGGTAATGGGTTTTATGACTGAGAAGCGGTGGAAACACCTCAGCCTGTACATTAACTTCGAGAACTTCACCGATGTACGGCTATCCCGGTACCAGACGCTGGTAACCGGTACACGCCTGCAGCCAACGTTTGTCCGCGAAATCTGGGCTCCCACTGACGGACGAATTATCAACGGCGGTATTAAGCTATTTCTGTGAGTTCTACTCCGGTATCCGCTCTATTACCTCGGTCTGATACCGGTATGAATACGGCCGTAGTTGTTCCATCAGTTCATTTATTTTTCCCTCCTGGACAACCGACCGGAAGAGCGGGCGCGCCGTAAGTTGCTGAATGCCTGACCCTGCCACCGCTCCCAGACCGGCTCCACCGCCAACCGCCAGAACCAGGTTCAGTCCATAGGCAACCGGGCTACGAGGAGGAGACTTCTGTATAGATTGAAACGCCAGATAGCCTAACCCGATACCTCCGATAACGGCTCCTTCCAATGGCCCGGCAAACCAGCCTGATTGCGGGTACAAGCTGACCCGCCGGGCCAGCCTTATATCCAGCACCATTACGTTAATCAGGTTCTCTTTGTTGGGATTGTCTCTGGTATAAAGTACCTGTGAATTATTCAGGTCATACAGATAGCCAACGACACGCCGTCCGGCCAGGGTTGTAATTTTTACCCGGTACAAGTCGGCTGCCCGCCGACTGGGCGGAATCGTTACCTTATAGCTCCAACCCGTACCCCTCTCCTGAGCTTGCAGGTCGGTAACTATACTCAGCATTCCCAAAAGCAGAAAAAGTTTTTTAATAGCTCCCATGCATACGCACCGCTAATAAGATGATAAAGCTCTGCGTTGATCCGTGATCCGCTGCCATAAGCTGTTCAATTGGCGTGTATCCTCTGCGCCGGTTACCTCTATCGTAACTTTTTGCACCCGCTCTCTGGCGGCTGCAATACGCCCGGCCGTTTCGGGGTGAGTAGACAAAGCGGAAGTTAGCGATGCGCCCTCCTGAGGTAATACCTCCAGCATCCAGACAACGCCCTGCGGGTTGATACCCTGCCGGGCGAGGGCCTCAACGGCAAAGGCGTCGGCCTGGTCTTCCTTGTCGCGGGAGTAAGACAGCGAGGTCAGGTAGTGGGCGTTGTCAACCAACACCGCCATCAGGCCGGTCACGTCCCCGAACAGTAGGGATAGCATAGCATAGGAAGCTACTGTTTGGGTGAGTTGTTGCAGAGAATGACGGTATTCGATATGGCCTGTTTCGTGGGCCAGCAGAGCCGCCAGCTGCTCGTGACGGGTCATCCGGTTCAATAAACTATCGTACACAACAATATGCCCGCCGGGGATAGCAAAGGCATTCACCTCCTTGTGCTTTACTACGGTTATGGTAATGGGAAAGCGGGCAGGCACCGCTACGGCCTGCCAATACGCATTGACGAGTCGCGTCCGGGCCGAATCAATCGGCAACCGCTCACCGGTAACCACCTGCTTATATAAGGCATTACCCAACGCCTGCTCCTGAGCCGGAGGTATCAGTTCTACAACCTGGGAAGCCAGGGCCGATAAGCCATACCGGTATACACTCCAGCCGAGTCCAATCAGTAACAATACAATGACCAGTATCGCCTGGAATCCTTTTTCCTGAATCCATAAGCGTTTACCCACCCGCGTGGGCGGCTGTCCGGCATAGCGGGGCTGCACCACCGACTGGTAATCGACAGTCTCAAAGTCGAGGTACTGGTGCGGAAAGGAACCATACTGCAGCCGGGTCTTACCGGTGGGACTCCAGTCTGCCAAACGGGTCTTTTGAACCAGCCAGGCATCGGTCTGCGAAAACCCTTCGGCGTTCGGGTACGTAATCCGGATCACGTCAGTATCCAAATAAACCTCCGCCGGATGGGCCTGCGGTAACGTTCCGTCGAAATAGGCAGCCTGTACTACGGACATGGTTTGTTGGTAATCATTGAGACCGGAATTTACAGGATAACGACAAACTGACTTACTGCGACTTTCCGGGGAAGAGATATTTCGTCACAATAACAAAAAAAGCCGTCACATTTACGGTTGTAGAGCCAATCAGGCCCAGCGTAACGGCTTCGGGTATGTTCAGGTAACCGAGTCCTTCGGCAATAATGATGCCCAGAATCACCACCAGCCAACCCACAACCATCCAGAAAATCCACTGGGCAAACTTCTTCCGCTCGCGAATGTCCTGTACAAAGCTCTCCAATCGGGCTTTCCGTTCCTCCTGATCATACTGGTTAAACTCACCCTGCGAGAGGCTGCTACTGCGGGGATCGGCGGAGGAGGACTCGATGAGACGCTTAAATACTTCTTTGGCTTTCTCCTCACTCTCCGACATTGGTTCTGATGATTTCGGTGAAGTATGCTTTAATCAGGTCGTTGTCGATCGGTTCGTACTCGGCAACCCCGCTTTCGGTTTTACTGACGGCCTGGTACCAGGGCGAGCCTTCGGTATGGGTCCAGTTGGAGAGCTGAATGGCGTTAAAGTCTTTGGTAATGTCCCACGCCATGTTGAGGGTATCCTGCGCCTGCCGGTCGAGCACGTCGCCCTCATCAACAAAACGATCGTCTTCCCAGAAGCCGATCTTTACAGATTTTGTAATTGGGTTGTTACCCCATTTTTTAAATCGATAGTAAATATCGGGAATAACCGGCCCGTAAGTCCAGGCCTCCACCGGCTCTTTGATGAGGGGTTTTTCGTGCCGGGCCAGGTGCAGTCCGTGCGCCAAGTAGATGAGTTTCTGCAACTTCATCGGGGTCACGGGCTTTCCTTCGGCAATGCCTTTATTGATGAACTGACTGGCGATAACCAAAGCCGAATACATGATCAGGGGTACCTTTCGGTATTGTTGTTTACTGAAAATCAATAATCAAAGATACAATTATATACGGTTCGATACCACGGTTTAAGCCGACCCGTACGGCACCAAAAAAGGTGCCGGGAGATGATTCCGGCACCTTTTCGTAATGCTCCAGACGCATTATGGCTTTCTGCGCTTCAACGCGAGGTCGTGGGCGGTATCGTAGTAAGAGCGGAGGTTGGTCCAGTCAAAAACTTCGGCAATGCTCTCGACACGGTTGCGCTGGGCAATCCGGTCGCGCTGCGACATCCGGACGAACCGGAACAGAATGTTGGCCAGTTGGTCGGCCGCTTCGTTGAAGGACTGCGTCCGGCGGTTCACCACATAGATACCCCGGTTTTCGTAATCCCGCATGATCTGCATGATAAAGTCACCGAAACCGGACTGATCGCTGGTGACGGTCGGGATACCACGCACCACGCACTCCAGCGGGGTATAACCCCACGGTTCGTAATAGCTTGGAAAGACACCCAGGTGGCAGCCCCGCACAAACTGGCCGTAATCCAGACCAAACAGCGGATTGGTAGACGCGATAAAATCGGGGTGATAAACAATCTTGACCCGGTCAAACTCATTGTTCACCAGTTTAGCCTGCCGGATGAAACGCGTCATGGCGTCTTCCTGCACCAGGTCGTGGGTGACAAACCGGGGCAGTTGTTTGGTTTTCCAGCTCTGTATGGTCCGCCGGAGCCGGAGCCGCCAGTACTCGTCAACAAAGCTGTTCAGATCCGGCATGGCGATGTCGGAGCTGGAGGCTGCGGCCTCAAACAGGCGCTCGCCCACCTGCTGCTCAATAGCCTCACAGGTCTCCTGAATTTCTTCGAGCAGCGCGCGGGAATGGAGGACATCGGGATTGATGGAGTGATAGGGCTGCTTGGTCACCATAAACATGACGACCGTTGTATCCATATTAGCCTCCCGCATACGCCAGTTCAACCGGGCCAGGGCTTCGAGCGTCAGGTCGTAGCCTTTGTTGCTGAATTCAAACCGGCCGGAGGTAAAGAAATAAAGCGTTTTTTCCAGGTCAAAGGAGTAGGTCTGGAAGAAATGGCCCATCACAAACTCGTGAATCTTGGCCTTATACTTCACGTGCAGGTTCTGAAACTCGTGCACCGCCGTGAAACGCATAATGTTAAGGCCATTCGGCAGAATCAGGTCGGGGTTGCGGCCGAGAAAGACCTCACACTCACGGGCGGTTACGTCGCTGACGGTTGTAAACACGTGCGCTTGCTGAGCCGCCAGCCGTTCGATGGTCGCCTGCGTTTCAATGCCATAGTGTCGGGCTTCGCGCTGCCAGTCGAAAAAGGGTAACTTACCGTAAAAGCCCTCTTCGTTCTGGGCCAGGTAACGCCCCAGCATGGTGGCGTGGGTGGTAAAGACCGTCGCTACTTTAACATTCTCCCGACGCAGATCCGGCAGGCCTGTGCTGGCCATCCATTCGTGGAAGTGCGCAACCAGGTCGACCCGCCGGGCGTGGTCATCGGCCAGCAGTTTAATAAAAACGCGGGCCGCTTCGCCGAAAGCAATTACCTGATTCACCAGTTCTTCGACACCCAACGTTGATAGCTGATGCCGCTCCCAGAGATCATGTTTGATCTGGTTAAGTTGCGGAATAAAGCTTTCCAAATGGAACAGCACAATCTTGGGCCGGCCGGTTACCAGCCAGTAACCATACTCTACTGCGTAACCCATCTGCCGCATTTTCCGGACCGTTTGCCCGATTTCTGTTTCGTCCGGCTCAGTAATGGGTTCATATTCGGCAGCAGCCCGCTGGGGGAAATAGGGACCAAGGCAAACATAGTCGTCACCCCATTTTTCGACCATGGCCGGCACCTTCGAACGAATAACGGTATAGATACCGCCCACCTGGTTACAAACCTCCCAGGCTAACTCCAGCAATAGTTTACGCTTCGATGTAGAGAATACTGATTCCAAGACTGTTTGGCTTTTTAAACGATAACCGGACGTAATCAGCGGCTAAGATACAAAGGCTACTTTACAAAAGAAGCTGATTCTATCACTCGGTTACGTCCGTTCTGGTATAAGGTATAATTAAAGTCGGGCTGTATACTATACGCACCATGTTCGCCTTTTTTATTGATAGCGAGGTACCCAACCTGAAATTCTTTATAGTTCTGTTTGCTGGTAATGCGCCGGGCTGCCTCCAGACATGCCTCCTGTGGGGTACGTCCCTGTCGCATCAGTTCGACTACCAGAAAGGCTCCGCAGGTTTTCATCACAGCCTCTCCTAACCCTGTTGCTACCGCCCCGCCAATCTCATTATCGATAAAAAGACCGGCGCCGATAATGGGCGAATCACCCACCCGGCCGTGCATCTTAAAGGCCAACCCGCTGGTCGTACACGCTCCGGACAGATTGCCCTGGCTGTCAATAGCCAGCATCCCGATTGTATCATGACGTTCGATATTGATGATCGGTTTGTACTGAGCCGTCTTGAGCCACTCCTGCCACTCTTTCCGGGCGTGGGGTGTTAGCAGGTCCTGTTTTTTGAACCCTTGAGCCAGCGCAAATTGCAAGGCACCCTCACCGCTCAGCATCACATGCGGGGTCTTATCCATGACCGCCCTGGCAACCGAGATTGGGTGCATAATGTGTTCCAGAAAAGTGACCGAACCGGCATTACCCTTTTCGTCCATTATGCAGGCATCCAGCGTAACGCGGCCGTCCCGGTCGGGTAAGCCGCCATAACCGACGCTGGTATCACTGGTATCCGCTTCAGGAATGCGAACACCCGCTTCGACGGCATCCAGCGCCCGGCCCCCTTTTTTCAGTACAGCGATAGCGGCTTCGTTGGCCTTAATCTGCTTCCAGGTAGAGATAACGAGCGGGTAACCAGCAGCAGATTCAGGATTGTTAACAGATGCGGGGGCCGATTGAAGCGCAGAAGGCATCCAGCCGGCCAGCGCACTTAATGAGATAAAGCGTCGGCGATTCAGCATAGGGATTGGGTTACGGCCTAAAGAAAAGAAATTAACCGATTGCTTTTACTACTTTTACCCGATTTATTGCATCCCACGCTTCTGACCAATGGCTGATACGAGTAAGCATATTTTGTTGATGGATGGACCCGACAACAAAGGCTTAATTTACCACGTAACCGGTGTTCTGTTCCGCCACGGACTGAACATCATCCGCAACGACGAGTATGTAAGCCCCTCCCGGCAATTTTTCATGCGAACGGAATTTGAGGGCAACTTTGACAATGAGGCTTTGCTAAACGAGTTACAGACAACGCTGCCGCCGGGCATTACGTTGCGCATCAACCCGAAGAAGAAAAAGAACATCGTGGTCTTTGTGACCAAAGAGCACCACTGCCTGGCCGAACTCCTGATCCGCTATGCCTTTAACGAACTGGATGCCGATATTCTGGCCGTTATCAGCAACTACAATGTGTTGCAGCCGCTAGTCAGTAAATTTGGCATTCCATTCCATTACATCTCCCACGAGCACAAGACCCGCGAAGAACACGAAGAAGCCATGCTGCGCACGTTGGCAATTTATGAGCCGGAATACCTGGTTCTGGCCAAATACATGCGCGTACTGACGGCCGAGTTTGTAAAGCACTATCCCAACCGGATCGTCAACATTCATCACTCCTTTTTACCGGCTTTTATCGGAGCCAACCCGTACCGGCAGGCGTATGAGCGGGGCGTTAAGATCATTGGCGCAACGGCCCACTTCGTCAACAACGATCTCGACGAAGGGCCAATTATTGCGCAAAACGTGAAGGAAGTTGACCATCGGCACACGGCAGCCGATATGGCGACAGAAGGCAAAGACGTGGAGAAGCTGGTCTTATCACAAGCGCTGAAGCTGGTCTTCAACGACCGCGTTTTCATCCACGGCAACCGGTCTATAGTGTTATAAGCTACTGGGGCTGCTCCTGCTGCCTGCCAGATAGATTAAGAATAACAAACCTACTCAACTGTCTGAACTATACTATTTAACGGGTTTTGCAAACACCCTCCAAAACCAAACTATGTTTTTCTGTAACCCAGGAGGACCGGCTTTTACTAAGGAATATAGTATATTTCCGCTTTAAAATTGCGATTAACTCTAGTTTACTCCTGCTGCAGGCATCATGCAAAAGCTTCAAACCCTCGATTACGCAGTCTTTTTTATTTATTTTATTATTGTAGCCTCGTACGGTTATTGGATTTACCAGAGAAAAAAAACCAGAGAAACTACCTCAACTGACTTCTTCCTGGCAGAAGGTGCCCTCACCTGGTGGGCCATTGGGTCTTCGCTAATAGCCTCAAATATCTCCGCCGAACAATTTATTGGTGCTTCGGGCAACGGCTTTTCGATGGGTCTGGCTATCGCCACTTACGAATGGATGGCAGCCGCAACGCTGATTGTCGTCGGCGTTTTTTTTATGCCTATTTATCTGAAGAATCACATCTTCACGATGCCACAGTTCCTCACAAAGCGGTATAATAACACCGTGAGTACCATCATGGCGGTATTCTGGCTGTTTCTGTACATCGTGGTGAACCTGACTTCCATCCTCTACCTGGGTGCGCTGGCCATCAGCACTATATCCGGTTTGAATTTCACGCTCTGTATGATAGGCCTGGCCGTCTTTGCCATCATTATCACCATTGGCGGTATGAAGGTCATTGGCTATACAGATGTTATTCAGGTCTTCTTCCTGATTCTTGGTGGATTGGCCACTACGTACCTGGCCCTGGAACTTGTATCAAATCAATTCGGTACCCAGGGAGTAGGCAGAGGTTTTGGTCTGATGCTGGAGAAGGTACCCGACCATTTCGACATGATTTTTACGAAAGATCAGCCCTATTATATGTCCTTACCGGGTTTGTCTGTACTCATTGGCGGCATGTGGATTGTTAACCTGAATTATTGGGGCTGTAATCAGTACATTACGCAGCGTGCCTTGGGTGCCGACCTGAAAACGGCCCGGGAAGGTATTCTGTTTGCCGCATTCCTGAAGCTGCTGATGCCGGTTATTGTGATTTTGCCGGGTATCGCGGCTTATACGCTCTACCAGCAGGGCCTCTTTCAGCAGGAAATGACGTCGGCCGGTGAACTTAACCCCGACAATGCCTATCCGGTTCTGCTGAACCTGCTCCCGACCGGTTTGAAAGGACTTTCGTTTGCCGCCCTTACCGCTGCAGTGGTAGCGTCACTGGCCGGTAAAGCCAACAGTATTTCAACAATCTTTACCCTCGATATTTATAATAAATTCATCGACCCAAACGCAAGTGAACGCAAGCAGGTACGCATTGGCCGTATGGCGGTAATTGTTTCCATGATTCTCGCTATTGTTATCTCACCGTACCTGGGTATCGACAAAAAGGGAGGCTTTCAGTTTATTCAGGAAATGACCGGTCTGGTATCGCCGGGGGTTTTTGCCGCCTTCGTTATGGGTTTTTTCTGGAAAAAGACCAACTCAATGGCCGCCCTGATCGCTATTGTTGGTGGCTTTTTACTAGCCGTTGCCTTACATTTCCTGGCACCTGGCATTCCATTCCTGGATCGGATGGGAATTGTGTTTATGATTTGCGTGGCCGTTATGATCGCGGTGAGTCTGGCCCAGCCCAGTACGAAAGGCTTGGATATTGATGCCTCTATGTTCCGCACGTCCGGTAGTTTTGCCTTCGGTGCCGGGGTGATCGTAGTTATCCTGACCTTCCTGTACGCTTACTTCTGGTAATCCGGTAAACAGACCACTGCTTACACAAAGCCCTGCCATCTATCTGGTGGGGCTTTGTTGTTTAGTGGCCTCTACAATGGTCCTGACAATCGCTTCATCCGACTCGATACGCTCATATTCGCCCAGCACCGCAGAAGCCATACTAAGCCCTGCCCGGCGAAAAGTCATCGGACTCTCCAGGCTGGTTTTGCCGCTTAAATGCACGGCCTGCACTCCTGCTTCAATGAGCAAGCCTACGTTTTGGCGATTTACGCCGGCACCCGCCATGATATTGATGCGGCCACTGCCCTGGTGAACCAACTGACGGAGCTGCTCTATACCCTGCCCGGCGGATGGCTGCTGACCAGACGTTAAAATAGTAACGGCTCCGGCCCGGATAACCGCTTCCAGTGCCTCACCGGCGTCGCGGGTCATATCGAAGGCCCGGTGAAATGTGACCGGTAAAGGTTGGGCCAGTTCTACCAATTGCCGGGTGCGTTCCTCATCAACGGTACCATCGGCTTTTAATAAGCCCAGCACTATACCGTCTGCTCCCAGCGATTTAGCCATGTCAATGTCCGCCTGCATAACGGCAAATTCCGTATCCGAATACAGAAAGTCGCCCCCTCTTGGCCGAATCATTACGTACAGGTCGATGCTCAGCTGCCGGCAAGCCAGTTGAATCAGTCCGGCGCTTGGCGTGAGGCCCCCTTCACTTAGGCTGCTACAGAGTTCAACCCGGCCGGCTCCGGCACGCTGAGCAACCAGACACGACTCCAGAGAATACGCACAAATTTCAACAACCATTCTTTCGTCGTTCAAAAAATAAATCTATTATTAGCAAATCAAACAAATGAACAGCCGTTTGGTTATTGGCAATAACTTCAGCCTATATCCGCTTTAAAAGAATGTAGGCAAAAAGCTTTCAGCAATCATTTTTTTTTACTTTTGCACCCTCTAAATCAGCATCAGTTATAAAAACAGCAAAAATATGTACTGGACACTTGAACTTGCATCGTACCTGGAAGACGCCCCCTGGCCAGCTACTAAAGATGAATTAATTGACTACTCAATTCGCTCAGGCGCTCCCCTTGAGGTTGTAGAAAACCTGCAGGAGCTGGAAGATGACGGGCAACCGTATGAAAGTATCGAAGAAATCTGGCCCGATTACCCCACCAAAGATGATTTCTTCTTCAACGAAGACGAGTATTAAACAGTAAAAGGCAGTATACGAAGAAGCGTAGCCTGTGGCTACGCTTTATTTATTTCGGTGGGAGCCGACAACCCCGCCTGCCCGATTACCTCCTCCATATGCGCGCGGAAGCGGCTCTCTTCCTGCTGCTTCTCTGCGGCTGTCCAGCCCAGTTCACGAGCCATCAGGTCTGCGACCACCGGTAATACCTCCAGGGTAGCCAGCCAATCGACCAGCCCCAGCCGAATCCGGCGCAGGAGCATATCAGGCATCGTTTGGGCCATTTCCTCCCGCACCGCATACACAACCTCTGCCCTGATAAACGGATGGGCATCAACCAGCCCTTCGGTCAGTTCAGGTTCAGCCGCACATAAAGTTGCCAGCGCTTCGGCCCGTACCCCATAGGTATCTACCAAATGAGCCGCTACCTTGCCCGGCAGGTTGGATTCTTTCCTGGTGAAGGTATTACCAAAGGATTCTGTAAACGCTTCGCTTCCGATCAGGGGGATGGTTTCGGTCCGGCAGGGTAACGCTTGACCAAGCAGTTGCCCGCAGGTGTCAATGGTCTCTTCCGCCATCAACCGGTAGGTGGTCCATTTCCCCCCCATTATACTCACCAGTTTCGACTGAGGATCTACTTCTACTTCATGGTCTCGTACTACGTTGCGAGTTTCCGTTTTCTGTAGGGTGGCGTTTTGGTCAGGCTGGAGCAGCGGACGCAGTCCGGCAAAACCACCAGTGACCTGCCCCAGCGTGACGGGCTCTTTCAGGAACTTATTGACGTGCTCCAGCAGGTAATCGGCTTCATCGGGCTGGAGGTAAGGTGTTTCGTATGGATCGGCCGGCGTATCCGTGGTACCGATCAGCCAGTGACCACGCCAGGGAATGGCAAACAGCACCCGGCCGTCTTTCGTTTTCGGCACCAGCAGGGCAGCCTCCCCCTGCGCAATGGCGTTGGCCGGTAACACTACGTGGGCCCCTTTGCTGGCCTGCATCCGGGGGCGCTGGTTTGCCTGAGCCACCCTGCGCAACGTATCTGCATTGGTACCGGTTGCGTTGATGAACACCTTCGCCCGGATCACAAATACCTCACCCGTCAGCCGGTCTCTTACCGTCACCGCGTTCAGTTGTCCGTTTGGGGCGGCATCAAACTGCTCGGCCCGCAGATGATTGGCAACGGCTGCTCCGTGGGCAGCCGCCGTCTGAACCAGCGCCAGATTCAGCCGGACATCATCAAACTGACCATCGTAATACAGAACCGCACTATGCAGCCGATGGCCGTCGAATGCCGGGAAGCGGTTCAGCGTTTCTTCTTTGGAAAGCCATTCGCTCGGCTTGATCCGGCGGCTTCCGGCCAGCAAATCGTACAGCTTTAACCCAATGGTATAATAAAGACCCTCGAACAGATCGAAGCAGGGGGTTAGCAGCGCCAACGGGTGTACCAGGTGCGGAGCAATCTGAAGCAGGGTCCGACGCTCGTGCAGGGCCTTCCGAACCAGTGACAGTTGCCGGTGATCAAAATTTTTGAAGGCCTGCTCCAGATACCGCACCCCACCATGCACCAGCTTGGTAGAGGTACCCGACGTAGCAGCCGCGAAATCGTCCTGCTCAATCAGGGCGGTACGAAAGCCGCGGGTGGCCGCATCAAGGGCACAGCCGGCGCCGGTCGCTCCTCCGCCAATTATACAAATATCAAAGTCTTCGGAACGTAACCGGTGCAGGCTGGCATTGCGATTCATGAGGTAGCAGAGGAATGATCGACCGGGGTCCGTTTGTCGGCGTGGTCGAATTTTTTGGTTGCGTATAAAAAGCCGAATGCTTCAGCCCCTTCCCGGTCGTGAACCCGGTGGTGGACGTAATGCGCCCGGATGATCCGCTGCAAATAAGGATTACGAGCGGTGAATTTGATTTTAATTCGCCGGTGGACAATTATATCGTGAAAAATAAAGTAACAGATACCGTACACCGTCACCCCAATGCCAATCCAGGTCAGAAACCACAGCGATGGAACCTGCTGGCCGACGATTACCAACCCGGCCGCCACAAAACTGAACAGCACACTGAAGAGATCGTTTACCTCCAGAAAACCTTTATGGTGGTTGTGGTGCGAATGGTGCCAACGCCACATAAAGCCATGCATGATATACTTATGGGTAAACCAGGCCACACCTTCCATGAAGAGAAATGTACCGAGAACTAAGGCAACGTTTAGCAGCATTTTTGTGTTATATAAGTAACAAACGGCGAGAGTTTCCGTGTATTAACAGATTGGATAAAAGAAAGGTTGGCGGGTTGGTGACTTAAAAATAACAATTTACAATTTGTTAAAAAAATAGCTCCGCCCCCCGCTTGTTTATTACCCGGAGACCCGTATATTTAAACGTGATCAATACTCAACCTGTGGGTAGGTCAAACATGGACTATAGGGCGCTCAGAGACCTGGTGAGACAGGGAGAGGGCAGCAACCTCGAATTTAAATTAAAATCGAATCATCCCGAGCGAATCATACGGGAGGTGGTCGCTTTCGCTAATACAGATGGGGGTACGCTCCTGATTGGCATCGGCGACGACAAGACGATTCAGGGCCTCAAGTACGCCGACGAAGACGAGTATCTGCTGACGCGGGCAATTGAGAAATACTGCTATCCGGCTATTGACTACACCATTGACCGTGTAACACTGGCCTGCGAACGCGATGTGCTGGTGATTCATGTGCCCCGCAGCGAAAACCGTCCGCACTACGTAATCCCAGATCCCACCAATCAGGAAATCAAAAAAGCCTACGTGCGGGTAGATGATAAATCGATTCAGGCCAGCAAAGAGGTCCGTGAAATTCTGAAAGGAGAAAAAGCCTCCCGGAACATCCGCTTCAGTTACGGCGATAAAGAGCAGAAACTGATGAAGCATTTGGGCGAACACAACAGCATTACCGTTGATCTGTTTGCCTCCGTTGCCGGCATTTCCCGCAAAATTGCATCGCGAACGCTTGTGCTGCTGGTACTGGCCAATGTCTTACAGGTTCACCCCAACGAGATGATGGACCGGTACACCTCCAGAGCTGAATGCTGACCGGATAAATCATAAACGTGAAGGCCAGCCGTTCAACGGCTGGCCTTCACGTTTATAGCGTTTTCAGCAGTGCCTCCACCTGCTCATACACGTACGTCAACTGCTCGTCGGTGATGCAGTAGGGCGGTAGCATATAAAGGACATTACCCAAAGGCCGCATCAGCACCCCCCGATCCAGCAGGAAGTTATACACTACATCCCGGATGTTGTTGAAGTACGAGGTTTGACCGCCAGCGTCCAGGTCAAATGCCAGAATAGTACCGTGCTGGCGAATAGCCTTCACGGTACTATAACCCTGAAGCACCTGGCTAAAACGCTCGTGCCGGTCGGCAATACGCTGGATGTTAGCCTGTGTTTCTTCGGACAACGTTAAGTCCAGACTGGCGAGCGCGGCTGTGCAAGCCAAGGGATTGGCCGTGAAGGAATGTCCGTGGAAAAGGGTTTTGAACTTATCGTCTGACAAAAAAGCTTCGTAGATAGCATTCGTGCAGGTAGTTACCCCGAGCGCCATAGTACCGCCGGTTAGACCTTTCGACAGGCACATCAGGTCGGGCTGCTCCGTAAGGTAATGCGAGGCAAACAGACGGCCAGTTCGCCCAAAACCCGTCATAACTTCATCGGCAATCAGCAAAGCGCCGGCGTTTCGGGCTAGTTGCATCAGTTTGTCTAATACCCCAGGCTGGTACATCACCATGCCCCCTGCACCCTGTACCAGCGGTTCGAAGATAAAAGCCGCCACAGTCTCATCCAGCAGTGCCTCCAGTTTAGCCAGTGCTTCATCTTCCCGACCCGGCACAGGTGCCGGAATGTAGTCCACATCGAATAGGAACGGTACGAACGGAGCCGTAAAGGCACTCCGGCCGCCAACAGCCATAGCTCCAAAGGTATCGCCATGATAGGCGTCTTCCAGCGCAATGACTCTGGTGCGTGGCTGGCCTATATTATGCCAGTACTGAAAAGCCATTTTAAGGGCTACTTCCACCGCTGTTGAGCCATTATCGGAGTAGAAGATTTTAGCCTGATTTCCAGGCAGGATAGGCAACAGACGCTCAGCCAGCTCAACAGCTGGCTTATGGGTAAAACCGGCGAAGATGACATGTTCCAGTGTGCGAAGCTGCTGGGCTACTCGTTCTGCTATATAAGGATGCGCGTGACCGTGCAGGTTAACCCACCACGACGAGATGGCGTCGATATACTCATTACCTGTTTCGTCGTACAACACCGCCCCTTCGCCCCGGAGAATCGATATTGGTAAGGGAGCTGTCTGCATCTGGGTAAACGGATGCCAGATGACGGCCCGGTCACGCTCCGACAGCGTCGGCAAGGCGAGTAAACTGTTTTGCATAGTGGGAAATAATGGCTTTGGTTAATGTCTCCTCCTGCTCGATTCGGCCCAGGCAAGGAAGACCCGTGTAACTCAGGATAAACGATTCTGTAGCCGGAGTAGCCGGGCCGTTGAAGATAAGGCCCAGCAGCGGAATCTGCCGGCTCCGGCAGGCTTCTACCGACAATAAGGTGTGATTGATACTGCCGAGGTAGTTGCGGGATACCAGCACGACCGGCAGCCCCCAGCGTTGTACCAGATCGATGTTCAGATCCCGGTTGTTCAGGGGTACCATCAGCCCACCGGCCAGTTCGATAATCAGGTGGTTATCGGTTTCAGGAAGTGTTATATTTTCCAACGAAATCTCAACGCCGTCGATGGCTGCAGCTGCGTGGGGCGACAACGGCTGCGTGAGCCGGTACGCTTCCGGGTGAAATTGCGATACCGGGTTACTGATCAGTTGCTGAACGGTTCGGGTATCTGAATCGTCCAGACTGCCGGATTGCACCGGCTTCCAGTAGTCGGCCTGCAAGGCCTCGACAAGCACGGCTGACGCTACGGTTTTTCCAATCTCGGTACTGATTCCCGCGACGATAAGGTGTTGCTTTTGCGGTTTCATAGGGTAGGTACACCGGCTAATGATTTCTGGAGAACCGCCAGCAGCCGGTCTATTTCATCAGCGGTATTAAACGAATGGATACAAAGACGTAATCGCTCCTGCCCGGCCGGAACGGTGGGCGACAGAATCGCCCGCACATCAAAACCGGCCTGCTGAGCGGCATCGGCTACCTGCCGGGCAGCTTCGTTGCCCGGTACGATCAGGCATTGAATGGGGCTGCGGCTATCGGTCCAGCTTGCCTCGGGTAGATATTCAGCGGCTTTTTGCCGGAAGCAGGCGACGCGGTTGTGTAGTTGAGTACGAGTCTCCGGGCAACATTGCAGGTGGGCATAGGCTGCCCGGATGGCGAGGTAGCTATGCGGAGGCAAAGCGGTGGTGTAGATGAACGAACGGGCGAAGTTGGTGAGGTAATCCGACAGGACTGCCGGACCGACAATAGCGGCTCCGTGTACTCCCAGCGCCTTTCCGTATGTATGGATACGGGCAAGTATTCGATCCTCCAGGCCCAATGCCACTACCTGGCCTTCCCCGTTGGGTCCGTAAATACCAGTTGCATGCGCATCGTCAACCAGCAGAGCAGCCCCGTATCGGTCACATAAATCTGCCAACTCAATTAGGGGAGCCAAATCGCCATCCATAGAATACACCGACTCAACAGCCACGTAGGTTTGCCCCTGCACTTTGGTTAATATGCTTTCCAGATCGGCGAGATCGTTATGCCGAAAGCGGTAGCGGGTAGCGTAACTGAGCCGGGCCCCGTCAATCATGCTCGCATGAATGAGTTCATCGGTAATTAATGTGTCCTCCCGGCCAGCGATGCAGGCCATCAATCCCAGATTAGCGTCATATCCTGAATTGAAAAGTAAAGCGGATTCGGCCCGGTGGAACGCGGCAATCTGCGATTCGACCTCCTCAGCCAGGCGGGTATTGCCCGCCAGCAGCCGGGAGCCGGTAGCGCCGGTATAGCCAATGGGACAGTTACCCTCCGCTTCCCGAATCAGTTGCTTCAGCTCAGCAGAGCGGGCAAAGCCCAGATAATCGTTGGAGCAGAAATCAGTTAAATCGTCCGTCTGCTTCAGGGTGCGCAATAGCCCAGCCGACCGGCGTTCGTTTATTTTGTGTTCCAGCTTTGTAATAACTGTTTTCACCAGTCCCTTCAGATGCTTCGGCGACAAAGGTACATGGTAATCCTATTTCGGTGTACTAGACACGCCTGATAAACAAGGAGGGGGAGTTATCCACATTCGAATGTGGATAACTCCCCCTCCTTGTTTATATTTAGCCATAAATCGCTCCGAGAAAGTTCTTACTATTTTGAAAATGAAAAATTTATACCAGAAAATCTCTAGCTAGTGCCGCTTCCATTCCTATATTGTGCGTCAATCAGCACCTGCGATCTGTATTAGGCTCGGTTGAGTCTTACCCTCGCTTCATATAGATTCATTCAGCCATCCAGCAAACTGATCGTTAACCATTGTATCTCCCGATATTCCTAAAGAATGAGCCAGGAGTTAGAAGATCTAAAGCAGAAAGTAATCCACCTGGAGCAGTTGGCCAGCATCGGTCAGCTTACGGCTGGTATTATGCATGAAATTAAGAATCCGCTAAACTTTATTTTAAACTTCTCCAAGCTGTCCATCGAACTGCTGGACGAAATGAAAGACATTGTTGGTCAATTGGAGGCCTCGCCTAAAGCCGATGATGTCGAGGAGCTGAATTATCTGATTGGCATACTACAGGAAAATATAACCCGAATTCACGACAACGGTGGCAGAGCTGAACGCATTATTCAGACTATGCTGGCGCAGACTCGTTCCGATATAGCACATCTGGCACCAGCAGAGCTGAATCAGTTAGTAGAAGAATTCACTAAACTTGCCTACCAGGGTGTGCGGGGTATTGACAAAGAGTTTAATGTTGCCTTACGCTTTCAGCTCGACCCCAGCGTGGGGTCTGTAGTAATCGCCCCTGAAGCCTTCAGCCGGGTTATCCTGAACCTGATCAATAATGCCTGCTATGCCGTTAATGAGAAAAAGAAGAGCCTCAGCGATTACATACCAGAGATTACCGTAAGTACGCGACGAATACCCGCATGCGTTGAGATCCGGGTCCATGATAACGGAATAGGTATGCCCGATCGCGTAAAACAGCAGTTATTTACTCCTTTTTTTACGACTAAGCCAACTGGTGAAGGAACGGGTCTGGGGCTGTCGCTGAGTCGTGCAATTATTACTACCCTGCATAAAGGCAAACTAACTGTCGAGTCTGAACCAGACAAGTATACTGAGTTTATCATCGAACTACCGCTCGACCTGCAGGCTAGCTAATTTGACCTCCTTGTCAGATTAGGGGATAGACAGAACAAGTTTACCAAACTGCGCCCCGGATGCCATCTTCCGTAAGGCAGCCTCTGTTTCCGCCAGCGGATATACCGTGTCGATGACCGGCTTTAGCTGATGGGCTTCGACAAACTGAAGCATGGCAGCAAACTCTTCGCCCGTACCCATGGTGGACCCCAAAATATCCAGGTGCTTAAAAAAGATACGCGGAGCAAGCAGATCGGTCAGGTTGCCAGTTGTACCACCATATATAACGATCCGGCCACCCGAAGCCGCTACTTCCAGCAGTTTGGCAAAACCCGGCCCGCCGGCGCTGTCAATAATTACATCAAAATAGCCAGCCTTGCCTCCACCCGTTTTTGCCAGTAGGGTTTTGGCCCAGTCAGGTTCCTTATAATCAACCCCGCCCTTAGCCCCCAGCGTTACGGCTCGCTGTAGTTTCTCCTCCGAACCTGAAGTTACCCAAACCTCTGCACCAGCCGCTACGGCAATTTGCATTGCCAGCAGCGCTACCCCACCGCCAATACCGGTTATCAACACCCGGTCGCCTGCCTGCAAACGACCTCGGGTCATCAGTGCCCGCCAGGCTGTAACGCCCCCTAAAGGTATAGTGGAGGCCTCCTCGAAGGATAGATAGTCCGGCTTTGGATAAATGTATTGAGCGTTGATGCGGATATACTCGGCGAACGTACCGTCATCCGGCATTCCCAGGATTCGGAAGTCAGGACTGTAAAATTTTGCGTTACTGCCCCAATTGAGACCAGGATTGATTACGACCGCCTTCCCCAGCCATTGTGAATTTACCCCTTCGCCTACCTCCGTCACTACCCCCGCCCCGTCAGACCCTAAAATAACTGGCAGCTTAATGCCAGGGTACAGACCCTGCTGTACGTAAACATCCCGGTGATTCAGCGCTGCGGCTTTTAGCTGAACAACGACTTCGCCTGGCCCGGCCTTCCGATGGGGCATCTCGATTAGTTCGACCGGCTGGCGCACATCGCGCAACACAATAGCGTTCATAAGCAGAATCTAGTTACGTTATTCACCGGAAGAACCCTGGCCACGTCCGTGTTCAATGGCTGCCCGCACGGTGCCGAATTGCTGCAGCAGCTCGGCGGCCTCTTCCTGGCTTACCCCCAACTCGCTGACGACCATACGAACGGCCCGCTGTTTCAGCTTATTATTAGTTAGTTGCATATCTACCATTTTGTTGCCCTTTACACGACCGAGCCGAATCATGACGGAGGTAGATAACATGTTCAGCACCAGTTTCTGCGCCGTACCGGATTTCATACGGGTGCTGCCGGTAACAAATTCGGGCCCAACCACTACCTCGACGGGAAATTCAGCCGCCCGGGCCACAGGAGAATCGGGGTTACATACGACACAGCCGGTCAGGATGCCTTCGGCCCGGGCTTTCTGCAGACCACCGATGACATAGGGAGTCCGGCCCGATGCCGCAATGCCAATCAGGGTGTCCAACTTGTCGATATGATGTTGCTGAAGATCTTTCCAGGCCTGCTCAGGGTCATCTTCGGCATGTTCTACTGCACTGCGAATGGCTTTATCCCCACCAGCAATCAGTCCAATGACCATATCCGGTGAAACCCCGTAGGTAGGCGGGCACTCCGAGGCATCGACAATCCCTAAACGCCCGCTGGTACCAGCTCCTATGTAGAAGAGCCGTCCGCCCTCCTTCATGCGCCGGACTATCTGATGAACAAGCGCTTCCAGTTGTGGAATTGCTTTCTCTACAGCGAGCGGAACCGTTTTATCTTCCTTGTTAATGTTGGTCAGTAGCTCCTGGACCGACATTTTTTCCAGGTCGTTGTAGTAAGAAGATGTTTCTGTAATCATGAACTAGCGCCAGTATGAATGCAGGCCAAAGTTAACAGGCTTTAGTTTTTAGCAATAATTAATCAGGTAATTCTTGCATATCCGCTGGATAGGGTTTTTCTTTGAAGTGCAATTACGCTTTTAGCGAAATTTCGCTGTTAGTATTAAAATCCGTATTTATGTCGCAGGCCACAGCAGATTCCACCGTTAAACTTAACCGTTATAGTTCTACCTTAACGCAGGAGGTCAGTAATCCAGCCGCCCAGGCCATGTTGTACGGCATCGGGCTGAACGAAGATGATATGGCAAAACCCCAAATTGGGATCGCCAGCGCCGGGTACGACGGAAATCCCTGTAACATTCACCTGAATGGGTTAGCTGCTTACGTAAAAAAAGGTATAAACGATACCGGGCTGGTGGGTCTTGTATTCAATACGATCGGTGTTTCTGATGGGATGACAAATGGTAACGACGGTATGTCATACTCCTTACCCTCCCGCGACCTTATTGCCGACTCCATTGAAACGGTAGTAAGTGCGCAGTGGTACGATGGGGTCATTGCCGTAGTAGGTTGCGACAAGAATATGCCGGGTGCGATGATGGCCATCGGCCGGTTGAACCGCCCCGCTATTATGGTGTACGGCGGTACCATTCGTTCCGGCAGCTACAAAGGCCAGAAATTAGATATTGTTTCGGCGTTTGAAGCGTACGGCCGCAAAGTAGCCGGTACCATCAGCGACGAAGATTATAAGGGAGTCATTCAGAACTCAATACCGGGCGCGGGTGCCTGCGGTGGTATGTATACCGCTAACACCATGGCCTCGTCCATTGAAGCCATGGGCATGAGCCTGCCGTTCAGCTC
Organism: Nibrella saemangeumensis; assembly: GCF_039541915.1. Lineage (NCBI taxonomy): Bacteria > Pseudomonadati > Bacteroidota > Cytophagia > Cytophagales > Spirosomataceae > Nibrella > Nibrella saemangeumensis. The sequence continues at coordinate 468,894 of NZ_BAABHD010000005.1, forward strand.
TACGTTCCCCGCTACGCACGAAGGCAAACAGGAAGAATGCCGCAAAATTGGCGCGGCCATGCTGAACCTGCTGAAGCTGAATCTGCTGCCCCGCGACATCATGACCAGGGAAGCTATTGAAAACGCGCTGACGATTGTAATGGCTTTAGGGGGCTCAACCAACGCGGTGCTGCACTACCTGGCTATTGCAAAATCGGTGGGCGTTTCGCTGACGCTGGAAGATGTTCAGGCCATTAGTGACCGTACTCCGTATATGGCCGACCTGAAGCCCAGTGGCAAATACTATATGGAAGACATGCTGGCCATTGGTGGGGTGCCGTCAGTCACGAAATACCTCTACGGTCAGGGACTCATTCATGGTCACTGCATGACCGTAACCGGCAAAACAGTAGCGGAGAATCTGGCAGACACACCAGACCTCAACTTCGAAACGCAGTCGATTATCCGCCCCGTGTCGAACCCGATCAAGAAGACCGGGCATATTCAGATTCTGTACGGAAATCTGGCCCAACAGGGTGGGGTGGCCAAAATCACCGGCAAAGAAGGCGAGAAGTTTGAGGGCATAGCCAAAGTTTGCGAGAAGGAGGAACAACTCATCGAATTTGTGCAAAAGGGTGAAATTAAACCCGGCCACGTCTGCGTCATCCGCTACGAAGGCCCAAAAGGTGGTCCCGGTATGCCCGAGATGCTGAAGCCTACCTCCGCTATTATGGGAGCAGGCTTAGGCGACAAGGTAGCCCTGATTACCGACGGCCGTTTTTCCGGCGGAACCCACGGCTTTGTAGTCGGCCACATCACGCCCGAAGCACACGAAGGCGGCAACCTGGCGCTCGTCCGCGACGGTGACCGCATTACTATCGACGCCATCAACAATGTATTGCACCTGCACGTTTCTGATGAAGAACTGGCCGAGCGTCGCCGGGGCTGGATAGCACCACCGCCGGCTGCTGAAAAGGGCGTCTTGCGGAAGTACATCAAGCTGGTATCGTCGGCCAGCGAGGGCTGTGTGACAGATGAGTAATCGATAGCCCTAAACTAACAGTAACAACAAACTAACAACCTGAAGAAAGTAAACGCTTTTGTGCCATGGAACCAACCGCCAGCGCATTACTCGACAATAAACCAGCCTCGGAACTACTAAAGACCTTTACCGGCGCGGAAGCCCTGATGCAGGCGCTGGTAGAAGAAGGCGTTGAAACCATATTCGGCTACCCCGGTGGTGCTATCATGCCCGTTTACGACGCGCTGTACGACTACCAGGACCGTATCAACCACATTCTGGTGCGTCACGAGCAGGGAGCCGCCCACGCGGCCGAAGGCTTTGCCCGCATCACCGGTCGGGCCGGCGTTTGTCTGGTTACCTCCGGCCCCGGTGCTACCAACCTGGTGACCGGTATCGCCGATGCCTTAATTGACTCTACGCCGATGGTGTGTCTCATCGGTCAGGTGGGTAAGAAACTGTTGGGCACCGATGCCTTTCAGGAGACGGACGTCATCGGCGTGACAATGCCCATTACCAAGTGGAATTATCAGATTACCAGCGCCGATGAAATTCCGGAAATTGTTTCAAAAGCATTTTATATAGCCCAAAGCGGCCGTCCCGGTCCAGTGGTAATTGATATTACCAAAAATGCGCAGCAGGAACTGATGACGAAGCCGTTCCGGTATGAGCGTTGTCAGCGTATTATCAGCTACCGTCCACGACTGGTTCCGAAGCAGGAGCAGTTAGAGAAAGCGGCCGAGCTGATTAACAAAGCCAAGCGCCCGTACCTGTTTGCCGGCCACGGCGTTCTGATTGCCAAAGCAGAGAAAGAACTGAAAACCTTTGTCGAAAAGACGGGTATACCGGTAGCAACCACCCTGCTGGGGCAGTCCTCGTTCGCGTCTGACCACCCGCTGCATACCGGCTGGCTGGGCATGCACGGCAGCTACGGCTCCAACGTCATGACCGACCACTGCGACCTGATAATCGCCGTCGGTATGCGCTTCGACGACCGGGTAACGGGCGATGCATCCCGCTTTGCCAAACAGGCGAAAATTGTTCACATCGAAATTGACCCGTCGGAGATTGACAAAATCAAAAAAGCCGACGCACCGGTTATCGGTGATGCCAAAGAAGCCTTAATCCGCCTGCTGCCTCTGGTTAATCAGAACGACCACTCAGCCTGGCGCAACGAATTCCGGAAGTACGACCTGATTGAAGACGAAAAAGTAAATCAACGAGCGCTGGCCCCATCTACCGAAAAAATTAAAATGGCCGAGGTCATTCACCTGCTGTCAAAAAAGACCAACGGCGAAGCGGTGCTGGTAGCCGATGTGGGACAGCACCAGATGATGGCCTCCAACTTTTACGAGTTCAAACGGCCGCACAGCATGATTACCTCCGGTGGCCTGGGAACTATGGGTTACGCCCTGCCCGCAGCCTTTGGTGCCAAGGTAGGTGACCCGAGCCGCGAGGTTATCGCCATTATTGGTGACGGCTGCTTTCAGATGACCATTCAGGAACTGGGTACGATTGCGCAGAATAAGCTGCCCGTTAAAATTATCATTCTCAACAACAATTACCTGGGCATGGTGCGGCAGTGGCAGCAGCTATTCTTCGAACGCCGGTACTCGTTTGTGGAGTTGCAGAACCCGGACTTCATTACCATTGGCAAAGGCTTTGGTGTTGACGGCCATACCTGCAACCACCGCGAAGAACTGTCGGCATCGCTGGATACCCTACTGTTGTCCGACAAGCCTTATCTGCTTGAAATCATTGTGGAGAAAGAAGAAAACGTATTCCCCATGGTGCCGGCCGGTGCCAGCGTAGCCGATATACGACTAGAGTAATGAACACGTACACCATTTGCATATTCACCGAGAATACCATCGGTCTCCTCAACCGGATTACCATCATCTTTACCCGTCGGCGCATCAACATCGAGAGCCTGACCGTGTCCGAGACGGAGCGGAAGGGCATTTCGCGGTTTACTATCGTCATTAAGCATGAGTCGCGGGAGGCTGTCGAGAAACTCGTCCGGCAGATTCGGAAGATAGTGGAAGTTTTGGCCGTTTTTGGCTACCTGAACGAGGACATCGTCTACAACGAAATTGCCCTCTACAAAATAGCCACTCCGCTGGGAGCCAAACCGCTCGATATTGAGACCATCAATAAAGAGTACAAAGCCTGGGTGAAGTACTGGGGGCTCGACTATGTCGTCATTGAGAAAGGGGGGTCGGAAAAAGAGATTTTCGACTTTTTCAACTACATCAAACCGCACGGCATCCTTGAGTTTGTGCGCTCGGGCCGCGTAGCCGTCGGGAAGACAGAGAAAGGGCTGGTCGAGTACCTGCCCGACGTGGAATGGGAATATTACCTGTAAATTATAGTAACCACCTTAATAATCACAAAATCCAGTCAATCATGGCAACAATCAACTTCGGCGGTGTAGAAGAAAACGTAGTGACCCGCGAAGAATTCCCTCTTGAAAAAGCCAGAGAAGTACTCAAAGACGAAGTAATTGCCGTGATCGGCTACGGCGTTCAGGGTCCGGGTCAGTCGCTCAACATGCGCGACAACGGCTTTAACGTCATTGTAGGCCAGCGTAAAGGCAAAACATACGATAAGGCCGTTCAGGACGGCTGGGTACCCGGTGAAACGCTTTTTGAAATTGAAGAAGCGCTGGAGCGGGGCACCATTATTTGCTTCCTGCTATCAGATGCCGCCCAGATTGAATTGTGGCCAACTGTTAAAAGCTACCTGAAACCCGGTAAATCACTCTACTTCTCACACGGCTTCGGTGTAACCTATAAAGAAAAGACAGGCATTATACCGCCGGCTGATGTAGACGTATTCCTGGTAGCGCCCAAAGGTTCAGGGACTAGTCTCCGCCGTTTGTTTGTAGAGGGGAAGGGCTTGAACTCTAGCTTCGCTATTTATCAGGATGCTTCCGGCCACGCTCGTGAGAAGTGTATCGCTATGGGTATCGGGGTTGGCTCAGGCTACCTGTTCGAGACTGATTTTTACAAAGAAGTTACCTCAGACCTGACCGGTGAGCGCGGTACGCTGATGGGTGCGATTCAAGGCATCTTTGCCGCTCAGTACGAAGTGCTACGCGCCAACGGCCACTCACCATCTGAAGCGTTCAACGAAACGGTTGAAGAGTTAACACAGTCGCTGATGCCCCTGGTAGCCGAAAACGGTATGGACTGGATGTACGCCAACTGCTCCACTACTGCTCAGCGGGGTGCTTTGGACTGGTGGAAGCCTTTCCGCGATGCGACCAAGCCCGTATTCGAGAGACTATACAACTCGGTAAAATCAGGTGAGCAGGCGGAAATTTCTATTACCCGCAATTCGCAGTCTGATTACCGGGAGAAGCTGGAAGAAGAACTGAAAGAACTTCGCGAATCGGAAATGTGGAAGGCAGGTACCGCGGTCCGTAGTCTGCGTCCGGAGCGGAGCTAATATAAAGGAAGGTATCAGGTAAGCTCCTGATACCTTCCCACACAACCTGTTTTCGGATAGGTTCCCTTCTTAAAAGGGGGATGAAGATTTTGTAACTTTACGGAAACAAACCTTCATCGACGTAGTGAATGAAAAGCAAAATGAGCACAGGTACGGTGGTAGAGACAGACAAGCAGATTCCTTTTCCGGAAGTAGACAATATCTACCTGGCGGCCGAACGGTTGCGTGGTGTCGCTACGCATACGCCATTGCAGGAAAACCTGCATCTGTCGGAAAAATATGGTGCCAATGTCTTTCTGAAGCGGGAGGACTTACAGGTTGTACGATCGTATAAAATCCGGGGGGCGTACAACAAAATGTGCAGCCTGCCGAAAGAAGCCCTGGACAAGGGGGTAGTCTGTGCCAGTGCGGGTAACCACGCGCAGGGTTTGGCGTATGCCTGCCGCAAAATGGGGGTAAAAGGCACCATCTTTATGCCGACAACAACACCCGCCCAGAAGGTGCGTCAGGTACGGATGTTCGGTAAGGAATACGTGGAGGTGGTGCTGATTGGCGACACCTACGATGACGCCTACCATGCCGCCATTGAATACGTAAATACCCAGGACAGCACCTTTGTTCACCCCTTCGACGACCTTCAGGTGATAGAAGGACAAGGTACGGTAGGCCTGGAGATATTCAAAGATGCTGATTTTAAGATTGATTATCTGCTGATGGCCATCGGCGGTGGCGGTCTGGCGTCGGGGGTCTCAACTATCTTCCGGCAGTTAAGCCCGAAGACCAAACTGATTGGTGTAGAACCGCTCGGCTCACCGTCTATGCAGGTAGCGCTGGAGACCGGCCACGTGGTGACGCTGGATGAGATTGACAAGTTTGTGGATGGTGCCGCCGTCAAGCGGGTTGGTGAGCTAACGTTTGAGGTTTGCCGCCGGTATCTGGAAAAAGTTGTGCTGATTCCGGAAGGCAAAGTCTGTACCACTATCCTGCAACTGTACAACGAAGAGGCCATAGTAGCCGAACCAGCCGGTGCTCTGACGATTGCCGCACTGGATTTCCTGAAAGAGGAGATCAAAGGCAAAAACGTCGTGTGTCTGGTTGGTGGTGGTAATAACGACATTACGCGGACCGAAGAAATCAAGGAGCGTTCGCTGCTGTACGAAGGATTGAAGCACTACTTCATTGTTCGCTTCCCACAGCGGGCCGGTGCCTTCCGCGAGTTCCTGAACGACGTACTTGGTCCAACGGATGACATTACATTGTTTGAGTACTCGAAGAAAACAAACCGCGAGCGCGGACCGGCCTTAGTAGGCATTGAGCTAAAGCACAAAAGTGATTTTGAGCCGCTGCTGGACCGGATGCGTAGCCTAAAGCTTCAGTTCGAGTACCTGAACGACAAGCCGGATTTGTTTGAGTTTTTGATATAGTTTTTTGCCTTATGAAGTTAAAACATATTCATTCCGACCCGGAAATTCTTGGAGGCAAACCTTGCATTAAAGGCACTCGCATAAGTGTTGAACTAATACTTGAAACAATAGCCAATGGTGCTTCTATAACTGACATTGTGCAAGAGTTTCCTAAGTTATCACCAGAGGCTGTACAGGAGGCTGTTTTATATGCAGTATCTGTACTTCGCGATGAAATAGTGATTGAGGTCAAGTCTGTAGCCTGATGCAATTAAACGATTTAAGGCTGCTATCTGATGAGAATATTAGCCCTGTTTTGCTTGACTACTTGCTTGAGAGAGGTTGTGATGTTGTAAGTGTTGAACAAGCTGGTTTGACTGGCGCATCTGACGTGAAAGTGTTGGAATGGGCCTATCAGGAGTTAAGAGTAATTCTTACTCAGGACAGCGATTTTGGTAAACTGGCATTTGTCCATAAGAAACCGTTCATTGGTATAATTCGCCTTTGGCCGGGCCATCTGCTTGGGAGACTACATTTACCAACTTTAGAAGCAGTAAGTAATACTGAATTAGTGGTCGATACCCCTTTTGTGATAGTAGCCGAAAAAACAGGGGATACCATACAAATCAGAATGCGTAACTACGCAAAGTGAGTCATGGATAAACTTGTGATACTGTTTAACGCAAAGCAGACAGTCAACTACTTCATCAGCTTGAAAGAAGAAATTATTCTATTAGAATTAACCCACGCATAGCATTGAGCGAATAAGTAGTTGGGGGACATTTCCACTCAATCACTCCTTCACTCAATCACTCAATCGAAAAATGAAGAAACACATCGTTGTTATAGCCGGCGACGGCATTGGTCAGGAAGTGACAGCCGTTGGCAAACAGGTCCTGAATCGCATTGCCGAAAAGTTTGGTCACGAGTTCACGTATGATGAAGCCTTAATTGGCCACGTAGCCATTGAAGCGACGGGCAATCCGCTGCCGGAGGAAACCATTGAGAAGTCAAAAGCCTCGGACGCTATCCTGTTCGGCGCAGTTGGCCACCCAAAATACGACAATGACCCGTCGGCTAAGGTTCGTCCGGAGCAGGGGCTGCTGGGCATTCGGAAAGCTCTGGGTCTTTACGCGAACCTGCGTCCCATCAAACTGTTTGATGAGCTGCTTCAGGCATCAAGCATCAAACCGGAATTTCTGCAGGGAGCCGACATCCTGTTTTTCCGTGAACTGACAGGCGATGTGTATTTTGGCGAAAGAGGTCGCAAAGATGAAGGAAGCACCGCCTATGACACGATGATTTACAGCCGCTACGAGATTGAGCGCATTGCGGTAAAAGCATTTGATGCCGCCATGACGCGTCGGAAGAAGGTTTGCTCCGTCGATAAAGCCAACGTACTGGAGTCGTCCAGATTATGGCGCGAAGTCGTTCAGGAGGTCGCTAAACGCTACCCGGAAGTGGAAGTGGAACACCAGTTTATTGACGCGGCAGCTATGCTGCTCATCAAAGACCCACGCCGGTTCGACGTGGTGGTAACGGGTAACCTGTTCGGCGATATCCTGACCGATGAGGCTTCGCAGATTGCCGGTTCCATGGGTATGTTAGCGTCGGCGTCGGTCGGGGATTCAACGGGTCTGTACGAGCCGATTCACGGGTCAGCCCACGATATTACCGGCAAGGGCGTAGCTAATCCGCTGGCCTCGGTACTGTCGGCGGCTTTAATGCTCGACATCTCCTTTGGTTTAAAAGAAGAAGCTGAAGCCGTAGTAAGTGCCGTTGACCAGGTGTTGAAAGCCGGCTACCGCACCCGCGATATTGCCGATGCCAACACCCCAGCCGACAAGGTACTGGGAACGCAGGCCATGGGTGAACAGCTGCTAGCCTGCCTTTAAAAATACACCATGAGTAAGGAAGACCTTTTGAAAACCTTGCATACACAGCTCCCCCTTCTCAAGTCGAAATATGGTATTGATCGACTTGGAGTTTTTGGTAGTTACGCACGCAACGAGCAATCGGAAGAGAGTGACCTTGACTTATTCTATGAGATGCAGGAAGGGACTTTATTAGGGTTATTTCAGGTAATGGACCTTGAAGAATATTTAAAGGGTATTCTCAAAATTAAGCGTATTGATTTAGTAAATGCAAGGTGGATTAACCCTCTTATAGCGTATGAGATGCGCAAGGATTTAATCTATGTACAATAGCCGTAATCTGACATACATTAACTGATTGAGAAATGCAGAGTGTATACCGACGGCTTAACTGACCATTTACAATTCGTAGAATATCAGGACCAGATAAACTACAATGCAACTATTCATCTTCGCAGGTAATGGGCGAAGAGGCTAAAAAGCTGGATGATGCACTTAGAGCAGAATTTCCAGATGTGCCTTGGCAGCGAATAATTGCAATGCGTAATTATTTGGCCCACGACTATCGGGGAGTTGACCCGGAAAGAACATTTGATGTGGTCCAAAATCAACTAACTCCTTTAAAAGAAACGCTAATCAGAATGCTTGAACGGGTGTCATTTGATAGGATACAAATGGAAGAAGCCCTGAATTCCTATCACTACCGTCACCTGACTTATCTTAAAGACAAACTGAACGACTAACGCTACGATTATGAGCCAGCGAGTTTATATTTTCGACACAACCCTGCGCGATGGCGAACAAGTGCCAGGCTGCCAGTTAACTACCGAAGAAAAGGTTGTAGTGGCCAGGGAACTGGAGCGCCTGGGGGTTGATATCATTGAAGCCGGCTTTCCCGTGTCTAGTCCGGGCGACTTCCGGTCGGTGGTCGAAATTTCCAAAGCCGTAACCGAACCGACGGTCTGTGCACTATCCCGTGCCGTTAAGGCCGATATCGACGCAGCCGCTGACGCGCTGAAACTAGCTAAACGTGGTCGTATTCATACCGGTATCGGCTCCTCGGACATCCATATCCGGAATAAATTCAACAGTACCCGCGAGAAGATTCTGGAACAGGCCGTTGATGCCGTCAGACACGCCCGCAACCTGGTGGATGACGTGGAGTTTTACGCCGAAGATGCCGGCCGCGCCGACCTGGAGTTCCTGGCCCGGTTGGTAGAGAGTGTGATTGCCGCCGGTGCCACAGTCGTGAATATTCCGGATACAACCGGCTACTGCCTGCCCCAACAGTATGGCGAAAGGATAAAATACATTTACGACCACGTGCCGAATGTCGACAAAGCCATTATCTCGATTCACTGCCATAATGACCTCGGGCTGGCTACCGCTAACTCGTTGGCTGGTATCATGAATGGTGCCCGGCAGGTGGAGGTGACTATCAATGGCATTGGCGAAAGAGCTGGTAATACATCGCTGGAAGAAATAGTCATGGCGATGAAAGTGCATAAAGACTTGGGGTTTGTAACGGGTGTGGATAGCACCCGTCTGTTCCCGGTCAGCCAGTTGGTGTCTCAGATGATGCGGATGCCGGTGCAGGCGAACAAAGCTATTGTTGGCCGCAATGCGTTTGCGCACTCGTCGGGTATTCACCAGGACGGCTTCCTGAAGCATGCCGACACCTACGAAATCATGAACCCGCATGAGGTTGGCGTACCCAAATCATCCATTGTGCTGACGGCCCGCAGCGGCCGCCACGCTCTGAAACACCGGCTGGAACTGTTAGGCTACAAATACGACAAGCCAACGCTCGACGGTATTTACAGACGCTTTCTCGACCTGGCCGATGTGCGGAAAGAGGTAAATGATAAAGATCTGATGGAATTGGTTCGATAAGCGAAAAGTCGGTTAATAGCCGGCTTTTTTATTTTCGTACGGTAGCGCCCTGGTCTTCAACGGCGAGCTTCAGCGCCCGTTCTACCTCCAGGTCGCGCTGGCGAATTCGGTCCCAGACGCCGTAGGTGACCGGAATATCGGGCATGACTCCTCGCCCTCGGTCCGGCTGGCGTGTGGCTGTGGCAATCCAGAAAATCGGGAAACGCACCCTAAGCCTCGTATTGGGTAGGGTTAGCGTCTGGATGATACCACCGTTGCAGCCGGCTTCTCCCCCGCCCGTCTCCTGCCCGATTAGCTTAACTGGCCGCTGTGCTTTAAGGCTGGCCGCAAAAATAGAGGCTGCCGAGAACGTACGGCCGCTGGTCAGCACGTATACGTTCCCTTTAAAGGTATATTCATTGACAGGCTCCATCCAGCCTACATTCGATTTTCCAAATAAGTACCGGTCATTACCCTTGCCCAGATAGCGAAAATTCTGCCGCAGGAGTCGCTTTTCTTTCCGGTCGAAATAGGCCCAGGCATTCGGCTTTCGTACCCGGCACTCGGCACGATCAACCTGCCGGAAGGTGGAGTCGACGAGGTAGGCCATCAGGTCGGCACCGATTTCGGCGTTACCGCCCATGTTCTGGCGCAGGTCTATAATCAGGCTGCGGGTGCGGGCTTGCTTTAAGGTGCGAAAGACATCGCGGTGGAACGACTCGTGCTTCTCGTAGCTAAATCCGTTGATGATCAGAATAGCCACGGAGGAGTCGCTGGCCGGAAAATGCAACGAGCGCATCAATTGTAACTTAACCTCATCATGGTCTAGTTTCTGCGGTCCACTCTTTCGTATTTTCCGCATTGCTTTCGTGAATCTATCAATTTTTTCGGTTGATACATTCGCGTTAAACGGTACCGGATTTAAGTCAGTACCATTTATTCTAGGCCGTCGCTGGATAGTTGTTATCCGCTCGCAGCCGGTGGTATCCCGCACGGTGAGTGTCCAGGGCGACCGGCCGTCGAAATGCTTCCAGTAGATTTCTTCCAGAAAATACAGTTCCAGAAAGTAGTCTTTGAACGTCTCGTTGTACCCGTCCGAAGGCCAGCGGTTTTTGGCAAAGGTAACCACCTCCGACACCGGATAATTGCCAAGCTTCACCACCTCGGTTCCCGGCACCAGCGTCGAATCGGTACTGCGGTTGCGGCCGATGTACAGCCGGTTGTTGGCAAGAACCATTTCAAACGGCAGCCACTCCGGCTTAGGCTTGCTGCGCCAGCGACGATAGGAAAGGGACTCCTGTAGGTCGGTGTGGCCGCACCGGATTTGTACAATGAGCGGCCGGAGCAGATCGCCGAACGCCGTTTCAGTCATGGGGCGGTTCAGCTGGCGGTATACGTCGTCGAAATGCCGGTTCATCTCCTCGCGGGACGAGTACCGGTAAATGCTTGGATGCCGGTCTTCCAGGGTTTTTCGCAGCACACCAAAATCCTGCCGAAGTTGCTCGACCGTATACAACCGATACGGGTCATAGCCACTACCGCTTTGCTGTACGGTAAACCGAAAGGCCGTGCAGACAGCTAAGACCATCAGCAACGTAAATAACCGCATGCGTTTCTGCTAAAAAACAACTATATTTCTATACCCTAAAGTACCTCTTTTTCAACGAGAAACAAAAGCAATAGACGAACCGTTGAGTAGGTAACGTATTATCCTTTGTACAAACCATAAAATGAGGGTACCGGTTATGACCTGGATGAGAATCTGATTATATAACGCCGGAATACCTAAAACTAATGAATTATGGCACGACCGAATCCTGAATTAATTGACGCGCTGCGTCGGACGGCGCGCAAACTCAGCGAAGGGGCCCCTTACCAGTGGGGCCATATGGGCGGCTGCAACTGCGGTAACCTGGCCCAGGAGTTGACGAAGTTGACTAAAGACCAGATTCACGCCTATGCCATGCAGCGCTACGGCGATTGGAATGAGCAGGTACAGGACTACTGCCCCACCAGCCGGATGCCGATTGACCTGGTCATAAGCGAAATGGTGAACGCCGGTCTGTCGCTTGAGGACCTCAAAAATCTGGAGAAGTTATCAAATAAGCAGGTGCTGGCCCGCTTCCCGCTCGAAAAGCGGTTTCTGCGCCACAACCAGCGCAACGACGTGGTAACGTACCTCAGAGCTTGGGCCGATATGCTGGAAGAGCAACTGCTGGAGACGATTGAATTGCCGGACCTGTCGACAAATACTACCAAAAAGCATCCTCAATATGCTTGACCAGCACCTCATCGTCTTTTAACGTGATGGCAATTACGTCAAAGCGTACATCGTAACGCCAATCTTTGGTGAAGATATAATGTTCAGCTACCCGCATGACCAACCGGGCTTTGGTTGAAGAGACAAACTCTTCAGGATTACCAAAGCTCAGGTTCCGGCGGGTTTTTACTTCCGCAAAAACCATAAGCTTGCCTTTTCTGGCAATGAGGTCAATTTCTGCGTGCTGGTAGCGGAAGTTACGGTATACCACCTCATAGCCTTTCTGTTGCAGGTAGCGGGCGGCTTCCTCCTCGCCCTGCTTGCCGGTTTCGTTATGTTCTGCCATGTAGTTTAGACGTTTGTAGGTAATTCCCGTTACCTGCACAGGCATCTTAATTCCCGCCATATGTCAAAACCCGAACGAATACCCTTATTCTTTGTGTTATCAGAGCAGTTGCTCCCGGTATGAGCGGCTAATGGTTTCGCCGTAGAGAAATGAATGTTTGCTGTAATAAACAAGTTCAGGTTCAGGAGTTAGGCAGAATTGATTACCAGACTGCCTGGAACTATCAGGAACAGTTGTTTGCCGAGATAGTGGCGAAGAAACTGGACAATCGGGGGGTAGCGGACAACCAGCAGCAACCAACTCCCAACTACCTGCTGTTCTGTGAGCACCCGCATGTGTACACGCTGGGCAAAAGCGGTAAGGAAAGTCACCTGCTGGCCAATGACAATTTTCTGCGGGCCATCGGCGCTACCTATTATAAAATTAATCGAGGTGGTGATATTACCTACCACGGGCCGGGGCAGCTGGTGGGCTACCCAATTCTGGATCTGGATAACTTTTTCACGGATATTCACCGGTATATGCGTCTACTGGAAGAGGCCATTATCCGGACTTTAGCCGATTATGGTCTTGACGCCGGACGCATTCCGGGCCTGACGGGTGTCTGGCTGGATTACGACCAGCAGCAAAATCCGCGCAAAATCTGCGCGATGGGTGTAAAAGCCAGTCGCTGGGTAACTATGCACGGCTTTGCGTTAAACGTAAATACCGACCTGAGCTATTTTGATCATATTGTGCCCTGCGGCATCAGCGATAAAGCCGTTACCTCACTGGCGCAGGAACTCGGCCGTGAAATAGCGTTACAGGAGGTAGCGGGCCGGGTCCGCCGGCACCTGGCTGATTTGTTTGAGATGAGTTTGGTAGAGGCCATAAAAGCCGAAGCCGTTTAAGCGTTTACTGTTGACTAAACTTAACTGAGGGACGTTGAATTAGAACAATAGTATACCTCAGCATACATGCTATTGAATGAAGAAAGACATCAATTTTTTGCCGGTTGAGGGCGTACAGGTAGTCGTAGCCCGGCAATTGAACGATATCAACGAATATGATTGGCGGGTGTTCCTGATTAATCAGAACAACGTTAAAATTACCAATGTCTTTGTCACATCCAAAGGCTATGGTTATCAGGAAGACCAGCAGCAAAAGACCTCTACCCTGCGGCATTATTTTACGGAGTTGCAACCCGGCGAGCATCAAATTATAGAGACAATTATGCCCGATGTGTTCCACCTGAATAATGAATATTGGGTGAGTTACTTTATAGGTAACCAGATCTTCGACAAAAAATTTATATTCGTCCCGGACAGCATCACCGAGCAAAACCTGGTACGGGTCGCAGCGTTAGGATTGGAGGGGATTTTGCACGAGTAACCGTGTCACTCTATCCTAAACCCTATGCAAGCTTCCGCCAGTGTTAAGAAAAAGTTTAAAAATCTGCTGTTCATTGATGTAAAGACTGTAGCCGCCGAAGCGTCCTTCGATCAGGTTCACCCGCGTCTGCAGCAGCAGTGGGAGCAGAAGATCCGGTATTACCGCGACGATGAAGGGATGAGTCCGGCCGAATGGTACGACCGCCGGGCCTCATACTATGCCGAATTTGGCCGGATTGTCTGCGTCGGCATCGGTGGACTATACTGGAACGACGAAGAGCAGCTTCACCTTAAAGTAAAAATCCTCGACCATGATAATGAACTTTCGCTGCTGCGAGAGTTTATCCATATTATCAATCGGTACTCACCGAACGATTTGGTGCTGTGCGCCCACAACGGCAAAGAGTTTGACTACCCGTTCCTGTGCCGCCGGATGATGGTTCACGGCTTTAAGCTGCCGCAGACCCTGCAACTGTCGGGGCGCAAACCGTGGGAAGTGCCGCACCAGGACACCCTCGAAAACTGGCGCTTTGGTGAGCGGAGCCATTTTGTGCCGCTCGACCTGCTGGCGGCCATTCTGGACGTACCGGCCAAACCGCTCGACCTGACCGAAGAGCAAGTCAATTTAGTGTACTACGGTGAAAACGACATGAATCGTATCCGCCAGTACACGCAGGACTCCATTGTTATGCTGACGCAGGTTTACCTGCGCATGACCGGAGCGCCTTTATTAGAAGAAAACCACATCATTTACACAGATTGATGAAGCCTGAAAAGTCAGGCATATACCATGAGAAACAATAGAAATAAACCAAGAGAAAAACATAGTCCGAAATCCCACCGCGAGAACTCCTCGTTGCAGTCCGCAAACAAGTTTCTGGACGAACTGAAGGCCGATGTAGCGGCATTTTTTGAGATTAACAACAAAGATTCATTCACGCAGGCCGACGTGCTGGAGCATTTCGACGTAGGCGACCGCAAGATGAAACTCATCATCCACGGCCTCATTGGCGAACTGGTGGAGGAGGGACGTCTCACCCGCCTTGAAAACGGCAGCTATCAGGCCAACGAAGAAGCTGGTACCATTGAAGGCGTCGTTGACCATGTCAATCAGAAGTTTGCCTTTGTGATAACCCCTGATGGTGACCGGGAGACAGACATCTATGTACCGACCGAAGAATTGGCCGGCGCGATTGACGGTGACCGCGTGCGGGTGATGACCTTCAGCGACTCGGGCAACCGGGGCCGCCGTGTCGAAGGCCGCGTAACGGAGATTGTCGACCGGGGTCGCACCGAGGTAGTAGGTCGTATTCAGGTTTGGGCAACCTATGGCTTTGTGGTACCCGACAGCAAAAAGCTGTACGAAGATATTCACATTGCGAAGGAGAAACTGGGTGGGGCTAAAGATGGCGACAAGGTCATTGTACGGCTCACCAAATTTCCGGATGAGCGGAAGAACCGCTTCGAGGGCGAGGTTATTACGGTATTAGGCCCTGCTGGTCAGAATAATACCGAGATGCACGCCATTCTGGCGGAGTTTGGCCTGCCCATCACCTTCCCCGAAGCAATTGAGAAGGAGGCCGAGGCCATTCCGACCAAAATCAGTAAGAAAGACCTGGCCAGGCGCCGGGATTTCCGCGAGGTAACCACGTTTACCATTGACCCGGTTGATGCCAAGGACTTCGACGATGCGCTGTCGGTGCAGATGCTGGAGAACGGCAACTACGAAATTGGGGTACACATCGCCGACGTAACTCACTACGTACGGCCGGGTACTCTGCTGGAAGAGGAAGCCTACAAGCGGGCCACCTCCGTCTACCTGGTAGACCGTGTGGTGCCGATGCTGCCCGAGAAGCTATCGAACAACCTGTGTTCACTGCGTCCGCACGAAGATAAGCTAACCTTTTCGGCTGTGTTTGAGTTGACGCCGGAGGCTAAAATTGTTAAAGAATGGTTTGGCCGCACGATTATCCACTCCGACCGGCGGTTCGCCTATGAAGAAGCGCAGGAAATTATGGATATGGGTGTTGGCGACTATGTGGAAGAGTTACAGTTGCTGAACAGCCTGGCGCTTAAATTACGCGACGAGCGTTTCAGCAAGGGCGCCATCAACTTTGAAACGGTGGAGGTGCGGTTTAAGCTGGACGAAAACGGCGTGCCGCTGTCGGTACACCCGAAAATACGGCAGGACGCCCATAAGCTCATTGAAGAATTCATGCTGCTGGCCAATAAGCAGGTGGCTGAATTTGTCCACGGCCTTTCCAAAGGCACCGAACCAAATACCATGGTGTACCGGGTACACGAAGGTCCCGACGAAGCCAGGCTTCAGGTATTTGCCGAGTTTGTCAAACGCTTTGGTTACAAGATTAAAGTTGATGAAGCGCACCTGTCGAGTTCCCTCAACAACATGATTGAGAACCTGGAGGGCAAACCGGAGCAGAATATGCTGCAACAACTGGCGGTACGGACAATGGCGAAGGCGCGGTACAGCACCGAAGACATCGGCCATTTTGGTCTGGCGTTCAAGCGGTATTCGCACTTTACGTCACCCATCCGGCGCTACCCGGACATGATGGCGCACCGGCTGCTGCAGCATTACCTCGATAAGGGCAAGTCGGCCGACCGGGAGGAATACGAAGCCAAATCGAAGCACTCGTCGGAGCGTGAGCGGATGGCTACCGAAGCCGAGCGGGCGTCGATCAAGTACAAGCAGGTGGAGTTTATGAGCCGCATGGACCCGACCCGCACGTTTGAAGGGATCATCTCCGGCGTCACCGACTTCGGCATTTTCGTGGAAATTACCGAGAATAGCTGCGAGGGCCTGGTGCGTATGAACGACCTGACCGACGACTTCTACGAGTTCGACAAAGACAATTACCGCCTGGTAGGCCGTCGCACCAAGAAGTTCTATACCTTCGGCGATGCCATAACGGTAAAAGTCAAAGAAACCAATCTCGGCCGCCGGAGCATTGACTTCTGGCTGGTCGATGACCACGCCAAGCACCTGCTGCCCGGCTCAGAACGGGGCCGTAAAAGCCGTCGCGGCAGCGACAACAGCAACGGCCAGTCGAAGCGCTCGCGGGACAGCAGCGGCAGCGGCCGGCGCAAAGAAGGTACAGCCGCCAAAGGTGAGAACCGGCGCGGAGGCCGCAAGCAGCAGCGAGCCTGAAATCAAAGAGCGGAAGAGTGAAAAGTTGGCGAAGCTAATCGCTCTTTCATTCTTTCGCTCTTTCACTCTTTGGTAAGGTTTCCCTAATAAAATTAACCCTGTCATAACAATTTGAGTTAATAGGATTGTCTGTCATGTACTGATATAATCTGGTAGCTGGAATACCTGAGTACTAGAGGAGTCAGGACACGCTAAAGCTACAATACAGCAATCTGAATGGATACTAACCATATAAAAACCGACGAGGCTGAACCCCGGAAATACGTTTTATCCCGACGGCTGGATAATCTGTTTATGGAGATGAACGAAGTGTTTCAGTTCATCGTCCGGTTCTTCCGGGAGGTCTTCGTCCCCCCCTATGAGTTCAAAGAAATTGTTAAGCAATGTTATGAGGTAGGGGTTCAATCGCTGCCGCTGATTTCGCTAACGGGTTTTATTACCGGCATTGTATTTACCAACCAGTCTCGTCCGTCACTGGCGGAGTTCGGGGCCGTTTCGTGGCTGCCCGCGCTGATTGCTATTGCCATTGTGCGGGCCCTGGCTCCGCTGGTAACAGCGCTGATTGCGGCCGGCCGGGTAGGCTCCAACATGGGGGCCGAGCTGGGGTCGATGAAAGTAACGGAACAGATTGATGCGATGGAGGTTTCGGCCACAAATCCATACAAATTCCTGGTCGTTAGCCGGGTACTGGCTACAACCTTCATGATTCCTACGCTGACGCTGTATACCATGTTCGTCGCCTTGATGGGAGCTTATATTAATGTAAACCAGAATGAGCAAACCAGTTTTGCCTCGTATGTCGAACAGGTTTTTGGGGCAATTACCTTTCTGGATGTGTTTGCTTCCATCATCAAAGCCTTTGTGTTCGGGTTCACCATCGGGATGGTCGGCTGCTACAAGGGCTACAATTCGTCAAAAGGAACAGAAGGTGTGGGTAAGGCAGCCAACGCGTCGGTGGTAACATCGATGTTCCTGGTATTTATTGAGGAGTTGTTATCGCTTCAGATTGTAAACGCCATACGGTCCATGTAATTATGGAAGAAAAGGCGAACACACATATCAATAAACAGGAAGCCGTTATCAGCATCCGGGGGTTAACCAAATCTTTCGGTGATCTGCACGTCCTGCGCGGGGTTGACCTGGATGTATTCAGGGGCGAAAACCTGGTCGTGCTGGGACGTTCGGGGACAGGCAAGTCGGTATTGATTAAAATTATTGCCGGTCTGCTGATGCCGGATGCGGGCACGGTAACGGTACTGGGGCAGGACGTGGCCCGGTTGTCGACAAAAGAACTTGACCAGCTCAGGCTGAAAGTAGGATTCTCATTTCAGAACAGCGCTCTGTACGACAGTATGACCATCCGGGAGAACCTGGAATTTCCGCTGGTGCGCAACGTTCGGAATCTCAGCCGGCAGGACATCAATCATGCCGTTGAAGAAGCCCTGGAAGATGTCGGACTAAGTCAGACCATTAACCAGATGCCGTCTGAATTATCGGGTGGCCAGCGGAAGCGGATTGGCATTGCCCGGACGCTAATCCTGAAGCCTGAAATCATGCTGTATGATGAACCAACGGCCGGTCTCGACCCCATTACCTCCGTTGACATAAACAACCTGATAAACGAGGTGCAGGAAAAACACCATAGCACCTCCATTGTTATTACCCACGACCTTACCTGCGCCAAAATGGTGGGTAACCGGGTGGCTATGCTGCTCGACGGCCGGTTTGAGCGGCAGGGTACCTTTGAAGAAGTATTTGAGTCAAACGACGACGAGCGGGTACAGGCTTTTTACAATTACAACTTTGTGACATAGAGATGAGCGCATCAGATAATAAACGAGCAGTAACAGTCGGGATCTTTGTCATTCTCGGCATCGCCATATTGGTAGTGGGCATACTTGTCCTGGGTGGACAACAGAAGCGATTCACCAAAAATATTCAGGTCACCGCCACGTTTGATGATGTGGCGGGTTTGAAGGTAGGTAACAACGTCTGGTTCTCCGGCGTAAAAATCGGCACAGTCAGAACCCTGCGGTTTATCGGTAACTCGCAGGTGGAAGTGGGCATGAACATCGAAGAAAAATCAGCCCATTTCATCCGGAAAGACGCCAAAGCGACCATTAGCTCGGAAGGCTTTATCGGCAATAAATTGGTCATGCTGGTGGGCGGCACCACCCGTTTCCCAACCGTTGAAGATGGGGACAAACTTCAGACAGAAGCTGCCCTCAGCGCCGACCAGATCATGGAAACCTTACAGGAAAACAACGTCAATCTGTTGAAAGTAACAACTGACTTCACGACCCTGATGAATCGTATTAAGCAGGGAAAAGGCACTGTAGGGGCAATATTAATGGATTCAGTGCTGGCTGATAATGTGCGGGCTACCGTAGCGAACCTCCAGCGGACTTCGAACAACGCAGCTCAGGTCTCCGGCTCATTAAATCAGTATGCCGCCAAATTAAATAATAAAGGCAGTCTGGCTAATGAACTGGTAACCGATACTATTATTATGGCACGCCTGCGAACATCGGCCAATAGCCTTCAGCAGGCCTCCTCAACGGCAGTTTCCATGGCCAATAACCTGGAGCAGACCAGTGAGAAGGTCAGCCGGAAAATAGACAATCCCAATTCCCCCCTGGGAGTACTCATCAGCGACGAAGCGACGGCACGCAACCTGAAAGGTACGCTGCGGAATCTGGAGAGCAGCACGCAAAAGCTGGATGAAAACATGGAAGCGCTCCAGCATAACTTTCTGCTAAGAGGTTTCTTTAAGAAAAGAGCGAAAGAGGAGGCTAAGGAACAGGAGAAAAACCGCACCCGACCCGCTACCCAGACGGCCGTGCAGCAAAACGTGGATACAACGGGCGTGCAGAAATAATCAGCTGCCGTTCATGGTCGACACTAAGGCCATCAGCGATTTAGCGTAAGGTAATAGAGGTTTAGGTGGTTATGCTTACCTTAGCATAATTCCCTAAACCTCTATTTTTATGATACTTATTGTTGGAGCCACCGGGGTACTCGGACACGAGGCCGCCCTGCAACTACTGGCAGCAGGCCGATCGGTACGTGCCATGGTGCGCAACCCCGAAAAAGCCGCTGATCTGCAGCAGTTGGGAGCCGAAATTGTACAGGGTGACCTAACTGACCCGGCCTCGGTAGCCAAAGCCTGCCAGGGTGCAGAGGTTGTCCTGGCAGCCGCTCACAGCCTGATGGGCCGGGGTAAATACCGCTCAGAAAACGTGGATGATGCCGGGCACCGTACCTTGATTGATGCGGCAAAAGAAGCCGGCGTTCGCCATTTCATCTATACCTCCATTCAAGGAGCAGGCCCCGATCACCCCTTCGATTTTGATCGCATCAAATACCAGATTGAACAATACCTCATTCATAGCGGGATGACCTACACCATTCTGCGTCCATCAGCCTTTATGGAACTGCATGCCCATACCCTAATGGGCAAAGATATTTTGGTAAAAGGTAAGACCACCATATTCGGGCAAGGCAACAATCCCACAAACTTTGTCTCTGTCCGCGACATTGCCCGTTTGATTACCATTTCGTTAAATGACCCCAAAGCGCATAATCGAATTATTGATATAGGCGGACCGACCAACCCTACCAAAAACGAAGTAGCTAACCTCTACGGTCGTCTGGCAGGTGTAACCCCCAGAATCGGGCATATGTCACGAGGTACCCTGAGGGTTCTGTCCAGAGTTATAAGACCCTTCCACCCCGGCATTGGCCGGATTATGGAGATGAGTGCCGCCATGGACGAAATCGATGCAACCATGGACATGAGCGAGACCCTGAAAGACTTCCCCCTGAAGCTAACCACCATTGAGGAGTTTGTTCAGGAGCAGGTGGCAAACCATAAGTCGCCCGCTACTTCCCCATCGACTGCGTCACCGGTTCGCGGCTGAACAGAATCCAGTCAAGGACCATCAGGTTAGCCGTTTTGGCCTCGGCGTTCCGGAAAACAACGTACAAATCTGCCGGCGCGCCGGGGTTACTAATGGCCGCCGACACGGTCTGCCATTGCAACTCCCGCCGGTTAGCGCCGGCCGCAGGGGTCACCGTAGCCGTACCGAGCAGTTTACCCGAGGGTGAGTTACTCCTGACCTCAATTTGTCCACCCCGTGCCGGTGCCGCTACCTGGAACGCTAATTGACTGATGCCGTTCAGATCGATGCTTTTGAAGCCGATGTAGGAGCCATCTTTGATGTCACCCACCCAGGTCTGGCTGCTGCCGTCCTGGTGTTTAATGTCTACTTTGTTTGAGAACTCATAACTTTCGGCCTGTACCTTCGGGTGACGCAGCACATACATCTTACGGCCGGTGAGTGGCCCGGTAACCGGGTTGCCTTTATCGGTATAACTGGCCGTTACTACATAATTGCCCGGCTCTTTATCGGTGTTGGTATGCTCCTTAAACGTGTACGTTCCCTGTAACGGTAAGCTCCTGGTTTCATCCGCCAGTGACAGAATATACCGCACCATATCGCTGGCTTCCTGTTCGGTATGCTGCGGGTGCGCCGACATCATGTTTTTGCCCCAGTTCCCATTGCCACCCATAATAATCTTTTTGGACAGCATGGCCACTGCGTTTTCGTTGGTGCCCTTGTAGCGCTTGGCTACCTCCATCCAGGTTGGGCCTATGGACTTGGTGTTCATCGAATGGCAGGCCTTGCAATCACTGTTGTTGACCAACTCTCTACCCTGCAGGTATTTAGCCGACACATCGCCTGCAGCCTGGCTGTTCGACGCCAGCAGCGCCAGGTCTTTTCCTTCGGCCAGATAGTCTACGGCAAACTTTACCTGCTTCGGCAGAATGCCTTTGTTCAGGCTGCCATCTTCTTTGTCCTTCACCGTTACCGTATAAGCCAGTGGTGTTTTGTCGAAGTAAAAGGTGCGGTTTCCTTTGACAGCAATGTTTACCTCGGGGGTTTCGTTGCCTACTTTTATCTCCTGCTCAGTAGTCGCCTTCTGGCCTTCAGCATCAGTCACGGTGAGCTTCATGCGATACACGCCCGGCTTGCTGTAGGTAAACGTAGGCTCCAAAGCAGCCGATTGTTGCCCATTGCCCGACCCCCACTGGTAGGTCAGCTTATCGCCCCGGTCGTAGTCAAACGACTCTTTGGCCGATAGTTTCACCGTCATTGGGGAAGCTCCGACCGTTTTGGAAGCGACAATTTTAGCCACCGGGCGACGGTTCCCTTCGGAATACTCAATCCGCAGCAGTTGCGAATCCGGATTCCGGGCAAAGTAGTTAGCGCCGTAAGCCAGAATGTACATAGCTCCATCGCGTCCAAACTTCATGTCGATTGGCTTAGAAACAAACGTGTTCGGCAGGAACGATTCGATTTGTTTTAGGTCACCCCCCTCGGTAAACGTCAGCACTTTTATCCAGTTCCGCGCCCACTCGTAGATAAACATCTTGTTGTCGTAGTACCTGGGGAATTTGACCGTAGACTTGGCCGGATAGTCGCCGGCGTAGTAGAACGGTCCGGCCATGGCGCTTCGAGAGCCGGTTCCCAGCATCGGAAACTCTTCCGACTTTTCATATGGATACCAGATCATGGCCTTCTGGGCGGGCGGTAGCACTTTGGAGCCAGTATTGTTCGGTGATTCGTTGACAGGCCGCTCAGGATTGAATACAGTTCCAACCTTATTGGTGGCGAAATCGAAATCGGCGTAAGCTTTGTTATTGCCGACAAAATAAGGCCAGCCGAAGTTACCGGGCCTGCGTGCCTGGTTCCACTCATCCTGGCTCTTGGGTCCGCGCTCGTTGGCCTGTCCACCGTCTGGGCCTACATCACCCCAGTACAGAAAGCCCCGCTTATCGACCCAGATGCGGTACGGATTTCGGGCTCCCATTACGTAGATTTCAGGCCGCCCCTGCGAACCATCTTTCGGGAACAGATTACCGTCAGGTATGGTATACGAACCATCCGGCTGCACTTTTATCCGCAGAATCTTGCCCCGCAGGTCGTGCGTATTACCCGATGACTTCTGTGCATCGAACGGACCACGACCCGGCCGTTCGTCGATAGGCGTAAAGCCGTCAGACTCTTTAGAGCTGGTATTGTCGCCGGTGGAGAGGTACAGATTACCATCCGGTCCGAAGTATACGTTACCCGCCGAGTGGCAGCAGGTTTCGCGTTGCACCGGCACC
This sequence comes from Nibrella saemangeumensis, assembly GCF_039541915.1. NCBI lineage: Bacteria > Pseudomonadati > Bacteroidota > Cytophagia > Cytophagales > Spirosomataceae > Nibrella > Nibrella saemangeumensis. Next base: position 491,810 of record NZ_BAABHD010000005.1, read on the forward strand.
TGCATCACAATCTTCTCCGATTTGAGAAGCAGGCTGTCGCCGTTAAAGACAAACCGCGACAGGTTCTGCACCGGCTTATCGCCCACCGGCGAATAGTACAGGTACACATAGTGGTTATCCTCAAACTTCGGGTCCAGTTCCATCCCGAGCAGACCATCCTCGTAGTTACCGGTGATATGTACCGGCAGTTTGTTAATGGTCTTAGTGGCTTTGGTGGCCGGGCTATACAGCTTAATAGCTCCTTTGCGCTCTACGTACATTACCCGTCCATCATTCATTACCTCCATTTCAATAGGCTCGTCCATAAATGAGTCCAGCACTGAAATGGCAAAGCGGTTTTCTTCGGGAGTACGCGACGTACGGGCATTCTTATAGTTTAACTCACGGCCGGTCATGGCAAATTTGATGCCTTCCAACAAGCGGCTAGCGTAGCTGTCGTTGGTAAAGCTTTCGGCGGTTCCGCCCGCACTGGTGTAGTATACGCGGCCACCGTCATACTGGCTGGTCCATCCGCCATCGGTCTGCTTGGCCTTATCCGGCCCAAACATTTGGTTAAACCACGGCCATTGGTAGTTGGTAAAGCCACCGGCGTTGATAACCACCAGACCGCCACCCGCTTGCACAAATCGTTCAAAGTCGTTCTGCTGCCAGGTATCCAGCACATCAGGTGAGGTACCCAGCAATACTACTGCCCGATAGTTCTTCAGCGAGTCCTCCGAAATATAGGCTGTATTCGACGTTGTATCGACATCAATATTATTTTTCTGCGCCAACGCCATAAATGACCGGGCCGCAGCCGTAGCCGGAGACTGATTGACGGTATTCCGGAAGAACACAAGCAATTTATCTTCTTTGCGGCTATTCCACCCGAGTAACACCAGCAACAGTAATCCGCTGAGGGTTGAGGTAGCGAGGGCAGATACCCGGTTCTCTATCTTAAACATATCTAAAAAGCCTCTATCAGTTTGGGTTTTGCCACATAGCGTGGCCTTCTGTAAAAGCATAATCCTCATAATTTTACTTTTTGTTTGACCAGTTAGCGGCTATTCTATAGATTGCCACCCTGACATCTGCTACTTCTATGGACGAATTTATGCAAGAGGCCATCCGGCAGGCCCGCAAGAGCCTCGACGAAGGCGGTATTCCGATCGGCTCGGCGCTGGTAAAAGACGGTAAACTGGTTGCCTCCGGCCACAACAAACGCGTACAGGAAGACAACCCCATTCTGCACGGCGAAATGGACTGCCTCAACAATGCCGGGCGGGTCGGCTCCTTTCGGAATACCGTTATCTACTCCACCCTGATGCCATGCTATATGTGCGCCGGCACCATTGTGCAGTTCAAAATCCCTAAAGTGATTGTGGCCGAATCGCGCACGTTTGCCGGTGCCCGCGAATTTATGGAGCAGCATGGCGTGGAAGTAATCGATCTCGACCTGCCGGAGTGCGTGGAGATGATGAACCAGTTTATAGCTCAGAAGCCGGAGGTCTGGAACGAGGATATTGGCGAATTATAACAAGCTGTTTATAGATGTGTACCACAATATTTACAGTAGGTAGCGTCGTTATCGTGGCCTTCGCGGCCGCAGTTGGGACAGCTTTCAGGTGAGGTTCCTTTCTGAACAGCCGACATAAATTCGGTAGTGACAATACCGGTCGGAACGGCAATGATACCGTAGCCGCACAGCATGATAAAAGCCGCAAACAGCCGTCCCAAAGGCGTTACCGGCGAAATATCGCCATAACCAACCGTAGTGAGGGTTACAATGGCCCAATAAATACTGGTTGGGATGTTGTCAAATCCGTTTTCGCCACCCTCGATCAGGTACATAACAGACCCCATGATGGTAACCAGAATAAGGATAACCAGCATAAAGACACTGATCTTGATGTAGCTGCGGTAGAGGGCCTGTGTGATAACGCGGCCTTCGGCAATAAAATGCCACATTTTCAGGATGCGAAAAATACGCAGCAGCCGCAGCGCCCGAACCACCAGCAAATATGGCGCTCCTGATAGAAAAAGGCTGAAGTATGTCGGGAGTATAGCAAACAGGTCTACTATGCCCATGAAACTAAAGACATAAGCCAGCGGCTTGCGAATGCTGATGAGCCGGAGAACATATTCCAGGGTAAACAGAATGGTAAACAACCACTCAGCCCTGTATAGCCATTCACCATAGCGCAGGGAAAAAGACTCAACGCTGTCTATGATAACTACCCCAATGCTCAACAGAATGGCCCAGATCAGGGTAATGTCAAAGGCCCTTCCCCCCGGTGTATCGTTTTCATAAATAATCTCGTGAAGCCATCGTTGCCAGGCCCGATCGCCCTTTTGTTCAGGGGGCAATTCACGATTTTGTTTCGATTTCATAGGCGAACAGGCTCGTTTGTAAAAATGTCGATTGGCTAAACTATCAGCGGATGGATACTGGGAAACGTGAATATAAACAAGCTGTTTTAGCTTTGCCTCTGGTTTAAATAAAATAGACGTTGTTTTCAGACCAACTACTTTCTATGCTGCACCAGCGTCATATCACGACCTCACCCGTTGAGGTTGGAAAGACGACTCCTTTCCCGCTTGTGCAGATAGCTAATAGAAATACGCTGCTTCATCTGATCGGGCTAAATACTTATCACCAGTTCGGCCAGCAGTACAACCCTCATTTTTTCTTTCAGCAGTTTTCGGAAACACTAGCCACAGAAAATAAGCAGGTAATTCATATCTGGGAGGATATATGGCGGCAGAAACCGGCTATCGTGCTTTCCCGTTTGAATGCAATGGTCGGATTATCGGAACGTATACCGGCAAGGCTCACCCAAATCAGGCGCGTGGACCGCCCATTGGCAACCCAGTTTTTAGAAATGAGCCACTTGCAGGCGGTTACTTTGTCGAAATACAGGTACGGGCTGTACCTGCCCCAGCGGTACTTCCGGGTATTGTCCCCGGAGTTCCAGGAGCAAATACCAGCCAATGAGTCCGAACTACTGGTGGCACTGGCCACGTTCAGCCTGCCGCGCCGTATTGAACGGGACGGTAAACTATACCGCTCGGTTGAACTGGTGCGATTTGCCAACCGGCTGAACTGTACCGTAGTGGGTGGACTGGATAAGTTGCTGAAAGGCTTTATCAATGAACACCGGCCGGACGACATTATGACCTATGCCGACCGCGACTGGTCTGACGGCAGGAGTTACGAAAAGCTCGGGTTTACCCGGCTGATACTAACCGAGCCGCAGCAATTCTGGCTAAATCCGGAGAAAATGGAGCGCTATTATCCGCACCGGTTACCGCATGAAGTGTCGACGCACCGACTACTGCCGGTTTACAATTCGGGGAGTATTAAGTTTGTGAAGCTGCTGATATGAACAGGCTTATCGTCATTCTTGGTCCTACCGCCAGCGGCAAAACCCGGCTGGCCGCCCAGGTAGCCCACCGACTGGGTGGTGAGATCATCAGCGCCGACTCCCGGCAGGTGTACCGCGACATGGACATCGGTACCGGCAAGGACCTGGCCGAATACCGGATTGGCGACGAAACAATCCCCTACCACCTCATCAATGTAACCGACGCCGGCAGCGACTATAATGTATATCAGTACCAGCAGGATTTCTACCAGGTTCTGCCCCAAATTCTGGACCGTGGCCGGGTACCCATCCTCTGCGGAGGTACCGGGCTATACATCGAAGCCGTGTTGAAAGGCCACCAGTTTACAGCCATTCCAATTGACCCTCGTTTCAGGGCAGAACTGGACCAAAAGTCAGATGGAGAGCTGCTACAGCTCTTTGAGCAGACGGCTTCGGCTTACACCACCGTGGCCGATACCTCTACCCGCAAGCGGCTAATCCGGGCGATAGAGATCAATCGGTATCTGAACGAGAACAGCCTGACCGAAATAACACCAATGCCCTCCCATCCCAATTACACGGTATTCGGCATTGACCTGCCGGTCGAGTTACGCCGGCAGCGAATTACCCGGCGCTTGCACGAACGGCTTCGGCATGGTATGATTGAAGAGGTGCAGCGATTGCTGGAACGCGGCATACCTACCGAAAAGCTGGTTTTCTACGGCCTGGAGTATAAATTCATTACCAATTACCTGGAGGGCCATCTTGACTATGACACCATGGTAAAGCGACTGGAAACTGCCATTCACCAGTTTGCCAAGCGCCAGATGACCTTCTTCCGCAAAATGGAACGCGATGGCATACCGATTCACTGGCTGGATGGATTAGCACCAGCAGAAACTCTGACGGAGGAAATTCTGACAACTGTTTAACCCATTGTATGCTTCTCTTCCAAACGTGAAGAGAGTATCAACGGGTCTATTTTGGCTTTAACAGGTAAGCTATTTACCTGATTGAAGGTTCCTAAACCCATGGAAAACCTAAACCCTCCTAACCCGGAATCGCCAGTGGTAGTTGCTACCGCTGCGCCGGACCCTTACCGCCCATCGCTGGAGCTGATAAAATCAGCTCCCACCACCCTGGCCGGGCAGTTGCGGCACCTGGGGCCAGGGTTTATTCTATCGGCGGCTATTGTTGGTTCAGGCGAGTTGGTAGCCACAACGGCTTTGGGGGCTAAAGCCGGCTTCGTTACACTCTGGGTTATTCTGATTAGTTGCTTTATGAAAGTAACGCTGCAACTGGAGTTCGGTAAAAACGCTATCTACACCGGTATACCCACCATGCAGGCACTGAACCGGCTACCGGGCCTCCGTATTAAGGGTACACACTGGACCCTCTGGCTGTGGCTATCACTACAGGGGCTGAAGGTGCTCCAGGTTGGCGGCATTGTCGGGGGCGTCGCCATTGTGCTGCACATGAGTTTTCCGGTGCTCCCTACGGGTATCTGGGCCGCTTTATCGGCGATCTCGGCGGCCCTGCTGATTTATAAGGGCTATTATAAATGGGTGGAGAAAGGTGCCCTGCTGATGATTATGGTATTCACCGCCCTTATTCTGCTGTCGCTGCTCATGCTGCAGCAAACTGACTACGCCATTACATCGGCCCAGTTGACCGAAGGCTTACGCTTTTCGCTGCCGCCCGCAGCCGTGGGCGTAGCCCTGGGCGCATTCGGCATTACCGGCGTAGGGGGCGACGAAATCATGTACTACAATTACTGGTGCATTGAGAAAGGCTATGCCGCCTATGTTGGCCCCAACGATAACTCACCCGCCTGGGCCGAACGCGCCAAAGGCTGGATACGGGTGATGTACCTCGATGCGCTGTGCTCCATGGTTGTCTATACCACCGTAACGGCTGCCTTCTACCTGCTCGGCGCTTCGCTGTTGCATGAGCAGGGCCAGGTACCCGACGGCTATGGCATGATTGAAGCGCTCTCCCGACTGTTTACGGCTACGTTAGGACCAGAGGCCAAGGTCATTTTTATGATTGGGGCTTTTTTTGTGCTCTACTCGACACTCTTTACCGCCAACGCCAGTTGGGCGCGTATTTTTGGCGATGCCTTCGGGCAGTTTGGCTGGGTACGCTTTAGCACACCCCCCGAACGGAAGCGCGTTATTGCCGTGCTGGCCTGGGTGTTCCCGGCGCTGTGGTGTATTTCATTCCTGTTTTTGCAGGTGCCGGTATTAATGATTCTGTTGGGTGGAGCTGCGACGTCGGTGCTGCTGATTGTGGTGGTCTGGGCAGCCTGGCAATTCCGGTATCACCAGTTGCCGGCCAGCCTGAAGCCAACGCGCTTCTACGATGTATGCTTCTGGATCAGCGTACTGTCTATTCTGGGCGTGGGGGCTTACGGCATCTGGCAAGTGTTGTAAAACCTGTTGGTTACTTTCGGCTATAACGCTTCATAATTTCCAGCACTTTATCAACGGGTAGCGCTTCCACAACACGTCCCTGATCCCCTTTCAGCGTCTGAGCCGCAAACAGGGAGTTAATGATGGCTTCTTCGGTTGCTTCAATAGCGGCCATAAATAAAGGGGAAATATTGTCGTTCCGAAGCAGCTTCAGCTCATCAATCGGGCTCTTCGACTCGTGCGGAATCCGGTAGGCAGTGGATACGGCGATCACGTAATCTCCGCTACCGTTAGCGGCAATACCGCCGGTTTTCGCCATACCCAGAAAGGCTCGTTTAGCGAGTCGGTTCAGGTTTCGGGCGTCCAGTGGGGCGTCTGTCAGCACCACCATCATGCAGGAACCGTCGCCGGAGCGGTCGAGCGTTTCCTTGAATGAATACTTTCCTAACTCCTCGCCTACCGGCACGCCGTCAATCTGCAGGACCCCACCGAAGTTGGTTTGCACCAGCACGCCTACCGTATACCCACCTAACGTGGCCGGCAGTTTTCGTGAAGCTGTACCAATACCCCCTTTGAAGCCAAAACAGACCGTTCCTGTACCGGCACCGGTGTTACCCTCTTCGATGGGTCCGGTGGCAGCCTTCTGCAACGCATCCAGCACATGCAGTCTGGTTACATGCCGGCCGCGAATATCGTTAAGGTACCCATCGTTTGTTTCGCCCACTACGGCATTTACCGACCGCACCTGTTCATTGCCCGGTTGCCGCAGGGTGTAGTCGATCAGCGCGTCGGCGGCCGTAGGAACGCTGAGTGTATTTGTCAGCACAATAGGTGTTTCCAGGGTCCCTAATTCGTCTACCTGGCTGTAGCCGGCCAGTTTACCGAACCCATTGCCGATATAGATAGCGGCCGGGCATTTCTGCTGAAACAGGTTGCCGTCGTGCGGAAGAATAGCCGTCACACCCGTGCGAACGTTATCCCCCTGCCTAAGCGTGACCTGACCAACTTTTACCCCCGGCACATCGGTAATGGCGTTGAGCTTACCGGTTGGCAACACACCAATTTTAATACCGTAGTCGCGGGGGCGTTTAATAGTTTGGGCCAAGGCGGTATGGGCAAACGTGATTAGTAACAGGCCAGAAAGCAGATAGCGGGTCATGTGTGTACCCCGGAATTACATTCCGGCTTTTGATTAGCAAGTAACCGTTTATGAATATACTCATTTCCTGAAACCGGAATACAATCGTCCGGCGTAGTATTTACTCCGGTTTTTGTCTGCGACACCCGAAATCACCTCCCGAGGTACTAAATCTGCTCCTTCGGGCAGAAGTAGGTAGTCCGCCCGCCGACTTCTTTTTTGTCAATGCGGGTGCCGCAGCGGGGACAGAATTTATGGGCCTCTACATCATCGTAAGGAGAATCATCCCACTGGCGCACATGAATCAGAAAACCGACAGGAAAGTCCCGGTACGTAGCTTCGTGGCGGATGGCCGTTTCCAGTACCAGCCGGACGGAATCGTGCAGCCGTGCCATTTCGTCGTCAGATAAGCTGGCTGTCGGTCGCTCGGGGTGGATGCATGCCTGAAACAGGACCTCATCAACGATCCAGTTGCCCAGTCCGGCTACGGTACTCTGATCCATCAGCACGGGCTTGATGAGCGACTTGCGACGGCGAATTCGGGCCGTTAGCTCAGAAAGTGTGATGGCCAACCCATCCGGACCGATCTTCTTTCGTTTCAAGTGCGTATCTATGCTGTCGATTAGTCCGATACGCTCAAACTTGCGGGGACAGATAAAGCCGAGGTTAAAGCCATTGCGAAAATGGAACACGATTCGGGCGTGACGGGGGCGGTCTACCGACGAGTGATAATAGGCCAGATCACCGGTCATGCCGAAGTGCATGTGCAGAATGACGCTGGGATCATCGGTGAACACGAACAGGTTTTTGCCGACCCGGTGTGTACCCGTAAACGAGCGGCCAACGATCCCTTCGTGCAGGGTTGTAAAATCGGTGGTGAGCAGTTTGTGGTCCTCCACCTCAACCGATTCAATGGGCTGATGCAGCGCAGAAGTTTCCAGGTACTGGCGGTAAATTTCAACTTCGGGTAATTCCGGCATAATCTTGGTTTAATGGCGTTAAAGGCAGATTTCACCACCATTTCTTTGGCTAAGAATCTGTTTATCAGCATTAAATTCGACTAAAAAGAAACTTTTATGGCATGAAAAACATTTTCCTACTGCACCAGTTGCAGACACAATAATATGGTAAAGAGGCCGTTAAAGCTTTATGTTTTGCGAGTACGTTCCTCTTCCATCATTCGTTCAATATTTCTTAACCAACCAATCCCCCTTCTCTGAATGCAGCAAACTTTACACAACCCTTTTCGTGTATGTTTAACTGTTAATTTAAATTTTTATGGAAAACAATCAGCCAAAGTCGAAAGCTAATGGCGCATTGCTGGCCGCTCTGATTATCATGACGGGTCTGGCCGGTATTACAAGCTACCTGTACTTCGACCAGAAGAAGGTAGCCGAAAATCAGGAGGTAACGATCTCTCAACGTGTTGAAGAATTATCGACCACGCGGGTAAAGTTGGATTCTATCTCTACGGCGCTGGATGCCAAGATTGCTGAAGTTCAAAAACTGGGTGGTGACGTAAGCGAACTGCTCAAAGTAAAAGAGCAACTGGAAGCTGATAAAGCCGCTATACGGCGGGGTCAGCGGGTATCTATTGCTAAATACGAAGCCAAGATCAAGGAATACGAAAAATTCCTTGCCGAGAGAGATACTATGATTGCCGGTCTGCAGCGTGAAAACGTAACCCTGGTTACCAATAACGAAACCCTGAACCAGGAAAACACAACCCTGAAGACAGAGAAGCAGAGTCTGCGTGATACGGTAGCCACAATTTCTACCGTCAACAAAGAACTGTCTGAAAAGGTGACCCGTGCTTCGGCGCTGAAAGCCCAGAACGTTCGTGTTTATGCGGTCAATCCCCGTGGTAAAGTTCGTGAAGGCGAAAGCTTTAAGGCCCGTCGGGTGGATAAGCTGAAGTTCATGTACACTCTGCTGGACAACCCGCTGACCAGAGAGGAGCCGAAAGAGGTATATGTCCGGGTTCTTGATCCTGATGGTGCCGTGGTTTCCGATATGGCTAATGGCTCAGGCACCTTCTCGGTAAATGGTAATGAAACGGTCTATACGACGAAGCAAACCGTGAATTACACCAACAACAACCAGAGCGTTGAACTGCTGTATACCCGCGGTATTCCTTACAAGCCGGGCAAGTACACGGTTGAATTGTACTCTGAAGGTTTCAAGATCGGTAACGGCGAATTTGCTATCAAATAAGCAGGCTGATTTTAATAAAGAACGGCGCGGCACCCAAAGGTGTTGCGCCGTTCCTGTTTACCGCTGATACCCGGTAAAATATAGGCTCGTTTGTGGGTCACCGGCAGCTCGGGAAATCCGCAGCACATTTCCCTGGGTTTCCATGCCACTGTTGGTAAAAACCCTGTCGGTCTGGTAGGTACCAATTTCCTCGCTCTGGTACAGGAGCCGGACACTATGGTCGGCCAGAGGTTGTAGTTTAACCTTACGCAGCGTTTGCGTGTCGGCAACGGGAAAGAACCGGCGCACCGTCAGCGTCACTTCACTATCCGATTCAACTTTCAGATCCGCTACGGGCATTTTGTCCGGCGGCAGCGCAATGCAAAGAACATCCAGAAAACTGTTGGTCTGGTACGTTCCCGACAGCCGGTCTGCCAGGGTAACGGATTCCGGCTCAATCTCCTGCCGGCACGCAGCCAGCAGCCCGGTGAAGGCGAACAGTAGAAGCCTGTTTTTCATAATGAGGCCGTTAAATGTAAACTCCTGGGAATAAGACCCTTTTTTCGTTTACAGGGTTGTAAGGTACAAAAAATTTACCGGCTAATGGCCCACTACGTTTACCAGCTCAATGCCCAGCTTATCCAGATCGGTCAGGGAGTTAGCCAGGATGACTATAGCCGTTTTCCGGTCTTTACGAAACCCGGCGAAACTGGAATAGCCACCTGTTTTGCCGTTGTGCCACTGCCATCCCTGGCTTGCGCCGGTGGCCATATGCCAGCCTAACCCAACTACCCGGCCTTCGCGGTTATAAGTAGCCTTATGGGTCAGCGCTATTGCTTTAGTGACCGGCTTAGGTCCTTTGCCTAGCTGAGCGTTCAGATAAATAAGCATGTCGTTCACCGTCGAACGAATTCCGCCGGCTCCTGCCAGTGCCAGAAAGTCCCAGCCCGACGCCGGTTCACCCCGGTCGTTATACCCCAGAGCCAGCAATGGCCGCTCCGCATTAGCCAGGGTTATCGTCGTGTGCTGCATACCCAGCGGCTGTGTAATCCGGCTTTTCAACAGTTTTTCGAAGGGCATTTCGTTTACCCGCTCCAGAATAACGCCCAGCATGCCGACCGCCAGGTTTGAGTATTCGTACTGAGTGCCGGGCTGCCGCAAAAGCTGTGCCTTTTTCAGCCAGGAAAAAAGATCCTGGTGACCATAATGTTTATAAGGGTTGATAAGATTGATGGAGCCGCTAAACAGGTTACCCGGTAGCCGGGGTAGGCCTGATGTATGGTTCGACAACATCGTCGGTGTTATAGGTACCCCTTCCTTCTGTAAAACCGGAATGGAATCAGGCAGGTACTGATTTACCGGAGCATTCAGTTTTATTTTACGCTGCTTTACCGCATCGGCCAGCAGCGCAGCGGTAAACGTTTTACTTACGGAGCCAATCTCGTACACTGTTTTACCGTCTGGCAGCTTTTGGTTGCCTTTTGCGGTTTCGCCATAGCCATACACAAAAACACTGTCGTGGCGCAGTACTCCAATACAAAGGCCAATAACATTGCCCTGCTCCTGCACAAATCGGGTAACGGCATCGTCAAGCCGCTTGTCCAGCACCGATCGAAGTTGGTTAGAGGTAGGCAGCAGTCTTTTCCTGGGCGCAAATTTCTCCGGGGTATCTCCGCCTATGGTAACGTCCGCACCCTGCCCCGGCCACCGCGTCTGACTAAGTTCCTGAAACGTTTTGACTGTGGGTTTTACCTGAATCACCTCGGCCCGGGCGCTCCAGAAAACAGCAAATAGCAGAAAATAAAGAGGTAAAATTTTTCTCATGGCATAGGCAGCCGGACTTTCATATGACCTAAAGCAAATAAAGGTCCAATTCTAAATGTTTTAACCCGACAATGGCCGGGTTAAAACAAAAATTTATCCTGTACCCTTTTTGTCACTTCGTCTCTTCTACACCCAACTCCTCCATCCACTCTTCAAATTCACCGGGCGAAGCATAGGCGTTAGGTGAGGTGATGGCCCGGCGACTCCGACGTTCAGGCGCTTTCAGTTCCCACACTTTCTCGGCTTTGGTGCCCGAGGGTGTTTCAAACACAAACTTGTATTTTCCCGGACGCAGGTACACCTTTTTATCATCAGCCGGCTTCAGCTCTACCTCTTTCTCATCCTTTTTGCGGGTATCGTTCAGGTACTTTTGATAGGCGTCTGCCGCCGATGCGTCTACCGAATAGTCGTAGGTCAGGTAGTTCAGGCCGGCTTCGCTATCGTCGGTGAGGGTTTTCAGCGTTAGTCCTTTATCGGTCGTCAGGCGGACGGTTGTTTTGCCGGCCGTTTTTACGTAGAACGGCAACTCGAATTTATACTCCGGGGCCTCTTCGTATTTATTGTACATCCGGCCCCAATTCGGACTATAGGTGGCCGGCTTCAGGGCAAAAATATGAATCGGCTTGTTTGTAAGCGTATCCGTTATTTGCTGGAGTTGCTCGACGCTTCCGATGTACAGCGACCGGCCGTGGGTACCCACAATCAGGTCGTTGTCGCGGGGATGTACCACCAGGTCGTGTACGGCAACAGCGGGCATACCGCTAGCCAAGTGCATAAATGATTGCCCTTTGTTCAGCGAGGCATATACGCCATGGTCGGTGCCAACGTACAGAATGTTTGCATTTTTCGGGTCTTCTTTCACCACGTTGACCGGCTCCATCGGCAAATCGGTACCAATGGGCTGCCAGGTCTGGCCATAGTCTGTAGAGCGGAAGACATAGGCGTTGAAATGGTCGTCGCGGTAGCCGTTGAGTGAAACGTACACGGTACCTTCGTCATGGGCCGAGGCCGTAACGCGGCTTACCCACAGGTCCTGCGGCAGTTTGTCGGAGATGCGGGTCCAGGTATAGCCGCCGTCTTTTGACACATGCACCAGGCCATCGTCGCTGCCGGTGTAGAGTAAGCCAAATTTCAGGGGTGATTCATCAATAGTGGTAAGGGTACCAAACGACACATCGCCGGTTTTGAGCCCCTTGGTCAGGTCACCCGAGAGGGTCTTGAACTCATCGCCCCGGTTCATGCTGCGGTGGAAACGGTTGGAGCCGAAGTACACCACATCCTGGTTGTGCCGCGACAGCAGAATAGGTGCCTGCCAGTTCCAGCGCAGCTTAGCCTCTCCCACCTCCTGCGGCACCGTCAGCCGCTTCATCTCACCGGTCTGCTTATTGATCCGGAAGTAATTGCCGAACTGAAAGCCGGTGTAAACGGTATTGTTATCCCGCCAGTCGACCTGCACCTGCATACCGTCGCCCCCGAGCAGGCGCTTATACGGATACTGCCCGCCATCGAACCAGTCGTACGTCGCCTTGTAGTTGCTTGGCCCGAACCAGACGCCGTTGTCCTGTAAGCCGCCGTAGACGTTGTACGGCTTGGCCATATCCACCGTGATAGCATAATATTGGGCCACCGCCGGCGTATTGGCTTTGAACCAGGTTTTGCCGTTGTCGTAGGTAATGTTTACACCCCCATCATTGCCCAGAATCATGTGATTGTTATTCTTTGGATTAATCCACAGCGCATGGTGGTCGGCATGAACGTTGCCGTTATCCATGCCCTTGTAGGTCTTTCCGCCATCTTCCGACCGGATCACCGGCACTCCCGCAATGACAATCTTATCGGCATTATCGGGCGCAATCCAGACATTCCCGAAATAATACCCATAGGTGTTATACAGCCCGTCGAGGTAATCGGCATTGACCTTGCGCCAGGATTGCCCGGCATCGTCGGAACGATACACTTCGGCCCCAATGACATCGGTGTTGATAATCCGTGAATTGGCATCGTCAGTGTATTCCAGCACGGCAACCGGCTTGATTTTATCGACCTGTACCAGCTCTTTCAGCGATTTGGCCGTGTACTTTTCCGGGAAATTCTGCTCATCGAGGTACTCCGTCAATACGGCGTCTTCCGCCTTCAGAAAATCTTCTTTCGACATCACCCGAAGCTGGTCTTTGGTTAGCTTACGGGGGTCGTTCTTCTGTTCTTTTTTAGGACGAGGTGTCTGGTTATCCAGAATGGCATAGATAGTATTTGGACTTTTGGGAAAGATGCTCAGACCAATCCGACCACTGTTCTCATCCTGCGGGAAGCCGCTGCTACCGCCCGTGATGAGCTTCCAGGTAGTACCGCCATCGGTACTCTTGTAGATACCGGACGTTTTGCCTCCTTCCACAAAATTCCAGGCCCGGCGCTCTTTATGCCACAGGCTGGCGTACAGCACCTGCGGGTTGACCGGGTCTATGTCTACGTCGATAGCGCCGGTTTTATCGTCGATGTACAGCGTCTTGGCCCAGGTCTTGCCGCCATCGGTCGTCTTGTAAATACCCCGCTCCGAATTCGGCGTGTAGAGATGACCGACAGCCGCCACCCAGGCAGTATTGGCATTGCTCGGATGCAGCACAATGCGGCCAATGTGGTGGCTATCGGCCAGGCCCAGGTGCTGCCAGCTCTTACCGCCGTCGGCACTCTTGTAGATACCTACGCCGGAGTACGACGACCGGCTGGCGTTTGATTCGCCCGTACCAACCCAGATGGTGTTGTTTTTCCAGTCGACGGCAATAGCGCCGATGGTCATCACGGCTTCGTTGTCAAACAGGGGCGTAAAGGAGATGCCATTGTTATCCGTGCGCCACAGACCACCACTGGCATAAGCCACATAAAACTGCATTGGGTTATCGGGGTTGACATCTACGTCGACCACCCGGCCGCTCATGACCGTAGGACCCACCGACCGGAACGGTATATTCTTCACCAGCGAAGCATCGGCCAGCCTTTGGCGTTGCTGTACCCCGGCCATTCGTTCCGGAGTTCCAGTGGCCGAAATGGGAGCCGGTGTGGTCGTGCTTTTCTTTACTTTTTTCTGGGCAACAACAGCAGGAGATACGATGAATACCAGGGCCAGGGCGGCCACTGCAAGGGTTAATTGTCTCATGTAGAACGAATAACTTGCTTTTCAGAATGGATGAATGAACTTACAAAAATAGTTGAACAAGTATTCATCTTGTCCAAGAACAGAGATTATTCTGAGTACCGAAGCACCGAATAAAATCAAATTTAATTGCATTTTAAACAGAATAGACTGGGCACCTTCGTTATATTTACAGAACGTTATTGCACAATTTACCGTAACCACCTATGAACGCGCAAACTGACGTAATCCCCGGAATATACAATTACTGCAACTCGTGGTGTGAGCGTTGTCTGTTCACGCAGCGCTGCCAGAGTTTCCTCCAGAAAAAAGCAGACGAAGATACAAAAAACGCCGACCCAAACGCGTCCCTGATGCAACAGCTTACGGAGGCCCTGAACCTGACAAAGCAGTACCTGGGCAAACTTCAGCAGGAGAAAGAGGCTGTAGGCGGTCATGAATCCACCGAAGCGGAGAAACAGGCGCTTGAGGCCCAGGCTGCCTTCCGGCGGCAGCAAGCCCGGCAACATCCGGTATCGATCCTGGCGAATCGCTACCTGGTGCTGACCGGCAATTGGTTGAAAGATGAAAAAAGCCTGCTGGAAGAAGCCGGCCAACAGCAGCTTCAGGAGGTGAGATTAGCCATTCGGTCTGATGAGGAGGCCGTCATACTGCTCAACGGCCTGAAAGACGCTTACGAAGTCATCCGCTGGTACCGGACCCTGATACCGGTTAAAACTACATCGGCTTTACGCATCCTGACGGAACCCACCACCGACAGCCACCTGCTGAATTATTACAACGGCAAAGCCAAGCTGGTATTGGTCAGTATCGACCAGTCAATGACTGCCTGGGAAACGGTTATCACCTTCTACCCCGACAAAATCGACGATGTGCTGGATATGCTGGCTATTCTCTACGCCCTACGCCGGGAAGTAGAAGCGCTTTTCCCGGAGGCACGGGAGTTTAAGCGGCCGGGTTTGGATTGAGTGAGCAGTCTTCAGTTGGCAGTGAGCAGTAGTAGCTAATTGGCAAGGCCAAGTATTTAGGACACAAGCATACAAGAAAAGCTCCCCTTGCTAGAGGAGCTTTTTTCATTTCTGCCTACTGAGAACTGCATACTGTCAAATGAAGATTATTTCTTCACAATAATAAACTCCACCCGCCGGTTTTGCTGGCGGCCTTCGTCGGAGTCGTTGGTGGCAACGGGTTTGCTTTCGCCGTAGCCTTTGCTGCCGACGCGGTCGGGCTCAATGCCTTTGCCGATGATGTATTCACGAACAGAATCGGCGCGGTCCTGCGAGAGTTTCAGGTTTGACTCGTCGGAGCCGGTGTTATCGGTATGACCGCCCAGTTCAATGGTCATCTTCGGGTTCTCGTTCAGGGTGACTACGACGCGGTCGAGCTCGGGGAAGGATTCAGGCCGTAGTTCAGCCTTGTTAACGTCAAAGAAGATGTTGTTCAGGCGAACGGAGCGCCCCACCTCAATAGGCACTAATTTCAGCTCTTTGCCTTTAATTTCCTGGTAGCCCTTGGTTTCGGTCAGGTCAATGTTGTCACCTTCGGCGATGAAGTCTTTGGCGATGGCCCGCATGCTGTACTTCTTACCGTAGGGCAGTACAATTTTGTATTCGCCGGTAAGCGGGTTGGAGATGGCTTCACCGGCTTCGGCCCCGTCGGGCAGGGTTTCGTACACGATCCGGGCTTCTACAGGTTTGCCGGTTTTCTGGTCGATGACCTTACCGCTAATCAGCACCACCGGGTCAGGGAGGGTCTCCTTGGGTGCCTGCGTATCCGGCTGGTTCATATCCATCAGTTTAACCCGGACCACATCACCCTTACCCATCGTGTTTTTGAACGTGGTCATGTAAGCGTATTCACCGGAAGCGGCTACGGAATAGTAAGCGTCGTAGCCCTCGGTGTTGATGGCCGGTCCGAGGTTTACCGGCTTCGACCACCGCTTCCAGGTTTTATCAACCCGCTTGGTTACGTATATATCATTGCTGCCAAGGCCGCCTTCACGGTCGCTGGAGAAGTACAGCGTGGCCCCGTCGGAAGCCAGAAAAGGCGTGGTCTCGGTGAATTTGGAATTGACCTCCGGGCCCAGGTTCATCGGCTTGCTCCACGAGCCGTCTTTCTGCCGGAAACTCACATAAACATCATCCTCCTTGCTGTTCTTCTTTTCGCTGAAGGCCATAATCAACACCTTGCCATCGGCCGACATAAAACCGCAGTCGAACTGTCCCTGGCTCATTTTTTCGTAACCGGGAATCACCAGTTTCTGTGGGACTGACCAGCCATTAGCGGTACGTTTGCTGATAGAAAAGCCTCTGGTTTCGTAATTGCCGTTATTGTAGGCCCCTTTGATCAGCATAGTATTGCCATCGGGGGTGATGCTATAGGCACTGTTGTACTCATCTTTGTTCAGCGGAAAACCCATGCGCCGGGCGGTTCCCCACTGACCATTGGGCTGAATTTCGGAGTACCAGATGTCCTGACTGCCTTTGGCACCGTGGGTATTTTGCGGGTGACTGATGCGGGCAAAATAAAGGGTGCGGCCATCGGGAGAAATAACAGGGTTGATTTCGTTGTACTCTGTATTGACCTGCCCTCCCAGATTTTCGGCTTTGGCCGGGGTGTTCTGCTGGGCAATGGAACTGCTGATTACGGTAAAGAAAAGACCTATCAGAATAGCGCCTTTACGTTTCATTCGCTTAACTCTCAGGTGGTTTTACAAGAAACGAAGATACGACATTGTTAGTCTACTTTCAGTCGTTTATATAACCTCCTCCCAAAAGGCTTCAAACTCCGACAGAATCTCATCAATGGTATCGGCCACAATAAGCAGCGCTCGATTTTCCGGCTTCAGAAAACCTTCTTCCACCATCCGGTCGAGCTGCTTCAGCATCAGGTCGTAGAAACCGTTTACGTTCAGGACGGCAATGGGACCCTGGTACAGCTTTAGCTGCCGCCACGCCAGAATTTCGAACAGCTCATCGAGGGTACCGTAGCCACCGGGCAGCGCAATGACGCCCTTGGAGAGCTGCACCATTTTGAACTTCCGCTCATGCATGGTCTCAACAAAATGCAATTCGGTTAGGGTATTGTGGGCCACCTCCAACTGGGCCAGGAAATTGGGAATAACGCCCGTCACCTGCCCACCAGCCGTCAATACGGCATCGGCCACGGTGCCCATCAGGCCCAGATTGCCGCCCCCGTAAATCAGGCGGATTTTGCGAGCCGCCAGCTTCTGCCCAAGTTCAACGGCGACTTCTCTGTATTTCATGTTGGTTCCGGGGTTGGAACCGCAGTAAACGACTATACTTTGCATAAGAACACAACAAATAATACTACACCAACTCTTTTGCTACTTTCTGAATATCCAGGCCGCCGTAGGTACCGGAACTCATTAGCAAAAATACGTTTGCCGCCTGCCGCTGGGTCAGCAGGAAGTCTTCTAGCGCGGCCGTATCGGTAAATACCTTCAGGTCCGGCCGGTCAAAGGCGGCTTTGACGTCATCGGCGGAGATTGGTTCCAGCCGCTTCTGCTGTAAGGTGTGCTCATTGAAGTACACAGCCGCGACATCGGCCGCATCGAGCCGGTTTTTGTACTGACTCAGAAAGTTTTTGTTTAGGCTGCTAAAGGTATGCAGTTCCACAGCGGCCAGCAGCTTGCGGTCGGGATACTGCTCTTTCACCGCCTGCGTGGTAGCTTCTACCTTGGAAGGAGCATGAGCAAAATCGCGGTAGAGTACCCGACCATTGTTTTCGGCCACTTTCTCCAGCCGGCGGGCAGCGCCTTTGAAGCTTTGGATGGCTTCGTAGAACATCTCGCTGGTTACGCCGAGCCGGTCGCAGACCTCCATCGCTCCACTGATGTTCTTCATATTATGCTCGCCGAACACCAGCACCGGAATATCTTTCCCGGTTTTGCTGATAAGGACCGTCTGCCCGTGCAGAATGCGGTGCGGGTGCGCTACATACGGTACGCTCTGCACATCCGGGCGCTCCTTTAGCCCGATAACGTCCAGCATATCGTCGGTCTCGTCGAATATCAGCGTACCCGCTTTGGGCATTGCTTCGGCCAGCAATTCAAACTGGTCGACGTATTCTTCGTAGGTTGGATAAATATTAACGTGGTCCCAGGCAATGCCGCTGATAAGCGCAATATGCGGCTGGTAGTGCATGAACTTCGGCCGGGGGTCGATGGGCGAAGAGGCATATTCATCCCCTTCGATTACGATGAGCGGAGCGTCTTCAGTGAGCCGCACCATGGTGTCAAAGCCTTCAATCTGTGCGCCAACCAGATAATCGAAGTTGCGGTTGAAGTACTTCAGTACGTGCAGAATCATGGCCGTAATGGTCGTCTTGCCGTGACTGCCCGCAATGACTACCCGCTGCTTCTGCTGACTTTCCTCAAAAATAAATTCTGGATAGGAATATACCGGCAGGCCCAATTCCTGCGCCCTAACCAGTTCGGGGTTATCGCGACGGGCGTGCATCCCCAGGATGACGGTATTCAGTTCGCTATGGATTTTTTCTGGAAACCACCCGTCCTGCTCCGGCATCAGGCCATACTGCTGCAAGCGGGTGCGGGAGGGCTCGTAAATTTCGTCGTCGGAACCGGTGATGTGATACCCCTGCTGGTGAAGAGCAATCGCCAAATTATGCATGGCGCTGCCGCCAATTGAAATAAAATGAATAGCCTTTGGCTTCATTCGCTGATTTGTCTGGTCGGAAATGGATTCAAAATTACAGTATCTTTTCGGTTTGCCGAAACCCGGACCATAATCCGCCGGAGCGGTAAAATTTATGGGTATTCAGAATCAAAAACCCGCTGTTTTGCGTTGTGTAACTTGGGTATGATGTTCAGTTGCATGACATTGTATTTTGTGCCAACTTCGCACACTTTTTTTTGACCAACAAAACACGTTTTATGCGCCGGACGAAGGGATGAAGACTTACACAGACCTGATTGAACAGACCTTTGAATTTCCAACACTGGAGTTTCACGTCGAAAACAATGAATTGCTGTTCAACAATGTTCCGTTGATGGACATTATCAAACAGTACGGTACACCGCTCAAACTGACGTATCTGCCGAAGATCACTGAGCACATTGAACACGCCCACCTGCTTTTCAAGAATGCGATAAAGCGGTATAACTACAAGGGAACGTATACGTACTGTTATTGTACCAAGTCCTCCCATTTCCGGTTTGTGCTGGAAGAAGCCCTGAAGAATAATATTCACCTGGAGAGCTCCTCGGCGTATGATATTCCCATTATCCGGGAGTTGTACAAGCTGGGTAAGGTGAGCAAGAGCACCTATATCATCTGCAACGGCTATAAGCGCCCGCTTTATACGCAATACATCCGGGAGTTGATTGACGACGGGTTTACCAACTGTATCCCGGTGCTCGACCACCTGGGTGAGATTGACGCGTATGAGAATATTGAAGCCGAAACGGTAAACCTCGGTATCCGCATTGCCACGGATGAGGAACCAAATTTCGCTTTTTATACCTCCCGCTTAGGTATCCGCTACAGCGACATCAATGAGCTGTATAAGACGAAGATTGCTACCAATGAGAAGTTTAAGCTGAAGATGCTGCACTTCTTCATCAATACGGGCATCAAAGACAGCGCGTATTACTGGAGTGAACTGAGCCGCTTCATGTATAAGTACTGCGAACTGCGGAAGCTCTGCCCGGACCTCGACTCAATTGATATTGGCGGTGGACTGCCGATTCAGACCTCGTTCCAGTTTGCGTACGATTACCAGGCAATGATCGACCAGATTGTCGAGAGTATCCAGTGGATCTGCAACAAGAACAACGTGCCGGTGCCGCATATCTTCACGGAGTTCGGCAGCTACACGGTGGGTGAAAGCGGTGCGGTAATCTACAAGGTAATCGACCAGAAGTTGCAGAACGACAAAGAGCTCTGGTACATGATCGACGGCTCGTTTATCACGCAGCTTCCCGATTCGTGGGGCTTAGGGCAGAAGTATATTATGCTGGCGGTTAATAACTGGGACAACCCGTACCAAAAGGTAAACCTTGGCGGCCTGACCTGCGACTCGCACGATTTCTACAATACAGAAGCGCACAGCGCTGACTTGTATCTGCCCATTTTTGATATGGATATGGAGGACCAGTATGTGGGTCTGTTCCATACGGGCGCGTATCAGGAATCGCTGGGTGGTTACGGTGGCATTCAGCACTGCCTGATTCCGGCTCCGCAGCATGTAATTGTAGAGAAAGACGAGAACGGGAACATCAAAACCCGCCTGTTTGCGCCGGAACAGAACAGCGACGTAATGCTGCGTATCCTGGGTTTCAACCCATCTGACGAGCCGGCACCTACCGAAAAGGATGCTGCTGACGCCGAAGCGGCAGCTGATGCCGAAGCCGCACTGACCGCTGAAAAAGAAAGTGAGCCGGAAGTTGAATTAGTGAAAGAAGAAAATTAGTATCTTTACCGTTAATAGACAGTTAGTCTGTCTATTAACGGTATTTTTATATTTTGAACATGAAGAAGCTACTTATCTTTTGCGGTGTCATCTCCCTGCTATCGCTTAGTTCATGCGCCCGCCGGGGTGCCTGCCCTGCCTACGACAGCGCTTACCACCAAACAGAACGCGCTGTATCACACAACGCTTAATACAAACTGAGATGCCTCCAGTAGGCTGGCGGCATGACCGTCGCCTACCGGTGGCTGTGGTATGTTGTGGGTGATGTGTACCGTGCGGACACCAACCCGCCGACCCGCCTGAATGTCGCGCAGGGCATCACCGAACATCCAGGAGCCACTCACATCGATATTGTATTTGGCAATGGCCTTCTCCAGCAGCAGCGACTCGGGCTTGCGAGCCAGCGAACGTGATGTATAATCTGGGTGGTGCGGACAGTAGTAGATATCGTCCAGCACGTTGCCGCACTTCGTCTGGATGTACTGGTGGCAGCGCATCACATCGTCGCGGGTATATATCCCTTTGGCAATACCCGCCTGGTTAGTAACTACAATCAGTAAATAACCGGCTTCCTTCAGCAGTTGCAGCCCTTCGGCAACGCCATCCGGAATTACCATGTCTTCGGTTCGGTAGACGTAATCCACCCGGTCTTCATTTAAAACGCCATCCCGGTCCAGGAAAATAGCCTTTTTCATCTTTGGAAAATTTTCAACGGTGTGAGTGAGCCTCTGTAAACTTTGCTCAAGAATAATACTTTTCTGCTAATTTTTATAAATTAAATTAGCATACGATCGTAGATTTTATAATTTATTAACAAAAAAGCCGGCAGCAATACCGGCTTTTTTGAGGTAACCGAGACCTTTTGTCTTATCGCGAAAGCGCTAACAAACTCTCTTCCAGCGTCTTGATTTTTGCTTCGGCATCGGCAAGTTTCTGCCGTTCCCGTTCCACCACATCTGGCTTGGCATTGAAGACAAACTTTTCATTCGAGAGCTTTTTTACAACCGAGTCGCGGAAGCCTTTGGTGTATTCCAGTTCTTTTTCCAGGTTAGCCCGCTCCTGCTCTACGTCAATCTCACCGGCAATGTTGATGTAAAACTCATCGCCTTTGATGACAAATGACATGCCGTCTGCCTTGTCGCTGACGTATCGAATCTCCGACACATTCGCCAGCTTCTGAACCAGGCTTTCCAGTGGTCGGAAGCGGTCCGGCGATTCGGTCCGGATGGCTAGCGGCAGTTCCGTCTTCGGGGCAATCTGCTTGCTGTTGCGGATGTTCCGAATACCCGATACCAGCTCAAACAACAGTTCAAAGTCTGCCAGCACCTGCGTATCGACCGAGCCTGCTTTGGGGTAATCGGCGACGCAGATACTTTCGCCTTCCTGCCGGGGACGAATGTCCTGCCAGATTTCTTCGGTAATGAACGGCATAAACGGATGCGTCAGCTTCATCAGCCGCTCGAAGAAATCAATGGTGGCATCGAAGGTTGCCCGGTCGATGGGTCGGGCCGCGTCAGGCTGCTCAAATCCCGGCTTAATCATCTCCAGGTACTGTGAGCAGAAATCGTCCCAGATAAGTTTATAGACCGTCTGCAACGCATCCGACATCCGGAATTTGCTGAAGTGGTCCTGCAGGTCGGTTATCGTCTGGCTCAGCTTTGCCTCGAACCAGCGGATGGCTAACTCGTTACCACTGTTTACTGGTTGGTCGGTTACCTGCCAGCCTTTTACCAAGCGAAATGCATTCCAGATTTTATTGCAGAAGTTACGGCCTTGCTCAACCAGCTTTTCGTCGAATAGCAGGTCGTTACCCGCCGGGGAGCTGAACAGCATACCTGTCCGCACGCCGTCGGCACCGTACTGCTCAATCAGGTCGAGCGGGTCGGGAGAGTTACCGAGGGATTTTGACATCTTCCGGCCCTGTTTATCGCGAACGATACCCGTCAGGTACACATCCTGGAACGGCTCCCGGCCTTTGTACTCGTAACCGGCTATAATCATCCGGGCCACCCAGAAGAACAGAATTTCGGGTGCCGTAATGAGCGTATTTGTCGGGTAATAGTAGTTAATATCGGCGTTGTTCGGGTCTTTGAACCCGTCGAATACCGACATGGGCCACAACCACGACGAGAACCAGGTATCCAGAACGTCTTCGTCCTGCGTCAGGTCAGCCTCGGTCATGGCAAACAGCAGCCGCTCGTGCTGAACTTTCCGCAAAGCTTCCCGTTTGTTTTTGGCCACGATGATGGTGCCGTCTTTCATGTAGAAAGCCGGAATCCGGTGCCCCCACCACAACTGACGGCTGATGCACCAGTCATGCACGTTCTCCATCCACGACCGGTACATATTCTTGAACTTGGCTGGATGCAGTTGAATGGTGTCGTTCATGACGTTGTCGAGCGCGGGCTTCGAGAGGTCCTTCATCTTCAGGAACCACTGCAGCGAGAGCTTCGGCTCAATCACCTCATTGGTCCGCTCTGAGAAGCCCACGTTCGACTTGTACTCTTCTGTCTTAACGAGGAAGCCTTTCTCTTCCAGCTCCTTCAAAACTGCCTTGCGGGCGGCAAAGCGGTCCATACCCACGAAGATTTGCGCCTGCTCATTAAGGGTACCATCTTCGTTCAGGATATCGATAACCGGCAGGTTGTGCTTCACGCCGAGCTCATAGTCATTCGGGTCGTGAGCGGGCGTTACTTTCAGACAGCCCGTTCCGAAATCCATGGTTACATACTCATCGGTGATGATGGGTATCTCCCGGTTTATCAGTGGAATCAACGCTTTTTTGCCGTGCAGGTGCTTGTACCGCTCGTCGTTGGGGTTCACGCAGATGGCGGTATCGGCCATAATGGTCTCAGGCCGAACCGTAGCGATGGTCACAAATTCCCCCTCCTGCCCCTTTATTGGGTAATGGATATAGCTGAGCTTCTGCTGAACTTCCTTGGTAATTACCTCTTCGTCGGAAACGGCGGTACGGCCCTGGGGGTCCCAGTTCACCATCCGGACACCCCGGTAAATCTGGCCCTTATTGTACAGGTCAACGAATACCTCAATAACGGCATCGTACAAGGCCGGCTCCATGGTAAAGCGGGTCCGGTCCCAGTCGCAGGAAGCGCCGAGTTTGCGGAGTTGCTGCAGGATAATGCCGCCGTATTTATGCGTCCATTCCCAGGCATGTTCGATAAACTTCTCCCGGCCGATGTCTTTTTTGCTGATGCCCTGCTCTTTCAGCATAGCCACCACTTTAGCCTCGGTCGCGATAGACGCGTGGTCGGTACCGGGTACCCAGCAGGCGTTTTTGCCTTCCATCCGGGCTTTCCGGATCAGCACATCCTGAATCGTGTTGTTCAGCATGTGACCCATATGAAGAACACCCGTGACGTTTGGTGGCGGTATCACAATGGTATACGGCTCACGCTCATCGGGCGTCGATTTGAAGAACTGCTTATCCAGCCAATACTGGTACCACTTTTCTTCAATGTCTTTCGGATTATACGTCTTCGAAATCATGCTCAGCTATCCTCACTCAGTAAAGTGCCACAAAATTAGTTAATTCAGAACGGGCACGAAAACGAAAGCCTTTTTTCGTAGTTTTAACAAGACACTTCACCCTTACACCCCCATGGAATTTGGAAAAGTCAATAACCTTGATACGGTCGATTTCAGGCTGCCTCCCGGAAATCCATTCAACCTGAAGGTTTGGGATACAATTGAGCCGACGTCGCACCCGGAAGTATATATTGGTGGCCCCATCTGGGCGAATAAAAACTACGTCGGCAAGATTTACCCCTCGCAGGCGAAGGAAAAGGATTTTCTGCAGCACTACACCCGTCAGTTCAACACCATTGAGCTGAACCTGACGCATTACCAGATTCCAACGGCGGCCATGATTGACAAGTGGAAGCGCGATGCCGTCGAGGGGTTTGTCTACTGCCCGAAGTTCCCGCAGGTCATCAGCCACGAGCGCATGCTGGTCGGCTCCGAAGCGTTAACGGAAGAATTCATCGATGCCGTACTGGGGCTGGAAGAGTTCTTAGGCACCACCTTTCTGCAACTGCCCCCCGCCTTCGGCCCGGATAAATGGCCGGTCCTGGAGCGGTATCTGAGAAGCCTGCCTGATGACCTGGAAGTAGCCGTCGAGTTCCGCCACCCCGACTGGTTTCGCAAAGCCGATACCTGGCAACGAACGCTGGAAGGTTTACACGCCCTGCGCCGGGACGTGGTGATGACCGACGTAGCCGGCCGGCGCGACGTCCTGCACATGAGCGTATCGAGCCCGGTGCTGGTACTCCGCTTCATCGCCAACGATGGTCACCCCACCGACTTCTCCCGCGCCGATGCCTGGGTACAGCGCCTGAAAACCTGGTTTGACCGTGGCCTGCAAACGGCTTACCTGTTTATCCACGGCGGAGCCGAAAATGATACCACCCCGGAACTGGTACTCCACTGGGTCCGGCAGCTAAACGAGCATTGCGGTCTGAATCTCAAAGAGCCAACCTTGCAGCCGAAGGTGGTGCAGGGGAGTTTGTTTTAGTTTGCATCTAACAATGGCATCCGCTACCTTTGCTTCATGATTTTAGCAACCACATTTCATCAGCACCATCATCACGTCTGCCAGTAAGGACAGAGCGGTGCTTTTGTTTTTGTGATCCGTATTGAACGAAATTATTTTCCGATACCCACAAAGCCCGGTTCTGTCGATGAGCCGGGCTTTTTTGCTATGAAAACAGTCATCATCAAATACAACGCTGGTAACGTCCAATCCGTGATGTACGCGCTGGACCGGCTGGGGGCCAGCTACCTGCTCACCGACGACGAAGCCGAAATCCGTTCGGCGGACAAGGTTATTTTCCCCGGCGTGGGCGAAGCCAGCACCGCTATGGCGTACCTCCGCGAACGTGGACTGAATAAGCTGATTCCATCGCTGAAGCAGCCGGTACTGGGTACCTGCGTGGGTATGCAGCTCATGTGCCGCTACTCCGAGGAGAATAACACCACCTGCATGGGTATCTTCGATATTGATGTCCGGCGCTTCCCGGCCACACCGGGCTATAAGGTGCCGCACATGGGCTGGAACAGCATCAGTAACCTACGTGGGCCGCTTACGACTGGGCTGCCGGAGCAGGCATATATGTATTTTGTCCACAGCTACGCGGCTGATGTTTGCGACTATACTATCGCCGAGTGCGAGTACATCCGCCCATTTAGCGCTATGCTGCACAAAGACAACTTTTATGCGGCTCAGTTTCACTGCGAAATCAGTGGCAATGTGGGGCAGCGG
Organism: Nibrella saemangeumensis; assembly: GCF_039541915.1. Lineage (NCBI taxonomy): Bacteria > Pseudomonadati > Bacteroidota > Cytophagia > Cytophagales > Spirosomataceae > Nibrella > Nibrella saemangeumensis. Next base: position 517,599 of record NZ_BAABHD010000005.1, read on the forward strand.
ATTCTGGAGAATTTTTTGAAGTTGTAAGCGACACACAATGTATATCATACCCGCTATAGACATTATTGAAGGCAAGGCCGTCCGGCTGACGCAGGGCGACTACAACCAGAAGAAAGAATACAACGCCCGGCCGCTGGAAGTAGCGCAGCAGTTTGAAGACGCCGGCCTGACCCGCCTGCACCTGGTCGACCTCGACGGGGCGAAAGAAAAACGAGTAGTCAATTGGAAGGTACTGGAACTGATTGCCGGCAAAACCAGCTTGCACATCGACTTCGGGGGCGGTGTACAATCCGACGACGACCTGCGAGTGGTATTCGAGTGTGGCGCCAAACAGGTAACAGGCGGCAGCATTGCGGTGAAGCAGCCCGATGTGTTTGAAAGTTGGCTGAGCCACTACGGCTCGGAAGCCATTATTCTGGGGGCCGACGCGCACAACGAGAAGATTGCCGTTAGCGGCTGGCAGGAAGCCACGGAGGTGTGGGTGTACGACTTTGTGGAAAAGTATGTGGAGAAGGGTGTAAAGTATGTAATTAGTACCGATGTCGCTAAAGATGGACTACTGCAAGGCCCTTCCTTCGACCTCTACCGCAACCTGCAGGAACGCTCTCCAAAACTGAACATTATCGCCAGCGGTGGCGTCAGCAACATGCAGGATATAGAAACATTGGCTGATATGGGCTTGTTCGGCGTCATCGTCGGCAAAGCGATTTACGAAGGCAGGGTATCGCTGAAGGAATTGAGTACCTTCGTTGCTTAACATGGTGAAGCGCATCCTCATCCTACTTTTGCTGTTGTGTAATCTGCCTGTCTGGGCTGCTGTTGACTCTGTTCACACAGAGCGCTTTAGCCGACTGGCCCAGCAATTAAACATTCGACAGTCAAAACTGAAGCAGGGTGAATATCAGGTACGGGTTTGGGAGAAAGTTGCCCTCGCTTACGGTGATGCGCAGAAGCTTTACGTGATTGACAAGAAGCGTAAAAATGTTAAGCTGATGAAGTATACCATGTCCTGGAACAAGCAAATCTTCAAAGGTTTCACACGTAGTAAGCCCAAACAACAGCCGGACGAACCTTTTTGGCAGGAGATGGTGCAACTCGACCTCTTAACCTTACCTGACAAAGACCAGATTCGTGAGAAGATATTCCCGAAGCAGAAACCACGTGATTATAGCAGTCGTGTAAAGGTAAACAGCGATAGTACTGTAGTTGTGACAGCCCAGAAGGCACAAGGCTCTCATCTTATTATGGGAGACGGAGTAGGCTACATAGTTGAAGTACTGGGAAAAGACTATTTCCACACTTACTCATATAGTAACCCTTTGTCTTATGCCAAAGCCAGACCGGAGGTTGATGAGCTGCAGAAAATAGCAGTTATACTGTTTAAAATTAAAGGAGTATTTGGCGATGACCCACTTCGCTATTAATTGTACCTACCTTTATGTTAACCAAACGAATTATTCCCTGCCTTGACATCAAAGACGGCCGAACCGTTAAAGGCACTAATTTTATAAACCTGCGGGATGCCGGTGACCCGGTCGAGCTGGGCGCAATCTATGCAGAACAGGGTGCTGACGAACTGGTATTTCTGGACATCACCGCCACCGTTGAAGACCGCAAAACGCTCATTGAACTAGTCCGGAAGGTAGCGCATACGGTGAATATTCCGTTCACCGTTGGCGGTGGCATTTCGTCTAAGGCGGATGTGTCGGCGCTGCTGAATGCGGGGGCCGATAAGATTTCGATAAACTCATCGGCAGTGCGGAATCCGGCGCTGGTGGATGAACTGGCGCTGGAGTTTGGCAGTCAGTGTATTGTAGTGGCGATTGATACCCGCTATGTCAACGGAGAGCATATCGTACACACGCATGGCGGCCGCAAACCTACTGAACTCCGTACCATCGCCTGGGCCAGAGAAGTAGAAGACCGGGGCGCGGGCGAAATCCTGCTGACCTCGATGGATACCGATGGTACCAAAAACGGATTCGCCGTCGAGCTAACGGCGCAGATTTCCGGTTCAGCCAATATCCCGGTTATTGCCTCAGGCGGAGCCGGTTCGATGGAGCACTTTGTCGATGTGTTCACCGACGGCAAGGCCGATGCCGGACTGGCGGCCAGTATCTTTCACTTTAAAGAAATTGAAATTCCGGCCTTAAAGCGATACCTGCAAAGCCGGGGTATTGAAATGCGGATGACGGATTAATAACAGCTATGAACACAACGATTGACTTTCATAAATCACCCGATGGCTTAATACCAGCTGTCATCCAGGATTCACAAACCGGCAAAGTGCTGATGCTGGGCTACATGAATCAGGAGGCTTACGAGAAAACAAAGGCCGAGGGGGTCGTCACCTTCTATAGCCGCAGCAAGCAACGGCTCTGGACCAAGGGCGAAACGTCCAATAATTTCCTGCACGTCCGTGAGATTCTCATCGACTGCGACGGTGATACACTGCTGATTAAAGCCCATCCGGCCGGCCCCACCTGTCATACCGGAGCCGATACCTGCTTTGACGAAGTCAATCAGGGACATGGTCAGTTTCTGAACTACCTGCAGAGTATCATCCACGACCGGAAACAGAACCCGTCGGAAAGCTCTTACACCTCAAAACTATTTGGCCGGGGGGTTAACAAGATAGCCCAAAAGGTAGGTGAAGAAGCGGTAGAACTGGTGATTGAAGCCAAAGATACCAACGATGACCTGTTTAAAGGCGAAGCCGCCGACCTGCTGTTTCACTTCCTGGTCTTGCTGGAGCATAAGAATATAAGTCTTGATGAGATCATTGCCGTCCTGCAACAGCGGCACGTAAAATAAGGTAGCCAAACAAATACCAGTTATAGAGGTTTGAAATATGAAGCAGCTTTCGTTTCTTTCAGAACACAAAAACCTCTAACCAGTATGGGCTTAATTCTTAGGCTGTTGGTCAGTGCCGTAGCGGTGCTGATTGCTGCGTATATCATTCCCGGGGTGTCGGTTGATAGCTTTGTAACGGCACTGATTGTGGCCGTTGTTCTTGGCTTGCTCAATGCCATAGTCAAACCAATTCTGGTTATCCTGACGATTCCCATTACCATATTGACGTTGGGACTTTTCTATTTAGTCATCAACGTACTCATGGTTTACCTGACGGATGCCTTAATCGGCGGTTTTGCCGTGAACGGTTTTATTTCTGCCCTTCTATTCAGTATTCTGGTCGCCATTGTGACCTGGGCTATTGATGCCATTGTTTAATAAGTACCTATTGGGTGTTGCACGTGCAGTCAGGCTTGGGTGAGCCTGACTTTTTTTGTAGCTATGCCGCTGTGCCGGTTCCGGGTATGTAGCCCAGCGTTTGTCAATCATTGAAGGAGCCAATTGGCCATACACTGAGCCGGCACCGAAACGGCCGACATCTGGAACGGCTACATCGAGGGCGCTATACGCTCCGGCGAACGAGTAGCGGAAGACGGGATAATAGTTGTCTTTCCGTAACTTTTTATAGGTCGGCCTGTTCATTCATATAATTCACATCACAGATCGACCATGAAACATATCCTTCTTTTCTCTTTTTCCTTACTTTTTGCTTCACCAGGCAGCTTTGCCCAGTGCCATCCGGCTACCCTGGAGCAGAAAGCCTCCTACGTGAACGTAGTAAACACGCTGCAGCAGCAGTTTAAAAATAATATGCCCCCCGGTAACTGGCGTATTTTCGATGAGCGCCATTCGCTGGATAATCTGGAGCTAAGCAATGAGTTCGGTCGGCTCTTCCACGTTTGCGGTGACCGCTATAATCTGACACTTGAACGCGCCGGCACCGCCCAGGCCCGCCAGACTCGCCTGAATAACGCTGCCTCTCAGCCCGACACACTTACTCGGCAACCCCGTTCACTTGTCCTCAGCACAGACTCCGTCTACCGGGAGGCTGATCCCAGCCGGGCGCAGCAATTAGCCGAATCAACGATTGACATTGATGTGGAGATGAACGCCGGCAATTACCGGCTGGAGGAACCCGTTAGTAATCGGTTCGTTAGCTCCTACAAAACCATTACCATTAACGGTGTGCCGCTAGCCTTGCAGGTACAGCTAAAGCGAGATAAGAACGGCATTACACCTCGTCCGGAAACAGTCATTCTGCTGGGTAACTGGAAAAATAACCTTAGCGCCGATAGTCGCAGCAACAAGATGTATCACTACTCATTTACTAAAGGGGGTAATCTGGTGGAGAATCTGGTGATTACGATTAAGGGGCCGATTGAGGTAGCCAATGAGATTGTACAGAAGATTGACTGGCGGGCGATTGGGAATACGCTGACGAAGTAAGCATGTACCTTGCCCCCTTCTGATGCAAGGTACATACGAGTACATTACTGCTGCAACAAATAGGCCGTTAAATCGGCCAGTTGCTGCTCGTTCAGGCCCAGCGACACGGCATCGGGCATGAGGCTTGTGCTGTATTGTTTGCGCGAGGTAATAGAAGCCGTTGGAATTGTGAGCTTTTGCCCGGCGGCATCTTTCATAACGACCGCCTGCTGCCCATCGCTCAACAAGAAACCGTAGTAGGTCTGCCCGGTTTTGGTGGTAATCAGCCAGGGCTCGTAGCCAAAGGCTAAGCCGGCACTGGGATTCACAATGGCATCCAGCAAACCATTTTTATCAAACTTCTGGTGAATCTTGGTCAGCTCCGGACCTATGTCTTTACCCTGCTGCCCGTGGCGATGGCAGGTCGAGCAGGTGTTTTTGAAGATGGCTTGCCCGGCGGTAGCGCTACCGGTTAGCGCCGTTACCTTGTTTAGCGAAAGGGATGCCGTTGCGCCGGGGCGGGTGAAGTAATCGCCGGCCATGGTCCGCACCGACTGATCGGCGTTCTGGAAAATCACTTCCCCCACCGCTTTCTTCACCGAATCTGGCAGCTTTTTGTCGGCGGCCAGGCCGACCAGCACTTTGCCGCCGTCCGGGTCGCGGGCCATGTCGAGGGCTACTTTGGTTTTGTCCTGTTCCGTAGTGTATTCATCCAGCAGTTTCTGGCGCAGGGTTAACATCTTCTGCTCATTAGCTGATAATTTAGGGGGTAGAACCTCATCCCAGTTGAGCAGCGTCGCCCAATCGTTGCCGCGCCGGAAGTTCACCCAATAGTTGGCCTGGTCGGCTATGGTTTTATCCTCCAGCTTTGTCAGGTCGACCATGGCCTGGGCGGCCGCAATATCCTTAATGAAGCCAAGCGCGACAATAGACTGCTTACGCGCATCGGCGGTGAGCGTTGGAGCAGCAGCCCGTTGTTTAAACAACCCAACTGCCGAAGCAGGATGCAGTTCCCAAATCAGATTAGCGGTACGCTGGTCCCATTGCACCGGGTCAGCGGGTAGGGTTGGCTTTAGGGCGACAAAGAGCGCTTCCTCCTTATTATCGGCCGCCTGACCGAGGGCATCCAGGTACCAGCGGTCCTGTCCATCGTAGCCGCTGACCAGGTTCAGCAGCAGGTCTTTGCATTGGTCAAACGGAACATCGCGCAGGGCAATGGCCACCTCCCGACGAACGGACGGAGAAGGGTCACCGGCAAGTTGTTGCAACTCCGGCATCACATTCTGTTCCACCTGGCGTAGCGCGCGCAGCGCTGCAATGCGAATATCCGCGTCATCGGAGCGCAGCAGCGTTTTCACCTCGGCAATGCCTTTGTTGCCCAGGTTCGCCAGCAGGTAGACCGCCCGCGCCCGGTGGTACGGATTTTCGGCGGTCAGCAAGTTCTTTACGGGCTTAATGGCCTTTTCGCCTTGTGCCTTCAGTACTTCAAAACCCAACGCCCGTACATTGACGGCTGGATTTTGCAAGGCAGCTATTTGCCCTTTGGTACTTCGCAGGTCGATTTTGGGCGTTTTCAGGCTTTTGCCCTTCGGCGTAATGCGGAAAATGCGTCCGTAACCTTTTGAGTCGTGCATCTGGTGGCCGCCCACAATGGGGTCATACCAGTCCGCAATGTATAAGGAACCGTCGGTGCCCACGGCCACGTCACTGGGGCGGAACCACTTGCGCGAGTCGTTATCAACCTGATTCCATTTGTAATTTTCATCGACTGCCGGAAAGGTGCTTATAAAATCAACGCGGGGCAGCCGATAGCCGGCACCCTGCGGCTCGGGTTTGTAGCTGAAGATTACGTTCCGACCCGCTTCGGCGCTAAGCAGCATGCCCCGATACTTCGGTCCCAATTCATCGCCTTCGTAGAAGACAACACCTGTCGGCGAGCCGGCTCCGGTAATATCACCGGAGGGCATGACGCCAGGGTCCTCCTGGTGCCAGTGGGCAATGGGTATAGTCTGCCCCGGCCGCTGGTCGCCCTGCCAGTAGCGGGTCCCATCCAGGCTGAAATACCCGGCATTCGCCCCTTCCATGAGCCAGCTTGTCCGACACGCCACCACCTGGTCGTCGTTGTCGTTCTGCCACATATTGCCAAAGGAGTCCAAGCCGAGTTCGTAGTTGTTCCGGAAATTGTGGCCCATTACCTTCAGTCCGGTACCGTCGGGGTTGATGCGCAACGCCAGTCCGCCGATCCATATCCGGCCATCGTCGCTGACCATGTTGCCCTTGTTAATCTTGTTATAGGGCGTACCACCAGTATAAAGACTGCCCGACCGTAAGGTCCAGCCGCTTTTATCGGTCACCACGTGCGGACCGGCATTACCGGTGTTGAAGTACCACTTACCATCTGGACCGACTACCAGCGCGTGCAGCGAATGGTCGTGGTCCAGTCCGCCGAAGCCCGTCAGCAGGATTTCTTTTTTGTCGGGTTTATCGTCGCCGTTTTCGTCGGTGAACACCACCAGATTCGGGGCGCAGGAAACAATCACTTTGTTGCCGATAACGGCAATACCCAGCGGAGAAACGATGTCTTTGTCCTGCACAAACACTGTCGACTTATCGGCTTTGCCGTCGCCGTTGGTGTCTTCCAGAATCATCACCCGCTCACCTTCGGGGTGGTTCAGTCGGGTATTGGGCTTGTTGTTGAAATCGCGGTAGTTGACAGCCTCCGTTACCCACACCCGGCCACGAGCATCAACGTCGATGTTGGTGGGGTTGTAAAACATTGGCCCTTCCGCCCAGAGGGTAGCCTCCAGATCATCCGGCAGGTATAGCTTGTTGGGATCATCGGCGAATACAGCTTTTGATTGTTCCGGTGCAGTGATACCGATAGCGGATTGCTGCGGCTCCGGACGCGGTGATAGTCCACCGGTTTGGTTCAACAGGAATAGGCCACCGCCCAGTAGCAACGCCATGCCGGGGCGGGTATATTGCAGAAGGGGAAGTCGGGTTAGGGAGAGCATAGGATTCAGAAGGATTGATAAAAAAACGGATTACAATCGCGCCGGCGACCCGGTCCGTTGTACTAACTAAATATGGAACGGACGTAGCGGTTGTTTTCCTGGTAGCTTTCGAGCATGGGCTGTCCCTTCGGAATAGCGCCTTCCATATGCAGCCAGCCGCGGTAGCCAATTTCATCCAGTACATGTCGGACCTTCTGCATATCAACATTGCCTTTGCCTAGCAACGCGCCGTTTTCCTTGAGGTGAATCTCACAAATCTGCTTACTACCCAACTGGCGCATCTCGGAAAAGATGTCGTACCCACGGTCGGTCGAGTTGCAGACATCGTAGTAGACCTTTACAGCGGGCGAACCGACAGCATCAATAATAGCCATATGCTCGGGTGCCGACAGCCACGACTCAATACCCAGAATCACACCCGCTTTCTCGGCTTTGGGCGCTACCACCTTCAACCGCTCCACAACCACTTTGGTACCCTGCGGGTCGTTGCGAAGGTCCCCTGCACTAAAGAATGCCAGGAGAATGTTTTTTACCCTTAATGCTTTGGCTACATCGATGCTATCCTGCACCCATTCTTCAGCTTTGGGGTCTGATTTGTAGGGTACGTTGTTGAGTTCGCCCAGCGCCAGTCCGCCAATCTGAACGCCGGTGCGTTTGGCGGCCGCTCTGTATGCCTCCTGCACCTCCTTCTGCCGCAGATGCATATTATTGGCCGCTGAACCCATACTCACTTGTAATCCGTCTAGGCCAATTTGTTTTGCAACGTCAAAGGCGGCTACATCGCTTGATTTGCCAATCGACCAGTCGCACGCTCCAATGTAAAACCGGGGTACGGCCATCGGGGGTACGGCAGTCAGTCGGGAAGACACTCCAGTAGCTGGCAGGTTGAAAGAGCCGCTATTTTTCAGGAAATTAGCCGATGCATATGTCGTGCCTGCCAGGCAGGTGACCAAGCCGGTCAGGGTTTGTTTCAGGGCGTCTCGTCGGTTCATGGTGTTACCGATTACTAAAGGAAGTAAAGGTCAGGAACGATAATAAAGCTATAATTGTCCATTTTTTATGACAGAATAGTAAAAAGGCATCCTGATTGGTAAATATCTAGAAAAACAATTAAAAATTTTTATGTCTATTCCAACCGTTGCCAAAGGGTTAGGGTCTTTTAGATGTCAACGTTGATATGCTGGATGAACGAGCATTAGTCGAAGGGTGCCGCAAGCAGAACCGTGCTATGCAGCGACAGCTCTATGAGCGGTTTGCCGGCAAGCTCTTTGTCGTCTGTAAACGCTATACCAAAGACGCCGACGATGCCGAGGATGTGTTGCAGGACGCATTCGTCAAAATCTTCCGGCATATAGACTCGTTTCGGTTCGAATCTCCGCTGGAGGTCTGGCTGAAGCGGATTGTGATCAACACTGCGTTGAAGCATATCCGCAAGCAGAAGCCCTGGGAGCACACAACCGATGTGGAGGAGGTAGCGTCAACGCTGTCGCAGGCTGATACCAGTCTGCCCACGCTGAACTACCAATACTTACTGCAACTGATTCAGGAGCTACCACCGGGGTGCCGGACGGTATTTAACCTGTACGCCATCGAAGGCTACAGCCACCCGGAAATCGCTGAGATGCTCGACATTTCAGAAGGTACCTCAAAATCCCAGTTTTCCAGAGCCCGATTCCTGTTGCAGCAAAAGTTACAAAACGAACAACGAGTACGAGATGAATCCGTCTAATCAACATACACCAGACGACCGCTGGCGGAAAGCCTTCGAGGAGGCATCCGAAACGCCCCCACCGCGGGTGTGGGATGCCATCGAGCGTCGGCTCGACGAGGACGATGACCGCGCAGGCATCGTGCCCCTCTGGCGGCAGTATATGCCGTGGGCGTCGGGCGTTGCCGCAGCCGTGGCGTTACTGCTGGTTGGTTGGTGGCTGATGCGCACAGACTCACCGACTGGCACCGATGTAGCCCGGCAGCAATCTGAACGTAGGCCGGAGGCAGCCGCTCAGCAGCAAACACCTGCTGCCGAAAACAATACAACCAGTACGACCGAATCTGTAGTGGCCGGGGGGGCCGAACAGTCGTTGGCGGGAGACCTCAAGCGTGGTTCATCCAGCCAGGAGGTTTCACCGCCCGACGACTGGAATCACCCGCACTACGCCCGGACGTATGACCCGTTGGCCAAAGAGCGAATTCGTAACCGGCAGCAGAGCAAAACCGCCATTCCCGCTACCGCTGACGAGTTGATGGCAACGGAGCAAATTGCTTTATCGGCCAGTCCGGCTGCGATGTCAGTACCTGGCAATGCCTTAATCCCTTCGACTAATACATTAGTACCGGGCAATGCTTCATTACCAATACCAAGCCAGATGCCGCCGAATGAGCGACCACTTTCGGGGTATCCGGTACAGGAGATGCAAGGCCATGGTTTACAGTCAGGGCTTCGCGAAACGCAGCGGATGGTCTGGTTCCGGGCTCCGGACGCTGATGCTTTACCAGAAGCAGAAATAAAAAAGAATCAGCGGGAAATGTGGGCGTCAGTGAGTGTGATGCCGTCGTCCTTCAATCCTGCTGTATCGGTCCGTTCCAGTGTACCCATGGCCAATTATGCCATGGCACCGGGACTTGCCAACCAGAATACCAAGTCCACACCATCTGTTCAGAGTCGGTCTGATTTGTCAATGGCTTATCAGGCCGGCACTGGTTTGCAGCTCACTGATCACTGGTCGGTCGAAACGGGTGTCGCCTATCTGGCAGGTCGGTCAACGGTAGCCAGCCCGGTACTGGTTTCGGTTGCCACCGCATCCGGCAACCCGATGATGCGATCTACGAACAACTTCTTTGCCGAGGCTGTAAAAAATGCTCCCGGTAATGCTAATGTGCAGAACGACCGGGGAGGCATCACGTACTTGTCGAACCAGAACCTGTACGATGCCGGTACGCTTCAATCCGTCAGCAACGATTATCGGTTTGTGCAGGTGCCGGTGCAGGTGGGATACCAACTCCGGCCGAACAAGCCACTGGGAATCGCGCTGCTGGGTGGTATGCTGGCCAACTGGTTTGTGCGAAACGACGTGGGCGATAATCTGTCGGTCAAGGCCAATGATGGGTTCTATAAGCCGGTGACCCTATCCGGTGTAGCTGGTATGCGGCTCCGCTACCGACCTACCCGGCGCTGGTCGGCGAGTATGGCGGGCGTCTATCAGCGGGCGCTCCAGTCGGGTACGCAGCCCTCAATTGAGTTGCAAACCCGGCCGCAAACAATGGGGATGAGTTTTGGCGTGAATTATCATTTTTAAATTTAACCAATGTCTTTCCATACCATGAATAAGCAGTTAATCTCAACAACCGGTGTTCTCACCGCAGCCGCCATGCTCAGTATGGCTGTGAGCTGTAAGGATTCGGCGAATAATAATCCGCAACCCGAGCCTGGCAAGACGCTGCGGGTGTCGGCTCCATTTGCCAGTCAGACCACTGATTTTGCTTTCGGCTTCTTTAAGCGGGTGAATCAGGAAGAAGGCGCAGACAAAAACGTATTTGTATCACCGCTTAGCCTGCACATGGCGCTGGGCATGATTATGAACGGTGCCAATGGACAGACGGCCCAGGAGATTCAAAAGACCCTGAAACTGGATGCCCAAACACTGGCCGAAGCCAACCAGACCTATACCTACCTACTGGAAAACCTGCCCAAAGCAGACTCCAGGGTCACGTTGGGGCTGGCCAACTCGGTCTGGTACCGCAACGGTTTCCAGGTAGAGAAATCGTTTCAGGATGTGCTGAAGGAAAGCTTTAAGGCCGAAGTTACCGGACTGGACTTCGATAACGATGCTGCCAAAGACCGCATCAACAACTGGGCCAGCCAGCAGACCAACGGCCGCATCCCGAAGGTGATCGACGAAATCCGCCGGGATCATGTGATGTTCCTGATGAACGCGCTGTACTTCAAAGGGGATTGGAAGACCCAGTTCGACCAGAAGAATACAGTCGATATGCCGTTCCGGCTGCCATCAGGTCAGGAGAAGACCGTGAAGATGATGCGCCTGAACACGGAACTTCGTCGGGCGTTCAAACCGACTTATGCCGCGTTTGAACTGCCGTATGGTAACGGCCAGTTTGCGATGACGGTACTTCTGCCCAGCCAGAACACCTCCGCCGACGCCGTGCTGAACAGCATCAACGCCGGAGAGTGGACGCAGTTGCAGAAAGACATGGCTGAAGGCAAAATCGACATTGGTCTGCCCAAATTTACGTTGAGCTACGAAATTCAGCTAAAGAATACCCTGACGGCATTAGGAATGCCTACCGCCTTCACCGACGCAGCTGATTTCACCAAAATTAACCGCAACGGCGATTTGTACCTAAGTTTTGTAAAGCAGAACACGTTTGTGGCTGTCGACGAAAAGGGCACCGAAGCTGCCGCCGTCACCACCGGAGGTATCTCGGTGACCTCCATGCCACCCTCGTACATCTGTGACCGTCCGTTTGTGTTCGTCATTCATGAGAAGACGTCCAACACAGTGCTGTTTATGGGTAAGATTGTGAATCCGCAGACGAATTTGTAATACTGCCTTCCCCCAACCCGTCCAAAGGGTTGGGGGTAAAATAACCTTATGAAGGCTTCGACCTTTTCACGAACCGGCATTCTTATCGGCCTATTTCTGGGCATTGCGGCCTTGGTCGGTTTAAGCTGTCAACGGAACCTGATGACCGAGCCTGTTCCTAACCGGGTTATGCAGGTACCAGCTACGTTCGCCGGCCAAACCACTGACTTCGCTTTTGAGGTTTTTAAACGCGTTAATGAAGCGGAAGGTCCGGCGAAAAATGTCTTTATATCTCCGTTGAGCCTGCACATGGCGTTAGGTATGGTCCTGAATGGTGCCGACGGAGCAACCGCCCAGGAGATTCAAAAGACCCTGAAACTGGATGCCCAAACACTGGCCGAAGCCAACCAGACCTATACCTACCTGTTGGAAAACCTGCCCAAAGCAGACTCCAGGGTCACGCTGGGGCTGGCCAACTCAGTCTGGTATCGACAGGGGTATTCGGTCGAGCAGACGTTCCAGGATGTGCTGCGCGAGACCTTTAAAGCCGAAATAGCCGGACTCGATTTCGGCAGCGCTACAGCTAAGGACCGGATCAACGGCTGGGCCGACCAGCAGACTAATGGCCGTATTAAAAAGGTTCTGGACCAGGTTCCGCCAAACAGCGTCATGTTTCTGATGAATGCGCTGTATTTTAAAGGGGACTGGAAGATTCCGTTTGACCCCGGCAAAACGGTAGATATGCCGTTCCTCCTGCCGGAGAGTGGCCAGAAAATGGTGAAAATGATGCGGACGACTGCAGAATTCCGGCGGACATTCCACCCTGCTTATACAGCATTTGAATTGCCATACGGCAATGGGCAGTTTGCCATGACTGTTTTGCTGCCGCAGGAGAACATCACCGCTGATGCTGTCTTAAAATCCGTCTCAGCCAGCGAATGGAGTCAGTTACAAAAGGATATGACCGCGGGACCGATAGCTATAGGTCTGCCAAAATTTACCCTGGAATACGAGAGTAAGCTCAACGATATACTTAAGAGTATGGGTATGCCAACAGCCTTCACCGGTGCGGCTACCTTCACGAAAATGAACCGCAACGGAGGGCTGTTTATAGACTTTGTGAAGCAGAACACCTTTGTAGCTGTTGACGAGAAAGGTACCGAGGCTGCCGCTGTTACAACGGTTGGGATGGTTGAGAGCCTTCCACCGAGTGCGATCTGCAACCGGCCATTTGTGGTAATTATCCACGAGAAGACATCCGGCACAGTGCTTTTTATGGGCAAAATTTCCAATCCACACATGTAAAGAATAACAACAATGAAAACCGTAATGATGACAATGCTGGCCCTATTGGCCATGACCTTTACCGCCTGCGACCCCGTTGTTGAGCCGGAGAGTGAATTTAAAACGTCAGGAGTGAATCAATTGATAGGCCATTGGCGGTTAATCGAACCTGCTTCCAGCTATACCGTTACCATGGACATCACACCTGACTCCAGCCAGGGCGGCAACAATCGCTACCGGATCAATGGTCTGTCTTCTGTAAACTACTATTTCTCTTCGCTGACGGTGAGCGGCAGCGATGCTGTTGCCCTGGAGACAATTGGAGCAACCAAGCGGGGCGGCTCCGCCGAGGCCATGCAGTTTGAGCAAAGCTATTTCAATAAACTAAAAGCAGTTAACCGGTATCAATTATCGGGTAACCGGCTGACACTTTACGCAGGATCCGAGCGACTCGTTTATGAGCGCCAGGCCAGTGACCCGCAACTGATAGGACGCTGGAAGTGGGTAAAAGTGACTTACGGGTTTACGCAGACTACGTCTACCCCAGAGAAAGCCGGCTATACCGAAACGCTGGAGTTTTACGCCGATGGCACCTACAAACGCTTCCGTAATGACAAAGAGATAGAGACCCGACTGGTTTACAGCGGAAATAATCCGACCCAAACGGCATACAAGAACGCTATTCTGTTCCCGGCTACGCAGGAGGCTCAGCCTTACGAGATCAAAGACGGCCGTTTGTTCCTGTACGAACGTGGACCTGCCGAAGCCACCATTGCCGACGGCGGTATTTACGAATATGAGAAAGTTAAATAGTTGAGTGGTTCATTGGTTAACTGGTTTACTGGTTGTCGGCAGTTTTTTGATACACAGTTGTCCTCATACCTGTCAACGAATTAACCAATAAACCAGTCAACCAAAGTAAGGTGGTAATTGCTGACTTTTTGTGTAAGACCAATTGCCCGGTGGCCCTGCTGCCGGGCAATTTTTTTGTGGATTGTTCCAACGGTTTCGCCAGCATCGGGGTCTTTAAAGCAAACACACAATCCAGACCCATGAAACGACAGCTTTACTTTTTTGCCCTGCTCCCGCTGCTGTGGCTAACAACCGGCTGCACCGATAATTGCGAGGAAACCCGCACCTTCCGCCGGTATACACCTATCTCGTTTACCTTAGCGCAGGTTCGTCAGGGCGTCATTGCCGAGGCTCCCCGAACACTGGTCAATCCCGGCAAGATTTATACGAAAGATCAGTACCTCTACATCAACGAGATTAAAGAGGGTATTCATGTCATTGACAACAGCAATCCGTCGGACCCTAAAATGGTGTCGTTTATCCGCATACCGGGCAACGGCGACATTGCTATCCGCAACAACATTCTGTACGCCGACAGCTATCTGGATCTGGTGGCGTTCGACATTAGTGACCCGAAGAATATCAAGCCCGTCAACCGGGTAGAGGGTGTCTTCCCGAGTGGACAGTTTGAAGGGGGCTGGTGGTATTACAATGCCGCTCAGAATCTCATCAATGACCAGAAGGTTGACTACGTCACGGAGCGGGTTAAAACCAACTGCGAAGAGGGTGGCAACGTGAACCCCTGGTGGGGTTTGGCCATGATGGACACACGCGCCAACTTCCAGAGTGCGTCACCATCCGCTAACCCCGGTCAGGCAACCAACGGTACGGCCGGGTCAATGGCCCGCTTCGCCTTGTACGACAACTACCTGTATACCGTCAGCCAGTCAGACATGCAGTTGTTCGATATCAAGAATCCGGCTGAGCCGAAGATCGGCCGGAAGATCAACATGGGCTGGGGTATTGAAACCATCTTTCCCTACAAGGACAAGCTGTTTATCGGCTCCAATACCGGTATGCATATCTATGACAACAGCAATCCGGAGAAGCCCGAGCGCCTGTCGGTGTTCCAGCACGCCCGCGTGTGTGATCCGGTGGTGGTTCATGAGAATACCGCCTACGTGACGCTGCGCTCCGGGAATACGTGCGCCGGTTTTACGAACCAGCTCGATGTAGTTGACGTGTCGAATCTGATGAACCCGCGTCTGATTAAGAGCTACCCCATGAAGAACCCGCACGGGCTGGGCGTCGACTTTCCGAATCTGTTTATCTGCGAAGGGGCGTATGGGCTGAAGAGTTTCAACGTCAGCGATCCGCTGAACATCGACAAGAACCTACTGCAGTACATCAAGGATCTGGACGCTTACGATGTAATTCCACTGAGTAAATCGCTGCTGCTGATTGGCAAAGAGGGTTTTTACCAGTTCGACTACAGCAATCCGCGTAGCTTGCGCTTATTGAGCAAGATTCCGGTACGGCGTCCTTCTATTGGCTAGGCTTATGAAAAAGCAGATCTATTTTTCGCTGATGCTATTGCTGCTGGGAAGTAGTGCATGGGCACAGAAGCCGGTAATCAAGCGGCCCTTCGTTAATTATACCGAAATAGGCGGATTATTTGGCCGGGTTGCGTTTGGTCCCAGTACGGCTGAGGTAGTTGCAAATCGGCTCAACTTTACGGCGCAGACCTTCAACGGCGTTCAGTTAACCCATCAACTAGCGGTGGGCAGCACCGTTGGCATCGACTGGTACACGGCCGCGCTCCTGATGCCCGTCAGCGCCGGTATTCGCTACGACCTCGCCCGGCATCCCCGCAAAAACGTGCGGGTATTTACCAGTGCCGATGCGGGCTACGGGTTTGCCTGGCTGCATAAGGGCTCTACCGGCTACGAAACCAAAGGCGGCTTGATGATTAGTCCGGGCATTGGCCTCAAAATGGGCCGGCCGGGTAACACAGCTTTTATAATGTCATTGAGCTATAAGCGGCAGGAGGCTGATGTGCAGAAGCCTATTGGTTTTAACGACATCCGCCGGGAGGAACACCGCGTTTATAATCGGATTGCGTTCCGGGTAGGCGTTAGTTTTTAATTTCCACACCATACAACCTGAAAACGAAAAAGTCCCGGTTTGCGCCGGGACTTTTCTATATCTGTTCATGGCACATTTACGCCATTTCAAACTTGTTCTGCATCCGCTTACGCTCGTTCTCATCGAGGTAAATCTTCCGCATCCGAATTGATTTCGGCGTAACCTCCAGGTATTCGTCTTTCTGAATGTACTCCATAGCTTCTTCCAGTGAGAAACTGATCTTCGGCGCAATCCGGACGTTATCGTCAGAACCGGATGCCCGCATATTGGTCAGTTTCTTGGCGGTCTGAACATTCACGACAATATCATTTTGCCGGCTGTGCTCACCAATCACCTGACCGGTGTACACCTCTTCGCCCGGATCGACAAAGAATACACCACGGTCCTGTAGTTTATCGATGGCGTAGGCCGTGGTCGGTCCGTTACCCATTGAAATCAGGGATCCATTGATACGCTCGGCAATCGTACCGCGGTAGTAATCGTACTTTTTGAACCGGTGGCTCATGATGGCCTCCCCGAAGGTAGCCGTCAGTACGTTGGAACGCAAGCCAATCAGACCCCGCGACGGAATCTCAAACTCCAGGTGCTGCAGGTCTCCCTTCGGCTCCATAATCAGCAGTTCGCCTTTCTTCTGCGTAGCCAGTTCAATTACCTTACCGGCTGTTTCTTCTGGTACGTCTACCACCAGCGTTTCAATCGGCTCCAGCTTCTGGCCATCTTCATCCTCTTTGAACAACACCTGCGGCTGACCAACCTGTAGTTCGTAGCCTTCGCGACGCATGGTCTCGATCAGAATAGACAAGTGCAGAATACCCCGGCCATAGACCAGGAAGCGGTCTTCGCTATCGGTATTCTCGACGCGCAGGGCCAGGTTCTTTTCAATTTCTTTGTACAACCGGTCGCGCAGGTGACGCGAGGTAACGAATTTACCTTCCTTGCCGAAGAACGGTGAGTTGTTAATGGTAAACAACATGTTCATCGTCGGCTCATCCACCGAAATACGGGTCAGCGCTTCCGGATTGTCTATATCGGTCAGCGTGTCGCCAATTTCAAAATCTTCCAGACCGGTTACGGCACAAATGTCGCCCGAGTTTACCTCAGCCACTTTAACTTTACCGAGGCCTTCGAATACCTGCAGTTCTTTAATACGGACTTTTTTGATGGAACCGTCGCTTTTTACCAGTGCCATATTACCCCCTTCGCGCAGGGTACCGCGATGCACCCGACCAATGGCAATCCGGCCGACGAAGGACGAAAAGTCAAGCGAGGTAATCTGCATCTGCGGCTCACCTTCATTAACCGGCGCAGGTGGAATATGATCGACAATCGTGTCGAGCAGGAACGTGATGTTATCGGTTGGATTTTTCCAGTCAGGACCCATCCAGCCCTGCTTCGAGGAACCAAATACGGTTACGAAGTCAAGCTGGTCTTCGGTAGCGCCGAGGTTGAACATCAGATCAAAGACCTGCTCATGTACCTCGTCGGGACGGCAGTTTTCTTTGTCTACCTTGTTTACCACCAACACCGGCTTCAGGCCCAATTGCAGGGCCTTGCTCAGTACAAAGCGGGTCTGCGGCATGGGGCCTTCAAAGGCATCGACGAGCAGCAATACGCCATCGGCCATTTTCAATACACGTTCTACCTCACCGCCGAAATCGGAGTGGCCCGGTGTATCGATGATATTAATTTTCACATCCTTGTAACGGACGGACACGTTTTTCGAAACAATGGTAATACCCCGCTCCCGCTCCAAATCGTTATTGTCGAGAATCAGGTCACCAAATTCCTGATTTTCCCGAAAGATTTTTGAGGCATGGATAATTTTATCGACCAGCGTAGTTTTGCCGTGGTCAACGTGCGCAATAATGGCTATGTTGCGGATTGATTGCATATAGTCTTAACCTTGATTATTCTGATACTATCTGATTAACAGGATTTTTTGAAATAAGGTTGACTCACTAAAGTCTAAATCAGACAATCAGGGTGCAAAGGTACGAAATTTTACGCTGAAACACAGATTTTTACAAGTTATAGCTGTGTTAAATTATAGTTAAAGCCATCTACTCTCTACATAGTACAATTTAAATATTGAATACCAGTATACAAAGGCACCGTTTACAAACTGATTTTGCTTTTCCTCTGCAAAAAACCGTACCTTTCTTTCCTCACAAATCCTAAAAACCATGAAAGCTATCTCATTTGTTCTCAGGTTATTACTATTCATACTGCTAGCCTGCACCGTACTGTACACACACGGAAACCCACCTCAGAATCCTCCCAAAAAGTACACCATTGAACAGTTCATGAAAACCATTCGGATTGGTGGAGCCGATTTCTCGCCTAATGAGCAAACGGTGGTTTTTCATAGCAACCAAAGTGGCGTGTTTAACCTATACGAATTGCCATTTTCGGGCGGCACTCCTAAACAGCTTACCTTCTCAAAAGACAATGCCATTTTCTCGCTCGGCTACCTGCCGGATGGCCGGATCCTGTATTCCAGCGACCAGGGCGGTAACGAATTAACCCACATCTTTATCCGCAACACCGACGGGACGACCAAAGACCTGACTCCTAACGCAAAAGCCAAGTATCAGTTTGCCGGTCTGAGCCACGATAAAAAGAGCTTCTTTTATAACAGCAACGAACGAAACAAAGCGGCTTTTGATGTTTATGAAATGCCGCTTGCAACTCTTACACCCAATATGATTTTTGAGAACCCCGGCGGGTTTTTCCCCGGTGATGTCTCGCCCGACCGCCGGTACATCGCGTTGGCGAAGCCCAGCACCACCACGAACAGCGACGTTTACCTCTACGACACGAAAACAAAGCAAACGAAACTACTCACAGAGCACCAGGGCGAAATTGCCAACCATCCAGGTGAGTTTACCAAGGACAGCCGGAAACTGCTTATATCAACCGACGAAGGCAGCGAATTCAGTTACACCAAGGCATACGACCTGGCAACGGGCAAGGCTGATATAGTAGACAAGGCCGACTGGGATATAAACGGAGTCGGATTATCCCGGTCCGGTAAATACCGCGTAGTCTACATTAACAAAGATGCCCGCACCGATTTAAAACTAATAGACACGCAAACGGGTGGTTCGGTAAAATTACCGGCTCTCCCCGGCGGTGATCTTACGGGCGTAAACATTGCCGATAGCGAAACCCGAATGCTGTTTTACGTAAACAGTTCCAAAGAGCCCACCGCGCTGTATTCCTACGACTTTAAGACCGGGAAGATGACATCGTTGATTAAAACGCTGAATCCGGAAATTAACCAGGAGGACCTCGTATCGGGTGAAGTGATTCGGTACAAATCGTTTGACGGCCTGGAGATCCCTGCCCTGTTGTATAAGCCAAAGGATATTTCTACGGGCGAAAAAAGGGCGGCTATGTTGCTTATTCACGGTGGCCCCGGTGGACAAACCCGGCTGAATTATTCACCTTTGGTCCAGTATTTGGTCAATCATGGCTACGTCATTCTGGCCGTCAACAACCGGGGCAGCTCAGGATACGGCAAGACGTTTTATGCCGCCGACGACCGGAAGCACGGCGATGCAGACCTGCGCGACTGCGTAGAATCCAAGAAGTTCCTGACGGCAACGGGTTATGTCGATCCCGCTAAGATCGGCATCATGGGCGGGAGCTACGGCGGTTACATGACGCTGGCGGGTCTGGCGTTTACGCCGGATGAATTTGCCGTAGGCGTTGATATTTTTGGCGTGGCCAACTGGCTGCGTACCCTCAATAGTATGCCGGCCTGGTGGGGACCGCAACGAGAAGCTATGTTTAAGGAACTTGGGAATCCGGCCACTGACTCAACTGCCTTGTACAATAAATCACCGCTGTTTTTCACCCACAAAATCAAAAAGCCGTTGCTGGTGATTCAGGGAGCCAATGACCCACGGGTACTTAAAGTAGAATCAGACGAGATTGTAGCGGGCGTAAAGAAAAATGGGGTTCCGGTGGAGTATATCGTCTTCCCGAACGAAGGCCACGGTTTCGTCAACAAGGACAACGAGATTACCGCGAATAAAGCCATCAAAGACTTCCTGGATAAATACCTGATCGGCGCGCAGACAGCGTCGAGATAAGGTCTGTTTCAGATCTAAAGTTCCAAGTTTCAGGTTCCATGTTAGCCTTCATGAGTTGACATGATACCTGAAACTTGGAACTAGAAACAATATTTAATGATTCGGGCAGCCGCAGGGGCTTTTCTTCCGGAACAGACCGGTACCAAATAAGCCGCCTTTTTTGGCCCGGTAGCCTTTACGTTTCTTTTTAAATATGCCAGAAGCCTGCTCGACTTTCTTTTCAGTAGCGATCGACGCTGCGGCAGCCGATGCTGCCGCTTGTACTGGTGCCTCCAATTGCACCAGTAATGCGACAACCAGTAACCCTATAGCTTTCTTTTTCATAACCGTCCTATGCTGTATAGACTCTAAACGATTTTTCTGGAGAATTGGTACCAGCAACCCGCCAACAATTTACCCATTTTTACTGATAACCGTCTCTCCGTGTGGGGTATGAATAAATTTCTTTTCGGCCGTTTTGAATTTCAGCAGCGAACAGATCATGCGGAAAACCAGCCGGGGAAACGTAAACACATCGCGGAAGGAGAGTTTTTCCCACAGATAGCCCGGTATGGAGATCAGCAGCGTTACGGCCAGAATTCCTAACAGACTACCCATACCAAGCAGAACAGCCTGAAATCCGGTGACCAGCCCTACCAGCACCCCAAAGCATAGCGTAGCCAGCAGCAGTGTCCGGGGTAGTATCAGCGCTTTAATGAAACCATTGGCGGCATCCCAGCGACCTTGCAGCAGTTGCCGGATACCGGTCGGGTAATAGAACTTCAGGAACTGAATCTGGGCCGCAATCCAGCGGGTGCGCTGCCGCTCAAAAACCTCCAGGTTCTGCACCTTCTCATCGTATATATAAGCCTTAGGCAGATAAGCAATTTTGATTCCTTCCAGCATGAGCAGCATTTCCAGTTCTTTGTCATAGCCCCCAACCGTCCGCAACCGGGTCATGGCCCGCTTCATCCTTTCGGGTTCAAACGCCATACCGGAGCCAATCAGCGAAGCCGATAACCCCAGCGCCCGCTGCCCCGCCCGAAACAAATGATTATTCACCTCCTCATTCATGGCATCGAACACGGCAACCCCAGTATTGGTATTCTTGGCTACCCGATGCCCCTGCACCGCCCGCCAGCCGCTATCGAACGCCAGATTTACCTGCTGCAAAAAGTCGGGAGCCATGTGATTGTCGGCATCTGATACCACCACCACCTCATACCGGTTTTCAGGTAGCAGATTCAGCGCCTGCGTCAGTGATTTCTGAACGGTAGATTGTTCAAACTGCACCTCCAGCACCTGTACCGGGTAGTGCCTCAGCGTTTCCAGCGTTTCCGGTTTGAAGGAATCAGCAATAACGTAGATGTCATAAGCGTCCGACGGATACTGCTGCCGGAGATTAGCCTGAACGGAGTCAATAATAACGGTATCTTCCTTATAGGCCGGAATCAGCACGGCGATGCGCCGGAAACGGACCGGCTGCCGACCAGCCGGAATATCGGTTCTGGTTTTCAGGCGACCGGCCACTGCCAGACTAAGCAGGTAAAGAACATTGAACAGCAGATAGCTGCCGATGGGCAGCAGAATGAAATAGGCCAGTAAACTATTGATCATTAGCGAGCAAGGTCAATTGAAGGCATTCCGGGCCATAAACTACCTCTTCCTTTTGGGAAGGGTGTTGGTTAATAAGATTATGGCCGGTTGCCGGGATAACTTATCAAAGATATTGATGATCGAAGCAATCTGGCCGAACTTGCCAGCGAATTGCGTCCAATTCTATTTTGCGGTCACCTGATTCTGCCGAATGCAAACGAGATGCTATGGCTAATCTATACCTCGCTCTAGGGAAAGTCGTGCCGGGTCTGCTGCTCCTGGCAGCTTCCTTTGTGGCATATACCAACATAGCAGGGTGGTATTCCCCCACCGCAACGCAGACGGCGACGAACAAGATCCCGGTTGATTTCAGACGCTGGTATCAGCTTAACACCAATACCAACAGTCTGGAGGCTTTCTTCGATGGGCGCACTGATTCGGGCCTTGAAATTAGAGGAACCCGCATACTGGAAAATTACGAGGCCTATTATCCGCTTCAGGATGGTGAGGAGATTACCCTCACCGCCGTTAAATTTTTCAGCAACAATGTATCGGGCGAAGGGAGCAGTGATCCTAAAAAGCCTCTGACGCTGTCGATCATCGATGCGCAATGGCAGCGTATCCCCGTCGCTTCGTTCACAGGGAGCGCCTACGGCTGGGTTGGTTCTAACCCCGAACAACCGAATACCATTGACCTGAAAACACCCATCAGTGGTGCCCGTTACCTGGTGCTGAACCTGTGGGACACGTACCCGACCGAAATCGAACTATACGGTACGTATAAGGCACCCGCTAACCAGCCTACACCCGCTCCGGTTAAACCGGTGAAGCTGGGGGATATGTTCGGCGTGAACGTCTACGAGTGGAATTTCCAGAATGGGGATACACCCTGGCAACTCAACGAAGCCAAAGTGCAGGTAGTGAGAAATTTTACGGGTATCCGGCATTACATGGATTGGGACCGCATTGAAACCATTGAAGGCCGGTACGCCTTTAGTCCGACCCAGAGCGGTGGCTGGCATTACGATGCCATCTACGAGCGCTGCAAAGCGGAAGGCGTCACCGTGCTGGCCTGTCTGAAAACGATACCACAATGGCTGATGAATACTTACCCCCCCGACCAGCGCGATGCTGATAATGTGCCAGTGCGCTACGGCAAAGACTTTGCCGATCCCCGCTCTTACATCGAGCAGGCTAAAGTGGGCTTCCAGTATATCGCCCGCTACGGCAGCAATCCCAACGTAAACCCCAGCCTGCTGACGCTGGGTAACAACAATGAAGTTAAAGTGGGCATGGGCGTAGTCAGGTACATTGAGTGCGATAATGAGCGGGATAAGTGGTGGGAAGGCCGCCGGGCCTATCAGACGGCCCGCGAATATGCCGCTAACCTGTCGGCTTTTTATGATGGCCACCAAAATACCATGGGACCGGGTGTAGGCGTCAAAAACGCCGACCCTTCGGTGCAGGTGGTCATCGCGGGTATCTGCACCAGTAAGGATTATGTGCGGGGGATGATCGACTGGTGCAAAGAGCACCGGGGTTACCGACCTGACGGCAGCGTGAATGTCTGCTGGGATGTGGTTAACTACCATTATTACATCTTCAACGAGCAGGCAAAACGCGGCTCGGCTCCGGAAGTATCACGGGCAGCCGCCGATGCCAGAGGGTATGTGCAACTGGCCCACGAACAACTTAAGGGTATGCCGGTGTGGATTACCGAAGCCGGCTATGATGTTCACCAGAGCAGCCCGCTCAAGGCCATTCCCATCGGCGGCAAACCGGCACTGGTATCCCATGCCGACTGGATTCTGCGCACGGCCCTGCTATATGCCCGCTCCGGCATCGATAAGCTTTTCTTCTACCAGCTTTATGACGACAATCAATCAGGTGGACAATACGCCACATCGGGATTGGCCGACGAAGCGACGCTGCGTCGGCGGCCTGCTGCCGATTACCTGTACCAGGTCGACCGACAATTTGGGGAGTATCGGTATCAGCAGACAATCTGGAATACACCTCTTGTAGATCGGTACGAACACAGCGGCCAGTCGATGTACATGCTGGTGGTCCCGGAGGAAAAAGGCCATACCGAGCCATACCTGCTGAATCTGGGAAACGCCGGCCGTGCCCGGATCTACAGGCCCAAAGCAGGCAGCGACGCCCTGGAAGAGCAGGAGGTTCGTACGCAACAGGGAAAACTAAAGATTACAGTCACCGAAACCCCCGTTTTTGTGGTACCCGTACCGGAAGACAAGGCCGACCTGACGCTCAAATCGCTCCAGGTCTTTCCAAATCCAGTTACGCACGCGTTGTCGCTGGTGCTGAATAATGCCAGCCGCGAGCCCGTTAAGGTTCATATCTACGACTCCAGTCTGGGCCGGCTGCACCGACAGGCGAGTTTTCCAAAAACATCTCCTGTTCTGTCGGGCACTCTTGATATGTCGACGCTGCCGGCCGGGGTTTATTTACTGGAGATTACCCAGGGGTCGGAAAAGATAGTACAAAAAATAGTAAAGCAGCCTTAGCAACTTCTTCGATGCCGGGTCAGACGCCTAGTGAGAAAACCGGGCCGACCAGTAGATAAGATTGCAACAGATTATGGCCCCGGTTCGGCCTATACGCCTGTTTGTCAATTAGGACTTTTACTATCTTGCCCCGGTGAAGACTTCTGGTTTAAACAAATGGCCGCCCAAGTGTATATGTATCCAGTACGTACAGCCAATAGTTTCCAGTAGGAAGGCACGGCTCGTCTGACGTCAGGCCTACTCAACTTCTCAACGCATCCATACTATGAATGACGGTAAAGTTTTATGGAAGACTTTTGTTTTCGTATGCTGTATACTCCTGGGGTACCCGATTGACAGCCATGCGCAATCCTGCAATGGCTCCCTCGGCGACCCCATTGTTAATCAAACCTTTGGTGCCGGTCGGCTTGGGGCGCTAACGGCCGAGCAAACCACGTATAAATATGTCTCTACCAACTGCGCCAACGATGGTGAATACACACTGGCCAGTGCGGTAAACCCGGCTTGTTTTTACGGAACCTGGCACCGGCTTACCGAAGACCACACTCCTGGCGACAAAGACGGCAATATGCTTGTCGTAAATGCCTCACACGGAGCCGGCGAATTTTATAAGCAGCAGGTCACGGGGCTTTGCGGAGGAACCACCTTTGAGTTCTCGGTCTGGATTGTCAACCTGATGAGCCTCCGGACCCCGTCGGTCCCCTGTGTATTAAGGCAGGTCGATCCAAATATCACCATGCGCATTGAGACGACAGATGGCACCCTCATCAAAGCGATCGATACCGGCACTATCGAACGCACCGGATCAGCGGCCTGGAAGCGGTTTGCCGCGCTGTTTACCTTGCCCTCCGGTACATCGAGTGTGGTGCTGCGACTGGTCAACAATGAAATCGGTGGCTGCGGCAACGACCTGGCGCTGGATGACATTCAGTTCAGACCCTGCGGCCCCCTGCTTCAGGCCAGCTTTGGTGTAGGGTCGGCTGCCGATACGGTGCTGTGCAGCAATAGTGAACTGGTGATCAACTCTTCGCTCGGATCCGGCTACTCCAATCCTTCTTTCCAGTGGCAGGAAAGCAAAGACGGCAAGGCCTGGACCGATATTGCCGGAGCCAATACGCCCGTATATACCGTCAACACTACTATTCCCCAGAAAAAGTATTACCGTCTGGTCAGTGCCGAAGCCGAGAACATCCGGAATTCGCAGTGCCGGGCCGTCTCCACAGCCCTGACTGTTACCACCTGTGCCTGCGTCTTAACCACGTACCTCGATATGTACGTGCCCACGGTCTTTACGCCCAATGATGACCGGGTAAACGATACATTTGATATCTATGTCAGCCAAAGCGTACCCGTCGACCTGAAGATTTACAACCGGTGGGGAAGCGTAGTTTTTGCAACCGCGACCATGGATCAGAAATGGGACGGTAATTACCTGGACCGGCCTTGTCCGCCGGGAGATTATACGTGGGAGGTTAATTACGAAATAACTGATTTTAAAAACCTACAGGGCCGTTCAAGGGCCGCAGCCGAATGTCCATTGCGTAAAGTAACCCAGCAGGGCCATATTCTGCTACTACGCTAGGAGAGCTAATACCCAGACATTTAGAAACGCTGAGCAGGAGGTCCGGATTTAAAACCGCTACCTCAGTTTATTAATTTGATATTGTATAAAACTTTTGTTTGTGGTAGTATTGGACCCTTTACATATGTTTTGCAGGCATAGTGGTCCTATTGCCGGCCAGGTGGTTAACCACCCGACCAGCAATACCCTATGAGCTACGTATATTATTAACGTTACAGTTCTCTATCAGGCAGAACAGATCGTGTGCCGGCCGCCAGAAACCAATAGCCGGTACTGATAACCGACTTAAGTTAGTCGTTGTATGCTGAATAGAGAAAATAGCATTTAACAAGTTTCGCCAAACAAAGCTTTCTACAATGCTGTTACGTTCATCAATGCTGCTCCGTTATACGATCTCCTCTGGAGACCGGCACTCCGTACGTATACGCCGTGCAGCGTTTCTCATGGCTTAATATTTTCCAACTCAACCTCGTTATGAAATCGAAATTTAATTTACTTTTAGTTGAAGAGAATTTGCACCTGGCCAGCGTTCTGGAGCAGACTCTCAAAACAGATTTTAACATAACTGTAGCTGCAACCGGAAATGAAGCGGTGCGCCTTCTGGTGGGAGGCAACCAGTTTGATTTCATCATCAGCGAATTAGAATTGACCCATTTTAGCGGCCTGAAGCTGGTCAAACTGATCCGAACCAGTATGCTGCTACGCCATATCCCCATCCTGATTCTGTCCGGTTCTACCGAGAGCGATACCCGCATTACCTGCCTGGAAGAGGGAGCCGACGGCTGCATCACCAAGCCCTTCAACCCACTCGAAGTAAAAGCCAAACTGCACGCCATGTTACGGCGGACCAAAACGCAGGTATTCCAGGCTGAAACTCCAACTGTACCTGAGCATTTTGATAAGGAGTTTGGAAAACTTAACGTACTCCGCTCCCGTTTGTCGTCTATCCTTCGTGGCTACTCTACTACGGTAGGAGCATAACCTTAAGCTACCAGGTGTTTTCTGCGTTCAGGCAGTAACCGCCTGGTAACAGAAACAGCGCTATTGGTTTTGTAACGTCTCCGTATGGATAACTTTACCCTGTATCAACCTATGAATACCGTAGATCGTGATCCTACACCCTATATTCTAGTGGTGGAAGACGACGATGGGGTATTTTTTCAGATAGCCAGACTGGTCAATTCAGCCTGTTCAGTGGTTCATTTCCGGCAGGCACACGAGGCCACCCAATGGCTGCGTGAAGGGCATAAGGTAGACATGATCATTGCCGGCGAAAAAAACGGTGCATTTGACCTGATTGCCAACATCCGCAACCAGGCAGCGTTTTCGCATACGCCTTTTCTAATTACCAGTAATTATCTGAGCTCCGGTTTATTACAGAACGCTATCCGCTCGGGGGCTACCGATGTGTTGCTGGTCAACGACAACGACGAAGCCATCAGGGAAAAAATCATGTATTTTTTGTCGTTGCAGTTACCACCTTTCCTGGCCAACCACCACTTCTTATCGGGCTCTGTTCTGTTTAAGCTCCCCTGGTGGAAGCGTCTGATCGATATTACCGTTTCGCTGGTAGCGCTGCTGCTCCTGTCACCGGTCCTGCTGCTGGTGGCGCTGCTAATCCGGCTGGACTCAAGGGGCCCCGTCCTGTACAGTTCCCGGCGGGTAGGTACCAACTTTCATGTGTTCAACATGTTTAAGTTTCGTACCATGCAACCCAAAGCCGATAAGCTGATCAGGAGCCTGGCCGATCAGAATATTTACAGCAACGGCAAGAGAAACCCTGAGACTAGACAAACAGGCAGCGGACGGATTCAGCATTTGTGCGACAGTTGCCGGTTGGTTGGCACCACCTGCCAGCGGATACTCTTCGACCAGGACCGCATGGTCTGTGAGTACGAGTACCTGCACCGGCAGAAGGAGTCTGCTACATTCCTGAAGTTCAACAACGACCCGCGGGTAACGCGGCTCGGCCGGTTTCTGCGCAATAGCAGTATTGACGAACTACCGCAGCTTTACAATATTCTCGTCGGCGATATGTCGCTGGTGGGTAACCGCCCCCTGCCGCTGTATGAAGCGGAAAAGCTGACGACCGATGAATACGTTAAGCGGTTTTCGGGACCAGCCGGCCTCACCGGGCTGTGGCAGGTAACCAAACGGGCTAAAGGCCAGGGCCCGATGTCGGAGGAAGAGCGGATCAGGCTGGACATCCGGTACGCCGAGACGTTCTCCTTCTGGACCGATATGTCGATCATTTACAAGACCTTTTTTAGCTTATGGCAGAAAGAGAACGTGTAAAGGCGACAGTTCCCCTCGTGTCGATCATTACGATCAATTACAATCAGGCCGAGACAACGCGGCAGTTTCTGGAATCGGCCCGGCATCTGACGTATCCAAACTATGAGATTCTGGTCGTCGATAATGCGTCTCAGCAGGTGCTGACGACCGTAATCAGTGAGCCGGACTATCCTAATCTCCGCATTATCCGGAGCGAACGCAACCTGGGGTTCACCGGCGGAAACAACCTCGGTATGCAGGAGGCTAACGGCGACTATTTCTTTATCGTCAACAACGATACGGAACTGACGCCAACCCTGCTGGAAGACCTGCTTCAGCCATTTGCAGAAGATCCGAAAATCGGTGTTACCTGTCCCAAGATCCGGTTCTTCGATCAGCCGGATCTGGTGCAGTACGCCGGCTACAGCCCCATGAATATGTATACCGGCACCGCAACACCCGTTGGGGAACGGCAACCGGATAACGGACGCTTCGACCAGCCGTCCCTGACGCACTTTGCCCACGGTTGCGCCATGATGGTGCGCCGGTCGGTGGTGGAGCAAGTGGGACGGTTTGCCGAACGCTTCTTCCTGTATTACGAGGAGCTGGACTGGTCGCAACGGATTAAGAATGCCGGTTATCTGATCTACTACCAGGCCTCGGCGCTGATTCTGCATAAAGAGTCTGTCTCGGTGGGGCGGCAAAATCCGCTGAAGACCTACTACCTGACCCGTAACCGTATCCTGTACATGCGCCGGCATTGTTCGGCTCTGCAGCGCACGGTCTTTTATCTGTTTTTTACCGGGTGCGTCCTGCCCAAACATATGCTAACCTACCTGTCGACCGGACGGTTTGCCCACGCCAAAGCATTTGCTAAAGGTGTTTGGTGGAATCTGACCTCGTCGAGTGTATCGGCGGTTTAGCCTGTTAACTGACACCGTACAACACCATGAATAGTTTATACGCGTTCACCTGTTTTCTCTTCTTCTTTCTGACCCTGCTGGTTTTCTATACCTATTTGGGATATGGGCTGGTAGCCTGGATACTGGTCAAAACCCGCCGTCGGCTTAATATGGTGCCTCAGCGTCCGGTAATACAGCCGGGTACCCCGTTAGATGTGACCGTAGTCGTACCAGCATACAACGAACTCGCGTACTTACCGGCCAAACTACAGAACTGCCTCGACCAGGACTATCCGGCCGAGCATCTGCATCTGCTATTCGTGATTGAAGGCTCAACCGATGGATCTGCCGAATACCTGGAGCGGATGCAAGCCACGATTCCCAACCTGACCATTATATCCGGCAGCCGCCGGCTGGGTAAGATTGAGGCCATGAACAATGTGATGAAGCAGGTAAAAACGCCCATCACCATCTTCACCGACGCCAATACGCAACTCAATACCCAGGCGGTAAGCCGGCTGATGAAGCGGTTTGAGGTCGAAAACGTTGGGGCCGTAACTGGCGAAAAGAGGATCAGTACTCACGCCAGCGAATCGGCAGCCGGCAGTGGCGAAGGGCTGTACTGGCGCTACGAGTCCTTCCTGAAACGGCTGGATGCTGAACTGCACACTATTGTCGGCGCAGCCGGCGAATTGTTCGCCATCCGCACCGACCTGTACGAACCCGTGGAGTCGGATACCCTGCTCGACGATTTCATGATTTCGCTGCGAATAGCGGGCCGGGGGTACCGGGTTGAGTATGAACCTAATGCCTACGCGCTGGAGCGGCCGTCGCACTCAGTCCGGGAAGAAATGAAGCGCAAGGTCCGGATTGCTACCGGTGGGTTCCAGTCAATATATCGGCTGGCATACCTGCTCAACTTTTTCAAGTATGGCTGGCTGAGCTTTCAGTACGTGTCGCACCGGGTGTTGCGCTGGGCGGTTACACCGTTCTGCCTGCCTCTGCTGCTGCTGCTGAACGTAGTCATCCTCATTCAGCAGTACACGTTTGGGACTGATCCGGCCACCGTTTCCTTCTGGTGGGCGATCCTCCTGTTGCAGACCAGTTTTTACCTGATGGCCTATACCGGCTACATCCTGGAAAGCCGGCAAACCCGCTGGAAAGTTGCGTTTGTGCCTTTCTACTTTGTGTTTATGAACTGGTGTGTGCTCCTGGGATTTGCCCGCTATTGCCAGGGGAACATCTCGGGTGTTTGGGAAAAAGCCCAGCGGGCGCAGTAAACGAATGGATTATAAAAGGGTTTCTGAACGTCTGTTTGGCCCTGGTTTAAAGCATGTTTGATCATATAAGCTTATTACCGGAATCTTTTTATCAGCAGAAGCGACCCTGGTTGTATTACCTGGTAGGCACCCTGGCTGCCCTGGTGGCTGGATACCTCATTGCTACCCGTGGGGTGGTGGGTTCTGTATTGGTGGTGCTGGTTCCGGTGGCTGCTTTACTTCTAATAGGCGTGCTGCTGGAGCCGAAAATTGGGCTTTACCTGTTCGTTCAACTAAGCTTTCTGGTACCCTGCCTTACCCGTTTCTTCACCATTGATGCGCCGGTAGGCACTTCACTCGATGGCATTCTGATACTGACGGTTGTGGGTATCCTGCTGAATGGAAAACGGATGAACTGGAGCCGCCTGCGCCATCCGGTGTTTTACGTGCTCCTGCTCTGGTTCGGCTATAATTTTCTGGAACTATTCAACCCCGAAGCACCTAACCGGGTAGCCTGGTACGTACACGTACGGGCCTTTTCGCTTTACTGGCTGTTCGTAGCCTTTGCGATACTGGTGCTACCC
Source organism: Nibrella saemangeumensis (assembly GCF_039541915.1). Classification (NCBI taxonomy): domain Bacteria; kingdom Pseudomonadati; phylum Bacteroidota; class Cytophagia; order Cytophagales; family Spirosomataceae; genus Nibrella; species Nibrella saemangeumensis. The sequence goes on from NZ_BAABHD010000005.1 coordinate 548,451, forward strand.
ATCACCCGGCTCGACATCAAAATCCTGCTGGGTACCTGGCTGACCTGGTCCTTTTTTGCGGCCATGTGGGCGTATAAGCAGCAGTATCTGGGCTTAACCGAGACGGAGAGCGCATGGCTCTATAGCGTCGGCTACCATACGCACCTGCTGTTTGGCCGTTTGCGTTGTTTTTCGTTTTACTCCGATGCCGCCCTGTTCGGAGCCGAAATGACAAGTGTTACGCTGGTGTGTCTCATTCAGGTTATCGAGCAGAAGAAGCTCTGGCGAAAGCTGTTTTTTCTGTTTCTGGCGCTGGTGTTCTTCTGGGGGTTTGCCCTGTCGGGTACACGCGGGGCGCTCTTTGTGCTGCTGGCGGGCTTTCCGGTTTACCTGATCATGCGACGCGACTTCATAAAAATAGCCGTCGGAATTTGCATAGCCGCCCCGCTGCTGTTTCTGCTGATGTTTACCTACGTCGGCAACGCCAACTACGAAATCTACCGCATCCGGACGGCGCTGAAGCCGATGGAGGACCCGTCATTCCTGCTCCGGCTCGAAAACCAGAAGAAGCTGGCCAACTACCTCAAAGATCTTCCTTTCGGGGCTGGAATCGGCACCTCGGGGGATGCCGGTACGCGATACTCGCCGGATCACTTTGCCGCCCAGATTCCGCCCGACAGCTGGTATGTAGAACTCTGGATTGAAACCGGTGTTGTAGGTGTCTCCTTTTACATCCTGATGATTTTACTGATTGGCCTGATAGGCACCTATAAGATCTGGCGGCTGAAAGACCCATGGCTGATTAAGACCATGAGTTCGTTCATCGCGGTGTTTGCGGGTATCGCCCTCATGGGATATTCCGGGCACACCATGGGCCAATTGCCTACCTGTTCGCTGTTGTTTACCTATACCATGCTGTTTACTACCTGCGACCGATGGGAAAAGCCTCGTCAGAAAGAAGGAACCAATGAAGTTGCCGTAACGCGCCGTCCGCACTATGAAGCAGTTTGACAGTATCATATGCATTAGCCAGACCCCCTGGCAGGGAAACTTTCAGAAGGCTATTGTGCAACTCATGACCGAGTTGTCTACCCGTCATCGAGTATTATACGTCGACTATCCGTATACGCTCAAAGACGGTGTGATGGGCGTGCTGGGCCGGCAGCCGAACGTCCCACTTCGGGAGATGGTCAATCTGCGCGATCCGCTCACCCGCAAAACGCTGGACAACGGCGGAGAAGCATACATCTGGGTACCGCCGGCTATCCTGCCGATCAACTGGATGTCGGCCGATGCACACGATTGGTTTATTCAGTGGAACATTAATCGGCTGGTCAGCGGCATCCGGCAGGTTATGCGCCGGCTGAATATGCAGCGGCCCCTCGTGGTCAACGCATTTCATCCGGTGCTGGGCCTGCCCATGATCGGCCAGCTCAATGAATGCGCAACGCTCTACTACTGCTTCGACGAAATTACCGCCGAAGCCTGGATGAACCGGCATGGATCGCGCTATGAGCAACAGTATCTGCGTAAGGTCGATGCGGTCGTCACCACCTCGGAAACATTACGCCGGGCAAAATCGGCACTGCAGCCGAATGCGTTCTGCGTCAAAAACGGGGTAAATTTTGCCTTATTCAACCAGGCACAGCAGCTGATTCCGCTGCAGCCAGCCGGACGTCCGGTTGTTGGTTATTTAGGTATGTCAGACAGCCGGATCAATATTGACCTGGTTGAGTTCTGCGTGCGAACGATGCCGGAAACTGATTTTCAGTTCATCGGCGAGGTCGTTGAAGCACAGGTGCGGGAGCGGCTGTCGGGGTATCTGAACGTGCAGTTTACTCCGCCCCATCGCCCGGCTGAGTTGCCGCCCCTACTGGCGAAATTGAATGCCGCCATGATTCCGTACGTGTGTAACGAACATACGTATACGATATATCCGTTGAAGATAAATGAATACTTGGCGGCCGGGCTACCTGTAGTCTCTACCCCGTTCTCGCTACTGGATGACTTCGAAGGGGTCGTAGAACTGGCCGATACGCCGGAACGATTCGCGCAGGCACTGCAAAGGGCGCTGGCCGACACCAGTACGCAGCGGGTGCAGCAGCGGGTCGACATGGCCCGCGCTAATTCGTGGGAGGAGCGGGCCAGGGAATTTGAAGCGGTTATTCGGCAGCTTCCAGCCGCGTGGGCACAGGAGCAGCCGGTGTAGCACCGGGCTTCATCCACTGTTTGGTGGCTTCGTCGTACTGCTTGAGCACACGGGCAGGGTTGCCCCCCACCACCGAGTATGGGGGCACATCGCGGGTAACCACACTGCCGCCGGCCACCACTGAATGCCGACCAATGGTCACTCCGGCTGTAATAACGGCATTCGCCCCGAGCCAGCATTCGTCTTCGATGACAATAGGCCGGGTAGTAACCGGCTGCCGGTGAATGGGCGTTTGGATGTCTTCGTAGGAGTGGTTCAGGCCCGACAGAACAACGTGCTGGGCGATGATCACGTCGGAGCCGATGGTAACCGGGCCAATCACGACTGAGCCAATACCAACGGTGCAGTTATCGCCAATCGTTACCGCCCCAACGCCGTTATTGACGACCGTGAAGTCTTCGATAACGCTATAAGCACCCAGGGCGAAGGGGTTAAAGGGCAATACGTCGAGCCGGCAGCTCGACCGAATGGTGGAAGTCCGGTGCCGGCGATGAATAAACGGGTTGACAAACCAGCTTACCCAACGGCGCGGACGGGCTTCATGCCGGGGAATCAGCAGCCGGTGGACAACCTGTTTTAGGGATGGATTGTCGGAAAGGTAGCGTTTAATGGAGCCGGAAAATAACATAACGGGTATTTGCTAAGTTCTTTGCCACTGTAAAAGTATAAGAACCAAGTTAATGTTTAAATTTGATATAGACCGGTTGTTATACTTGAACGTATGTGCCTATAACAAAAACAGGATGTATCGAGTATGTTCATATAGTTTTCGGGTAATGCCGGCCTGACTGGAAAAAATCCCCGAAAGCTATACCGAACGACAACCACCTTTTAGTTGCGTTTTAACAATGACACACAACATTACTATTTTTTTACGTCCGGTCTGCTCCCGTCTGATGCTTATTTGCGTTGGACTGCTGCTGGCTTATGGGGGTTACGGACAAAGGCCGGGTATCCACCGAACAGCCCCGTCCGGCAAGATGAGCATTATTCCCAATGATACGCTGCTGCTGCAGGAAGACATAGCTACCCAGTTAATGCCGTTCGAGGATTTATATACGCTGGCCATTACCTATTCTCCGATGGTGAAGATAGGCAACGAGCAGGTCAACTCCCTGGATCAGGTATACCGGTTATCGAAACTGAAGATCCTGGAAAATGCCACCGGTTTTGTCAACTACTCGGTTGGGAACCAGGCTATATTCTCCACGACGGCTTATGGTGGTGATCAGATCGGGCAGATTGCCAATGGCTACCGGGCCGGTGTTGGTCTGAACGTAAACCTGTATGACGTACTAGGCCGCCGGCAACTGATCAACCAAGCGCAATCGAATTACAAGGCGGCCATTCACCAGCGGGAATCCGTTGAGTTGCAACTGAAACGCGAACTGATCAACCTGTACCAGGACCTGCTGACGGCCCAACGGGTATTGAAACTCCGGATCGCCGACGAACAGACGTCGCTGACGGCTTACCGCATTGCCGAGGCAGAGCTTCAGCTGGGCCGGATCACCCCGGAAGCCATGGCCGTTAACAGCAATCGTCATACCGAGATTAAAGCCGCCGTAGAGATGGCGAAAGGCGAGTTTCTGAAATTCGCGTATCAACTGGAAGCGTTGGTAGGGGTACCTCTTTACCAGCTAAAACGAAATTAATTTCTGGCATGACACCACATCTTTTTTTACGTATTCTCAAGCAAAATGCCCTTTGGTTTCTGATACTACCGGGTGTTACGCTGATTACTGTGTTTTTCTTTACCCGTAACGAACCGAAAGTATATCAATCGCAGGCTACGCTGTATACCGGTCTGGCCTCAGGATACACCTTGCTTTCGGATCAGAAAAATACATACACGAACGTCGACAATGCGTTTGATAACCTGCTGACGACGCTGAACTCCAAAGAGACGCTGCATCAGATTGCCGTTAGTCTGCTTACCCAGCACCTGCAGCTGCAGCAACCAGACAGCATGGTGCTGGCGGCCCCAGGCTTTCAGAAGCTCCAGAAAGCCATTCCATCTGAGTTGTACTTCTCGCTGCTGGCCGGGGGTAGCGCCGACTATACCTACCACAAAGTCGACAGCCTGTCGAGGGCTGAAGTGGACAACCCGATCAAAAGCCTGCTGAATAAATCCACGTCATATTACTCCATTGACCGGCTCAGCGGGAAGCTGAAAGGTACGCGTAAAAAACTAAGCGATATGCTGATTATGGAGTATGAAGCCGACGATCCGGCCGTAGCGCAGCAAACACTTAATCTGGCCATCAAAATTTTAAATACCCGTTATACGGCCTTAAAAACCACTGAGGCTACGTCGGTAGTGGATTACTACGAAGGGGAGACCCAGAAGGCCAAACAGCGGCTGGCAGAAGCCGAACAGAGTCTCCAGTCGTTCAGCGTGAAGCACAAAGTGCTGAACTTTGACGAAGACGCGAAAAATGTAACGCAATCCCGCGAAACGCTGACCAGCGAGTACAACCAGGAACTCATGCGCAACAAAGCGGCTAAGGCAGCCATGGATGCGCTTAACCGCCGTATGGGGCAGCGCGGTGACCTGCTGGCCGCCAGTGATGAACTCAAGAAAAAGCAGACGGAATTAACCGAAGCCGAAAATAAACTCATCAATGCCAAGGCGTACGGCAGCACCGAAGGCGTAGTGGCCAACTTACAGGCTAACGTAGACCGGGCATCTGAAGAACTGAAGTCAACCGCCCGCAAGTATTACATGGCCGGTGACTCGCAGGACGCCATTCCGCAGGAAACTATCCTCAATGAATGGTTGACCAAGGTACTTGCGTTCGAAGAATCGGCGGCCCGACTGGAACTTTACAAAAAGCGTCTGGGCGAATACGAGGCTAAAACGGAGGAGTATAGCCCGCTTGCCTCTCAGCTCCGCCAGCTCAACCGGGACCTGAGTGTAGCCGAAAAGGAATACCTCACGGCCACGCAAAGTCTGAATCAGGCCCTGACTCACCGCAAAGACATCTCCATCGACGGAGCCCTAACCGTACTTGACGCGCCTGACTTCCCAACGGCCAAAGGCTCGAAGCGCTGGCTGTTTCTGGCGCTGGCAATTGGTATCGGCCTTTTCCTGGCCCTGCTCATTACGGCCATTCGTTTCCTGCTCGACCGGCGCATCAGCTCGCCGGAGCAGGCCGAAATGATTATTGGCCGGCCGGTAACCGCCCTGTTCCCCCTGATCAAGATGGGCGCTCCCGACGCCAAGGCAAACCGGGCCGTCATCAGCATGTTTGAGCAGCTCTGTAGTGCGATTAACATCGAGATTGTGCAGGCCACAGCAAAACCTCACCCGCCGGTGATTACCTTGTTCAGCGTACGTTCCCGGCAAGGCAAAACCTGGATCGCCAGTGGGCTGGCCCGCCTGTACGGTGAAGCCGGTCAGCGCGTAGCCTACTGCTACCCGGATTATACCAGTCCGCAGAAAGTAGCCGAGCAAAACGGGGTGACGTTTCTTCCCTATATGCTGCGCCCGAACTTTATGAATATCAATGATCTGAGGTACCTGATCGACGAACAGGAAAACTTTGATGCAGCCTCGTATGATCTGATTATTCTGGAGCTGCCTTCCTTAACCAGCAGTCCTATCCCGGTAAACCTGCTTAACAAGAGCTACGTATCGTTGCTCGTTGTGGATGCTAACCTGGTTTGGGCTCGCACGGAACGGCAACTGCTGGAAATGTATAAGAAAATTGCATCGCACCCGATACTGACCGTATTGAACAAGGTAGAAGATGATTATATCGAAGATCCAAATCAGGAAGATGCAGTGATAAGCCTGAATCAAACCAGGCGGCTCCTCAACTTCCGGCGCAAATTCCTGTCGCCGGAACAGGGGTAAACGGACAGCCCGTCCTTAGTAGGGAACGGCTGAATTATGTACGTAAGTAGACAGGCAGCAGAAGTCATTTAAGGAAAACTTCAATGGCAGGTACCTTACGAACCATAAGCCGATATACTCGGGAATTTGGTCTGGTGAGCGGCATGACCGCAGCATACAAAGTAAAAACGGGCAGGTGTTTCAACGTGAGTATTCCGACGGTTAAACACCCGATTGCGTTACGACCGGATACCTCGGACGTACCAACGTTTGAACAGATCTTCTTATTTGATGAATACAATTTAGACTTTCGGTTTACACCGACGTTTATCATCGATGGAGGAGCCAATATTGGTCTGGCAACCATTTATTTCAAGAATCGGTTTCCAGATGCCACCGTAGTCAGTATTGAACCGGATAGCGACAACTTCAGGTTACTGACGGCCAATACCAGCCGGTACCAAAATGTATTTGTCAAGCATGCTGGTCTGTGGCCCAGACAGGTATTTACCAGAGCCGTCGATAAATACAACCGGGGCAAATGGGGCATTGTAATTGAAGAACTTACCGATACGGATAACCGGCAACGGGCTGACGTAACCGAAACCGTAACGATTGACAGTATTGTAACTGAGTTTCAGCTTAACACCATCGATTTGCTGAAACTTGATATTGAAACAGCAGAGAAACAGCTATTTAGCGAGAACTATATGAATTGGCTGCCCAGAACCAAAATGATCGTTATTGAACTACACGACTTTATGCTGCCTGGATGTGGCCAGACATTCTTTAACGCAATCCATGAAGCTTTTAAAACATACACGTTTTTACAGAAAGGAGAAAACACCATCATTCTGAACGATGAATTATTGAATACCCAATTATTGTAATTGATACTGAGTACAGTACAAAACTATCCCATAACCATTCCCGCCAGATACGAGTATGAAAAGCTACTTCTTTGAAGACGTAACTTTATTGATTACCCATTACAACCGGAGCGGCTCTCTGGAACGACTTCTGGAACGATTTGCTCAACAGCACTGCCGGTTTGAAGACATCGTTGTCTCTGACGACTGCAGTAAACCCGAACACCTGAATGCCCTAAAGGAGCTTCAGCAACGCTACGCCTTTCGGTTGATTACCGCTCCTGAAAACCGGGGCCTGGGTAATAACATCAACAAGGGGCAGGACGCCGTCAAAACAGCGTATACCCTATATGTACAGGAGGATTTTGTCCCGAAGGATGATTTTCCGCAACACTTTCAGAACGCATTGCAGTTTATAAGGGAGGATGACAGCCTTGATATCATCCGGTTTTACGGGTACCTGAAATACCCCTACCTGAAACCGTATGGCAAAGGATTTTCTAAAATGACCTTTAAGCAGAATCCATTTTACGCCAACCATCTCAAATTTTACTGTTACAGCGACCATCCGCACCTCAGACGGAGTAACTTCCTGAAAAAATTTGGGCGCTATGTCGAAGGGAAAAATGTAGATGTCACGGAATTGCAAATGAGCCTGAGGTTCCTGCGGAAGAAAGGACAGGGTTTATTCTTTGATGAATACACCACGCTGTTTGACCATAGCAACTCAAGCGTAGAGCCAAGTACGGCTAGTTACCGGCCCAACTGGCGGCAAAGTAAACAACCGGTAGTGTTGTTCCTGAGGTGGTTTTACCTCAAATACCGGTTCGTCAAAAACAGCTCTCAGCTAATCTTTATGGAATAACCACAATTTCATAATGGCTTTAAAGTGACAAGACTCAACCCGAAAAACATATTAAGTAGTAGTTGAATGAAAGGTATAGTGTTAAAAATGTTGTCTGTTTACGTTGCCCTGAATTACCGGCAGGTAAAACGGGAGTATCGGTATTTTCTCCGGGACAACTACTTCAACAGGCTATATCAGGTCCGGTATTTGCTGCGCGATTACTTTATCAAAAAGCATTATAAAGTAATCGATTACCAGGGGGAGTTTCAGAACGAAATTACCCATGTGCTGCCATTTGCCTACTGGCATTACCTGAACGGAACGTTAGAAAAAACCATTTCCTGCAAAGGCACCAACGAGCTGTATTTTTTCAGCCCTGACCATGAAGAACGGTACGCCGAAAGACGGTGGGATTTTACGTATAACAACTACAACTTTCCGAACATAAACCACAGCATCAAGAAGACGTTCAAAAAGTGGATTGCACCGCCCCTGAAGGAGCAGTATAAAAATACTTTATTTGTTTTTGATAAACCCATTCTGATCATTGCCAACAAATACAATATTGAGTGGAACCAGGAACCAACAAATTTTCTGGACATTCCGACGCTGGACCGGATTATCAACCTGAACAAACATAAATACCAGATTATTTATAACCGGCCGCTGCCCAACCACATTGTTCAGGACAATAGCGAGATTCTTGACCTTAACGAGTACCCCTGGCTGCAAAGAGCACATCCGGAGGTTATCCTGCTGAACGATCTGTTTACAAAGTTTAAATCGAAAGTTAACAGCTTCAATCACCTCCAATTGATGGTGTACGCCAACTGCGACCGATTTGTATCGGTACACGGGGGCACGGCAGCCCTAGCCAGCTATTTCGGTGGTAAGAACATCATTTTGTCGAACGGAGGACTGGAGAGCGTTTTCGATGAATATACCAACTACTTTCCGAGACTGTCGAACGCCCTGATTTTGCACGCAAAGACACCCGACGATGTCTTTAGCTATTTGTCGGAAGAATTTTAACGCTTAGCCGGGTTATATCCCCGGCTTGTATACCAGCTTAGTGAGAATGAGTAACACCAAAAAGGCAATTATCGGCACGAAGTGGACCACAATCTCGACCGGGATTGCAACGGGACTTCAGTTCCTGCAAATTGCCGTGCTTGCCCGGCTTTTAGATCCGGCGGTATTCGGACTAATCAGCGTAAGTACGCTGATTATTAATTTCTTTGCCTTATTTGCCAACCTGGGTTTCACCACCTCCATTATTTATAAACAGGAGAACGACAAGCAGGTACTGTCTACGTTATATTTGGTCAATATTTTGCTGGGCGTCCTTTTCTTCTTTATTATTTTCTTCAGCGCCCCGCTGGTTGTACAGTTTTACCATGAACCCCGGCTCGACCACGTTATAAAAATTTCCTCTTCGGTCTTCCTGATCATGTATTTCGGGCAGATTTACTCGTCTCTTCTGCAAAAAGAACTGAAGTTTAAGGAGATCACGATCACCGAAATAGCAAGCAGCGTTACGGGAACAGCCCTAACCATTACCCTGGCCTATAGGGGTTTCGAGGAATATTCCCTGGTATTTGGTGGCCTAACGACCCAGGTCCTACGGACATCGCTGCAGGTATTTTTCGGCCGGAAGCTGTTTTTTCCCAGGCTCTATTTCAAGTTCTCTATCATCCGGGAGCACCTGCGGTTTGGTATCTTCAATATCGGGGAAGGGGTGGTCTATTATGTACAGAGCAACCTGGATAATCTGTTGATCGGGAATCTGCTGGGCGTGAAGGCCCTTGGCTTTTATACGGTTGCGTACCAACTGGCCGTTTTCCCCATCAACAAACTGAATCCCATCATTCTTCAGGTGGCTTCGCCCATTGTGGCCAAAATGAAAGACAGCGATTCGGATCTGCGCAGGGCCTACATCAAAATCCTGGATGTGTTATGCTACTTTAACCTGCCCCTGCTGGCCGGTTTATTCATCACGGCCGAGAGCGTTATTCCGCTGATCTACGGACCCGGTTGGGAAGAAACCTTTCCGCTGATCAAGATCTTTGTCTTTGTCAGTATTTTCAACTGTTTGAGCCACCCTATTTTTCTGCTGGTGTATTCAAAAGGCAAGCCCAATCTGCTCTTTTACATCAACGTAGTCGTGCTGCTTATCAAAACCCCGCTGGTGTATTTCCTGGGACAGCAGGGACACGTGACTTACATTGCCCTGGCGTATCTGATCGCGACCTTCATTACGTTCTCGCTGAACCTGACGGTAGCGTATTCGCTGATCGGCAACTTCTTCAAACAATTCTATGAGAACTCACTGAAAACCGTTACATTCTGCCTGCTGATGGTGCTGGCCATTGCCATCTATAAAAACACGGTCGGGTACGACGGTCTGTTCAACACCATTACCCAGATTGCCATTGGCGGCATGGTGTATTCACTGCTAACGCTGCGCTATAAATACTCACTGGCGGAGCTGAAGAATCTGCGCGGTTCCTTTTGATAAGGATTCCCGCAATAAATAGACAATAAAGGACTTTTTCATCATTTTTGATTTTTACTCTTTGATAATATCGTTATGAAACTCAGGAATCCTAAAAGCCGGTTCGATCTGGCTATTGGCTCTCGGGATCGGGTACTTGAAGTAGGCGGAGGGCATAATCCGCACCCCCGCTCTAATGTTGTGGTTGATAAGTTTATTGACTCCAATTACCACCGAAACGGGGATATAAAGGTGCTGCGGGGACAGCAGTTTATGGAAGCCGACGGCGAAAACCTGCCGTTTAAAGACAAGGAATTCGACTACGTTATCTGCTGCCAGGTACTGGAGCACGTAGAGGACCCTGTCCGTTTTTTGAAAGAGCAGTTCCGCGTAGCCAGGCGCGGCTTGATTGAAACGCCTTCGCTGCTGGGCGAATACCTGTTTGCCAAAGAATCGCATAAATGGCTGCTGCATGAGCACCAGAACGTGCTGTACCTAGTCGATAAAACAAAGGTCAATTTTTCCGTGACCTACAATATGATGGAGCTGGTGCAGGATTACCTGCCGAAGCACTCCATCGGCTTCAAAATTGTGGAACGCACTCACCCCAATCTGATGACGATCCGGATTGAGTGGCAGGACGATTTTGAATTTGTGGTGAACCCGACCGACCCGGAAATCCTGAAGTACTTTAGCGGCCAGTGGAAGCTGCAATGGGCGGATGAGTTCTTTCCGAAGAAAACCATGTGGCAGGAAGTCCGCGACACGGCCAGCGCCTGCTGGGATATTTCTAAGAATGTCTTCCGGTCGAAGGTCCTCAAGCGAGCCTGAACGCCTATGGAACTAGTACCTGCGTGGCTTGCCCGGCATCGCTTCAGTTACTCGCCGGAGCAACCCGACCCCGCGCTGACTGATGACCTGCGTACCCGGTTAGCGCAGTTTAGGGTAGATGACCCGGAGGTATCGATTGTAGTGCCGGCGTATAACGAAGAAAAGAAGATTCTGAATCTGCTCTCGTCACTGGCCGGTCAGCAAACCCGCTACCGTACGGAACTCATTATCGCCAACAACAACTCCAGGGACCAGACCCAAGCCCTGCTGGATGCCTGTGGGGTACGCTCGGTGCTGGTTACGCAGCAGGGGATCGGCTTTGCGCGGCAGGCGGGTCTGGAGGCTGCCAAAGGCCGCTATGTGGTAAACGCCGACTGCGACTGTATGTATCCACCTGGCTGGCTCGATGCGCTGGTGAAGCCACTGGCCAACCCGGCTATTGTCTGTACATATGGCACGTATTCTTTTCTACCGAGTGCCGTAAACCCGCGCTGGGCGCTGCTGCTGCACGAAACGGCCGCCAGTGTAGTGTTTGCATGGCGACGCTGGAAAGGGTGGGAATGCGTGAATGTCATGGGCTTCAACTTTGCGTTCCGGCGGCAGGATGCGCTGGAGGTTGGCGGCTTCAACACCAACTTTAAGCGCGGCTTTACCAACGATAACAACGACGAAGCCAGCGAAGACGGCTGGATGGCCATGACCCTGCAGGCCAAAGGAAAACTGAAGCGGGTAACGCACAACGCCAGGGTATGGTCGAGCGACCGGCTGCTGGTGAAAGACGGTGGCGTGCTGAGAGCCTTCAGCAAACGGGTGCAGAAGGAGCTTCGTCAATTGCGTCTGAGCCTCCGCCCGACATCGCTGTAAGCATAGACATAACTCAATGGAAAAACTGTACGCACCTCATGAATACGCAGTTGAATCATTTTGCCGGTGTTACCCTGCTGGTCACCCACTATAACCGGAGCGGCTCGCTCGAACACCTGCTGAGGAGCTACCAGAAACTGAACTGCTCGTTTGAAGACATTGTGGTTTCGGATGACGGCAGCCGGCCCGAACACCTGAACCGGGTAAAGCAACTGCAAACCGTAATTCCCTTCCGGCTGGTTACAACCCCTAAGAACAAGGGTTTGGGCAACAATTTGAATAAAGGACAGGACGCCGTCCGGACGCCATACACCCTATACGTGCAGGAGGACTTTGAGCCGGCGGCCAACTTTGCGGTCCATTTCCAGACCGCGCTGGAGTTCATGCAGACCAATCCGGAGCTGGATATTGTCCGGTTTTACGCTTACTTCCCTTACCCATACCTGAAACCCGTAGGTAAGGGGTTTTCTGAGATGCAGATTTCCCCCTGGTCGGCCAATTACAAGAAGATTTACTTTTACAGCGACCATCCGCACCTCAGACGGAGTACCTTTTTCCAAAAATTCGGCCGGTATGCCGAAGGACTCAAAGGAGACCGGACCGAGTACCAAATGTGCATCTCGTTTATTCAGAATAAAGGGAAGGGCTTGTTTTACAACGATTACCAGAACCTGTTCTTCCAGCGCAACAACGAGGCCGAGCCCAGTACCATGACCCGCAGCAAATGGACGCAGAGCAATCACCCGGCTATTTCGCTGGTGCGGGACATATACCGCCAGATCCGTTACAACTACGATATCCACTTTATGCGGCTGCGCTAGCTTTTACCCGAATTCCCATCAGGCAAAAAGCCCGGCAGGCTGGAGAAATTACCAGCCTGCCGGGCTTTTCAAGCTTTTAAAGACAGCCTTAGTTCACCTTTAGTACTTTGCGGGTAACCCGCTCAGCCCCCTGTTTTACCTCCACAAGGTAGAGGCCAGCCGGCAGCGAAGCGATATTCAGGCTCGTACTGAAAGCCGTTGCGGTCTTGGCAACGCTAACTTGCTGGGAAATACGGCCCAAAGCCGCATCCAGCACCCGTATCTGCACCTCAGTCTGCTGCTCATTCTGGAAACTGATATTGACCTGGGCTGCTGTTGGGTTGGGGTACACCTGTACAGCGCTTAAACCACTCGATTCCTGCGTGGCCCCCACCCGAGCGGGCGGAAGGCCCGACATGACAAATACCGGTGTCTCCGTGACAGCTACCTTCACCTTACCCCCTTGGGTCTGTACCTGCTGCACCTCCATGGCATCACTGCCCGCCTTTGGCTTGTAGATAGTCCCACTCGCTGCATTACCCAGATCCAGCGTGTACTCTCCGGTACGGCCTTTCTCATCAGGGATCATCAACACGTACAGCGACTGCCCATTGTAGCTGTAGCGGTCCACTAAAGGATCACTCGACAAGGTCTGCTGGTAGCGGTACTCCCCAAACAGCTTGTTGACCTGATAGAGGTAATCAGCCGCCGGACGACGACTGAAGCTACCCTCATTGGCCAGGCCTGACGAGGCATACTGACTGGCCGAGTTGCTGTTGTCATCGTAGAGTTGGTAGAAGAACAGCTTGTCGATGCCATTGCGGGCGTAGAGCAGGGCCGTGCGCAGGATCCAGTCAGCCTGCGTCTCCAGAGCTGATTTGCTGCCGATAGGAATCGCTTTAAGCGGGCTGCTCTGATGAACATCGTAGCCGGCTTCGGTAATCCACACCGGCATGCCTCTGAGCTGCTCATGAGCCACCTGCACATAGCCTTTGGCATCTTGTCCCGCCGGGGAAAGTTCCGGAGCAGAGCCCCGACTGTCAACGCTGCTAAAGGTATAGTAGTGGTAGTTGATCACATCCCAGCAGACATTCACGCTGCCGTCAGCCCGGTAGCCCCGGTGCTCTTTGCACCAGTCGATCATACCCTTCACGTAATCTTTGCTGGTGCAGATACCGGCGATGACCACCTGCACGGAGGGATCAGCATTTTTAACACCCACGGCTGGTCCCATGCTGTTTTTGTGGCCGTCGTAGAAGGCCGACAGGTTGGCGGCATATTCGCGGGCGGTCTGGTAGGCAGGCCGGCCTTCCCACCACTTGTCCCGCTCATTGTCGCACTCAATGTACTTGACCACGCCCATACCCACTTTCAGGGTATTACTCCCTGCAACCTTCAGCAAGCTGCGGTCTACGTTGGGATTGCTGCCATAGCGGGCGATGTACTGAAAGCCCACTTTGGCCTGCTCAATATAAGAGCGGGGATCAGCATAGTCTTTGCCGTAGCGTACCGGTACACCCAAAGGATTTTTCTGCCCATCCGGGTAGGTATTTACCAGCCAGCCGGGCAGAGTCTTCAGGTCAGCCAGCACCTCAATGCCTTCGGCTTTGCAGCGCTCGTAGATGGCATCGAAGTTCCAGCCGCCACTTTGCGTCGGGTTAAAGGTGTAGACTCCCTCTGACGGCTCGATCCGATCCCAGTCCATGTAGTGGCGAACGCCGGTGAAATTCTTGATCACATTTAGTTTCGGCTCACTAAGCTGCCAGGGTGTATTCCCATCCTGAAAGTTCCACTCGTAGACGTTGACACCAAACATATCCTTGAGCCGCACGGGTTTGGCCGGAGCCGGCGTAGGCGGATTGGTGGGCGCTTTGTAGGTGCCGTAGAACTCAATCTCCGTCGGGTACAGGTTCCACATGTTCAGCACCAGATACCGGGCATTATGAATAGGAGTCTTCAAATCGAACGTAGTCACCTGGTTGGGATCAGGTCCCGTCCAGCCGTAGGTCACACCGGTAAACGTAGCTACCGGAATACGGTTCCATTGCGCGTCGATGATGGACAGGGTCATAGGCTTACCCGGATCATAGCCGTAGCCGTCGAAGAACTTAATGGCCGACAGGGTGATCTCCTCCCCATCGAGCAGCGGGTAGTACGCTTCGTAATTATCCACCACTTTACTACCCTGGATCTGAACGCCTACATCCGCGTTACCATCGAAGAACCCGGCCAGCGTATTGGTGTTTGTGTTAAGCTGGTACCAGCGCTGAGCGTCAATCGGTATTTTTTGGCCGTTACTTGGTGCAGCCGGATTGCTTACCACCTGGGTCTGCGTTACAGCGGCAGCCGGTTTAAAGTGAATATTGCCGGCCTGCGAAGCCGTAATGGTAGCCGTTCCTATGCCAACGACCGTGGCTATCCATTTGCCGCTGCTGTTAGAGACGGAGATCACTCCCGGATTGGAAGAAACGTAGGTAATAGGGGTTTCTCTATTGGTGCTGGTGGCTCCCAGGGCAAACGGTACATCCCCAATGGCTTTATTTGGCAAAGGCGCGAAGGTAATCACCGACTCCTGCCAGGCCGGACCCGTTCCTTCGTTGGCAGCCTCAAACCAGTTAAAATTCCACATACTGGCCGTTACATACAACCGCAGCGTCTGGTTACCCGCCGGCAGATTGACGGTGGTACTGGTAGTAGTCCAGGTTTGCCAGCCGCCGGTAACAGGCAGATCAATGGTTTTTAATACCTCACCCGAAACCGTTCTGAGCTGGGCCTGTCCGCCAAACCCGGCTACCCGCATGTTAAAAGTATATGTGCCGGCAGCAGCAACGTTAACATTATAGTCGAACCAGTCTCCTGTATCAATCCAGCCGATGTTCTGACCGCCCCCCGCATCTCCCGTATTTTCGGTAGCAATGCCCTGCATGGCATCAAAACTTTCGGCTTCAATGCGTCCCGGCAGCGGCTTAAACGAACCTGGTGCGGGTTTTACCGTCTGGACCCGTACGACACTAGTTGCGGGTTTGTACCGGCTGTTTCCCTCCTGCGAAGCCGTAATGTTGGCCGTTCCGGCAGTCAGGGGAGTTGCCCGCCAACTTCCGCTGGAAAAGGCAACCGATACCACCGCTGGGTTGGAGGAGGTATAGGTAATGGGCATCTCGGTATTGCTACTTGTAGCCGTCAAGATAAAAGAAGCCTCACCTACAGTCTTATCCGCCAGTGGGACAAAGGAGATAATCGATTCCAGGGTAGCCGACGGTGCCTGCGGATTGACCACTTCAAACCAGTTAAGGTTCCAGTTAGGATTAACGCAGAAGATTCGAAGGGTTTGTTCTCCTGCCTTCAACGTTAGGGTTGTGCTAAGTGTGGTCCAGGTTTGCCAGCCGCCAGTGTCGGGCATGTCGATAATTTTCAGTATCTCACCCGCTCCGGTCTGCAACTGAATGCGTCCGCCATACCCGGACCCCCGCACGCTGAAGGTATAGGTACCCGCAGCTGCCACATTGACCCGGTACTCCATCCAGTCATTCGAATCTACCCAACCCACGTTCTGCCCTCCACCGGCATCCCCGGTATTCTCGGTTAAGATGCCCTGCATGGCATCATAATGCTCCGCTTCAATCCGGCCCGGCAGGGGTTTGGCCGCCGTTTGACCGACTACCTGCGCCTGCGCGACATCAACCGCTGGCTTATACGTGTTATTACCAGCCTGAGAAGCAATAATACTCGCCGTACCAACTGCTAAGGGCGTTGCCTTCCAGGTACCACTGACGTTAGAGACCGATACGATACCCGGATTAGACGAAGAAAACCTTATGGGTATTTCAGGATTAGTACTGGAAGCCACCAGCTCAAAAGCGGCACCGCCGACAGTTCGGCCCGGCAGAGCCCCAAAGCTGATCACCGATTCCTGCGAAGCCGACGGGCTCCCACCCCCGGTCACCTCAAACCAGTTGATGTTCCAGTTCCCACTGACCACCTCAAGGCGCAGGGTCTGGCTACCTGCCTTCAGCGCAACCGGAGTGCTAATGGTGGTCCAGGTTTGCCAGCCGCCCGTGTTAGGCAGGGAAATAGTTTTCAGCACCTCACCGGTAGCGGTGCGTAGCTGTATCTGTCCGCCAAAACCTGCCACCCGTACATTCAGGGTATAATTTACGGCGGCAGCGACATCCACATAATAATCCATCCAGTCGCCGGCATCGGTCCAACCCACATTCTGCCCCCCGCCGGTATCTTCTGTTCCCTGCACGCCAATCCCCTGCATGGCGCTGTAGTGTTCAGCTTCGATGCGTCCCGGCAGTGCTTTAGGAGCCGGGCCCCTGATCACCTGCGTCTGTATAGCATCGGCAGCCGGCTTATACCGGGTATTGCCCGCCTGCGATGCAGTGATGGTGGCCGTACCGGCCCCGACTACCGTAGCCATCCACTTCCCGCTAGCGTTGGAAACGGCAACAATGCCGTCGTTAGACGACCGGAAGGTAATCGGCATTTCCGTATTGGTACTGCTGGCTGTCAATTCAAAAGCAGCATCGCCGGTTTTTCTCTCGGAAAGCGGAACGAACGTGATGACCGATTCAAGCGAGGCAGCAGGATTGCCCCCGCTCACTACTTCAAACCAGTTAATATTCCAGCCACCGTTGACGATATAAAGCCGCAGCGTCTGACTACCAGCCGATAGAGATATCTCTTTGCTAATAGTTGCCCAGGTTTGCCAGCCGCCGGTCGTAGGCATGTCTACGGTAGCCAGCATCTGACCGGAAGCCGTACGCAGTTGCACCTGTCCGCCAAAACCCGCTACCCTTAGGTTTAACGTGTAGCTACCAGCCGCTGCCACATCAACGGCATAGTCCATCCAGTCGCCGGTGTCGGTCCAGCCTACATTCTGTCCACCACCCGAATCAGAGGTCCCTTCATTGCCGACTCCCTGCATAGCCTCATAATTTTCGGCCTCGATGCGACCCGGCAGCGACCTGCCTGAAACAGCTGGCGGATTTGATCCGGCCACTACCTCAAACCAGTTGAGGTTCCAGCCGCCGTTGACGATGTAAAGCCGCAGGGTCTGGCTACCGGCCGGCAATGATACTGTAGTGCTGACGGTGGTCCAGGTTTGCCAGCCACCCGTTGTTGGCAATTTAACGGTGGTCAGTACGTTGCCGGAGGCTGTTTGCAACTGCACCTGTCCGCCAGAGCCGGCTACCCGTAGATTCAGCGTATATACCCCCGCTACAACATCAACCTTATAGTCCACCCAATCTCCGGCGTCGGTCCAGCCCACATTCTGCCCTCCGCCGGTATCTGCCGTCCCTTCGGTGCCGATGCCGTGCATCATGTCATAGGCTTCGGCTTCGATACGGCCCGGTAAGGGTCTATTCAACAAAGCGCCTGTAAAGGGAGCTCGCCCAATTTTAATTGAAGATGAAAATTTCGATCCCGTTGCAGCATTCCGTTTGTTATCGCTCGGTGTGCTGTATGCTTCCTGTTGGATAAAGAAGAAAAAAGTACCTAAAACCAGAAGACTGGTTAATAAAGGTCTCATCATAAAGAACATGAATTAATAAGCTACGTGCAGGTAATATGATCTGTTGTAAAAAGGGGCAAAACGAATAGGCTATAAAACAGTTAGCCACTGTGAATACATTGGCTATTTTTTTACCGTTAAATAACAAAATTTGGCAAATGTATGGGTTCACATCCAAGCTCACAACACATAAAAAGACATATGTACCTGCTTTAAGCTTGTTTTAATTATTTATAACCAAGTCTTCAACGGTTACAACAGTAGCATAAAAACAGAGAAGGCCACGGATCTACCACAGCCTTCTCAATTCTTAAAGATTCAAAAATACTACTGCACTTTAACAATTTTCCGGAATACTTTATGCACTCCCTGGCTTACTTCCACAATGTAGAGCCCGGTTGGTAAAGCAGATACATCAATACTGGTATTAAAGCCAGGAGTAAGCTTTTCTGCGCTAACCTGCCTATAGACCCGACCCAAAGCCGCATCCAGCACCCGTATCTGCACTGGTGTCTGCTGATCATTCTGGAAACTGATATTTACCTGCCCTACCGTTGGGTTGGGGTACACCTGCAGAGTACTTAAAGCACTTGTTTCCTGCGCCACACCCACCCGGGCGGGCGGAAGGCCCGACATGACAAACACAGGTGTTTCGGTGACGGCTACCTTCAGCTTTCCCCCCTGGGTCTGTACCTGCTGCACCTCCATGGCATCACTGCCTACCTTGGGCTTGTAGATGGTCGCACTTGCTGCATTACCCAGATCCAGCGTGTACTCTCCGGTACGGCCTTTCTCATCAGGGATCATCAACACGTACAGCGACTGCCCATTGTAGCTGTAGCGGTCCACTAAAGGATCACTCGACAAGGTCTGCTGGTAGCGGTACTCCCCAAACAGCTTGTTGACCTGATAGAGGTAATCAGCCGCCGGACGACGACTGAAGCTACCCTCATTGGCCAGGCCTGACGAGGCATACTGACTGGCCGAGTTGCTGTTGTCATCGTAGAGTTGGTAGAAGAACAGCTTGTCGATGCCATTGCGGGCGTAGAGCAGGGCCGTGCGCAGGATCCAGTCGGCCTGCGTCTCCAGAGCTGATTTGCTGCCGATGGGAATCGCCTTGAGCGGGCTACCCTGATGAACATCGTAGCCGGCTTCGGTAATCCACACCGGCATGCCTCTGAGCTGCTCATGAGCCACCTGCACATAGCCTTTGGCATCTTGTCCCGCCGGGGAAAGTTCCGGAGCAGAGCCCCGACTGTCAACGCTGCTAAAGGTATAGTAGTGGTAGTTGATCACATCCCAGCAGACATTCACGCTGCCGTCAGCCCGGTAGCCCCGGTGCTCTTTGCACCAGTCGATCATGCCCTTCACGTAATCTTTGCTGGTGCAGATACCGGCGATGACCACCTGCACGGAGGGGTCAGCATTTTTAACACCCACGGCTGGTCCCATGCTGTTTTTGTGACCATCGTAGAAGGCCGACAGGTTGGCGGCATATTCGCGGGCGGTCTGGTAGGCAGGCCGGCCTTCCCACCACTTGTCCCGCTCATTGTCGCACTCAATGTACTTGACCACGCCCATGCCTATTTTGAGCGTATTACCATTGGCTAATTTCAACAGGCTAGGATCTACGTTGGGATTGCTGCCATAGCGGGCGATGTACTGAAAGCCCACTTTGGCCTGCTCAATATAAGAGCGGGGATCAGCATAGTCTTTGCCGTAACGCACTGGTACCCCAGTCGGATTTCGTTGTCCATCCGGATAGGTATCGAGCAACCAGCCGGGCAGGGTCTTCAGGTCAGCCAGCACTTCAATGCCTTCGGCTTTGCAGCGCTCGTAGATGGCGTCGTAGTGCCAACCTCCGCTCTGCGTCGGGTTAAAGGTGTAAAAGCCTTCATTGGTCTCTATGCGTTCCCAGTCCATGTAATGGCGAATGCCGGTGAAATTTTTGATCACACCCATTTTGGCTTCGTTGATCTGCCAGGGTGTATTCCCATCCTGAAAGTTCCACTCGTAGACGTTGACACCAAACATATCCTTGAGCCGCACAGGCTTGGCCGGAGCTGGTGTGGGCGGATTGGTGGGCGCTTTGTAGATGCCGTAGAACTCAATCTCCGTCGGGTACAGGTTCCACATGTTCAGCACCAGATACCGGGCACCACTGATGGGCGTGTTCAGGTCAAAAACTGTCAGTTTATTGGGGTCCGGTCCGGTCCAGCCATAAGTTACACCAGTAAACGTAGCCACCGGTATGCGGTTCCATTGTGCATCGATGATGGACAGCGTTACAGGTTTACCCGGATCATAGCCGTAACCGTCGAAGAACTTAATGGCCGACAGGGTGATCTCCTCCCCATCGAGCAGCGGATAATAGGCCTCGTAATTATCTACTACCTTAGTCCCCTGCACCTGCACGCCCACATCGGTATTGCCGTCAAAAAATCCGGCTAACGTATTGGTCGTACTGTTAAGCTGATACCAGCGGTGGGCACTCACCGGAATCTTTTGCCCTGCCGGAGGGGCCGGATTGTTCACGACCTGAGTCTGCATCACATCGGCAGCCGGCTTGTAGCGGATGTTTCCAGCCTGCGAAGCAGTAATCTGAGCAGTACCCACACCGACCACGGTGGCCATCCAATTGCCGCTACTGTTTGACACCGATATTACTCCTTCATTCGACGAAAAATAGGTAATTGGAGTTTCAGGATTGGTGCTGGTAGCCGTCAGATCAAAAGGCACGTCCCCTATTGTTTTAACCGGCAGCGGATTGAACGTAATAACTGATTCCAGGTTAGCCGAGGGAGTGCCTTCGGTTACGGCTTCGAACCAGTTGAAGTTCCACTGACCACTTACGGCATGAATGCGTAGGATCTGCCGACCAGCGGGCAGAGACACCGGCGTACCGAATGTCGTCCAGGTCTCCCAGCCACCAGTAGCAGGTATATCGATTGTATTTATAACCTCACCGCTAACCTTGCGCAGCTGAATTTGTCCGCCAAAACCCGCTACCCGCATCCGGAATGTGTATGTAGCTGCTGAAGCTACCTCAATGTTATAATCAATCCAGTCATTTGGGTCAATCCATCCGACGAGAAGTCCCCCGCCGGCATCCGTTGTGGGTGACAGCGTAATACCCTGCATTGCATCATAACGTTCGGCCTCGACCCGGCCGGGAATCGGTTTGAACGATGTAGGGTTGGGATTTACTACCTGAGTTTGGGCTATGCTGGCAGCCGCGGTGTACTTTGTATTGCCAGCCTGTGAAGCTGTAATAACAGCCGTACCGGCCGTAAGGGGGGTAGCTTTCCAGGTCACGCCTGAGTACGACAGGGAAACTACCGCCGGATTCGAAGAGGTGTAGGTGATAGGCATTTCCAGATTAGTACTGGTAGCTGTTAGTTCATAAGCTGCTTCACCAGCATTTTTTGCAGGAAGCGCATTGAAACTGATCACCGCCTGCGTTGCCCCCGGCGTATTGGCCGGATTGTAGATTTCAAACCAGTTAAGATTCCAAAGTCCGGCAACCGAGAAAATGCGGACAATCTGGGTACCGGCATTCAGGGAAATAGTGGTCGTCAGCGTCGTGTAGGTTTGCCAGTTTTCGGTGATGGGCATGTCAATAGCCTTCAACACTTCTCCGGTAGCCGTCCTGAATTCAATTCGTCCCCCGTAGCCAGCCGCCCGGATATTAAGTGTGTAGGTGCCCGTTGCCGCCACGTTGACATTGTAATCCAGCCAGTCATTGGCATCGGTCCAGCCCACATTCTGCCCTCCGCCGGCAACATCTCCAGTATTTTCCGTCAGAATACCCTGCATCGCATCGTAACGTTCAGCTTCAATCCGGCCCGGTATGGGTTTAGCCTGACCAGCCTTCACCACCTGAGTTTGCATCACGTCCGCAGCTGCTCTGTACTTGCCGTTACCAGCTTGTGAAGCAGTAATGGTAGCGGTACCCATGGCTACGGGTGTTGCTATCCAACTGCCGCTGGCGTTGGATACAGAGACAACACCCGGATTCGAAGAGGAAAACGTAATCGGTGTTTCCGGATTATTGCTGCTTGCTACCAGGGCGTAGGGAGGATCCCCTGCGGCCTTCTCCGGTAGGGCATTAAAAGTAATGACAGACTGAATAAGCTCAGGAGCCGGCTTCACCACCTGGGTCTGTACCACATCGGTAGCCGCCTTGAAGGTTGCGTTACCGGCTTGTGAAGCGGTGATAGTGGCGGTTCCGGCCGCCAGCGGTGTTGCCCGCCACTGACCATTCGAATTGGCAACAGAAACCACCGCCTGATTGGAAGAACTAAACGTAATGGGCGTCTCCGTATTATTACTGGTAGCTACTAAGGTAAATGGTGGCTCTCCAGCGGTTCTCTCCGCCAGGGCTCCAAATTGAATGACCGATTGCACACTACCCTCATTAACCACCTCAAACCAGTTCAGGTTGAATCCACTCTGACTGATATGGATTCGCAGGGTCTGGTTCCCCGCCGACAGCGAAATTCCTGTGTTTATTGTCGTCCAGGCTTGCCAGCCTCCCGTTGTCGGCAAATCAACCGTTTTAATGACAACGCCATTAGCCGTCCGGAACTGAATTTGTCCGCCAAAACCCGCTACCCTCAACCGGAGAATATAGTTATTTGTCGACGCTACATTAACATGGTAATCCAGCCAGTCACCGGCATCGGTCCAACCTACATTCTGGCCACCGCCTTCATCAGCAGTGCTCTCGGCGGCTATACCCTGCATCGCATCAAAGCTTTCAGCTTCGATTTTTCCGGGTAGAGGCCTATACGCCGTAGCGGGGTTAACCGTTTGAACCCGCACCACATCAGCCGCCGGCTTGTAGTTGGTGCTGCCTGCCTGCGAAGCCGTGATATTGGCGGTACCCGCGGCCACCACCGTGGCCATCCACTTGCCGGTGCTGTTGCTCACCGATACTACGCCCGAATTGGATGAACTAAAGGTAATCGGTGTATCAGTGTTGTTACTGGTGGCTACCAGTTCAAAGGCCGCATCGCCTACGGTCTTATCGGCTAAAGCACCGAAGGTAATGACAGATTGGATCGGCTCAGGGTAGCTATCAGGAGTCGCTACTTCAAACCAGTTGAGATTCCAGCCTCCCTGAACTATATGAATACGTATTGTCTGACTTCCTCCTGATAACGATATTGGTATACTGGTTGTGAGCCAGGTTTGCCAGCCCCCTGTAGCCGGAATATCAACAGCCTTTATTACCTGACCTGTAGCTGTTCGCAATTCCATGCGCCCACCTTGTCCAGCTACACGCACCCGGAACGTATATGTACCGGTAGAGGCTACAGTAACATTATAATCCATCCAGTCATTTGGGTCCAGCCAGCCTACATATTGTCCACCCCCTGTGTCCGTTGAACCGTCCAGGGCAACGCCCTGTATGGCATCATAACTCTCTGCCTCTATCTTACCGGGAAGGGGCTTGTATCCATTTATAGGTGCCGCCTTCACCACCTGAGCCTGCACTACATCGGTAGCTGCCCGGTAGCTGGGGCTGGCCGCCTGTGAAGCGGTGATGTTGGCCGTACCGGCCGATACAATAGTGGCCAGCCACTTGCCCGTGCTGTTGCTCACACTGACCACAGCCGGGTTAGAGCTG